>CAZAZU010000001.1:0-784859 GCA_964490105.1 uncultured Gammaproteobacteria bacterium | reverse complement strand
AGTAAGTCGAGGTTTCTGAATTTACGCTTCATGGAGGCCGTATTGTTTGCTCTAATTCCCTCAACTACTTCATTTGTGAACTCCTCACTTGTTATGTAGAGAATTTTCTTGTTAGGGTCTTTTTTGTAAAGTTCATTTGCTACAGCCTGCATTAAGTGAGTCTTCCCCACCCCGACTGGACCATATATAAAAAGCGGATTATATGCGGTTCCGATTTTTTCAGCCACAGTCGTAGCCGAAACAAAAGCCAGCTGGTTTGTGCCGGAAACTGCGAAGTTTTGAAAAGTAAAGTCTGCTCTAATTCTTGGAAGATGCCCAAGAGACGCTTTAGGAGTTGTGGTGGTGGAAAAAAGAGGTCCAGCCTCCTTTATCGGTAAAATAGCGGGTGTTTTTGGTACAAAAATAAGCTTGGTATCAGCTCCCAAGTGCTTGTCTACAGTTTTTTTTATGACGTCATAAAATCTTTTATTCAAAAGATCAATTATCATCGTAGACGGCGCAGAAATAGTGGCCACGTTATCTTCATAGGAAATTAGAGCTGTATTTTTAAAAAGTGTTAGGAAGTTGGCGCTTGAGATTTCTGTCTGAATTTCAGCTAAAATTTTTTTCCAGAGATCAATTGTGGATAACATAGGTAAATATGAAGTTTAGAGAGAGTCCCCTCCCCTGTCAATATTGCGAAAGTGGATAAAACCCCATCTTTTTTTACCACTTTTAAAGAATTTTCTATTTTGATATACTTTATGCTTATAAATGGAAAAATTTAGAAAGCTAAAAAAACTAAAAAGAGCAAGAAAGCATGGCTTCTTAAAGAGATCGTCTTCAAATGGCGGGCAAAAAGTTCTTAAGAGAAGAAGAGCAACTGGTAGAAAAAAGCTTACTGTTTAATGCTTAAAAAAGAATACAGACTAACCTCTGGTTCATTAAGTAATCCAAAAAACTTTAAATTACCATTGTTTAATCTTAAGCTTGGTATAAATTCTCTAGAAATAAATAGATTTGCGTTTATTATTTCAAAGAAGATCGATGCTAGGGCCAGTGCACGAAACGACCTAAGAAGAAAAGTGCGTTCCTGCATAGAAGAAATATTTGATAACATAAAGCCGGGGAATGATTTCATTTTTTATCCAAGCACACTAGCTAAGGACAAAGACAGAGCAGAAATCTTAGAAGAAATAGAGAAAGTATTTAAAGAAAACAACTTATTAAAATGATAAAAAAAGCCGCAATAACTTTAATCGACATCTACCAAATTTTTATTTCAACAGTTTTAAAAAGCATACTCGGCACAAATAGATTTTGCAGATTTGATGAGACATGTTCTCAATACACAAAAAGAGCTATAATAGAAAACGGAATATTGAAAGGAGTAGGATTAGGATTAGTTAGGATTTCAAAATGCCAGCCTTTCTATAATCCAAATAAAATAAATGGAACTGTTTAACGTAGCAATCGTAAACCCAATTATAAATGTTTTAGTTGCCATCTATCAGGCGCTCCTTGCCGTTGGACTCCCCTACCCGCTAGGATTTTCGATTATTGCATTAACAATCGTAATAAGAATTGTTTTGTATCCATTAATCTCTGCGCAGCTTAGAGCAAGTAAAAAAATGCAGGATCTTGCTCCCCACATATCAAATCTTAAAGACAAGCATAAGGGCGACAAGAAAAGACTTCAGGAAGAAACAATGAAGCTTTACAAAGAGCACGGTGTAAATCCCGCAGCTGGATGTTTGCCTACTCTTATTCAGCTTCCTGTAATCTTTGGTCTTTATAATGTGCTAAATAGTGTAGTTCATAAAAACGCAAACGAGCTCGTTAGTTTTATAAACGGGATTGTAATCGACCCCTTGAAGTTAAGCTCAGCTTGGGAATCGACATTTTTTACAATACCTTTAGGGCAAAGTCCTTCTCAGCTCTTGTCCTCTGCTCCTATCATTGCCATCGGTGTTCCGCTGCTTACTGGTCTTCTTCAATTTTTTCAAACAAAAATGCTTTTCTCTTCAAAGCCTGGGGATAAGAAAAAGAAAAATGATGATTTTGCATCAGTATTTCAAGCCCAGTCCACCTACATATTTCCTATCATGATCGCATTCTTCTCATTCACTCTTCCTGTCGGACTATCTCTGTACTGGAATACTTTCTCAATTTTTGGTATCATGCAGCAGTATAAAATTATGGGCTTAGGAGGCCTTGAGGATTTATGGCAGAAAACAAAGAAACTACGAAAAAGCTAATACAAGAACTTTTTGACAGTCTTGGCATCAAGGACTCATTTGAGGTAACTGACTCTGAGGAGTCAATCGATGTTGTGATTAATTCTGAAGATCCCGGGCTTATTATCGGTCACCATGGAGACACCCTAGATTCTATCCAGCTAGTCCTCTCTTTGATGCTTGCAAAAAAATTAGGAGAATTTAAAAGAGTATCCGTAGAAGTTGGAGATTATAAAAAAAACAGATCTGATTATCTTAAAAATTTAGCAGCCCAAACAAAAGACAGAGCGCTCTCAGAAGGACAGGAAATATTTCTTCCAAATTTAAAATCCTGGGAAAGACGAGAAGTGCATATGTATCTTTCTGAAGATCCAGATGTAATTTCTGAATCAGTCGGAGAAGGAAAAGACAGAACACTAGTTGTAAAACCTAAATAACACTACTCCCCTATTTTGCTCCCTGCTAATCTGTTAAAATAGCTTTTGAAGTCCAATACTTTAATAATAATGAAACGCATTGTTTTATGGTAAATACTTCAGAGAAAATTATTAGAATAGCCTGTTTTTGAGGCCTAAATCCAATAAATTATATTAGAACGGGAATACGAAATGGAAAACACTTTAGCTATAAGAATTTATACCGATGGGGGTTCGCGAGGTAATCCTGGTCCCGCTGCGACTGGAACACACATAGAAGATCAAGACAAAAAGATTCTTGCAGAAATTGGAAAAACAATTGGCATAACTACGAATAATGTCGCAGAGTATAAGGCTATAATCGAAGGTCTTTCTTGGGTTTTAGAAAACAAAAATAATTTAATTAACTTAAAAAAAATTGATTTTTTTATGGACTCTAATTTAGCAGCAATGCAACTGAACGGAATATATAAAATTAAAAATCCAGGGCTTAGGATTCTTCTCTTTAAAGCCCGAGAGCTAGAAGCGCAAATTAAATTACCAATTACATATACGCATATTCCAAGAGAGGAAAATAAAAAGGCAGACAGGTTGGTGAACATTGCGCTTGATAATGCAAGTTAACTTCACTAAAATTTAAATACTCGATGAAACCGTCTGTCCAACAAATACATGAGGCATCGTCAAATGTCCCCCCAATTTTAATAGTAGATAAACTTGGTTTAATTGGCGAAGAGTTAGCTAAGGAATTTTCCCAAGACTACCTAGTGGTTCTTGTTTCGCCAAAGAAAGTTTCTCAAAAAAACGGTAAAGTAATTCACGTGCCTTTTAAAAGAAGAATACCACGAGCTCCTGATGGCAGATATTCAAAAATTTTTGTTGTTGATGATGGGGAAAAAATTACTAGAAGGTCAGCTTTTTCATTTATTGAAAAGGCGAGGGAAGTAGGAGCAGCGTTTTATTTTATAGGAAGCGTTCGAAATACTGATATTAAGCATGCTGATGAAATAGCTTTTTCATATTCAAAATCTCAAGTTTTAATATTTGGAGATCTTTTCGATAAAAACATTTTTTTCGATAAATCAGCATCAATTAGCAGGTTTTATTTGCAGGCAAGAAAAAACGAAAGAATTGTTGTGGAAAATGACGGGTTAATGCTAAGTTATCCGATAACTTTTAAGGACACAATTAAGCTAATAATAAAAGCTTCTTATTTAGATATTCCTCAAAAAACTATTCTTCTTTTTAGTCCGCATCCGATAACTGATATTTCGCTTGCTTCTAAATTTAAAAATATAAATCCAGATATTAAAATTGACTTTACAAATTCAAAAAGAAAAAGTGAATTTTATATCCCAAAAAATTCTCAGTATGCTCTTAGTAAATATAACTTGGATGAAAAAATAAAAGAACTAGAGATAGAGGTCAAGGAAAACAGGGAGGTGCGCGTCTTTGATAAATCAAAAAAAAAGAAAAGCATAATAAAGCCTGTTTTAGTATTTATATTACTTGTTCTTTTTATTTTACTGCTTCCGCTTTTAACAACTGGAATTTATATTAAGCTGGGGGAGAGGGAACTAAAAAATGCATTTGAAACAGCAGAAGACGGTAATTTTAATAAAGCAAGAAAACAGGTTAGAAACTCAGCTACCTTATTTGATGTTGCATTAAAAACATCTCAGCCGCTTCTTCTTGAAGGTAAATATTTGGGTATGAAAAAATCAGCAGAAAGCATTAAGAAAAAAGCTGAAACAGGGAAGACAATTTCATCGGCGGGCTTAGGAATCCTTGATGGCGGGGAGCTTTTAAGTAATGTTTACAAGGGCAAAAGCATGGATCCCAAATCAGATTTTGTAAATGCTTCTAATGCATTCAGGAGTGCGGTTCTGTTAATTCAAAAAGTTAAAGCAGAAGGTAATTTACCAAATAACCTAGAGGCTGATTATAATAGCATACTTCCTTTTATTGATTTGTTTTCAAATTCCTCAGAGATTCTACCGGATTTGCTCGGATTCGATTCACCCAAAAAATATTTAATTTTATTCCAGGATAATTCAGAATTAAGGCCGGGCGGGGGAGTGGTGGAGGCGTTTGCTATACTGGAAATAGAAAATGGAAGAATATCAGATTTTTCAGTATTTGATGAAGCGCCAGTTGATGAAAATTTAAAGTCAACAATAGAGCCGGCATTTGGACTAAGGAGATATTTACCACTAGAAAACCTGACATTAAGAGATAGTAATTTTGATCCAGACTTTATAAATAGCGCGATTTCAGCAGCCAACATTTACTCACTTGCTCTTGATGAAAAAGTAGACGGCGTAATTGCAATAGACCAAGTATTTGTTAAAAATCTTCTCGTAAGCACAGGTCCGATAGCTGTTCAGGGTCAAGCAGGGAAAGTTACTTCTGAAAATATAGAAAATATTTTTTTAAAAGAGAAAAATTTTGGAATAGAAATTTTAAATTCATTAAAGAGCGAATTAGACAGCAGGGACGACTTGTCAGAGCTTTTATTAGCTAGGCAAATAGGTACTTCTATTTCTGAAAAACATTTACTTTTTGCGTTTCCGAATCCTTCTATTCAAAATATTTTTACGGCAAATGGCTGGTCATCCTCTCTGTGGGACAATAGAGAGAAAGAGAATAATAAGATAAATGATTATCTCGGAATTAGTGAAGCGAATCTCGGAAAAAATAATATTAATAAATACGTTTCTAGAAGTGTATCAAAAAAAATAATCGTTTCTGATAATGGAAAACTTTCCTCTGAATTGGTCATATCCTTTAACAATAACGCAGAAAAAGGAACTGGTATTTATAAAAATTTTCTTCAGGTGGTTTTACCAGAATCTTCGAGATTAAACTCCATTTCGATTGATGGAAAAAGAGAAAAAATTGAAAAAGCTATAACAAATCCTGTCCAATATAATGGAGCGAGATTTAAGCCACCGCTTGGATTAGAAGTTAGTGAAAGAAATCAGATGGATAAAAATATTTATGGATTTTTGATTCAAGTTGCAGAAAAAGAAATAAAGACCGTTGTTGTTAATTATGATATCCCATATTCGCTGCCTGCCTCGCAGAAATCTGCCGTTTATTCGCTCAAGATTTATAAGCAGCCGGGAATTGATTCATACCCGTTTGATTTAACTTTTGAATTACCTGGTAATCAATCTGTACTGAATTTTAAAAAGAGTTTATCAAAAGAAATAAAAAAAGATGAAGAAATCGTACTTACGATAGCTCAAAGATAAACCTCGCACAAAAAGCCTCAAAATTTGGTAAAATGATGACATGGAATTGTTGTTCATAATAATGACCATCTTGGGACTCTGTGTGTTTGAAGTTATTACTTCAATTGACAACGCAGTTATTAACGCAGAGGTGCTTTCAGGAATGAGCAAGAAGGCAAGGCGTTGGTTTTTAACATACGGGTTTTTCTTTGCAGTTTTTGTGGTAAGAGGATTTCTGCCATTCTTAATAATTTGGGCTGCAACTCCAAGTTTGGGGCCTATCGAAGTGTTAGGCGTTTCTTTTAGCGGCAGTGAAGCAGCAAAAGAGGCAATTGAGCACACGGCCCCTCTTCTTCTCCTAGGCGGAGGAGTATTTTTAGTTTTCCTATTTTTTAACTGGTTATTTCTTGAGCCAAAGAATTTTGGATTAAGAGGTGAAAAGTTTTTCCAAGGTCAGGGTGCGTGGTTTTTCGCTATTGTTTCCATAATCCTTGCAATCATCGTTTACCTTGCTTTGCAGGTTGATGATATGCTGGCATTTTCTGCTGTCGTGGGTTCTACAGCATTCTTTATAATTCATGGATTTAGACAATTTGCAGAACAGCAGGAGGCAAAATTACTTGATAAGAAAAATAAAATGAGTGACGTTTCAAAGATAGCATATCTAGAGGTTTTAGATACTACATTTTCGATTGATGGAGTCGTTGGCGCATTCGCATTCACATTCTCTGTTCCATTCATCTTAATTGGGAATGGAATCGGAGCTTTGATACTTAGAAAACTTACAATTTCAAACATAGACAGAATTAAGCAGTATAAATTCCTAAAAAATGGAGCAATGTATTCTATATTTTTCTTAGGAGTAATAATGTCTCTTCATGCATTTCACATAGAAGTGCCTCCTTATGTTTCACCAATTATTACTTTTGGAACTGTAGGATACTTCTTCTGGAAATCTAAAACAGACTTAAAGAAAATGGGGAGCGATATTTCAGCCGCTGTAAATTCTAAAAATAAAAATGGATAAGGTTTATGACCACAAAGAAGTAGAGAATAAAATCTATAATCAATGGGAAGATTCAAATTCATTTTCTCCGGAAATAAATCCTAACGGAAAACCCTTTACGATTATTCTACCTCCTCCAAATGCTAATGCGCCTCTTCATTTCGGTCATGCAATGTATGTGGTTGAAGATATACTTATTCGTTACCACAGAATGTTAGGGGATGCGTCTCTTTGGCTACCGGGCGCAGATCACGCAGGATTTGAGACACAATTTGTTTTTGAGAAGCAGCTTCAAAAAGAAGGTAAATCTCGGTTTGATTATGACAGGGAGACTCTCTATAGGATGATTTGGGATTTTGTAGAAAACAACAGGCCTGTTATGGAGAGTCAGTTAAAAAGATTAGGGTTTTCCTTAGATTGGTCAAGGAAAAAATTAACTATTGACGAAGATATAGTCCCGATTGTTTATAAGACATTTAAAAAAATGTTTGATGAAGGGTTAATCTATAGGGGAGAAAGGCTTGTAAATTATTGTACTAAAGACGGAACAAGTTTTTCAGATTATGAAACAAGCCATGTCGAAAAAATCGACCCACTTTACTATATGAAATATGGGCCATTTGTCTTAGCAACGGTAAGACCTGAAACAAAATTTGGGGATACTGCTGTTGCTGTAAATCCAAACGATCCAAGATACAAAGAGTACATAGGACGCGAAATAGAATTTGAAGGACTAATTGGAAATGTGAAATTAAAGGTGGTAGGAGACGAGGCAGTAGACCCTGAGTTTGGAACAGGAGTTGTAAAAGTGACACCTGCTCATGATTTTACAGATTTTGAAATTGGTAAAAGACATAATCTAGAAAGCAAACAGGTTATTGGTTTTGATGGAAGACTTGCCCAGTTGGCGGGGAAATATGCAGGGCTAAAAGTAAAAGCTGCTAGGGAGCTGGTTGCAAAAGATTTAGAAGAAAAAGGCTTACTTGATCATATTGACTATAAGTACACCCATACTGTTTCTGTTTGTTATAAATGTGGAAATACACTTGAGCCACTTCTTCTTCCGCAGTGGTATGTAAAAGTACAACCTTTAACAGGTCCTGCAATTGATGCTGTAAAGAAAAAAGAAGTAAAACTTGTTCCAAAGCGTTTTGACAAAATATATTACGACTGGCTTGAAAATTTACACGACTGGAATATATCCCGTCAGGTTGTTTGGGGTATAAGAATACCCGCATGGAGATGTGAGGAGTGCAGCGAATGGATTGTTACAGAAGGAAAAACTCCCGAAAAATGTACGAAGTGCAACTCGAAAGTTTTGATTCAAGACACAGACACATTTGATACATGGTTTTCTTCGTCTCAATGGCCGTTTGCGACTCTTATGACCACAGGCAAAAATGATTTTGAAAAGTTCTATCCAACATCAGTTATGGAAACTGGCTATGACATTCTAAAGCCCTGGGTTTCAAGGATGATAATGATGGGTATATATGTTACAGGAAAAGTTCCATTTACTACGGTGTACTTGCACGGTTTAGTAAGAGACAATAAGGGGCAAAAGATGAGCAAGAGTAAAGGAAATGTAATTAATCCAATTGAGATGGTTGATAAGTATTCAGCTGACGCTGTAAGGATGGCTCTTATTTTTGGTTCAGCTGCGGGGAACGATCTTTCTCTTGCGGAGGAAAAAATTAGGGGAATGAGAAATTTTACAAATAAGCTATGGAATATGGGTAGATTTATTGAGATGAACAATAATAATTTTGATTTAAGTCCAATTGAATTAAGTGAGTTAGAAAAAAATGCAGAAAATCAGAATGACAAAGAAATGATTAAAAAGGTAGGGGAGCTGGTAACAAAAACTACCAGGCATATTGAAAAATATGAATTAAATTTAGCAGCAGAAACTTTATATGAATTTACATGGCATGAGTTTGCTGATAGTTATATAGAGGATGTAAAAAATAGAATTGATGAAAAGTCATTTAAGACGCTTAACTCTTTATTTTTAATACAGCTTAAGCTTCTTCATCCGTTTATGCCATTTATTACCGAAGAGATTTTCGGGAAATTTTCGGGAAATAAATTAATATCTAGCAAATGGCCATCTCTTCCTAAAGCTTAGGAACGGTAGATCTTATTAGTTTGAAATCAAGATGCTCTAAATGAAGAAGAAATTTTATAAAAAGCCCAAGGCTGAAAAAGAAAAATTACCGAATAATTACCGAAATATTCCCGAAAAACTAAATACAGACAGGGCGATTTATTTCGTGGGATTCTTTTGTGTGTTAGTCGCTATTTCTTTAATTACTTTTGATATTTATTTAAATTTCGAAAAACAAAAAGACTTAACTAATGAAAAGTTTAAGGTGTTAAGGGAAGTGTCGTTTTGGGAGAATGAGATATCGGTTAGACCAAATTATAGGGATGGCTACATGATGCTAGCGCTTCTTAACTTTCAGTTAAAAGATTTTAATGAGTCGAGGGAAAAATTAAACAAAGCGCTTATTCTAGATCCAAATTTTGAAAAGGGTAGAGAGCTAGAGAGATTACTGGATTCTATGTAATTATTCTTGAGGTTTTTCTTCGCTCTTTCCGGCTTCACTTGACTCAGTAGATCCATTGGATTCTTCGCCTTCAGCGGGAGCTTCTTCTTCGCCTTCAGCACTTTCTGCCGCTGCAGCCTCAGCTGCGGCTGCTTCTTCAGCGATTTGTTCTTGAGTCTCTTTACTTACGAGTTCTCCGATTTTTACAACAACAAGACTTGGATCAGAAAGAATCTCTACTCCTTCAGGCTTGTTAACCATTTCAACGGTAATTTGATCATCTATGTTTCTAAGAGCTGTAATGTTTAGCTCAAATTTCTCAGGAAGCTCGGTAGGAAGTGCTTCAACCTCAATTTCATTTGTGATTTTCTCAAGAAGTCCTATCTTTTCAGTAACTGCAATCGGCTCACCGGTTAACTCAATTGGAATCATGGCTTTAACTTTTTCCTTAAGATTTACTTTGAAAAAGTCAGCGTGAAGAGGCATATTCCTGAAATCTTTGTGAAGATTATGAATTAAAACCGGAATTGTGTCTTTACCAATTTCTAGATCAATGACTCCTGTTTCTCCAGCTTCTTCAAACACTTTTAGGAAATCCGCCATTGGAAGCTGAAGGGACTGAGATTTTATGTCTTTTCCGTAAACATTAGCAGGAAGTATTCCCTCACGTCTAAGTTTTTTTATCTTCTTTCCGATAATCTTTCGTGGCTCTGCTGTTAGCTTGTACCTTTTCATTATGGTATTTTATCAAAAAGAACACTGTAAACACAAGCTGGTTCGATGTTATATAATGTTATGAATTATGAGGGTGTTAGGCATTGACCCGGGAATCGGCAGGTTGGGGTGGGGAATAGTAGATGTTGAAAAAGGGAAGTTGAAGGCGGAAGACTACGGGTGCATAGAGACAAAACCGAACTCTGATGTTTCGCAAAGGCTTCTACAGATAAGCCGTGAGCTTTCAAAAATTTTCAAAAAATACCAACCAGATGCAATGGCAGTGGAAGAGTTGTTTTTTGGCGCTAATAGTAAAACAGCGTTGGTGGTAGGACAAGCTAGAGGAGTTATCTTTTTAATTTCAGCAGAAAACAAAATACCAGTATCTGTCTATACGCCTCTTCAAGTAAAAATGGCATTAACTGGATATGGCAGAGCGGATAAGAATCAAATTTCCCAAATGGTAAAAATAGTACTAAAGCTTGATAAAATCCCTAAATTAGACGATACTTCTGATGCGCTAGCGGTTGCTGTTTCACATGCGCTTTCAAATAAAATGAATTCACAAACAAAATTATGATCGGTTCAGTTAGAGGAAAAGTTATCTTAAAAGACGGAAATTATTTATTGGTAGAAGCGGGTGGCGTGGGATATAGGGTTTTAGTGTCTTCAAAGGTTTTGTCAGAAAACAAAAATGAAGTTATGCTTTTTATATATACTCATGTTAGAGAAGATGCATTAGATCTTTTTGGATTCTCTGAAATTGCAGACCTTAAATTATTTGAGCTTTTAATTAGCGTTTCGGGTGTTGGACCAAAAACCGCGATGTCAATTTTCTCATTTGCAGACAGGAGTGGGGTGGTTGAAGCAGTTCTAAAGGGGGACGTGGAGTTTTTTACACAAGTGCCACGTTTGGGTAAGAAAAATGCTCAGAAAATTATAATTGAGCTTAAGAATAAGCTTGGAGATGATAGCATTATCGATTTGTCCGATACGGATTCTTCGGAAAATAACGAAATAATTTTAGCTCTTAAGACATTTGGTTTTTCGACCAAAGAGGCGGGGGAAGCGCTCAAAAATATTGATAAAGAAGCAAAAACCGCTGAGGAAAAAATAAAATTTGCATTGAAGTATTTAGGAAAATAGCATGAGTAAGCAAAAAAAAGAAAAAGAAGAAAAAGTTAGTCCTGAAGAAGAGGTTTTATTTGTATCACTACGCGCAAAAGAATGGACTGAGTTTTTTGGACAAAGCAATTTAAAAAAATCACTTCAGATAGCAATTTCAGCAGCAAAAAAAAGGAAAGAGCCGATAGAACATGTGCTCTTGTACGGACCACCTGGGCTGGGAAAAACCACGATATCGCATTTGATTGCGAGAGAAATGAATGTAAACATTAAGGTTACAAGCGGTCCGGCGATTGAGCGCGCTGGGGATCTGGCTTCAATTTTAACAAATCTAGAAAAAGGAGATGTTTTATTTATAGACGAAATTCATAGGTTAAATAAATTGGTTGAAGAAACATTATATCCAGCTATGGAAGATTATGCCTTAGATATAGTGATTGGCAAGGGGCCTAGCGCGAGAACACTTAGGTTAGATTTGCCTCAGTTTACGATAATTGGCGCAACTACAAGAATTGGTTTGTTAAGCGCACCTTTAAGGGATAGGTTTGGAGTTGTGCATCGTCTTAACTTTTATACGCCAGTTGAACTTGAAGAAATTATTAGACGAGGTGCTGAAAAGTTAAAAACTGAAGTAGATCTTGACTCTATAAAGGAAATTTCAGTAAGAGCCAGGGGAACACCCAGGATCGCTTTAAAGCTTTTAAAAAGAGTTAGAGATTATGCAGAGGTCCACGGAGATGGAAAAATAAATAAAGATATTACACGTGAATCATTAAAGATGTTAGAAGTTGATTCGTTAGGACTTGATAATAATGACATAAGATATTTAAAAGCGTTAATTGAAAAACATAGCGGGGGACCAGTTGGGGTTGAAACCATGGCCTCAACTATTTCTGAAGATATTTCGACAATTGAAGATGTAGTGGAGCCATATTTAATGCAAATAGGTTTTATAAAAAGAAGTCCTCGGGGAAGAATGGCGACAAAAATTGCCTACGAGCATTTAGGTTTGCCATTTGATGATCAGGGGAAAACAAAGTCCCAACAAAAACTTCTTTAATTATTTACGCTCTCAAAAATTTTCTTTGAGATTTCGGCAATTGTATTTTTAGTTTCTTGTTCATCCTCTCCTATATCTGAGGTCATAACTCCTAAATAGTAAGCGTTTTTTTCAGTTTCAATTATTCCTACATCATGAACAAACCCCTCTCCATCTCCGGTTTTGTGATAGATTTTTGCGTCCTTTGTTAGTCCTTTTGTAAGTCTATCCTCAAAGTCTGTGTCTGTCATAAATCCTAAAAGTTCTTTGGTTTTTGCCGGAGTGGTAATTTTTCCATCATAAATTCTTTGAAATAAAAGGCCCATGTCATATGCTGTTGTTTTATTATTCACCATATCTGTTTGCGTCATTTCCCATGAGTCAACTAAATCCTGGACTTTATCTTCGCCAACTGTGATGGAAATTACGTGAGCAGCCGTATTATCTGAGTTTTTAAGAGCGAGTTTTGCAAGATTTTTCAAGGAATAGGTTTGCGGCATTTCTTGATAGCGGATGGATCCTGTTCCATAATCTTGAACATCATCTTTTTGAATTGTGACTCGGTCATCTAGGTCAATCTTTCCTTGATTATCTAAATAATATAGCGCCGCAATTATCGGGAGCTTATTGACTGACGCCCCTGTTTCTATTTGGTCCTGAGAAACGCCAAGTGAATTGTCGCTTTTTAAATCTTTAAAATAATATGAATAAAATCCTTTTTTGTCTTTTGTAATTTGCGCAATTTCTTTTTTTAGATCAGTTTCCTTAGTCTCTCTAGATAAATTTATAACAGGAAGAAAAGTGAGATGGCGGCCAAGCATTATAAAAAATACCGCAAAAACTAAAATTGCAGCAATGCGTCTCTTAAAGTAACTTGAGCTTTGATTTGCCGAAAATTGATTTTCCAATACTTTATATATTATCAGTTTTTGGTCTATATTGGAGAGCCTCTGCAATATGGTTTGGTTTTATTTTTGTTTCTTTTTCAAGGTCTGCTATTGTACGAGAAACTTTAAGAATTTTATTATAAGACCTTGCTGAAAGATTTAATTTATTTACTGCCATTTTTAAAATTTCCAATGACTCGCTGGAAAGTTCGCAATATTTTTTTATTAACTTACTGTTCATCTCAGAATTTGAGATAATTTTATCTTTTTTAAATCTTCTTGTTTGAATATCGCGGGCCATTTGTACTTTTTTCCTAATTTCTTTGGATGTATGTCCAGTGCCCATTTTTTGCTCAGTTAATTTTTCTACTTTTACGGCTGGTACATCTAAATGTACATCAATTCGGTCTAACATAGGGCCTGAAATCTTTTTCTGGTACCTTAATATTTCAGAAGCCCCGCATTTGCATTCGTGACTTGGGTCTCCTAAGTATCCGCATGGACAAGGATTTTGGGCAGCTACCATCATAAATTTTGCAGGGAAGGTGATTCTTCCTGATGCTCTTGAAATAGTAACGAAGCCATCTTCCATGGGTTGTCTTAGCGCCTCCAAAACATGACGAGGAAATTCTGGAAATTCATCCAGAAATAAAACTCCTCGGTGTGCCAGGGAAATTTCACCCGGTTTTGGAATATTACCCCCTCCAATGAGACCAATATGTGAAGTTGTGTGATGGGGAGAGCGAAAAGGACGCTTGATCACTAAAGATTCTTTATCGAGTAAACCTGAAATACTATAAATTTTTGTGATTTCTATTGCTTCATCAAAAGTGGGTTTTGGCAAAATCGATGGCATAGTTCTGGCAAGTAATGTTTTCCCTGCGCCAGGTGGTCCCTTAAGTAAGATATTGTGTCCGCCAGCAGCTGAAATTTCCATAGCTCTCTTTGCTTGCTCCTGGCCTTTAATATCTTTCATGTCGAATTCAAAATCGTCTTCGGATATCTGATCAATAAGTGTAGGTTTTTGTTTTTTAATAATAATTGCTTGAGTTAAATGATTAAGAAGTTCATGTAGGGAGCTCAAGGGGATTACATCGAGCCCTTTTATGATGGCTGCTTCTCTCGCGTTTTCAAATGGCAGGAAAAGCGCGGAATATTTTTTTTCTTTTGCGAGAATTGCTTTTGGTAAGGCTCCTCCAGTATGTCTTAGTTTTCCTTCAAGGGATAATTCTCCCATGAATAGAAAATTTGAAATGTCAGTTTTAACTTGTTCGCTTGCCAGTAGTATTCCGAGCGCAATAGGTAGATCATAAGTAGGACCTTCTTTTGGAAGATCAGCTGGGGCAAGATTAACCGTAATTCTCTTTGCGGGAAATTCAGCTCCTGTGTTTTTTAATGCACTTCTGACTCTTTCTTTTGCTTCCTCTACTGCTTTATCAGGAAGCCCTACGATTGTAAAAGAGGGGAGACCTTGGGAAGCGATATCCACTTCCACTTCAACAGGAACTGCATTTAGGCCAATTAATGCTGCGGAATTAACCTTGGCAAGCATACAATTATAATAACACTTTAATTAATTATGCCAATATAATTTTCTGGAGAGAGTTTCCTGAGTATCTCTTTTTGATTTTGGTCAATTGGCAATTTTTCAATCATTGCTAGGAAGCTTTCATGGGTTAATTTTTGTCCGCGAGTAAGCTCCTTTAGGATTTCATATCCGTTTTTTACTTTTTCTTTTTTTAGATAAATTTGCACAGCTTCTGAAAGAATTGACCAGTCGGAGTTTAGATCCTTTTTAATTTGTTCCTCGTTTGTTTTTACGCGTTCCATACCCGATAAACAGCTTTTATAAGCAAGGAGTGAATGAGCAAGCGCAAGTCCGAAATTTCTCATTATCGTACTGCTTGAAAGGTCTCTTTGTAAACGAGAAATTAGAAGTTTATTTGTAAAACCATTTATTAGAGCGTTAGCGATTGTTAAGTTTCCCTCTGAATTTTCAAACATAATTGGATTTATTTTCTGGGGCATGGTAGAGGATCCGATTTCGCCTTTTCTGTTTTCCTGAATTAGCCAATTGTCGCTTATATATCTCCAGATATCTTGATTAAATCCAATTAAAATCCCGTTTAATCTTTCTAGAGTCTGGAAAATAAAGATGGCATCATCATAAGGGTTTATCTGTGTGGTAATAAAAATTGGTTTTAATTCAAGAGATTCTATAAAATCCTTAGAAAATTTCTGCCAATCTACTTTAGGAAATGCAAAATATAGCGCATTATAGTTTCCGACTGCGCCATTTAATTTTCCGTTAAGTTTAAAAGTTTTTAATATTTTTACCTCTTTATTTATTCGTTCGTAAAAAACTAAAAGTTCCTTGCCAAAAGTCGTTGGAACAGCCTTCTGGCCATGGGTTCTAGCTATTATTGGTAAATTTCTATAAGCTTTAGATTTTTTTAATATTTCTAAGTTTAAGCTCTCAATAGAAGGGAGAATAACTTTGTTGATTCCATCTCTTAGCATTAATCTGTTTGCTAGGTTATCAACGTCTTCAGAAGTTAAACCAAAATGTATGAACTCCAGGATATTATTTAAACTAGATTTCTCTAATTTTTTCTTTAAATAATATTCAATTGCTTTAACATCATGTCGAGTGGTGTTTTCTATTTTTTTTATTTTCTCAGCTTCTTCTAAGTCAAAATTTTCGATTAGCTTTTTTAATATTTTTTGCTCTGAGGAATTAATTTTTCTGATAACCCCAGATTTAGAAAGTGCAATCAGATATTTGATTTCAATTTGAGTTCTATATTTTATTACTGCATATTCGGAGGAGTATTCTGAAAGCGCTTCAACTTGATTTCTGTAGCGTCCATCGATTGGGGAGATAGCCGTAAGAGAGCTAAACTTTAATTGTTTCATTTCTCTTGCTCCCAGTTGAAATAAATTTAATAGGAGTTTTTGTTTCCCTTTCTATAAATTTTAAATATTCCTGCGCTTCAAGGGGGAGCTTTTTAAAAGATGTCGTTCCATATGTTTTAGACCCCCAGCCTTTGAAAGTTTTATATACAACTTTTACTTTTGCTAGATCTTCAGTAGAGATGTCTTCATAGTTAACCCTTTTTCCTTTTAGTTCATAATGCGTGGCAACTTTTATCTCAGAGAAATTATCTAAAATATCAAGTTTTGTAATTGCATAGCCTGTAAAGCCATTTGCTTTTGAAGCAAATCTTAAAAGTTCTAAATCAAGCCATCCGCATCTTCTTGGCCGTCCAGTAGTCGCACCGAATTCTGCTCCAATCTCTCGAATCTTTTCTCCAGTCTTGTCAGTGAGCTCTGTGGGAAAGGGGCCTCCTCCAACGCGAGTTGTATAGGCTTTTGCGACTCCTATAATATTTTTTAATTTCTGGGGAGCAACTCCCGCATAGTGTGTGATTCCACCAGATAAAATATTTGAAGCAGTAACATAAGGATAGGTGCCCCAATCATTATCTAGGTAAACGCCCTGAGCTCCTTCGAAAACAATCGTTTTATTTTTGTCTATTGAGTCATTTAAGATTCCGAAGGTTTCACGAACAAAAGGGTTTATTTTTTTTCTGAAAACAGAATATGTTTTTTCAATTTCCTTTTGGGAAAGAGGTTTTGATCCTAGCGCTTTTAGAATTTTATTTTTTACTAAGAGCTGTGTTTTTAATTTTTCTGAAAACAATTCTGGGGTCATAAGATCCCCGAGTCTTATTCCGTTATAGCTAGCTTTATCAGCATAGGTTGGTCCTATTCCTCGCCCAGTTGTTCCTGTTTTTACTTTTCCTTTTGCCTCTTCATATAGTGCATCTAGGATCTTGTGGTAGGGCATGATCAAATGGCAACGAGGAGAAATGATAAGTCTATCTTTTATTTTTATCCCTGTTTTTTCAATGTTTTGTATTTCATCAATTAAAACTTCAAGATCTAAAATTACACCATTCGTAATTAGATTTTTTGTTTTTGGATTAAATACTCCTGAGGGGAGAAGATGCAGTGAAAACTTTCCTTTGTCATTTATTATGGTGTGTCCCGCGTTGTTTCCTCCATGGAATCTAACAACTAAATCAGAGTTGGCTGCGAGGTAATCAATAATTTTCCCTTTTCCTTCATCTCCCCATTGGGCACCGATAATTACAGTAGTTGCCATCTGGACATCTGGATTTTAATACAGATACCTCGCACTTGCAAGGATCAAGTGGTACAATTGAGGTCCTATGGACCAAGCCTCTCAAGTAAAAGAAAAAATTGATATAGTGTCGCTTATTTCCGAGTATCTTCCTCTTAAAAAAATGGGGAGAAATTTTACAACAGTCTGTCCTTTTCACACTGAAAATTCATCTTCATTTGTAGTTAGTCCAGAGAGACAAATCTGGCATTGTTTTGGATGTGGAAAAGGGGGAGATGCATTTTCATTTTTAATGGATTATGAAAATTTAGAATTTGTTGAGTCTCTTAGAATTCTTGCAAAAAAAGCAGGAGTTACTTTAAAAATAACTGGAAATTCATTTGCTTCATCAAGAAAAGAAGCAATTTATTCATTGAATAAGATTGCAGCAGATTATTATCATTTCGTTTTAACAAAGCACCCTGCGGGAGAGAGAGCGCTTGAATACCTGATAAAAAAAAGAGGAATGAATGAAAAACTAATTAAAACATTTAACATTGGATTTGCGCCCGGTAGGGGGGAGGACCTTTCGAAATATTTACTAAATAAAAAAAAATATAAAATTGCAGACTTAGTAGAGGCAGGGTTGGGAATTCAAAAAGGGAATAGGGTGATTGATTTTTTTAGAGGTAGAATTATTTTTCCGTTAATTGATCATAGGGGAAATATTTCCGGTTTTTCCGGAAGAAAAATTTTAGACTCAGATTTTGGGCCCAAATACATAAATACTAGGGATACCCTGGTTTACCACAAAGGAAGTATGTTTTTTGGATTTAATCTGGCAAAAGATTCAATAAAAAAAGAGGAATTTACAATTGTAATGGAGGGGGAGTTTGATGTAATAACTGCATACAAAGAAGGAATTACCAATGCTGTCGCCCTAAAAGGAACTGCTTTAACTGAAGATCAGGCAATACTTCTTTCAAGATTTGCGCCTAAAGTTTCTCTTTGTCTTGATCAGGATAGTGCGGGAATCGAGGCCATGAAAAGAAGTATTCCGGTTTTAGAAAAAAGAGGATTATCGATAACCGTAATTATTCCGGATGAAAAAGATCCAGATGAGGCGCTTAAAAATAATCCAATAGGATTTAAAAAGGCAGTTAGGGAAGATAGGGAAATTTATGATTTCTTACTCAATAAATTTGTTTCAGAAAATGATCCTGATTCTGCAATAGGTAAGAAAAAAATTGGAGATGAAATGCTTCCCTTGATTTCAAAAATTCAAAATGAAATTATAAAAGAACATTATTTGAAAAAATTAAGCGAAGCGATCAGTACTTCTTATGATTCTTTGTTAAAACAAATTGAAAATAAAGCTCCCGATAAAGACGAAAAAATAATTCAAAAAAACCAAAAACAGGACAGACATGAATTACTTGAAGAATATCTTTTAGGACTTGTTGTTCAGAGTTTGGAGCCTAAACAAATGTTAATTAAAGTTAAAGATATTTTAAATAAATATGAATTTTATCTTCCTGCAGTTGGAAAAATATTTGCTGAAATTTTATCAGTCATAAATGTAAAAGATTTTGATTTAAAATCTGCGTCAAAAAATTTATCAAATGAATTGCTTCCAGTTTTTGATAAATGTTTCTTGATGCCGCTTCCGAAATTTGAAGATAATGTTAAATATGAGGAAGAGATAGTTAGGGTTTCAAAAGAATTAAAACTTATTCAACTTAAGGAAAGAATAAAGCAGATTAGCCGTGATTTGAAAGGAAAAGAAGAGAACGAAGATGAAATTGAAAAAATTAAAGAAGAAATCGCAAGTATTACATCTCAAATTGTTTCCTCTTAGGTTTAAATTGAGCTCAATTTGTGGTAGAATATAGTAGTATGGCAAAAACCGCCCCCAACATCTTAGCTGATATAGTTGATTCTGCAAAAAAACGCGGATACATAACGCAAGAAGAGATCCTTTCTATGTTCCCAAAACCGGAGGAGCACATAGAAGATTTGGACTCTCTTTATGACAAATTGATAAAAGCTGATATCGATGTTTTTGAATCAGTTGCGGAAACTCAAGATGGTGAAAAGCCAATTGAAGATCTTGAAAAGGAACTAGAGGCGTTAACCGTTTTAACAGAGGGGACAGTGAGTGATCCAGTCAGAATGTATTTGAAGGAAATCGGCAGAATTCCGCTTTTAAATTTTGATCAGGAAATAGTTTTAGCTAAAAGGGTAGAGAAGGGGGATGAAGAGGCAAAAAAAATATTAGTTAATTCAAATCTTCGTCTAGTTGTTTCAATTGCAAAAAAATATGTAGGTCGAGGACTCACTCTTCTTGATTTAATTCAGGAGGGAAATCAGGGACTAATTCGTGCAGTAGAAAAATATGATTGGAGAAGAGGATTTAAATTTTCGACATATGCAACCTGGTGGATTCGTCAATCAATAACTCGCGCTATTGCAGATCAAGCAAGAACCATTAGGATTCCGGTTCACATGGTTGAAAACATAAACAGATTTTTAAGAGCTTCTAGAAAATTAATGCAAGAATTAGGACGTGAACCAACGCCAGAGGAAGTTGCAAAAGTACTCGACATTGATCCTGAAAAAGCACTTGAAATAATAAAAATTTCCCAAGAGCCAGCAAGCCTTGAGTCCCCGGTTAGTGATGAAGAGGATTCACGTCTTGGAGATTTCATTCATGACTCAGCTGCACCAACTCTATTTGATTCAGCAAGTCGTGAGCTCTTGAAGGAGCAGGTTGATCAGGTTCTGGGTACTTTGTCAGACAGAGAAAGAAGAGTTCTTGAAGAAAGATTTGGGCTTAAAGATGGAAGACCAAAAACTCTTGAAGAAGTTGGAAAAATGTTTGCTGTAACACGAGAGAGAATTAGACAAATCGAAGCAAAATCCTTGAGAAAACTCCGACATCCTTCTCGAGGGAATAAATTAAAAGACTACCTTGGTTAAAATCAAAATCCTCTCATGAACTTAAATTTTTATAGGCCTCTAAGCATATTCAGTGAGTTAGTAGGGAATCCAGGCTTTTATTAGATCTTAATTTTGTGATTTAGAGCAGGGGATACTGGCGGGTTATGTGTCAAGATAATTTAATTTACCTAAAAAGAATTTTAAAATTAATAAAATTTCACGGGTTATTTTCACAAATATATCACGTCGCACAATGATATTCCGGAGAAGAGGTGTGATGTTGTGAGGTTTACGAAATTTCAATTAAATTTTCTAAATTTTAATAAATTTTTGTGTGAATTAAGCTTTACAGCTTCCCGATGGTCTAAGTGGATTTTTAGGTTTAAGGAGTTTTCGTTTGTTTGGTGAGACCAAGTGTAGGCCGAGAAATTCCCTTTGCGGGCATTCCTTCGAAGCCCCCTCTTTTTACATTAACCCAGAATCTATTAGTATGTCTTTGTTTATCTTGACCGATCCATGAGTGCTCCATTTGTATTGATTTACGTCTGTGACCTTCTGGTCTGTGAGAATCTCTTGGGTCCTCAACTTCTTGGACGACTATCCCAGGCGTTGGTTTGTCTGCTCTTCCCAGTCTGATTCTTCTTTTATCCCAGCGAGGTGAATCGTAGAGCCATGTTCCAATGCCAACGGTTAGATATCTAGGCTGTTCTGTTTGCGGCTCTCTGTCAACTCCAAAAACAGGAGGGGTTGGTTTATTTGGAAAGCTGTCTCCATTCGCTAAATTGGGTGAGTCTATCGGTGGTGTAATGCCAAATGAGGCTAATAATTCTTGTTCAACTTGGGCATCGCTTAGAGTAGTTAATGCTTTTTTTTTCGGGGAATAATGTGCGCCCTGATGTTCTTTCGGAGTCTCCGAAGATGGAACATGCATGCTTCCTCTTTCACGTGCTTTACTCATATTAATTATTTGGACTCCAGTAGCATTCTGGGCAATTTTTTAAAACTCCTTTTTTAATTTTTAGCGTTTCCTCTTTATCTGCTTCCCACTTACATTTTTTACAGATGATTTTGTAGCAAGCTTCGCAGTCTTTAATTTGTCTAGGATCCATGCATGTAGATTATACCACTTAATTATTAATATTAAGATTGCTGTAGAAATGGATGCAAAAGAAATAAGAGCACCTACCTTAAATGATAAAGGCGCATAAATTATCTCTATATTATTTTTTCCAGCTGGAATTGCTATTGCTCTGAAAGTATAATTTGCCCTAATAATTTCTGACTCTTTTCCGTTAATTTTCGCGATCCATCCGGGATAATAATTATCAGGAATAATTAATAGTGAATTATTAGAAGAGTTAGTGATCAGTGAAATTTTATTTGATGAATAATTAATATTTTTTATGTCTCCCGTATCCCCTCCCCCTATTTTTATTCCAGGATCTTTTTCTACAACTACAGAGTTCTTTAAATCAAATTCATCAGAATAAATTTTATTTAATATTTCCTGATTATTGTCTTCAACTGTATAATCCCCTACTAGGTAAGCTTTAGGCAGTGCTTCAAGGTTTTTGTAGATTTGAAAATCATTGTCTTCATAAATTAATTTAAATTTATTTTTTGGGTAGTTGTTAAAATTAAATGCCCAAGATTTTCCAATGTCTGATTTTTTCTGAAGTACATATTTAATACCTAATACGTCAATTATTTTTGGAAAATATTTTCCTTCCCTTGGTAAATATGCTCCAAGTCGATCAGCGTTAATAAGCGTGCCTTCGCTAAGTGACTTTGAGAATTCACCATATCGTTTTATGTAGAGCGGATCGTATCCTCCAGTTGATTGAAAATTAAAATAAACACTTCCCTCTTCTCCGAATGGAGTAAAAATTCTATAATTTTTATCTAATTTACCAATCTCCTCAATAATTGGTGTTTCTGCATAAGCTAGTTCCTTGGATTCAAACGGTTGCCATTTGGTAGAAAATCTCAGCATGTCAAATATAGTAATAAAAATTACTATTAAGATGCCGATCTTAATTAATTCTTTTTTTATTCCAATTAAAACTGAAAATATTAGGCCAAATGATAGGATTGAGGGTAGGATTAAATTTCTTTTTGCTATTAACGTGAAGTCTGGGTTAATAAACTTTCCTAATATGTATATCCATAATATAGATATTAAAACTAAAATTGAAATTATCCAAAATATTATTAATTTATATTTCTTATATTCTAAATCTTTTTTTATTTTATCTATTCCATATGCTGCGAGAATTGAGATTGAAAAGCTAAAAATGCATAGAATTCTACTGAGTGATGATGTTGAAAGAACTGGAATTTTTAGATTTATTAATGCGTCGAGAATAGGTGTATTAAGTGAAAAGCTTAGGGATAGAATAGCCATAAAAATAAAAAATATTATTTTTTTCGATCTTATGGATATTGCATAAAGTGAAAGGAAAAAAGTAACTACTCCGGTGAACATGTTCCATTCTATGTAATGACCGAAAAGATTATTTCGAGTGACTGGATTTCCGTAAAAATCAGGAGAGATAATTGTTGAGAGATGATAAAAAGGGATAGCGTTTATTTTTTCAAATATTAAGCTTCTAGAGGCGTTTTGGTAAAGTTCAATTGAGGGAATCAGCTGTATGCTCGCAGATAAAGTACCTAATATTAAAAATATAAGTGAACCAATAAAAGCACTTTTGTTTTTTGTTTCTATTAGTTTAAAGAATAAAAATAAAATTACGAAAATTAAAAAATATAAGCTAATCTGAAAATGTCCACTAAAAAAGGAAAGCGGAATTGAAATAAATAAGATCAAGAGGTAAGCTGCTTTTTTTATTTCGAAATATTTTTCTAAGGAGTAAAGCGCAAGTGGAAGAAAAGAAATTGCAAGCGATAGCGTTGTCCAGCTCATCCATGTCGTTATAAAACCGGAAAACATAAACGATATCGAAGCAACTATGCCAGCAGCTTGACTAAGCTTTAAGCTTCTTATAAAAAGGTACATAAAAATTCCAGCAAGAAGCGGTTGGATTAGAACGGCTAATCCCCATGCATTATTAAAATTAAATATGAAGAAGAATAAATTAGTAATAGAAAATGCAGCAGATTGATAATTGGCTAAGTGTGGTGTTCCTGAAAAGCTGTATGGATTCCATAGTGGTATTGTTAGATTTTTCCATGACTCAATTGTTAAATAGCGCCATGGCATAATTTGGGTAACGACATCTGGCATAGCTGGATTTTTTATAGGACCTAGGTAGCTTTCGTTATTGTTCCAAAGCGAAAGCGAATTTAATTGATAAGAAGTGGGGTAAGGAATTTTATTCTCTAAAAAAAATGGCTTTGAAAAAATAAGCCATACAAAAAAAATTATAAAAATTGGAAATATTCTTTTTATCATTTATTCTTTAATCTTTTTCTAATGCTATTAGCGATTAGTATTGGTACAAAGATTAATCCGATAAATGAAATTGCAGTAACATAATTTGCAAATTTTCTAAGCTTCGTGTCTTCAAATCTAAGAACTATATTGTGTAGTCCTGGATCTACGTAAAATGTAATAAGGCCTCTGTTTTTTGGATCTTGAAACTCTATATTTGTAATTTCAATTTCGTTATCATATGCTTTCCATCCCGGAAAATATAAAGTATTCTCTCGAATTCTGGTTCTTTTATTTGCGTTAATTACATATTCATGATAATTTGATTTTTTCTCAACTTTAATGAGATCGGCATCTCCATCGATTATTTCAATATCATCTTTTGCCTCCTCCTCCATGAATCTAATTGACCAAATTGGGGAAACCTCACCCGTATCTGTGGTTCCCTTAAAAACTTTTTCAAAATAGTTATCTGTAAAAGACGTATCATATTCTTTTGCATGCCAATATGAATATGTGGGAATGATCGCAGCGAGCGAAATAATTAAGATTAATAATTTATTATTAAATTTAGATACAAATAAAGCGCCGATAACTGAAGTAGAGAATACTATCATTGTTAAAAATCTCCACGGGAATTGTATTTTCGGAAGTGTTGTTAAAATTTGCCAAATAAAGTTTGACTCTTTTAACATCAGAAAAACGCTAACCAGAAGAAAGCCTAATGTCCCCAGGTAAAATATTTTTTCATTCTTTGATTTTTTAAATAATTTTTTGAAAAATATTATTGAAACTATTACTAATGCAATGTGAACAATTCCTATCTGAACGGTAAATATACCTGACCCCCCAAAGCTCCATGGTCCGTAAATTAAAGAAATTGGATTTACGAAATGCTTTGAATATTCGCCGGCAGTTATTATGTCTCTTAAGGTATACTTCCCTTCCATAAACGCAGGAAACCAAAAGAAAAAACTCAATAAAACTCCGTATCCAAGTGATGAGAATGTTATGAATAATTTAAGCTTTGATTTATTTTCAAGAAATAAATATAAAGCATAAAAAACAATAAAAGGTATAAATATAAGACTGACGGCATTATGGGTTAGGATTAAAAGCATGAATGAGATTGCCGAGAAAACAAAGGATAAATAATAACCTTTAATATTTAAGTTACCTTTTATTTTATTTAGCTTAAGAAGCGCATACAAAATAAGAGGCAGAAAAACAAAAGCCATATGTTCACCTAAAGCCCCACGAACATATAGATCTATGAATCTGTATGGCGCATATAAATATAAAATTGCTGCAATTATTCCTGCATTTTTTCCTAAAAATTCTTTCACCCAGATATACATAAAAATTCCGCTTAAGATATAAGATCCGCCCAACATTATTTTTATTGCATCGGTGTAGGTAAGCCCTAGGAAATGAAGGATAGATCCGATGTATGAGGGAAGCGGATAAACAAACATGAGTATCGGGTGTCCAAATCCAAGATTAAGATTTCCAGCCCACCTAGGGATAAGAATTCCCTCGCTTAGACTTTGATAAAAACTGGCGAGTCTTCCTCCATGAAGCCAAGCGTCATGAGTAACTAATAATCCCAGTGTAAATAAATCAAACAGGGGAATTAAGGAAATTAAGAAAACGAATATTAGCCCCTTATCAAATTTCATTTAAAATGTATTATTTGGCAGTAGAATATTTTTTGTGAAGAAGCACGAGAATTGTTATTGAAACAAAAGCTAAAAGAGAAAGGAATGGAATCGTGATAAAACCAAACCATTCGATTTGTTTTGTTGTGCAGGATATGCCAAGAGTGCATGGGGCCAAGCTTTCAGGAACTATTTTATAGTAAAGAAGATTGTGATATGAGGCAACAATAGTTCCGATGATGCTAAGCGGGAGGGCAAAGTAGGGAATATTTTTATCCTTTTTCCAAATTCCGACAGCAAATATTACAACAAGCGGATACATGAAGATTCTTTGATACCAGCACAGAAGACAAGGAGGGAGCTTTAGAATCTCACTAAAGTATAAGCTACCCAGAGTTGATGTTAGGGAAATCACTAAAGAAAATTGCAAAAAGTTTTTTTTCAAAAAAGACATTTGTATAGATGATTATACTTCCTTTTTTAATTTATGGAAAGAGTTTCTAGGGTTATTCTAGATAGTTATATTCGGAAGCATTAGTTGAATAATCCTTGTCATACTTCGAATCATTTTTTCCAAAATTAATAACTCCTGAAAAATACAATAGTCCATAAATTATAAAACCTACAGCTAAATAAAAAACGAGCCATTGCCATACTGGTCTTTTGCCGTATGTTTTTCTTGGTTTTGCCATAGTGAAATTATGATGTAATATGGAATTATTGTCAATTTGATAGAATATAATTATGATAAAGCTTTCTGATATCCACGAGGATTATTTGAGAAGTATTATTTTTGGCTTCCAGGATTCTCTGGTTTCTACTACTGGAGTGATAGCGGGGGTTGCTGCAGGAACCCAGAATAAAGAGCTTGTTATTTTGGCAGGGTTAGTAACTATAACTGTTGAGTCACTTTCTATGGGAGCTGGTCAATACATGAGCGAGAAGTCAGTACATCAGATGGATAAAACCGGAAAGCATACAGATAGCCTGGTGGTTGGGGGAGGATTAATGGCTCTTTCATATTTTCTAGGGGGACTAGTTTCTCTAGCGCCCATTGTTTTATTAAAGTTACCCCTATCTGCTTCAATTAGTATAGCAGCCGCAATGGTAGGTCTTTTTGTACTCGGGTTATTTAAAGCACATATCGTAAAAGTAAATCCTTTAAAAAGTGCAATTGAGATTTTGATTCTTGGCGGCGCTGCAACATTAATGGGGCTTCTGGTTGGGAAATATTTTAAAGTCTAATTAAAAAGTAAAAATAAAATTACCGCTATTGAGATTCCAATTGAGACAATAGTGAAACCAAGAGAAAGATTCTTAACCCAACTTAATTCAGTTTTTTTGTCCATGGATAATTTCTATAATTTCTTTTGACAATTTTTCAGGATCATGTCTTATTATTCCACGTCTTAGTACGTCATTTTTATCAGCAGGGATGATTACATCTTTAATTAAATTTTTTCTAATTACTGTATATTTGGTATCCTCGATATCGTCTTTTACAGGATTTTCCCCAAACTCTTCATACCATTCTAAGGTAGCCTCTCTTGGCGTTTTAGAATTCATTAGAATAAAATCTATTACCCCAGTTCCTAAATATTTTTCAAGATTTCTAACGTGGTCAGTCGCTGTGTAGTTGGTTGTCTGGCCATATTTGGTCATAAGATTCATTACGAAAATTTTTTTAGCTTTTGAATTTTTTAATACTTCGGATACTCCACTTACTAATAAATTCGGAATTATACTTGTATAGAGATCTCCAGGACCTATTAAAATGAAATCAGCTTTTTCAATTGCTTTTTTCGCGTCTAAGTTTAATTCGGCTTCTGGTTTTAAATAAGCTTTTACTATTCCGGCTCTTTTTTTCATCTTTTCTAATACATCGATATGAGTTTCCCCAACAATAGTGGTTCCGTCTTCAAGGTCTACGCAGAGATTTGTGTTTTTTGTGAAAGTTATTGGCACCACATTTCCTTTAATTCTTAGTATTTTTCCAACTTCAGAAATTGCCTTTTTCATGCTCCCTGTATTCTTTTCTAAAGTAGAAAGAAAAATATTTCCAAAACTATGTCCCTTTAGTCCTCCTTCTTCAAACCTATAATTAAACATATCGCGCATTAATTTAGAGGATTCAGAGAGAGCGACCAAGCATTGTCTAATGTCCCCAGGAGGAAGAACACCTAGTTCATCTCGAAGTTTTCCGCTAGATCCACCACTATCCATCATGGTAACAATAGCTGTTAGCTTGAAGTTATACCTCTTAAGTCCTTCAAGTGCTACGTAGCTTCCCGTTCCTCCGCCTATTGTTACAACTTTTGGTATTTTAGTCATATATTAAACTTTTTAATTCGGTTAAATCTTTAATTTTAATTATATCCGAATTCTCATATTTATTTTTTCTATCAATTAAAATTAAATATGCTTCTGAATTTATTTTTCTTACTGATTCCAGAACATCAGGTTCATTATCAATAATATAAATATTTAAATCTTGATAATTATCTAATACATCATTAATTCTATCGATTTTATTTTTGAAAATATGAATATCGTCTGTTTCGATTAGATCTGAGAGAAATGAAATTTTTTGTTTTTGAAAACTCTCTTCTCCTTTTGAAAAAATCCCGATATTTCCAATTCGGCCTAAGTCCTTAATGACTGAAGCGTCTTTATACACGTTTTTTGTAAATAAATCAATATTCCAGAAGATTTTTTCTAGAGAGACTTTATCTATATTCGGAAAAGTTTCAATTATTTTGTCTAAAAATGGAGCTGGAGAGAAATATCCATATTCATTTTTTATATCTGTATAAATATTTTCGACCCTTTTAATATCAGATTCACTAAGTTTTAAGATAGAAATTAAATTACTATAAAAATCATTAAGAAAAGACTGAGGATCAAATATGGTTTCGTCAATATCAAAGAGGAGAATTTTACCTTTCATTTAATAGTTTCTTCTTTTAAATGAACTCCGAATACATTGGTTAAAGGAAAGACTTTGGAATTTTTTGAAAGTATAGTTCCTGGATTTAAGACAGAGTTCACACCAATTCTTGATTTGTCACCTATAATAGCACCAAGCTTGTTGAGTCCTGTTTCGATTTCTTCATCTTCGTTTTTTATTTTTATGGTTGCCCCATCGAGTCTAAAATTTGCGGTGATTGCGCCAGCTGAGAAATTTACATCTCTGCCGATTATGCTGTCCCCTACGTAGTTAAAGTGAGCTATATGCGTATCGTTTAGAACAATTGAATTTTTTAATTCTACGCTGTGCCCAATGTGCACATTATCACCTAGGATTACATTTTCCCTTATGTATGCTCCATGAGCTATATAGCAATTTTTCCCAATTACTGCCGGGCCTTTAATAAGCGCGCCTTCTTCAACAACAGTCCCCTCTCCTAACGTGATGCTTTGGGAGGATTTATTTTTTATAAAACTTGAAATTTTTGAAAGAACTTCCCAGACGTTTTCTACTTGAAATAAATCTTTGTGCTCGAAGCTGGAAACGTCAAAAAAGAAATCAGGACTAAATGTGTGATTCACAGGCTAAATTATAACATAAAAAAGGGTGTTATAATGATTTTATGCAAAAAGCTACGTTCGGAGGAGGATGTTTTTGGTGCACAGAAGCAATATTTCAAAGACTTAAAGGGGTTATATCGGTAATTCCTGGTTACTCAGGAGGAGATTTACAAAATCCGTCATATGAAGAAGTATCTGAAGGTGGTACGGGACATGCTGAAGCAGTTCAGATTGAATTCGATCCCAACTTAATTCCCTTTAGAAAGTTACTTGAAGTTTTTTTCTATACTCATGACCCAACGACTCCAAACCAGCAGGGAAATGACATGGGTCCACAGTATAGATCAGCTATTTTTTATCATTCTGAAGAGCAGAAGTCTGTTTCAGAAGAGTTTATTCAAGAGTTAACTGAAGAGAAAGTGTTTGATCGTCCAATAGTTACAGAGGTTGTTTCCTTTAAAAACTTTTATGAAGCGGACGACTATCATAAAAATTATTATGAAAGAAATAAGGACGCTATGTATTGTAGTTATGTAATTGGTCCGAAAGTCCACAAATTAATTGAAAAATATGGAAAAGATATTAAAGATGAATATCAAGAAAATTAATGGTAAAATATAGCTAGGAGGAAATTATGGCAAAATCTAAAAGAAAAACTCTTGGTAAAGGACCCTTTGCTAAAAGAAAAAGAGGTATAAGACGCGGAACTGGAAGATAGATTATAAATCAGAAATTGAATTAATCTGTTTTTGAATCTCCAATGAGTCTTCTGACTCGTAAGTAATCAATAATTTATCATTGTCTTTTATTTCTTCATCTAGCGCTTTTTGATTTTTTACTCCGTTAATGTAGAACTGAAGTGAGTACTTTTCGTTATTGCAAAAAGTTTGCCCCGTTCCTGTTGTAAGACAATCTTCTTCAAGTTTCATAGGGAGTGTTGTGAAAAAATCTCTCCAAGTGGTGCCACTTTTAAGAACAGTAACTTGATTTGGTAAATCCGGATTTATAAAAACTTCATCTGACTGATTATGATATTTAGAATCCGTAAAAATCCTAAGTGTGCCATTTGTATAAATTGCAAAGGAGGCCCTTTTCTCTGTTTGAGTTCTAGCGCCTGATTTGTTAATTAATGTTTCATCAGGTTTTTTATTTGATCTGGATGAAAGTGTGAGGGAAATAATCCCTGCAAAAAATAAAACGATTAATAAAATTCCTATTTTTTTAAACATATTTAAATTGTATCAAAATATGCTATTATTCAATTGCCTGCTAACAGATGGCGAAAAAAAGAAAATCAATTAAGAGAATAAACAACTTTCTTTTTTCAAAAGCTCTTCTTCCTGTTCTGATTACATTTTCCTTAAGGCTTCTTGTTGTAGTAGCGCTTCTCGGTTTTTTAGGGGGAATTGTAAAAACTTTAGCCGGCCTGCAGTTATTATTTGATCACAATGTGGAGGAAGCAATGAGAGAATTAATTTTAAATGTAATAACACTCCTTGCTGTGGTAGAGGTAATAAGAACTGTAATGAGTTATTTAAGCGAAGGAAGGGTCAAGGTAACATTTATTGTAGACACAGTTTTAATAGTAATGCTAAATGAGGTTATATCCTTGTGGTTTAAAGGTCCGACTCTAGCGAGCATAGTAATACTTGTGATTATTATTTTGACACTTATTTTCGTAAGACTTTTAGCCATCCGATTTTCCCCAGATGGTGATTAATAACAGATAAAAAGAGCAACTTATCTCTACTTGTTTAGATTATCTAAGTGTGTTTAAATTTGTAGAGTGAAAAATAGAGTGCATTACGAATTACTTTACCTAGGCTTACTATTGGTTCTTATTCCTGTGTCAATTTATATGTTGGCATCTTCACAGAATAAAGAAATCCAAGGCAAAAAAGTACTTGCTGCTAAGGATTCGATTCGCCCTTCTGTAGTTCCAGCAGAAATAAAAATAGATAGTAGGCTTAATGAGATAACTAGTGCGCATATTCCATCAGGGGAAGGGAGTTACTCAGTTGTTGTTAAAAATTTACAGACTGGTGAGGAATACTTATTAAATGAAAACAAAAAATATGATAGCGCAAGTCTTTATAAGCTTTGGGTCATGGCTGTCGTTTATCAGGAAATCAAAGACGGAAAACTGAAAGAAGACGATTTACTAAGCGCAGAGGTGGGTAAATTAAACGATGCACTTTCAACTGTTACTCCAACTCCGACGCCTGAAGGATTTAGCGCACCTACTGTAACTGGAGAGCCGGAAAAAATAAGCATGACGGTTGGAGAGGCTTTAGAAAAAATGATTACGATTTCTGATAATTATGCAGCAATTCTTCTTTCATCAAAAGTTGGTAGTAAAAAAATTGCAAATTTTATAAAGGACTCTGGATTTACAAGTTCCAATTATAAACAACCTCCCCAGACGACGGCGCATGATATGAGTTTGTTTTTTGAAATGTTATACAAAGGAAAAATAATTGACAATGAATATTCTGAAAAAATGATTGATTTATTGAAAAAGCAAACATTAAACGATAGAATCCCTAAGTATTTAGAAGATGAAGTTCAGGTAGCTCACAAGACGGGTGAATTATTTGGTTCAAAGCATGATGCTGGGATAGTTTATTCTCGTAATGTAGACTATATAATAGTAGTGTTGTCGGAAACTAAAGATTATAAGAAAGCTGCGGAGAATATTGCAAAATATTCAGAAGAAATTTACGAATATTTTGATTCTAAATCTAATTGAATTCCTGATATTCAATTTTCGTTATTAGAGAATTTTTTCGTTGTAATGGAGAATTTCGTATCTGCTTTCTATAATGCTCTTGGACAATTATTTTTGAATAATCACTGACTTTTTGTATAAATTCAATTCCTTCTAGATGATCCATTTCATGTTGGATTACACGGGCTAATATTCCGTCAGCTCGCATCTTAAATCTATTCCCATTTTCATCGGTAGCAGAAATTTCAATCTCTCTTGGTCTTAAAACCGGTCCGAAGTCTGAAACGCTTCCACAGCCTTCATATATAAGGCTTTCATCCCGAGATTTAAATGTAATTTTAGGATTTATGTACACCCTTAATTTATCAGTCTTTCCAAGTTTTCTAGCTCTTGTAGATCTTGGATGGGTTATAAAAACCATATAATTTTCTCCAATTTGTGGAGCGGCAATTCCAATTAAGTCAACTTTATACATGGTTGATGTTAAATCTCTTATTAGTTTTTTAATTTCTAATGATGTAACATTTTTCACTATTTTATTTTTAGATTTTAAACGAGAGTCCCCTGCTTTTATTACTTTTTTTATTGCCATGCGCTTAATTATATCAAATTAAAATTACTTCAAACCTTTTTCTACTTGACTTGGCAATCTATTTTCATATATAAGAAATATATATTTATGGCAGTAAAAAATAAGAAGTCTTCAAAATCTGCTAAATCTTCAGGTAAGAAAACTACAGAAAAATATGCATTGATTAGTGTTTTTGATAAAACAGGAATAGTTGAATTTGCAAAAACCTTATCAAAATTAAATTATAAAGTAATCTCTACAGGAGGAACTGCAAAGGTTTTATTAAGTGAGGGAATAAAAGTTATTCCAATCCAAGATATTACAGGAAATCCTGAAAGCTTTGATGGAAGAATGAAGACGATTAGTTTTCAAATAGAAAGCGGAATATTATTTGATAGAAAAAATTCAAAACATATAAAAGAAGCAAAAAAATTAAAAATAAAATCTATTGATATTGTAGTATGTAATCTTTATCCATTTGAGAAAACTGTTTCAGATCCAAAAGTAAGTCTTAAGGAGGCAATCGAAAATATCGATGTAGGAGGCCCTACCATGATTAGAGCAGCTGCAAAAAATAATAAAAACGTTTTAGTAATAACTGACCCGTTAGATTATCAAAATATTACTGAGTTATTAATTGCAAATAAAATTAGTGAAAATACGAGATTAAATCTCTCTGCAAAAGCATTTAGGCATTTATCTTTTTATGATTCTCAGATAGCAGATTATCTTGAATTTGGTAAAGGAAAATTTGTTAACGAAATAGCGATCCCAGGCAGAAAAATAACTGACCTAAGATACGGTGATAATCCTCATCAAAAAGCAGCAGTTTACATAACACCCGCTACAAACAGTCCTCTTTCAAAACTTGAAAAGATTACAGGAAGAGATTTATCTGCAACTAATTTTACCGATATTTCTTCAGGTCTAGAATCTGTAAGAATTTTTAAGGAGGCAGCAGCAGTTGTAATTAAACATAATAGTCCATCGGGAATTGCATTGGCAAATTCTTCTTCAGAGGCACTAAAAAGAGCAGTGGCTGCAGATCCGGAATCTGCATTTGGAGGAGTTATAGTTCTTAACGAGCCAATTGATTTGAAAACTGCTAAAACATTTGCAGGTTTTAAAGAGGAAAACGGAGTCCTAATTGATATTATTGCAGCGCCAAGTGTTAAAGATGATGCAGTAGAGTTTATAAAACAAATCAGAAAAAGTACAGGAGTATATGTGTTTGGAAAAATTCCAAAGAAAAGATCTAATAATAAGCACTTAAGATTTTTTGATGGCGGATTTGTAATGCAGGAGTGGGATGATGATTTGAATTTTAAAGACTGGAAAGTTGTTACAAGAGCAAGGCCAACTGCTTCGCAAATGAAGCAAATGAAAACTGCATGGAGTTTCATAGGAAGAATTAGATCAAACACAATTTTAGTAGTTGATAAAAATTTTCCAATGACAAGAGGAATTGGTTCGGGTCAAACCTCCCGAGTGAGAGCTACAAAAATTGCACTAGAGCAGGCTGGGAAAAATGTTAAAGGTGGAATATTAGCGAGCGATAGTTTTTTCCCATTTGATGATAGTGTAAAGCTTGCTGTAAAATCTGGAATTTCTGCAATAGTTCAACAAGGAGGAAGCGTAAATGATCAGGCTTCAATAGATGAGGCAAATAAAGCAGGAATTCCAATGGTATTCACCGGACAGCGAAAATTCTGGCACTAATTATTTAAGATATTTTTCGATGTATTCAAGGTGCTCCTCATAAGTTACGGAACAGTGTATTTCCCTGTTTTTATCATGGAGATAAAATATGCAATCTGTATCTTCAGGATTTAGTACAGCATCTATTGCATCAATACTTGGATTAGAAATTGGAAATGGCGGAAGGCCAGAATATTTATACGTATTATAAGGTGAATCAATATTTCTGATATCAGATCCAGTTACAATGGACCACCAGACTCCATCAGTCTTACCTTTCGCATATTGAACGGTGGCATCAATATCAAGCTTTTGATTATTATTAAGTCTATTCCACATCACCCCCGCGATTAATGGCATATCGCTTGGTCCACCAGCTTCTCTTTGGATTAGAGATGCGATTTTAATTGCTGTAGTCCATCGAATATTTTTCTCTGCAAAATCATCATAATAATCAGAAAATTTATCGTTAAAATTATTTATCATCCGTGCTGCAATTAGCTGACCACTTTCTTTAACAGGAATTAAATAAGTATCAGGAAAATAAACTCCCTCGGTATATTCTTCTTTTTGAGTGGTATATACCGTGTTCCACTTTATTAACTCATCTTCACTCCAGTTAAAAGTTTCCTTAAGTCTTTCCCCTATTTGTTCTTTTCTCATTCCAGGAAGAACTGTGACCCATTTTAAATCCGGACCATCAGAAAGTGCGTCAATTATTTCCCATGTGTTCATGTTTTTAGACAGATAATATCCGCCACTTTGAATCTTGTTTTTTCCTTTTAAAGTCATAGCTATTTCAAAAGCTGTCATAGATTTTATAAAACCCGCCTCTTCAAGCTTTAGGCCTGCTACCTCTTTTTTCTCAGAATCTAATGTAATAATTTCAGTTTTGATACTTTTTCCGGGCGCTGCAAACGGGTTTAAATAAATAAATCCTCCAATTAACAAAGCAAAAACAAAAATAAGAATTAATACTATTTTCATGGAGACCTATTATACCAGTTATTTTAATTAGGATATAAAATAACCTCTTGAGAAAAAGAATGTAAGAATAAATAGTAGCACTGCGGAAATAGAAAAATACAGAATTTTTATTTTTTTATTCGTTACCCCAATTACAATATATGTTATAAATGCAACGAGAATATATCTAGGGAGTGCGCTAAAAGTTCCTGATGATGCTGGAATTAGAACCGCTAAAAAAGAAAAAAGAATGTACGAAAAGCGAACTCTTTTTTTTAATGCATAGATTATTACTAAGGCAATAAAAATAAAACTAACTATCTCAAGAAGTGCGATCCACCATTCAAAATGACTTGAAGAAGTAGTAATAATAATTTTTATATATCTGTAAATTGTTTGTCCAAAAAAAATAAAACTATCAACAGATCTATTGTTTAAAAAATTACCCTGAACTTTTATGAAATATAAAAAATTACCTTCTTCCAACTGATTATAAATCGAATAAAGTACTAGGCCAGCAGGTGTTGCCCATATTCCGCTTTTTATAAAATTTTTTATAGACCAATCCTTACTTTTATAAAATTCGTAAATTAAAATCGGGAAAATGCAAATTCCTACAAAGCGAGTTAATGTTAAGAGAGATCCAAAGAAGCTTGCCAGGAGCCATTGTTTTTTTCTGGCAAAATAAAATGATACAAGAAGAAGTAGTAAAAATAAACTCTCGCTGTAAATTGATCCAAAGAAAAATGAGGCAGGAAAAAGGAGCAATGCTAATATTGAAGTTTTAACTTGTTTGTCTGAATAATCAAGAGAAAGCAGTTTGTAGAAAACCAAAAGTGATAATAAAAAAGCTAAATTAGATATTAAAAATCCGCTAAAAAAATATGCATAATCAAAAGTTTCAGACCCCCCTAAAAATTTTGATACAAGATTTATTAAACTTGGAAATAAAGGGAAAAAGCCATAGTTATTCGTATATCCACTTGAGGCGATTGTTATATAGTGAAGTCCATCAAAGTTTGCCCAAGGGGATAGGAGTAATTTATCTGTAATATTTTTATCTTTAGAATTCCTTGCGTCAGTGATACTTGTGTATTCGTACCCCGGTCTATAATCTAATTTTTTTTCTGCAGCAAAAACTGGGATAAATAAAATAAACCGCCAAATTATAAAAGATAAAGCAATGAATGCAAATGTTTTCCTTTGCATTAATTTAGTATAACAAAGCATTTATAAATTGCTATGATATAATCCGCAGGTGCGACCAAAAGAAACACTCTTGAAGAATTCTGACATCTTTTTTAATCCTGCTCCTGAAAAAAGGATAGCAGGTCCAAAAGCGTGGGCTCTAAGTACCGTTCTTCGTATTGGTGCATTGATGATGTGCCCCGGGGATGATATCGCAATGATTGCAGCGTCCACATCAAATGCTATTGATCCGCATGCTGCATCCCCCGCAGCAATATTATATGAAAGTCCTAGGTTAACTAGGCCTAAGTTTGTTTATCCGGTAAGAAGAAATACTACTCATGATAGATCATTATGAAAAAAATAATTCCGGTTTGGAAACCAGTTAGCTGGACCCCTTTAGAAGCTGTTTTAGAATTTAAAAAAAATATACCTGAACTAAGAAATAATGTAATTTCTTATGCGGGCCGTCTTGACCCAATGGCAGAGGGAGTTTTACTTCTTTTGGTTGATGACGAAAATAAAAAAAGACATGAGTATGAAGACTTAGAGAAAACATATGAGTCAGAAATTATTTTAGGAATTTCAACTGACTCATATGATGGTTTAGGAGTTATTGAAAGTATAAAATTAAAAGATGTTTCAAGTGAGGAAATAAATAAATGTTTGAAATCTTTTTTGGGAAAGCAGAAACAAATTTATCCTCCATATTCCTCAAAAGCTGTAAATGGAAAATCTCTATATTGGTGGGCAAAAAATAAAAAATTAGATGAAATAGAAATTCCTAAGAGAGATATTGAAATTTACTCTACAAAGCTTTTGAATTTAGAAAAAATTGACGCATCGTATTTGGCTAAAAATATCATTGAAAAAGTAAAAATGATTGAAGGAGATTTTAGACAAGACGAAATTATTAAGAATTGGGTAGAATTTGAAAAGAAAAATAAAGAACTAGAATTAATAAAGATAAAAATAAGAGTCGCTTGCTCAACGGGAACTTACATTAGAAGGATCGCTTCTGATTTAGGAGAGAAGATGGAGGTTGGTGCTTTTGCGTTTTCTATAAAAAGAATAAAAGTTGGAAAATTTGAAAAAGAAGATTGTATTAGTTATTTTTGATAAGCTTTTCCAAGTAATTTATATGATTTAGATCCCATTGCTAATAATGTAATAACTAATCCAATTAATCCTGAAATAATAAATACTAATGCTATTCCTCTTCCTGCTCCTGTTCCAAACCAGTTACCGATTAAATCAACTCCGCGCCCTGTGGTCATAAAGGGGATAAATAATAATTGAGCGATTGGGCCTATCATAAATGCTGTAAGAGGTGATCCAGCTTGTTCTATGCTTTGGGCAAATCCAAAAACTCTTCCTTGTCTCTCATCGGGTACCACTTTCTGAATAATAGTTTGCTCAGTAGCTTCTATAAAGGGAAATAAAATCATCCAAATTAATGCACCAATTGTTAGAAGAATTATTGAAGGCTGAATTGTAAAAAATATGCATCCGATCCAGATTATTATATTTGCGCGGAATAATGTTTTTAGAGGATTTTTACCTAGACCAAATTTTGCTATTAGTAATCCTCCAGCTATAAATCCGAAACTTAAAAATCCCCACAGAGTTCCCCATGTCTGAACGTTTACTAATGAAAGGCCGTAAGCATCCATCAGCGCCATGAAGACTCCGCCTAGAAGATTATTAAAAGTAGTAAAAAGAATTAAAGGCAGAAGGCCCGGAATATTTCTAATAACTTTAAATGTGCCTCTGAGATCAATTTTCTTAGGCTTCATATCTCCAACATGAGCTATTGTTTTTTCAGGAATTTTTATTAACATTAAAATTCCAATTGCTAATGTAGTTAGGATTACTGCAATTGCCATAACTGCAGTCATTCCTCCGAATGCTAGAGTGAATCCACTTCCCACTGAAGTGATCGCAAAAGAGATCCCCATGACTGTTCCAAATAATCCATTTGCTTTATCTCTTATTTTTTCAGGAACAAGAACTGTGACAAGGGTTGGGATTGCGATTCCATAAATATTTCCAGACACAACACCAGCCATAAGAGTAAGTGCAAAAATCCAAAGAACAGGACTTTCTACATACGTAAAAAGATTTTCTGGACTTATTGAGGAAATAAGAAATCCTAATGAGAAAAGTATTAAAGTGAAAAAACTTGATAAAAGCATCACAAGTTTCTTCTTATGATGATCCACAAGTGACCCAAACCAAAAAGCTGATACAGCGGTAGCTACTAAATAAATTCCACCTACGAAGCCGGTAGAAATTACAGACTTTGTTTCAAGGTAGGCAAAAAAAGTAAGAGCAAACCACACGAAATTATTTGTGGCGGTTACTATTAAAGCTACAACGAGAAGTTTATAGAAAGTTTTCAATTAAATGAATTGTAAATTATTTTTTAAAATAATTAAAGCATTTATCTAATTATTTCTTCTGCGGTTTTGGTAGTAGCAGAAGGTTCAATTTTTTTTATCATGTTAGCCAAAACTTGACCAGGGCCTATGTCTATAAAAGTACCTGCTCCATCTCTATGAATTTGTCTAATTGTATCTAGCCAAAGAACTCTTCCAGTGAGTTGGTCCACTAATTCTCGCTTTATGCTACCTATATCGGATGCATAATCTGCGGTAAGATTCATAACGATTGGTAGAGTTGGATCAGAGATAGGTTCATCTTTTATCATTTCTCTCATTCCCTCTCTGGCTGGTTCCATCAGGGAAGAATGAGAAGCAACGTTCACTTTTAAAACTACTAATTTCCCTTTTTCTTTTTTTACGATTTCTCCAGCTTTATCTAGAGATTCATGTCGTCCTGCAATAACAATTTGGTCAGGAGCATTTATATTTGCAATCTCAGCTCCAGATTCCCGGCAAATTCTTTCAACATCCTCAAGAGTTAAATTGCCTAGTATTGCACCCATTTTCCCTGGATTTATTTTTCCCGCTTGTTCCATGAGTAACCCTCTAGATCTAACAAGTTTTAATGCCTGTTCAAAGCTAAGCGCTTCTGCAGCAACTAATGCAGAGTATTCTCCCAAGCTATGTCCAGCTACCACATCTGCCTGCATCCCTCTTTCTCTTAAGATTCTTAAAGCTGCGATGCTTGCAGTAAGAATGACAGGTTCAGTTAGGCCTGGATGATTTAATCTTTCTTGCTCTCCATAAAGACTTAATTTTTTAATTCTCAATTTAAGAGTGTCATCTGCTTCTTCGTAAGTTCTTGTTGCAGACCTAGCGATATCTGGGTTTTCATGAAAAAGAAGATCTGCTCCCATTCCAGTTCTTTGTACTCCTTGACCTGGAAAAACAAATGCTTGTAGTAATTCTTTTGGCATAAGTTGCCATTATAGCAGAGGCTAGATAGTTTGTCCGTCTACCCAGGGGCTTGCGCTTAAGGTTCTCGCGTCAAAAACATCTCCGCGTTGAAGGGGAGGTCGAGGAAAATATACCGGAAATAGGGGAGCCATCATAAAATATGATCTGACCTTAGCGTCTATGAGATTTTCTCCAGTATTAATTATGTATCTTTGTGAGACAGAGTCAGGGCTTCTGAGTACAGCAGCAACAGTCCCTTCAACCCTTTTCCCAAATGCCAAATCCATAACTCTTCGTCCTAATTCGCTCTTTTGCATTCGGAGATTATATCAGAAATTGTTATGCTATAATCATGGCCATGAAAAAGAGAGAACTGTCAGAGTCAGTAAAAGTAAATGTCTGGATGTCATTTCGTTCAACACTTGGAGTTTGGGAAGCAGTATGTCTCTCTCTTTTAACAGCTGGCTCTGCGCTAGTGGCATCGGCTTATGGAATCATTTTAATTAACTCAGAAAAACTAGGGGATTTAGTTACATTCTTTCTTTGCTTCGTACTTTTATTAGCGTGTTTTTGTATAGAGTTTATAGTATTTATGTTTAATAATAGTGTAACTGTGATCATCGAGGCTTCAGAAAAGATAGAAGATTCCTTATTTGGAAAGGAAGAAAGTTACCTAAAGATAACTCGCAATTTATCAAAAAGCAGGAAGAAGCTTCTTCCGTTTTTACAATTTAGAGTTTACACGCTTTGGGGAGGAATGATCCTATTATCAGCGCTAATTATTACATCCTGGAGAGCTTGGATTCTATTTAATTAGGATGTTTTCATTACTGAAATTATATTTCCTGCGGGGTCTTTAAACCAAGCGATTTCCATTCCCCATTCACGGGAAATTCCTTTTCCATCAGTTTTAAATTCCTTGTATTGCTCAAAGGCTATTCCTTTAGAAATTAGATCGTCAACAGTTTTTTCGACGTTTTCTACTGGAAAATTTAGGACTGTAAATGTAGCAGGTTTATGATTATCTTTTGGATATATCATTAGCTCCATTCCGCCAGTGAATTTGATATTTAATATTCCTATGTCATCGATAAATTTAACATCTAGTCCAAGGGTTTTTCCATAAAATTCTTTGGCTTTATTTAAATCATCAACAGAAAAACTTGAGAACGCATGAGAATTTTTAAGCATACCATTAATTATATCAGATTAAACTGCGTGATCTACTTCCTCAGGGGTTATGGGGCGGGCCATGTGGATAAGGCTTACAATTCCCCATGCGATTAGTGCATAGATTACTGCTGCAAAAATAGTAGACCATTCTATCACTGAATTTCCTGAAACGGTGGATCTAATAATTCCTGTAAATGGAAGAACTAAAACATCTGAAATAGAATATATAAGATTTACAAAACCTGAAAATGGATTTGCGCCTATCGCTTTAAATGTAACTCTAAGACCTAATATTACTTCAATCACAGCTAATATATACCAAATAATTTGCCAGGACCTAAAAATAGTTTTTTTAGTCTCATAAACTGCTTGGGGATGGTCAGCTTCCACCAGAGGTTCATGAACTATTTTAGTTTGTTTTACAGTAGATGAATCCGGAGAATTTACAACTTCTTCTTTCGCGTCAACGACTTTAGTATGGATATCAGGATTAACAATAGTTTTAGTATTTCGAATAACAGTCGGATCCGCTTCATCTTCTTCTATAATCGTGCGCTTAATAGCCATAATTATGCTTTAATCGTAGCTGAATTGCTTGAGAAAGCAATTAAAGAAGTGTATGAATCCTGAAAGAGGATTTTATTATGATTTAGGGTTTTCTTCTATTCTAAATTCCGCAACCTTTTTAATTAATTCTGTAGGTAATTCTCTATCGATTGGAAATTTTAAGGTGCCTTTTCCAGAAATAAATCGTTCAATTTCTTTTTGAAATTTTTTATCTCCTTTAGGAATTGGATACATGGAAATATGGTTTTTCCATCCTGCAAAATAAATTAAATATTTTCCATTTATTTTAAAACAAGCGATTTTATAACTTATTACTTCCTCTGCATCAGGAGCAATTTCTTTGATTGTTCTTTTAATAATTTTTAATTTATCAGAAATATTTTCGGGAAAACTATTTATATAATCGTCAATTGGGGTATTACTCATTATTTAATTTTCTTTAAAAAATATTTTACCTGTTCATCAGGGATTCCGATTTTATCAAGACGTTTTATGATTTCGCTCTCTGCTACTTTTGATTTTCTCCATTTTTTTGTTGAAGCCTCTATAAATTCTCTGATTTCATGAGGGAAAACTACCCATGCTGTAGTTTCGAAAGCGAAGTAGTCAGGAGTAATGCATGAGTGGGGCTTATAGCAAAGAGAGGCGATTTTAATATTCTTTGCTCCCATCACCTTTAAATATTCGGAAGCCTTTCTAACAGTTTCCCCAGTGTCGATTACCTCATCAAATAATAAAACTTTTTGTCCATGAATAGAGTCCGTTAAAGGCTGAATTAATTGTGGTTCAATTGCTTCATTTATGCCTTGGTAGGATTTAAATCTAACCGATGAAATTTCATCAATTCCTAAATAATCCATTAGGGTTCTCGCCCAGGTCCATCCGCCTTTTGCAAGTGCCACCACTCTATCATATTTCTCACCGGTTTCTAGAATTTCTTCGGCTAGCTTAAAAGTGTATTCTCCCATTTGTTCCCAGGTGGGACTTACATAAGACACGCCGTCATATTCATTTTCCCTAAGTACTACATGGGAATTTTTCTTAATTACTTTTTTCATCGCGTGATTATACCATGAATTACTTGTTTAGAATTACTATTGATAGATTTAGAACAGAGGCAAAGCTTACCCAAAAAAGATATGGATATAAAAGATATGAAGCATTTTTATTTACTTTTTTAAATGATTTGATCGTCTGAAAAATACTTATCCAAAGAAGAACTATTATTATAAAAGCAAATAGCGGATTTTTTAATCCAAAAAATATAATTGACCAAACAGTATTTAGTGAAAGTTGGATCCAGAACCATTTTAAATCGGTTTTTTTCTTTCCCCATACTAAATATAATGATACACCCATTAAGAAGTATAGAGTTGTCCAGACTGGCCCAAACACAAAAGATGGAGGATTAAAGAATGGTTTTTCTAAGGTTAAGTACCAGGTGTTGACTGAATTGAACGTGAAGATGGATCCGATTAATCCCGCAGCCTGACATATAAAAATAAATCCAATAAGTCTTAATAAATCTCTCACTATACTATAATCTCAGGTGGAGAATTTGATGTCAATTTGAGGTTTATTCTTCAGCTTCGTTTCTTATTTCTTCTTTTTGTCGGTCTGCTTCTTCCTGAATTCTTTGTGCTTCTTGCTCAGCTACTTCTTCTTTCTGGCGCTTTGCCTCTTCGTCTATTTGATCTATTTGCTGTTTTGGATCATCCATATATTTATTCTTCTTCTACAACTTTTTTTCTTCCATCTCTTGTGTAATAAACTGTTTTATAACTTACGAATGAAATTAAACCGCTAATTATGTATGCAATTATTGCGTAAACCACTAAGGCGATGACAGCTGACATTTCTAAAACAAATCCGCCTGTAAGAACCGGAGAGGGAAATATATTTTGGAATGGATAGATTAAAGAAGAACTTGCATCGTTAACCCATCTAACAAATGGGGTCGATGGATTTGCGTTTAGAAATCTTAAAATAATTCTAAGAGCGATTACCCCTTCTATTAGTGCAAAAACTAAATTAATAAAATTAAGTAAAATTCTTGATGCACTCATATTAAAATATTTGCGAAACTATCCAAATAAGAACTAATATTCCAACGGGAATTCCTAAAATCCATCCAAGTAAATACTTCATATACTTAATATGCTAGAGATTTTTTATGTGAGAAAAATAGTAAAAATGTAAGAAATTGATAAAAGATTTTGTATTTAAGGGTGATGTATAATCATATTATGGTGATTTTAAAAATATTTTTAGCTGGGTGGGTAATTTTACTAATTGCAATTTTTCTAAATTTTCTTGCAGTAAAATTAGATATTTCCACCTGGTATCCATTTACAGAAAGTATAAGTAAGAATGGATTCGTAAAAGCATTTAAAGAAATCACACTAGTGTCTAAATTATTTTTGTTTATTATTTATCCATTCTTGCTGGGTCTCTCAGGCTTCATGGTTTTAAGATACTTAAAATAGCTTGAATAACGATAATAATATATTGACAAACGATAAATAGCAGGTTAGAATTAGATATATGAAAAGAAGTTCCACTTTGTTCCTTAGATTTGTTATTTGTCTTCTCGCAGCGGGTGCTCTTATCGGTATGATTTGGTTTCCTCAACTCGAGGGAAGAGCTGAAGGGCTAGATTTAATAAATATTTATAAAGATCCTCTAATTATCTATACGTATATAGCCTCTACCCCATTTTTTATCGGGTTATATCAAGCTTTCAAATTATTAAATTTAATTGACGCCGATAAAGCTTTTTCCCAAGCGGCAGTTAATACACTTAGAAATATGAAGTTCGCATCTCTAAGTCTTATTGGTTTCATTTTAATAGCAATAATTTTTATTCGCCTCGCAGCAAGTGGTGATGATCCAGCTGGTCCAACAATGCTTGGAATTATTGCACTATTTGCAGTTAGTGTTATTGGAACAGCTGCTACTCTTTTTCAAAAACTTTTCCAAAACGCAGTGGATTTAAAGTCAGAGAACGATCTTACAGTTTAGAAAGGCAGGATATGGGAATAGTTATTAATATTGATGTTATGTTAGCTCGTCGCAAGATGAGCGTTACAGAGCTTTCGGAAAAAGTGGGTATTACCATGGCTAATCTTTCAATTCTAAAAAATGGAAAGGCGAGAGCTATTCGTTTTTCTACACTTGAAGCAATCTGTAAAGCTCTTGATTGTCAGCCCGGAGATATTCTGGAATATAAAAACGACAAAGAATAAATTCATTGAGTTAAAGGAGGTGAGTAAATGAAAATAAAAAACAAAAAACCTATTATTATAGTTGCAGCTCTGATAATTCTGGCTCTATTATTAGGTTATGTGCACTTAGCAGTTGGAATTGTCGACACTTGGCCATTGGCAGGAAGTTAGAAAAATATGAAAAATGCTAGCGCTAGCTCAAACGTAGAAATACTTAAAATAATAAGTTACATATTTGGAATATTATTTATCATAATTGGAATCCTCAATGTGTTTTTAGTACATCCTGTTCCGGGAATCCTTTATCTAATTATTTCATTAATTTATTTTCCTCAAGTCAATACGCTTTTAAAGAAAAAGTTTGGATTTACGATACCCACTAAATTAAGAATGGTTTTAGGATTTGTAATTATGTGGGGAACCTTAGGGGTAGGAGATCTCGCCGAGATGTTTGGTTTATAGGATATTTTATTCTCCGGCTTTTCGGATCGCTTCGAGGTCAAGTTTTTTCATTGGCATAAAGACTTTTGTTACAGCTTCTGCTTTTTCAGGGTCGCGCATCATTTCATCTAAAATCCTTGGTGTTATTTGCCATGTGACGCCAAACTTATCTGTGCACCATCCGCATTGTTCAGCTTCTGGAACTGCAGATAACTTTTCCCAAAAGAAATCAATTTCTTCTTGTGTTTCGCACTCGATAATATATGAAGTGGCGCCATTTAGTTTGAACTGTTCAACAGGTCCACCATTAAGAAACATAAAGCTTATTCCATCAATTTCACATTCAGCAGTTAAAACAGATCCTTCCGATATTCCTCCAACTTCCTCTACTCCTTTTGGAGCTTTTGTGATGTCTCCAAGTTTTGCAGAGTGTTCACCTGGAGCTGAATTAAAAGTATCTATGTAGTAATTTGCAGCCTCTTCTCCGTTATTGTTAGCGAACCAGAGACAATTAATTAGTTTACTCATTTTATTTATTCTACCACAGATTAAAAGAAAATCACGCGTTTATAATATTTAAAACTCTGCTCCGTGACTAGGACTCGAACCTAGAACCTTTTCGTTAACAGCGAATTGCTCTACCATTGAGCTATCACGGAATGTCAAAAGATTTTATCATAAATTCGTGGCTAGGGAAAGGGTGCTTAGGTTTTTAATCGAGCATATTCAAATCTAGTTTCAAATGGAAGGACGGATGGCGTTATCGGATATAAGTGAGCGCTAATTACCAGGACTTTTATGTCAACATTAGGAGGAATTATAATTTTACCAATATCAATCTCGTTATCTGCAGCATCATTAAGTAGTCGAGCTAATAGTCTAGGTCTGAGTCTTAAATAATCAAGCAAATCAGGAAAAGCGGAAATTTTTTCTTTTAATGCAGTGATACCATTTTTTTTCCTACTTTTAAATTCTGCCATTTCTACCAGCTCTAAGTTTCCATGTGTAAATTGGAATTTTAAAGCATCAGGTCTTGCAAATTGTATTAATGGTGTTCCTCCAAGTGCAATAGCCCTATCGAGTAAATGCGGTCCTATTGCAACCTGGTTATTTGGGAGTCGCATCGTATAGTCTTCGAAGCATTGCTCTTCGTAAATTACTCCATTGTTATTATCATGTTGGACATTAATCCCGTTAACTAAGTCAATTCCTCTGGGAAATCTTTTTATCTCTGGGGGGATTCTTAAGGGAGAAAGCGCATGAGCTCGATCGGGAGTTAAATTTTTAAATCTGGCTAGTTCGGCTGGATTTGCCATCTAACTAATAATATTTACACAAAAATTAACTATTAATCAATAAGAAATTAAACTATATATTGACAATTCGGGCTAAACGAGCGAATATTGTTTTATGTCAAGTCCTGACTCGGCTCCCCAAGTTGAGCACACTGCTCTTTCTCCAGAAAGAGAGAATCTGACTCGTGAAGACAGGATAAAGCATAATATTGCACGGCAATTTGCGCTTGGTCCACTTGGAGATCCAACGGTTACCGGGTTGAAATTAAGGCGCGATCCATATAGTAATGAGATAGGAAATGATATTCCTATGAGTGCAAGTGTAGCTGAATCTACTAATCCATATGCCACTTGGGATACTCAAGTTCTGGATCCACGTAGGGTATTTGCAAATCCACAAGAGTTTGCTCTACTGGTAAGGCAATATAGATTAGAATTGACCCAAGATCCCGTAGTTGCAAGAAGAATTGCTATAGAAGAGGAAGAAATAGTTCTTGGAAAGCAAAGGCAAGAAGAAATTTGGGCTATGGAAATTGCCGCTCGTGATCGAAAGCTTGCTGATGAACGCAATCGAACACTTGAAGCACAAGATGCTAGAGATGAAACTAGGCCACCTCAGGATGTTTTTGTTGCGGAAGGTTTTGACGAACAGAGAGCTGCCTAATTCCTTGACATTTTTTAGTGAGTTTTCTATTATCATTCCACATGAAGCTTAGTTTTTTATTAAATATTTTGCCTTCCAGAACCGCTTATGCGCATTGTGATATTCCTTGCGGGATTTATGATCCGCATCAAGCTCAAGTCGCCGCACATACTATTATAAGAATGACCGAGCTTTTAAGTTTGATTAAGCGCGATGATGAGTTAAAAGCAGAGCATGATGTTAGTCGGGTAACTCATGTAAAGGAAGAACATTCAAATATTTTAGAGCACGAGCTTTCAACTCTTGAGGATGATTATTTTAAAAATAATTTCTCAAAATTTCCAGAACTAGAAGCGTTGTTTGAAGATGCTAAAAAGTTAGGAGCAAAAGCAAGAACCGGAATAGATATGGAAAGCGCAAAAGAGCTTTTGGAAAAAGTAATGTTGATCGCTGAAATATTTTATAAATCAAAAGGACTTGAATCCCATAGGGTAAAAGCCCCATTCCCTACCGGCCTAGAAATTGTGGTACAAAGTTAATGCTTCTTTCTCGTTTTAAAATATCTGGCCACTCGATGGCCCCAACTTATTCAGAAGGAGATAATGTTTTGGTAAGTTCCCTGCCTTTAATTTTTGCTCGTCCAAAAAAAAGAGATGTAGTGGTTTTTGAAAAATTCAACAGATTTTATATTAAGAGAATTGCTAAGATAGAAAAGGGAAAATACTTCTTGGTAGGAGACAATAAAAAAGACAGTTTTGATAGTCGTCGGTTCGGATCTGTTAAAAGGAATCAAATAAAAGCCAAGGTAATTCTTAAAATCTAAGTGATTATTAATTTAATCTTTTTAATACTAATACTTCTATCTTTAATTCTATTATCATGGATTTGGCCTCCTGATTCACCATGGTCACCTAGGTGGAGAACTCATAAAAAAACAGCAAGAGCTGCATTTAAGTTAGCGAATCTTTCCAAAAAAGATGTTGTATATGAATTGGGTTCTGGGGGCGCAACTGCTTTAGTTGTCGCAGCTAAAGATTTTGGAGCAAAGGGTGTTGGAATTGAGATAGAACCGTTTAGGTTTTTAATTTCTAAATTTACCGTTTGGAGAATCGGTCAAAATAAAAACATAAAACTTGTTAGAGGAAATTTTTACAAAGAGGATTTAAATAATGCTACAGTTTTATATGTATATTTGGTTCCGCAAACTTTAAATAGATTAATTCCAAAATTTAGAAAAGAATTAAAAAAAGGAACTAGAATTGTAAGTTATAAATATGAAATGAAATTGCCTCTAAAGAAAATTGATAAGGAGAACGAATTGCGGCTTTATATTATTTGAGCTTTTTTCCTTTTAGATAGGCCCATCTTATTTTATCTGCTACAGTTAATAGTCTGTAATTTAAAGGATTAATTACTAAATCATAACTTCCTACAAATTCAGTAAGATTTGCTCCAAAACCTTCTTTAAATCTATGAAAGCCATAATATGGATTATCGGGTTTTGGGTCAGGTACATTTGCGGCTCCCCACATATCAAATTTAGATAAGCCTAGACTTTTTCCAAATTTTATCGCTTCCCACATTGTTAGAGGGGACGCCATTACTTCTCGATGCTCATCACTGGATGCGCCATATGGATAATAAAGTGTATCTTTAAAAGTAAATAAAATATACGTGACGAGTGTTTTATTTTTATATTCTGCTGTAAGAAGATGTGCTTGAAGTCTATTCGGTTTAAACTCCTCGTTTTTTTTGTTTCCTAAAGTTTCCCACATTAATTTATGATATTTTTCATCGTGTGCATAAAACTTTTGTCTTTTCGTTGTTTCATTTGTTAATTTTAAATATTCTTTAAAAGCTTTTTCGCTGTTATTAATTTTTACATTTACTTCGTGTCTCTGAGAGAGTCTAATGTTGTATCTAGTTTTCTGATGCATTTTTTTAAGCAACTCTTCTTCTGGGAGAGTAAGATCCAGAATGAAGGTATACTTTGTAAAAAGAGGATGAAAAGACGATCTTAGATTTTTACTGACTCCTGTTTTTTGCTCGGCTGTGACATTTGGTTCTAGTTGAATAAAGCTTAAATTATTTTCAATTCCTGTCTTTTGAAGTTCTAAAATTTCTTCTTCAGACGGAAGTTTTCCTTTTGGGAAATAACCAATGAGATATGGAAAATTTGGAGTTTTATGCACTGAGATTTGATATGGATTACTTACTTTATCTCCATTTACAACGCCTCGTCTTATAATTCCAACACCTGTTTTTTTTCTAAACTCTCCCCACTCAAAAGATTGAAGCGGATGATGTGCGCCTTGATTAAATGAATCTGCTAGATTTTCTCCGATGTCTGAGAAGGTCATAGATATTCAGGAGCTTCCTCACTTTCAAAAGAAGCGTTCATGATAATTGTATCTTTTGGGATGTCTAAAATAAAGCGAGATAAAGTGTTTGACGATCGCTGTCCATAAATAAGACGATTTTTTGAATAAGTCATAAAAAGTCTTTCCTTAGCCCTAGTTATTCCTACATAGCAAAGTCTTCTTTCTTCCTCAAGCTCATCTTTTTCCATAAGAGAGCGGGAGTGCGGAAAAATTCCCTCTTCCATGCCAATCATAAATACATGAGGGAATTCCAAGCCTTTAGCAGAGTGAAGAGTCATAAGGGTTACAGCATTTTTTTTATCTTTTTTTGCGAGTTCTGAAAGCTGTTCTTGTTCAACAAGTGAAACGTTTTCAAGAAATGTTGAAAGATCCGGAAATTCAATTGCCACTGATCTAAGTTCCTTTATGTTTTCAAGCCGTCCCATATCTTGTTCATCTTTAGGATCGTAAAGAGAAAGATAATCTACGGCTTCAATTACCTTATCCATGATTTCAATTGTTTGCATGTTTTCTTTATCTAAGTTTTCCGTGAACTCCATGAATTTTTTAAGTCTCGTTTTTCCAATTTTTTCAATTCTTCTAAATGAAACGTTGTCTTTTTCATTATCAATTACTCTTAAGTATGCCAAAATATCTTTAACCTCTTTTCTTTCATAAAATCTTGTTCCGCCAACTAAAGAATATGGAACTCCGTGATGAAGAAATACCTCTTCAACTACGCGAGATTGAGCGTTAGTTCTATATAAAACAGCTACTTCAGATGGATTAATTCCCAAATTAATGATTTGGGAAATTATATATTCTGCTTCGTTATGTTCATTATTTGCTTCATATAAAATTATTTTTTCTCCACCTTTATTTTCTGTCCATAGTTTTAAAACCGGATGAGAGGTGTTTTTTGAAATGACCCCATATGCGCTGTCTAAAATTGTCTGAGTCGATCTATAATTTTGAGAAAGATGAAATGTTTTTACGTTTGCAAAGTCTTTATTAAATGTAATTAAGTTTTGAAAATTTGCTCCTCTAAAGCTATAGATGCTTTGGGAAAAATCTCCGACAACACAAATATTTTTCCATTTTTTTGAAAGCATTTTAGTTAGCATGTATTGCGCTTGATTAGTGTCTTGATACTCATCAACTAAAATATATTGAAATTTATCTTGATATTTTTTTAGAACCTCCGGATTTTTGTTAAAAAGTTCAATAGTTTTTAGAATCAAATCATCAAAATCCAAAGCATTATTTTCCTTAAGGATTATTTGATAGAAGGGATAAATTTTTGCGACATTCTCCTGGAAATATCCTCTAGCTAAGTTTAAATATTCGAGCTGATTGATCAATTGATTTTTTGCTTGAGAAATTGTGGACTGAACTGAATATGGCTTAAAATCTTTCGTTGAAATGTTTGCGCGTTTCATGGCTTCTTTAATTGCGTCCACGCTATCTGATGAATCATAAATCGTAAACTTTTCAGAAAACCCGATATATTTTCCTTCAATTCTTAATATTCTTGCGCAAAGAGAATGAAATGTCCCGATTAAAGGTTTATCAGGGTTGTCAGATAATTTCTGGATTCTTTCTTTCATCTCAGTTGCCGCTTTATTTGTGAAAGTTACCATCAGGATATTTTGGGGGTTAATTTTTTTTTCCTGAATTAAATAGATAACTTTATAAGTAAGTACTCGAGTCTTTCCGCTTCCTGCTCCGGCAAGAATTATCATTGGTCCATCGCTATTTAGAACAGCTTTTTTTTGCTCTTCATTTAGATCCTTGAGAATCAGATTGTCCATACTTTATAATGAGTCTTGGCCCATTGTATCACATGAAAAATAAACTCTTAGCCTTTAACTGGAAGTCAAATAAGACCAAAATTGAGGCTAAAGATTGGTTAGTTGACGCCTCGAGCGTAGAAGTTCCGGAAGGAATTAAAGTCGTTGTTTTTCCTCCGTTTACCTTACTTGATGTTATGAATGGTTATGTAAGGGTTAATAGTTTGCCTTTCTCAATTGGCGCTCAGGATGTGTCTCCGTATGGCAAAGGGGCATATACAGGTGAAGTTTCAGCAGAGCAGATTAAGGAGTTTTCAGAGTATGTTCTGATTGGTCATTCAGAAAGAAGAATTAATCTTAAAGAAGACGCTAATATGATATCTAAAAAAGTAGACCAGGCACTTTCTCAAAAACTAAAGATAATTGTCTGCATCTCAAGCTTAGATGAGCTTTTAGAGCTTAAGCCTGAGGGGCTAGTGATAGCATATGAACCGATTGGGGCAATTGGAACCGGAAATGCGTCTAGTCCTAAAGAAGTAGAGGAAATGTCAAAAAAAATTAAAGACATGGGATTTAAAGATGTAATTTACGGAGGAAGTGTTAATTCTGAAAATATTAAAACTTTCCTGGGTCTTTCTTTGGTCGACGGAGTTTTAGTTGGTGGAGAGAGTTTAGATCCAAAATCTTTTATTAATATCATTGGAAATGCTGTTTAAAAAACTTTTCATTTTTCTATTCTTTGTAGTGGTGCTCGGTATGGAGGTTATTATAAAAGGCGGAAATTTATCTCCTCTTATTTTTCAAATTATTTTTAATAAAAATATAGATCTTAAGAAAACTGATCAGCACACGATAAATATTTTACTTCTTGGAATAGGAGGCGGAAAACATGAAGGGCCGAACCTTTCAGATACTCTTATTTTTGCAAGTCTGAACATAAAGGAATCTAAAGTAACCTTAGTTTCTTTGCCAAGGGATGTTTGGTCGTTTGATGTTGATGGGAAAATAAATACAGCTTATGCTAAAGGAGAGCTTAGGAAAGAAGGTGGAGGATTAGTTCTAGCAAAATCTGTTGCAAGTAAAATTACGGGACAAAATATAGACTATGGAGTTGTAATTGATTTTTCAGGATTTGTAAAAGCAGTGGATTTAGTAGGGGGGCTTGATATTGAAGTCGAAAGAACATTTGACGATTATGAATACCCTATTACAGGAAGAGAAGATGATCCGTGTGATAATAAGGAGGAAGATCTTGATAAGTTAGCAACCGTTTCTTCTCAGTTAGAAGTTTTCCCATGTCGCTACGAGCATTTGCATTTTGATAAAGGAATTAATCATATGGATGGAGAAACTGCTCTTAAATTTGTTAGGTCGCGACATGCAAAAGGAGAGGAAGGAACTGATTTTGCTAGGTCCCAAAGACAGGAAAAAGTTATTAAAGCATTTATGGATAAAATATTTTCCCTTGAGATAATATTTAATCCTACAAAAATTGTTGGTCTATATAATGCTGTGGGGCAAAGTGTTGACACTGATATTAAAGACACTGAATTAGATGATTTTGTAAAGCTTGCGCAAAAATTCCAAAATGCAAAAATACAGAGTGTTGTGATTGATTATGGAGATCAGGAGAATGATAGGGGCGGACTTTTAACGCATCCACCTATTAGTGAAAAATATAATTTTGAATGGACTTTGGTACCTAGAATTGGAGAAAGAGATTATTCAGAAATTCACGAATTTATAAGATGTAGATTAACTCAAGAAGAGTGCATCGTTTCACAAATTCCTTAACGGATCTTATATATCCTAGATGTTCCTTTAGCGTAAATTAGGAATCCTAATTCAGAAAATTTTTCTTCAGATATTTTATATTTTTCTCTTTCCATGCCTCCGATATAGACATATGAAATATCATATTTTTTTATTATACTTTTAGTTAAGTTCTGATCTTTTGATTCATAGAGATTTTGAATGTCAGAAAATCTAGCAGATGGTACGTCATATGTTCCTCGCCAAAGCCATTCATGAACCGTCCATCCAAGCACTGTAGGAAGACCTGTGTTTGCTGAGATTCTTGCAAAGTCAGTATATGAATCTCCTTGAGCCTCCAGGATTACCGGTTGGCCTTTTATGTTTTGATTTATCCAGATTATGGCATCATGGTCTCCGGGTTTTAGGGTTTTAAGATAATTTGTTCCATTCAGGCCTTTATATGTTTTTAAATCTCCGTAACCCGAAGGAACTGAAAAGTAGGGATAGATGGAAACAATAAATAGCAGGGTAAAACCAATAATTGAAAATATTATAACTGATACTTTTGAGAATTTAGATTTAAATTCAGTCTTGAATGATGAGAGAATTCTAAAAAATATGTAAATGCTTGAAAAAGAGAGCATTATGAAGGCTTGATATGCCAATTTAAACATTGTATTTGCTCTGAAATGTCCAGTATAAATATCTTTTAAGTAAATTATCTCAGGAGCAATTAATAAAAGAATTGAGAATAGAGATATTACTCCTACAAAAATATCAGTAGGAATTATTTTTCTATTTTTTATGAATATAAAAAATCCCGTCAGCATAAATATAAAAAATCCGTATAGTATTCCAAGTTGCCAAAGTGGTGAGCGTTGACACTGACCTTCTTCGAAAACGAACGGTCCGAAGCTTTTCATTTCCAACAAAAGCTTTGGTGAACAGTTAATTCCTATTTCAGAAGCAAATGGCGCGAAGTTCTGGCTGAATACAAAGGTGAAAATAAAAAATAAAGCGCCAATTATTGGTATGAATCTTAAAGATTTCAAAAAGGAATTTATAAATCTATTAGTAATTTTTTTATTTTTATTATTTATAAATTCTAAAACGAATAGAATATTTATGAATAACCCTATGTATATAAGTCCGTCCCATGCGTTGGTCATGTAGGCAATGGAAATAAAAAATGATGTTAATATAACTAGCGAAATTCTAATTTTGTTTTCTAAAAACATTAAAAGTGCAAATGCAATTAGGGTAATTACAATCGGAATATCGAGGACGTGTCCGTGCAGGTCTGCTACGACAAATGAATATGAAGGGAATTCATGAATAGTGTGGTAAATAAATCTGGTGGCATTTGGATACCAGTATCCGTTGGGAAATGTAAAAATAGATAAGGGTAGTTCCCAGAATGGAACCGGCGTCTCTCCGTTATAATTTTTAAAAAGCGAAAAAATAGTTTGCAAATTTCCTGACAACGAAACAACGTAAGCAAAAATAAAACCTAGAATAAAAGTTTTCTTAAGTGAAATTTTTTTGATTTGCTGAATCAAATTAATTCCGATTGAAAATGAAAGAGTGAATGTAAATGCAAAAATCGTAGCAATCATTAAGTTGAATGTTATAAAAGAAGGGATACCTGATGCTTTTGTCGCAACAGCTGTAAAAAGATGACCGAAATAGTAGTAGTTTATTGATAGAGGCGTAAGCCACATATCGCGAGGGGGGAAATATTCAGATCTTAGAATAGAATTAATAAAACCATAATCCATGAATTTTTCTAAATCATGAATGTCAGGCTGATGAGCCCTAACAAAGGACCAGGCTATGAGTGTAGTTAGAAATATTATTTCTTCAAATAGAAATATCTTTAAATTTTTCTTTAAATTAAAATTTTCTTTTCTTAAAAAGAATATGGACGTAGTTGCGATTAGAATCCAGACGATAAATATGTTTTGTGTAGTGAACTTTAGTAAATGAAATGTTCCTAATACATAAATGATGTATGAAACTAATACCAGTCCTAGAACTTTAGAAAAAATGTAGCCTTTATCTATGAAAGAGCCAAATATTTTTGAGGATAGCGGCAGAAAAGATATTCCTATAAAGAAAAAAACTGCCCACCATTTGAATATATATAAGAGATCCAGTATTGGCATTATCTAATTTGAATACAATACAGAGCAGGATTAAGATTAAGTTCTTTTAGCATTTTCACTTCGTTATTAGGATCTGGTAATATCCATCTGCAGTATCCGCTTACTAGTTCAATGTCTTTTGCTTTTTTTATCATTTCTGATCTTTCTTTTGCAATAAAAAGATATTGAATATTATATGTTATGCCATCGTTTCCTGCCATATGATCATTTAAAGCATAAATATTATTATCAAAAATATTTATGTTCCCCCATATTTTTTTAGCAACTGGATCAACTGAGCTAAAAAGAGAAATTAAAATAATTAAATATAATAAGATTCCTGCAGATTTTACCGCAATGTCATTTTTTAGAGCAGTAATACTTTTTGAAAGCCCAATAATTAAAAACGGAATAACAGGCAGCGCATACCTAGGGATTGTATAGGTTTGAAGAGAAAGAACAGTTAGAAAATATGATGTGACAAATAAAATAATTGCTAGTAATACTTTAAGGTTTTCTATATTTTTATGAAATTTTATTTTTTTGAAATTAAATATATATAAAATAACCGCGGAAATAATAATTAAAATATATAGCCAGTTAAAGTTAAGAAATATAACTTGCTTCCAATGCCACTGCGAATAAGCATTTATGAATCCAAGGGTAGTTAAGTTATTTATGATAGTAAAGATTGCACCTTTTTCTCCTGTTTCTGTAAATATCCATTCGCTCCAGGAATCTTTACCGTATGAGCTTAGTATAAGTTTCCAAATGTAGTAAACGCCTAAAGGTATAAATAGAAGTAAATAATTTATAGATGATTTAATGTTTAGTTTTCTGGATTTAAAGAAAAAGATAACCTCAATAAAAATAATAATTAAGGGTAGAAGTAGAGCTGTTTCTTTTGTAAGGACTGCAAGTGAAGATATTAAGCCATAGAGAATTAAATTTTTTCTTTTATAAAATAGAAGTGAACAGATAATTAAAGAAGTCACTATTGCGTCTCGCATCGAAAATATTGAATTTGCGATAAATAATGGATAAATCGAAAAAAACAAAGCTGCTAAATTCCCTGAAAATTTTCCAAAAAGTTCCTTAGTTAAAAAATATATAGAAGTAATCCCAATAATTCCAAAAATAATTCCAAGCGCAGAATAGCTTATTGGTGATACTCCAAAAATTAAATAAAGAGGCGTCGTAAGTAATAGTTTTAATGGAGGATGTACCGTGTTCCAATTTGAGAAATATTGACTCATGCCTCCCTGATAAAAATCTAGAGTCTGAACAAAGTCGATATTACCATCCATATATGGAAGTGTGTTTATGAAGGGAATAGTTAATATAAGAAAAAAGACAATTGAAATTAAAACAAAAACATGTTCTCTGATTTGTTCTTTTAGTTTTTTCATTTTTTTATAAATTTTAATTTTTCAGGTTTTATCATGGGGATCTCTTTTATAAATATTATTACGAATAAAATTGTTAACGGCAACAATTGAAAGAATGATGTTATTTGCCAGCCTTTCGTGGTAGGATTTGGACCATAGACAGGATCCATAATAAATTCAAAATTAAATACTCTCAGGATAAAGAAAACCGTCGGTAGACAGATTGCGAAAATGAGTAATTTTGCAAATTTTGTTTGAAAGTTTGGAAGTGTTAGGAGGCAAATTGCTAGGAGTGGACCCAAAACGCTAAAGTGATATTGGAAAAGATGATCATAAAAGAATAGGAAATATGAGATTAAAAAGAAAATAATAGTTAGAATATGAGTTCTTTTGTTCAATGTAATTAAATATATTGATACGAGCACAAGATACTTAAGGTATTTAATAAATTCCGGAGATAGATTAAAAGTGTATCTTAAAAATGCCTCTAGAGACATGTAGTCAATGGATTTTCCCTCCTTAGGATTTAAAAGATGATAAATTAGGTTGTCCGTAAAGTAATTTCCAATTCCCAATATGTTAAAAGTAAGAGTTGAAGCGATAAAAATACTTCCTCCGATTAATGCTGGTTTGTAATTATTTTTAATAAATAAAACAGGTAAGAAAAGGAGGCTAATTGGTTTTGCAATCAATGTAAGAAAAAATAAAATCCCCCTTTCGAGTTCTTCCTTTTTCTTTACTAAGCTAATCGAAAATAGTAAAAGGAAAGTATTAAATAGAAATTGATATTGAGAAATTCGAATTTCACTATATTGAGCAAAATTTGTTAAAAAAACAAAAATTGAAAGATTTAGAAATTTATTATCAGGGAAGTTTTTGTATATATAGTACGCAATAAAAATCGTGATTAATATTTTAGCAACCATCCAATAATAGAAAACATTCTGATAATTAAAAACAATAATTAGACTGCCCATGACAAAAGCAGTGATAGGATGATAATCATTTGGATTGCTCGTAATATTTCTTGAAAAAGGCTTAATGTTTTCGGGTAAGCCTCCTCCGCTTAGTTCGCCCCCGTTGATAAATGAATAAACGCCATTTGGTATTCCATAGAAATCAATTCCTTGGCAGCAGTAGTGAAGAGAGCTTCCGAAGAAGAAGTAATCTAGCCAGTTTGTTTTTAATGCAGATAGATTAAACAGAAAGTATATTAAGAATCCCAAGATTAATAATTTGCTTCCAAGAATATGAATTAAAAATTTTTTTACTTCCGTCATTTACAATCCGCAGTTTTTGTGAACACTATAAATTGAATAATTATTATTTATATTTTCATAAGATTTGGTAAATTCTTCTTCATAAAGACTCGAAATGGTGGGTACATTTGGATCAGGAGGGTCTTGAATTTTTATCTCAACATAATCAATACTACTTTCTAAAAGCAGACTACATGCTTCAGATTTATTAGTAGAGCTTAGTATGGATTTAATAACGTCACCTCTTTTATAGGTGTCATATCCTTGGGACCAGGCAAAATATGGCCAACCTAAAAATATCTTTCTTCCTGCAATCGAAGCTGGGTTATAGAGAAATATTGTATTTAGAAAAATGGAATCTTTTTCAGTGTTTTCTAGAATCCATTTCGCATCAGCATTTGTTTTATGATCATTCAATTCATACTTTCTATCATTAACAATCGGGAATAAATCTATGATTCCTCCCAATGTCATAAAAATAACTAATATAATTGCCAAAGCGGAAATAACTTTCTTTTTAAATATCTTAATAATTATAAAAGCAGAAAACATATTTCCTAAGATTAAAAAGAAATTAAAGAATTTATGGTTTGCTGCAATTTCCGGAGAAAACTGAATTGTGTTCCCAACAATAAATAGCATAAAAAATGAAAAAAGAATATTTCTTTGAAATTTATTTGCAAATATAAATCCTAGGGGAATAAGAAATAAGCAAATTCCTAAATTATAGACCCAAAACTCTATAATATTTTTAGGGTTTAGATCTCCTGAAATCAAATATCCTGCTTGAAGATGTGGAGAAAATCCAGGAGATGAGGTCAAGTAGAAGTACTGAGGCAGGGAAATTGCTGCAGCGGCTAACATTAGGACGAAAATATTTTTTCTTAATCCTTTAAGCTGGATTAAAAGTGCTCCCATAATAATTATTGTCATTAAAAATACAGCGGTATGTAAATAAAAGCTTAATCCTAAAATGCTTCCCAGTATTACGTATGTCCGGATTTTTGGATTTTCATTTTTGATGAGTGGCTTTATAGACAAATAAATTATTAAAAGAGATAGTCCAAAGGAAACTGCTAAGTGTCTTTGATTTGTGTAGATATTAAGATTCCAGAAGGCAGAAATAATCCCATCTCCGTAAGGAGCAAAAGAAAGGAAATCGGCGTTCTTAATTATTTGACTTATTGAATCAATTGAAGGCGGATATTTCTTAAAAAAATAAATATAAGTAAGAGATGAATTAAATAGAAAAAATATTACGCTTAAAATTCCTACAGATTTTGATTTGAATAGTTCTTTAGCGAAAAAATAAATCATAAATATTAGAAAAACAAAACCTAAGAATGATGGGATGTTTAGAGCAAGTACGATGTTTAATCCAATTTTCTCTAAGATTCCCACAAGGTAATAAAAAATAAAATGATATTTAATTGGTTCCCCTGGAAATAATGGGAACTGTGGGGGAAAATTAAAACCTAAAGAAAAAGACCTAATTAGGGGTATGTGACTTGCGAAGTCGCTCCATGCTTTTGATGCAATATAAATTTTATCTCCATCTTTAAAAAAAGTAGAAAAAAATAAAATAAAACCGAAGGAGGATCCAATAAAGAGCACTATAATTTCTGAGGCATATTTATTAATAAGATTTTTGAATCTCATTATTTACTTATTTGTTCTGCTACTTTTTTTCCCAGTTCAACTGCATAATTAGTTCCTCGGTCCCATGGATAGACCTGCTGAATATTTGCTAAATACACATTTTTTAGGGGTGTCTCAGTTGGTGGAATCATCTTTGAATAATTGACAGGAATTATTGGTTGAGCGAAAGGAGCCTTAAATGCCTCGAAATCGATAATGCTCTTACCATAATCAGGATTTAATTTTTTTAAAAACGGATCATATTTTTTTAATATATCTTTTTTATCCATTGAGAAATATGGATGATCAGAAGGCAGATAATTTCCTAAATAAAGTAAATTTTCATTGTTATAGTTTTTCTTATCCATAAAATTCGTATGTTCTACAATTGCCAAGATTGGAGCTTCCTTATCGCATACGCTTAGCCAATACGTTGAATCTTTAAAGAAAGGCTCTTTCAGTCTTAGAACAAGGTTGATCGCTCCTAGGCCTTTTAAGTTCGACATTTTTTTTAAGTAACTTTCTGGAAGATCTGCAATCTTTGAGAAGTAGAAGGACGGGAGGGTGACAATGACTTTATCGAATTCAAATTTTTTACCATCAGCTTTTATGATTACTTTTTTATTGCTTTCAATTTTTTCTACCCCTGATTTAAATAGTACTTTCCCGCCTTTTTTCTCGACCTCCTTAACTAGATGGTTAGCAAAATCTAAAAAACCTCCGTTGGGGTATGCGAGCTTTGTTGTTCTCTTGTGAACTCTTGCCCAAAACCAAGCAAGAGAAACATCATTTTTATATTTTCCAAATTTACTTAAAAGCTGAGGTTCCCAAATTAATTCATAAGTTTTTTTCCCCATCGATGATTTGAGAAAAGGCTCGGCATTTATTTTTTCAAGAGGTTTCCAGATAGGATTATATTTAAAAAATAAACCTAAGACTGCAGCCATTCGTAATCTTTCAAGGATAGATAATTTTGCAAATTTCAGAACTGCAATTGGCGAATCGAGCTGATAAATTTTTCCGTCATTCAAATAAACAGAGGTGATTGGTCTTTTAATTAGAACATCATGGTTTATCTCCTTTGCTAAATCCAAAACACTTTTATCGTTCGTGAACCAGTGATGATAGTGCTTTTCAAGGGTCCAGTCCCAAACATTTTCTTTAAATCCAAGAGCGAGTCCACCAGGAATTTCGTCTTTTTCAAAAACTGTAACCTCGTGTCCATCTTTTTGTAAATAGTATGCTGCTGATAATCCGGTAAAACCAGCTCCAATAATTCCAATTTTCATATTGTGTCCTTTATCCTGGTGAAAAATAATGCAATTATTCCAGAAATTGTGGCTACAAATCCGACAATACTAGCAATTATAACAGAAGGATTTCCAGTTGGGGGGAGGGTTGGTAAAGGGCTTATCTGTGTTATTGTTGACGGGGTAGGAGTCGGGGTAAAAATGGTTGGAGTAGGGCTAGCGCTAGGACTTATTCTTACAGTAGTCGGCGAAGGGTTTGGGGTTGGAGTTGGGCTAGGTGTTGGTGTTTGTGAAATCATTCTATTTACCCCTCCCTGTTGGTTTAACTGACCAAACTTTGGAAATGAACTCTCTTGATTATTGTTTTCTTTATTATTTTCGTTTGTTTTTGAGAAATCATAATTTCCGGAAAGCGTAACTAGAGGAACTGGATTAATTTCGTTCGGTGTGACACTTACTGAAGAATATAATCCTCCAGAAAAAATATCAATATTGATAATTGTATTCTCGTTAATTTCTAAATATTCATCTAAGTCTAATTTTCTTAAAGCATTAAGGGGAACTGTATACGATCCGCGTTCTTTTAAAAGAGATGAGATTGTTTCAGCATCTTTAATTTTTACATACACTATGCCATCGTTCGGGCCCGTTCCATCCGGGAGAACTACCCTTCCGCTCACCGGAATCTGGGAAGAGGGGTTTTCTGAAATTTCTCCATGCGTTGTTACTTCAAATTTAAATCCTGTATCCTGATATTTTTTGGATCCGGAGTTAATACTATAATAGTATTTAGTATTAGGGTCTAAGTTTCTTACAGTAATTGAGTGAGAATTATATTTATTTATTTGCTGAGATAGTTGATCTCTGTCATCAAGCGAAATTCCGTCTAAATTATTTGGATCAATTCCATGGTTAACGGTACCTATTACTTTGTCGTCAGTTAGATAGGTAACAGTAAAGGCGCTATCGGACACATTAGTTATTTTTATGTTCTTTGGATCTTCGCCTGGGCCTGCTCTAATTTGAAAAATTGTGTCGCCCCTTACTAAAAATGTCGTTAATATGGTTCCTACGCTAATTAGCAGAAGTCCTATTAGTGTTGGAATTTTTTTAGTCCATAAATTCTTCATAAAAATTAAAGATCTTGCTGGTTTGTTGGCGCAGCAGATGGACTTGCTGTTCCAGTTATTTGCGCTATGGGGGTAGGTGAAATCGTAGGCGGCGCATCATCAACTTCAATTACAGGCGCGATGAATAAAGGTTCTACTCTTTTTCGGTCTTTTATGCTTTCGAGTGAAGCTCTGTTAAATTTTCCATCAATGGGAATAATTTGCACTGTTAATGGATCAGTGATAGTTGAGCTAATGTGATTATGATAAATATTAAATATCACCCAGAGAACAGTTATTAAAAACATCGGAATTAGCAGGATGAGTAAATCTTTTTGTTTCATTCTTTCTTGTAATATGCTGAGCCTTTTATGTCTAATTGCAAAGTTTCAGAATCTGAATTCTTGGTTAAAGAAATTTTTTCCAGAGAAACTATTCTTTGCATAGTAATAAGTTCTGAAATGAAGCTGTCAAGACTTTCATAATTTGATGTTCCTGTTAATTCAAAGCTAAATTTAGAACTGGTAGATGCGCCTGCTTCATTTAGTCCGACTTCTGATACATCCAGCTTTTCAATTACAACATTAGAGCCTTGCGCAATTGTTTGAATTTGTCCAACAAGCGTAGGGGCTTGTGGTTGTTCCGGAATAGCATCAAGGACGACTGGAATATCCGATTGAATCACAGAATATTCAGTGGAAAGACTAGACAAATTATTAATTTTTTTGGTAAGCGCAGACTCTACGAATTTGCTGTCTTCTATTTCTTTTCTAAGCTTAACTATTGTAGAGATAGTAGGATTTATCGCAAAAAGAGCGAAAAATATAGTAGCTCCAAGAGTTAGTATAATTGCAAAATATTCCTGATTCTTCTGTTTTTTTAAATACGGAAGAATATCTTTGTAATATTTTTCATATTTTATACCTTTAAATACTTTTTTCATTAGATGGGTGCTCCTTTTAGTTTAATTGTTATCAGGACATTCACTGAATTAGTTAGAGATTGGTTGTCAATTCTATCTATTGTTACAGAGCTGGTCTCGGGATAGTCTCTAATTATTGCAAGGAAGTTTGTTAATGAAGAAATAGATTGAATATTTGAATCGATGGAGACGACGCCTTCTCCAATTTCAAAAGAATTATATGTAATTTCAGATGGAGTTGCAGTAATAAGATCATTTAAAATTTTTACATTTTTGTTTCCGTTTGTCGTAATGCTAGCGGCATCGTTAAGCCTACCTTGTAAATTTCTATAACTTGCCTCTCTGTCCTTAAGACTTGCGACAATTGCTTGTTCTTGTTTTATTTTATCGTGTAAATCGATTAGGGTTCTATCAAGTGTGAATCTATAGATAAATGTGGAGAAAGCCACAATTTCTGTAAGAATAATTAAAAGCCTCCCGACGCTTAAAGCCCATCTTAAAATTTCATCAATAAGATTAGATTTACTCTTGATTAGATTGATAGAGGCAGAAGATTGCATGCCAATTTTAGTCTATGGGTTTTTTAGGATTTTGTAAAGTAAAATGAGGTTAACTAAGGTTATTTTTTCTTTTTAGCTGGAGCCTGCGTGCTGGTTCCTTTTGAGCCTGATAGTTTAGCAAGTCTGGATTTAAGTCTAGCCGCTTTGTTTTTATGGATTACATTTTTCTTTGCAGCTTTATCGATCACCTTTGAGGCTTCTGAAAGCTTTTTTGCTGTAGGACTTGTTCTCGTATCTTTAAGAGTTTTTTTGAATTTTGACTTTAAATCTCTATTCTTTATTTCTCTTTTTAAGTCCTGTCTAAGTTTTTTTCTGGCTTGTTTTGTTACTGGCATGCACGCATTTTAGCATGATATACTGATATTCGCAAGCTAATTTGCTCTTTTTATGCCTTTACGTTTTTTCCAAAAAGGTCTTTCTCTTCTTTTAAAAAAACAGACAAACATTCTCTCAGCTGCGCTTGTTTTGATGGCGACTGTGATTCTTTCTCAGGTATTAGGTCTTTTCAGGCAGCGCTTACTAGCTGGAATTTTTGGTGCATCAGATACTTTAGGAGTCTATTTGGTCTCATCAAAGCTTCCAGATTTCTTGTTCCAGCTCATAATTGCAGGTGCACTTTCTTCAGCATTTATCCCAGTCTTTGCAGACCTGCTTCATAAAGGAAAAGAAACGGATGCAAATAAAATGGCATCCACATTAATGCTATTGGGATTTACGTTTTTTGGTGTCGTCTCGGTAATATTATTTATATTTGCTCCAATATTTCTTCAGCTATTTAATTTAGGATCCGGATATCCACCGGACCAAATGACACTCATGACAAATTTGATGAGGGTAATTATTTTCGGACAAATTATTTTTTTAGTAGCTACTTTCTTCTCAGCAATTCTTCAGTCTCATAATCATTTTTTTATCCCAGGAATTGCAGCAGCTCTATACAACTTAGGAATAATTATCGGAATTATTTTATTTTCAGATAAAATTGGAATTTATGCTCCAGCTGTTGGAGTTATAATAGGTGCACTTTCTTACGCACTTTTTCAAATACCCTTAATAAGAAGAGTCCATTTTTCATTCCGTCCTACATTTTCATTAAATACTGTTGGTGTAAAAGATGTCTTAAAACTTATTTGGCCGAGAAGCTTGTCGTTATTTATTTTTCAAATTGGGACTCTGATAACAGTTTCATTAATTTCATTTCTTCCGTCAGCTGGAAGAAATTATGTTATTTTAGACTTTGCTCAGACTTTGGCATTTGCGCCAATCGTTTTGTTTGGTCAGTCAATCGCTCAGGCCGCTTTTCCGGTTCTTTCGCGCGAAAAAGATAGATTAGATATTTTTAGAACTACTTTTTTAACAAGCTATAATCAAATGCTATATCTTGTGCTTCCTGTTTCAGTTTTGTTTATAGTGCTAAGAATTCCAATCGTAAGACTTATTTTTGGAGCTGCAAGATTTGACTGGGAAGCAACAGTTCTAACTGGAAGAACACTCGCTTTTTTTGCATTCGCTATTTTTGCGCAAGCTTTAATATATTTAGTATCCCGTGCTTTTTATGCACTTCACGATACGAAAAGTCCCTTAATTGTCGGAGCTATTTCTACTGTCATAATGCTTATTTTAAGCTTCTTTTTTGTAACATATTGGAATACGAATTTAGTAAGTCTCGCTGATTCATACGGAAGATTTAAAATAATTCCATTTGGTGTAGAGGGAATTGCATTTGCGATATCAATCGGAGGATTTATTAATCTAAGCGTACTTCTTTATCTTTTAAATAGAAGAATAAAAATATTTAATTTGAAAGATTTTTGGATCCCACAGGTAAAAATATTTCTGGCAGTAATATTTATGGGTTTTGCTCTATATATACCCATAAAACTTTTAGACCAATTAGTTTTCGATACCACAAAAACTGTAAATCTAATTGCTCTAACCGGAATTTCAAGTATTGCTGGTCTTTCAATTTACCTATTCTTAACGTGGCTACTAAATGTAAAAGAAGCAGAAACATTTTTATATATGTTTAGAAGGCTTAGTGGTTATAAGGAGTTAGTAGATAAAAGTGAAAAAATTATTGACGTGAAGGCTAGTCAATAATTGCTTTTGCCTCGTAGGCCGTTTATACTTGCAGACTATGAATTCAAACATTAGAAATTTCGCAATCATCGCTCATGTCGATCATGGCAAATCGACTCTTGCTGATAGATTTTTGGAGTTAACAAAAACTATGACTCTAAGTAAAATCGGCGAGCAGTATCTTGATACAAATCCAATTGAGAAAGCCCGCGGTATAACTATAAAACTCGCTCCAGTTAGGATGAACTATAATCTTGACGGAAAAGATTATGTTTTAAATCTTATTGACACACCTGGTCACGTAGATTTTTCCTATGAAGTAAGTCGTACTTTAGCTGCATGTGAAGGCGCGATATTATTGGTTGATGCAACGCAAGGTGTACAAGCCCAAACTGTAGCACATTTTTTTGCAGCACAAAAAGAAGGGTTAACTATTATTCCAGTAATAAATAAAATTGATCTTCAAAGTTCAAAAACTGAAGAAGTTGTAAAAGAACTTGAGGAAATTTTTGGAATAAACAAAGACGAGATAATTTATATATCAGCAAAGACAGGTCAAAATGTTCCAGAGCTTTTAAAAGCGGTTGTTGAGAAAATTCCACCACCCAAAGGTTTAACGGATTCTCCGCTTAGAGCTTTAATATTTGATGCTTTATATGATGAGCATCGGGGGGTTATTGTTTATGTTCGTGTTGTTGATGGTACGCTTCCTAAGAATGGAAAAATTACTTTTTTCCAAAGTGAAAAAACAACTGGCGCTTCAGAAATAGGATGCTTTACGCCTCTTATGACTCCTCGAAATGAATTAATCGCTGGGGAGATCGGCTACATCGTGACGGGAATTAAAGATATCCACGAGACTCAAGTGGGAGATACGATTTGTTTAGTTTCTGCGGGAGTTGAGCCTCTTCCCGGATATAAAAAACCTCAGCCTATGGTTTTTTTTGGAGTTTATCCAAAAACAACTGATGAGTTAGTAAATCTAAAAGAAGGTTTAAATAAATATGCACTTAATGATACTTCTATTACTATCGCTACTGAGTATTCTTCATTTTTGGGAAATGGATTTAGAGTAGGATTTTTGGGACTTTTGCATGCAGATATAGTTAGACAAAGACTTAAGGAAGAAGAAAATGTAGATTTGTTTTTAACTTCACCCCAGGTTTTATATGAGAAAAAAGAAAACGGGGATATGCTTGAGCCTTATATGAATTTAACTATTTTTGTGCCTTCTAGTTATGTGGGTAGTGTTATTTCAGTTTGTCAGCAGAGAAAAGGAAATATGTTAGATGTTACTTATTTCCAAAGTAGTGCAATTCTAAAATATGACATGCCTTACTCTATGTTAGTTCGCGGGTTATCTTCAGATCTTAAATCCACCACTTCGGGGTATGCGAGTATAGATTATGAAATTTCAGATTATAGACCAGCAGATTTAGTAAATATAGAAATAAGAATTAACGATGTCCCGGTGGATGTTTTAAGTGAATATGCTTATCGTGATGAGGCGCCTTACATAGCTAGGGAAAAAGCAGAAAAATTAAAAGAAAAGCTTCCTCGTCAGCAATTTAGACAAGTCATCCAAGCTATAATTGGTGGAAATATTATTGCCCGAGAAGAAATTTCTGCTTACAAAAAAGATGTTTTGATGCATGGTAGCAAGGTTGTTGGCGGAGGAGATGTCACTCGAAAGAAAAAACTTTTGGAAGCGCAGAAGAGGGGAAAAGAAAGAATGACAGAAACCGGAAAAGTTAGCATCCCTCAAGAAGTCCTCTTTTCCCTCATTGAAAAATAGTTTGTCTTAAGTGCACGGGAATATCATGACCTTTTTATAGGGCGAAGAAGAGGAGAGCTCCGACTATGAATAGTAGTCCACCGATTGCTCCAATTCCAAATATCGTTTCAGTTGGTCCAGTTGGTGCTACCGTAGCGCCGCCGCTATCTACTGTTGATCCAGATCCGTCCCCATCAGACACAGTTACAGTTACCGCACAAGAAGTACTATCGCTACTTACTTCTCCGCTGTCGTCAGTCATAAGAGCAGATGCAGTGAAACTATTTGCATTATTATATGTGAATGATTTTTGAACGTTTACAGTGTCAGTGCCGATTCCGCCACCTGTAGTTACGTCTTCAACTGTTCCATCACCAAAACTAAACGTGACTTTACTTATAGTTCCATCAGTATCAGATCCAGCAGCTGTAAAAGTAAGCGATAGAGGAGCTGTGCCATCTGTGCTTCTGTCTGTAATCAGGCTTTCGCAAACCGGAGCTTGATTGGTTGCAGGAGAAGATCCTTCACCGGAGTTAGTTGAGGTAGGGGTAGGTGTGAAAGTAGCAGCGAGAGTAATTGTTGGCGTTAACGTAGCTCTGGGAGTTAATGTCGCATCTGGGTCTGGAGTCACATCAGCGTCTCCTTGTATAGTAACAGTCGCTGGAGTTCCATTTAGGAATACATTTTCATTAAATGCATCCTGATTTGCTCCATTAATAGAGCGGATTTGCACCTGCTGATCATCAAAAGCTATCTGAGTTGGCGGATCAGCAGCTTCCAAAGTATCAAAGCTTATAGTTCCAATTTTTGTATCTGCTCGAATTACTTTAGTCGGGTCATTTTCCACAGAAAGAATTACCGATATGCTGTCTCCGTCGTCACCTATTATTGGTCCTTCAATTACGGATAAATTGGATGCACGATTTAGCTCGAAGTATTCTTTTTTGGTTGAGAGTTTCGTAGCATCAAACTTTATAACAAGCTTTACGAAGTTTACTTGATTATTCCCCGGAGAAATCCATATGTCAAAATCTATTTTTTCTCCAACGGATGCTGTTTTATCAGGGGGCACAAATGAAAGAGTGGTGTTTGGGTTAGCTTGGCTCTGTAAATTCTGCTGCTGTTGTACTAAAAATACAGTTACTGGTATTACCAAGAGGATCACCAGTAAAAATCCTAGCAAAAGGAGTTTCTTTTTCGAGAATGTTGGTTTACTTAGACCTATACTTGGCAATGTAACTTAATCGTATATCAAGAGAGAATTATGTGTCAACCCTAAGGAGGCTGGAATAAAATTTTTTATACCCTGTGGGGTATTGACAGACTAAAAATTTTGTTGTATAAATTAGCAGACAAAATATCCGACTGATATTTTTGTTTTGTTTATGGCAAGTAAAGTAAATATAAAACCACTATTTGACAATATTTTGGTTAAGCCACTTGAGGCTGAAGCTAAAACCGCATCGGGAATTCTGCTTCCTGATAATGCAAAAGAAAAACCTCAAATGGGAGAAATCATGGCAGTTGGAAATGGAGTCATGGATGATGGTGAAATAGTTAAAAATTCTATCATCGTAAAAGTAGGACAAAAAGTTATGTATAAAAAATGGGGCGGAGACGAAGTTAAGGTTAATGGGCAGGATTGGATGATCGTAAAACAGTCAGATATAATGGCAGTTATTGAATAATATGGCAAAGCAAATTAAATACGGTGCAGAAGCACGAGAATTATTAAAAAGAGGAGTAGATCAGCTAGCTGATGCTGTGGCTACAACTCTTGGACCAAAGGGAAGAAATGTCGCTTTAGACAAAAAATGGGGAGCACCAAGTGTAATTCATGATGGAGTATCCGTTGCAAAAGAAATAGAGCTAGAAAATCCATTTGAAAATATGGGAGCGCAACTTGTTAAAGAAGCAGCTTCTAAGACTGCTGATGTAGCTGGAGATGGAACTACAACTTCTACAATTCTTGCAAGAAATATAGTGGACGAAGGAATTTTAAGAATTACAGCTGGCTCTAATCCAATGATTATGCGAAGAGGATTAGAAAAAGCTGGAGATTTTGCTGTAGCAGAGCTTAAAAAAATGGCAAAAGCTATAAAACCAGGAGATATTGCAAATGTAGCGACAATTTCAGCTGGAGACCCAGAATTAGGAGCTCTTATCGCCGAAGCATTAGAAAAAACTGGAAAAGACGGAGTAGTTACAGTTGAGGAAGGAAGAGGACTTTCTACGGAAATCGAATACAAAGAAGGAATGGAATTTGATAAGGGTTATGCTTCGGCATATTTCGTAACTGATGGGGATAAAATGGTTGCAGAAATTGATGATCCATATATTCTCATCACTGATAAAAAGATTTCAAGTCTAGCGGAATTCGTACCATTCTTAGAAAACTTAGTAAAAGTAACTAAAAATCTAGTGATTATTGCTGACGAAATCGAAGGAGAGGCACTAGCTTTATTAGTAGTTAATAAGCTTAAAGGAACATTCTCAACGATCGCTATAAAAGCTCCAGGATTTGGAGATAGAAGAAAAGAAATGTTAGAAGACATCGCGATTTTAACTGGTGGAACTGTTATTTCAGAAGATACAGGAATGAAGTTTGAAAATGTAACAGTTGAGATGTGCGGAAGAGCTGATAAGGTTTGGGCAGATAAAGAAAACACAAGAATTATTGGAGGAAAAGGCGCAAAGAAAGCTCTTGATGCAAGAGTCTCACAAATTAGAAGAGCAATTGAAAAAACAACATCTGAATTTGACCGTGAAAAACTCCAAGAGAGATTAGCAAAGCTAACTGGAGGAGTAGCGGTAATAAATGTGGGAGCAGCTACAGAGGTAGAGCTAAAAGATAGAAAAGAAAGAGTAAATGACGCAGTTGCTGCTACAAAAGCGGCTCTTGAAGAGGGAATTGTTCCCGGTGGATCAATTACGCTTTTAGATATCTCAGCAAGAATGAAAGTAGACCCTTCTGCATCTCGAGATGAAGCCGCAGGCTATGAAATTGTAAAAAATGCACTTGAAGCACCATTTAAAAAACTTATGGAAAATGCAGGATTTGATGCGGGCCAGCTTATCGCAAAGGCAAGAGCGGGCGCGGCAACTGGACAGGGATTTGATGTTCTAAAAATTGAAACAGTAGAAACAGCAAAACCAATCGATATGTTAAAAGCAGGAATAGTAGATCCTTTAAAGGTAGTGCGCTCTGCAGTTCAGAATGCGATTTCAGTAGGAACTATGATTCTTACCACTGAATCCTTGATTACAGATATTCCTGAAAAAACTCCACCAACTCCTCCAATGCCAGGCGGCATGGATTACTAAAATGAAATTCTGCCTTCATTGTAATAAGCCTCTAAATACAATATTGATATCCCGAGTAAACGCAATTATGACAATTATGGTTGCATGCGAAGTTTGTTTGGCAATTTTAGGAAAGAGCCATGATGATCTTCCTGAGAAAAACTACAATAGTAATATGCTTACCGTGGTGACTATTTCTAGCGGTACGGCATCTGGAGTTTCAACTTCAACAACAACCTTATAAAATAATTAGGTGATTTTTTTACCTGCGAGGAAGAGTTTACCTTTGCCCACATTCGTATTTACTGGGACTTTATTTTTACAAAGCGTACAGTCTTTTGGATCCATTGCATTAAATTCTAAATTAATAAGTGCGTTAATTTTTTTAACTCCTACGTCACGTGCTTTTACGTTTCCTCTATTTGCGATTACTCCAAGGCCCACTACTTTTCCTCCTGCTTTTTTAGTCATCTCTATAACTTTTTTCACACTTCCGCCAGTTGTTAAAATATCCTCAACAACTAAAACTTTTTTCCCTTTTACAAAAGCGTCATATCCTCTGGTAAAAGTAAAACCTCCCTCACCGTCTTTTTCTGCATAAACTCCAGGAATATCTTTTTTAAGAAGCTTAGATAGTTCATCAGCTGCATCATGAGATAAAATAACTCCACCCATTGCAGGTCCTACTACTACCTCTACTTCTGACTTTTTAAAATCTTCAGCCCACATTCTTGCAAGTTCTCTAACTAATTTTGTGTGAGGATATATGGCGTCTTTATTTATATATTTGTCACCGTGTTTTGCAGATACATAAACAAAATGTCCGTCAGTTAAAACTGCATTTGCTTTAGCTAAAATCTTTTTTACTTTTTCTTCTCTTTTCATAGATATTTAATAATTTCTGTATTTAGTTCAATCGTTTTTTGTCGCGCTACTATAGCGAAATCAGTGCCATTGCTCGCAAATATAATAGCACGGGAGGAGTGAATTATCATCCCCTGGTTTTTAGAATTTTTTCCAGCTCTTACAGTTTTTTCCACATCTCCACCTTGGGCACCAATCCCAGGAATAAGAATTGGTATGTCTCCAACCGCTTTTCTAATACTTGCTAGTTCCTTTGGATATGTAGCGCCAACTACAATTGCGCAATTGCCGTTTGTATTCCAAGTTTTAGAAACATTTTTTGCAACAGACATGTAAAGTGGTTCGCCGCTTTTATTCTTAATATCTTGAAATTCTCCTGATCCAGGGTTTGAAGTTCTCACTAAAATTATTATTCCTTTATTTTCATAATTTAAAAAACTTCTTAAGGCTTCTTTCCCAAAATAAGGATTTACCGTTATCGCATCAAAGCCTAAATTATCAAAAAATGCTTTGGCATATGAATCATTAGTGCTTCCTATATCTGCTCTTTTCGCATCGATGATTGTTAAGATATCCGGATGTTTTTTATGGAGATAATTAATAGTTTTTTCCAGTGCTTTCCAACCAGCTAGTCCCTGTTCTTCATAGTGTGCAATTTGAGGTTTGTAAGCCGCAACTAGATCATACGTTTCGTCGATAAGCGTTTTATTGAATTGAAAAAATTGTTCATCAATTGTTTTATATTTCTTTGTAATATGTGGGGGTAGCTTTTCTCTTATGGGGTCAAGTCCTACAGAAACAAACTTATTTTCATTCCATTTATTTTCAAGTTTTTTGACGAATTTAGAGGTAGATATTTTTTTCGCCATATAGCGGGCAATAAAATCATTATAGTTAGAGAAAAGCATAAGTCAATAATCGATTTTACTTTTCTATCAACCTGTGCTGTGTTATATTTAATTTCTATATGCGAAAGTTAATTCTTTTTACGACTCCTCTTCTTATCTTAACAATTCTTTTTCTGCTCATAGTCCTAGTTATAAATAGGGATGCCGGGAAAGGTGCACTTCAGGTAACATCAGTTCCTGTAAGCCAAGTGTTTTTAGATGGAAATTACGTAGGCAAAACACCTCTTTGTCTTTGTGAATTAAAAGATCTTTTAAGGGTTGGAGAATATACTATTAAATTAGTTCCGGTAGAATCAGGCTTTAAAAACTTTGAGCAGAAAATCACCCTTTATAAAGGTGTTTTAACAGTAGTTGATAGAACTCATGATAAAGATATATCTGCCTCTAGCGGAAGTATAATCACTCTTTCTCCAATTGATGATGAAGAGATAGCTGAATTAATGGTGGTGTCATTTCCCAGTAAGGCTCGTGTGATTTTAGATAGTAATCCGGTAGGAGAGACTCCATATTTAATTAATCTAACCGCATCAGATCATGAGATAAAACTTCTCAAGGATGGATATAAAGAAAAAGTTATAAAAGTTAAAGGAGTACTGGGAAAGAGACTAGAGGTAACTATGAATCTTGGAATAAAGCTTAATGCAAAAGAAGTAGAGCAAAGAGCAAGCGCATCGGCTGTCACTACTCCTCAGGTTACAGTTTTGGATACACCGACGGGAGAATTAAATGTAAGATCTCAAAATTCAGCTGGATCAGATTTAATTGGGACACTTTCACCAGGAGATAAAGTGGATTTAATTGGAGAAGAAGACGGGTGGTATCAAGTAAAACTTAAAGACGGAAAAATGGGATGGATAAGCGCTACCTATGCCTCAAAAGATTAAGTGCCGATAAAGTAGATAATGAATATTACCATTAAAGCCCAAATGCTAACTGTAATTAAAAGTGGCTTGTCTGAAAACAGTACTTTTTCCGGACTTTCCCCTTCATGTTTTTCATAAATATCCTGTAGATATCTCATGAGCCCATAAACTACCGGAATGATTGTAAGCATGAGCCATTTTCTCTGGAAAAAATTCGGTAAGATGTCTTCCAGAAAAACTCCGAAAATTGGAAGATGTATGCCTTCAGGATTTTCTAGAAATGTAAATAATGAATACGCTATAAATGTGCTGGTCGCAAAGATTGACGCATAAACATCAAGTAATCTTTCAGAATAGTGCGATAAGGTTCTTCTGGTGGACGCTAAATTATCGATTTTACTAGATGCAAGAAGAGTAAGCTCTGACCTTCTTTTTCCAATAGCTAAGAATAGTGAAATAGAAATTGTAGTTAATAAAAGCCATACTGAAATGTGATATCCGCTTGCAAATTCTCCGCCTAAAACTCTAAGAATGTATCCTGCAGCAATTGCAAGAATGTCGATTACTGTTATTGTTTTTAGGACACTTGAATAAAGAACTTGAAGGAGTAGATATACTATTATAAATAGGAAGAAGGTTGGGTTTACTAAAATCGATAAAGATAGAGACACGACAATTAAAAATGCTGCTAGTATTCCGGCAAATTTTACATTTACATCTCCGTGGGCAAGAGGCCTGAATCTTTTAAAAGGATGCATCTTGTCATTTTTAATGTCAAAAATATCATTGATGATGTAAGTTGCTGATGAAACAGCACAGAAAATAAAGAATCCAACTATTACAGGGAGTACTGCTACAGGATTAAATAATTCTCCGGTAAAAGTAACAGCAGCAAAAATAGCGAAGTTTTTAACCCACTGACGAGGCCTAAGTAACCTTAAAATGTTATATGCTTTGCGTCCCATTTTTCTTTCTGATTAAATAATTTAAAAATAGTAAAGTTCCTCCTACGATAATTACAAGCATTATTATGGCAAAGATTTTGCCGCGACTTGAAAGAACTAGGGAAAGTGAACCAAATATAGCAGAAATTACCCAGTAAAACAACGCGATTCGTCTTTGTCCAAGACCTGACGAAAGTAGGAGATGGTGAAGATGTTTTTTATCATGCCAAAATGGAGAATGACCAGTTAAGATTCTTCTTCCAATTGTAAATGCACCGTCTGCTAAAGGAACTCCCATAACTAAAATTGCAGTCGCTAATTTTGCGCTTGATAAAATTGAAACTACAGCTAAAAGAAGATAGATGGCGGTAGCACCATATCCTGGAAAAATTCTTGCAGGATGAAAATTGTAGATTAAAAATCCAATAGCCGCTCCTGAAATGATAAATGAAAGAGAAGTTGTTGTCTGCGTAAGGCTATCTCCGGTACCAAACCTTAAGCTTAAAATTCCTATAAAAATTGCAGAGATTGCGACAATTCCAGGCATTTGTCCATCAACTCCCTTACTCCAGTTAAGCATGTTCATCACCCAAACTATCCAAAGAACCGCGACGACATGAGAAAGCGTAATTACCATCCCAATCCCTAAGAATTCTATAGGAAGACGAAGTTCGTTTAGATAAAGAATTCCTCCGAGTGGGTTAGTAATAAAGTTTACACTGACTCCAGCTGCTACAACTATCACTGCGCAGAAAATATTTACTATAAATCTTACGTAAGGAGAGATATCAAATTTATCGTCAAGAGCTCCTACTAAGAGTGAAATAAATGCAGCAAAATAAATTGCGATTGTTATTTGATTGATTGGCAGAAAAATAATTCCAGCAATTAGGGTTCCAATAAAAAGCGGTATTCCACCGCCTCTTGGAATAGGCTTATTGTGAATTATAGCCGGGTGTTTTCTGACTTTTGGATCATCTACTATTTTTAATTTTTTTAAAACTAAAATTGATACAGGAGTAATAAGGGCAGTAGATAGAAACGCTACTAAGAAAGGCAGGAAAATCAAATTGTTTAAAACGTTTTCCATTTATATGATTAGCGTAATTGTCCTAACGATAAAAAGAAAAGTTAAGAGTGCTGTTAAAAAACTTGTTATTGCGATTAATCTTGAAATAAGAGGAGAGGTATTGTAGCTTACAGCTGATAAAATTATATTTACAAAAAATATTACTGACGTGATAATGGAGGGGATAAAAATTCCGAAAGTTGAACTTAGTCTCTCCTCGCCCCAAGGCATCTGATTGAAAACAGGAATTAATGGAGGAAGATTTCCGAGGTTTATTAAAATATATCCTGCTGTTACTGCTATTAAAACAAATGTTCCAATATAAAGTCTAAAAATTAATCTATCTTTTTTTAAAGAATTAAAATACTTTCTCATAAATTTTTACTCCTCTTATGTCAATTTTTTCTTCATAGTTTGTGAGCTTCATTGGGAACTCTGGAACATTTGGCATAACGATAATTAATTTTGGCGATTTAGTTCTAATAGCGTTTTCCATTTCAGATAATCCCGTCGGGTAATTTGTAATATGATATGCGACAGTATAGCGCATGATGGGAGTTTTTTCTGCTAGTTTATAAACTTGTGCATTATTTCCCCAGATAAAAATTAACTCATCTTTGGATGTATTTGCCTTAATGTATGCTGCAAGCTCGTAATCTCTGGGAGTATTTCCATCAAAAAATGCTTGGTAGGATGAGAGATCTTTTTTATCGCTGCAGAATGCAATTATATTTGTATAATGCTGGATGATTTTCCCTTTTAAATTAAAAGTATTTATTATTGCTAAATATCCTGCTACTAAAAAAAATATTAATAAGATTCTTGTTTTCTTTTCTTCTATAATTGTTCCCACCATCAAGCAAAAGCTTGGTAGAAGCATTATTAAATAGTGGGTGTATGGACGCTGTGCAAAAAAGGCGCTAAAAAGTGAGAACGCGAACCAAACGGAAGCAAATAAAACGTTCCTGGGAATATTTTTCTTTTTCCAGAAAATAAATATTAAAAATGCCGCAAGAAGTCCTGCTTTAATATATAGAAGTCCCTGAGGAATTATAAATTCGTTTCCGTATCCGACGTACCCAACATTGCTAAAAAGAAAACCATTTATTGCATCTTTAAAATTATTAGTAAGGAAAAAATAACCCAATATTGAAATTACCGGAACAACGAATCCTAATATGAATGGTAAGGCTCTATTCCCAAATTTATCTTTTAAATCTTTTTCATGATCTATTAAGATAAAAAATAATAAAGCCATAAAATCAAAAATAGCGACAATTTTTGTTAAGAAAGCGATACTCATGAAAAAACCAGATAACAAATGAAATCTAAAATGCCATGCTTTTTTAATATAGTCTCCGGATATGATTAAGTATGCTGATGTCAGAATTGGTAAAAGCATGAAATTTTCTGCATTTGCGATATTTCCTTCAATTAATCTTGTTCCAAATGCGAATGCATAAAGAGAGGTTGAAATAGTTGCGCCATATTTAGATTTTGGAAGTAATCTTTTTACTGTAAAATAAAATGCCCATACTGAGAAGAGTCCAAAGAATAACGAGAGCGTTCTTAACGCAAATTGATCAGAATTAAAAAGGGCATAGAGTACATAAAGAAGCGGAGGCTTGTTATCCCATGCACCTATATACAGAGATTCATCGCTGTTAATTAACATACCGACTGCCTGATAGATTCCCTCATCACCGTACCAGTAGGGTTCAAAGAGGCTTGGCCAGCGAAGAAAAAAGAAGACTACGGAAATTATTAATAAAAACCAAAACGATTTGCTTTTTTCTAGACGCGAAAAAAGTTTCATAATTTTTCAGTAACTTTATATTCCATTTTTCGTCCTAACATTAGTTGAGTATGAGAGATTATTGCAGGCAAAGAATTTAGGAAAAATCCTGCGATTGGCATGAGGATAAATTCTAGAGGGAAAAGTAGTTCGCGAGTTCGAGATTTGCTTAGATGTTTTGGTCTGTTTCTGTAATCAATTACTACCATTACGACTAACGCTATGAGCGAAGAGGTAAGAATTATTCGAGCCATAATTGGAAGACTGTATCCAAGTGAGGTTCTAGAGAATTCAGGATTTACTAAAGTAATTACACTTGTTGCAATTGTTAATATAAACCAATTTGCTGGCCAAAGAAAATGATCTAATAAAACATGAAAAAGAATTTTTGTTTTTCTAACAAATGGAACACCTGGAACAGTGAACCACCATTTTATAAATAACGGATCATCAGATGCGCCGTAGCTCCAGCGTCTTATTTGAGAGTATTTATTTTTAAGACTTCCTATGTAAGTCGGGGAGAGCGGAGAGTCCATAGAAGTCTTTAGGAAAATTGGGTTTGCTGAGATATCTCCTTTCATCATGAAAAAAGCTTTAAAGAAAACTCTGTAATCCTCAGGAATTACGTCTGTATCCCAATATCCGATACGTTTTAATAGTAAAAAGGAAAGTGAATAAGTGGAAGTTGCTATTAATCTGTCTCCCTGAACCAATAGACCGGTTCTGTGAAGACTTGAGAAGAATGAGAAAACTCGACTTGCTGCTGGAACGCTCCAGAAATTATTGTGATCTACGTTTGCTGATTGCCAGAATCTGTTGTATCTTTTTTCCTCTTTTAAGAAGTCAAAAGCCAAGTATGCAAAATACTGTCTGTCAAACATAGAGTCAGCATCAGCAGTGGTGACTGTCGTATAATTTACATCAATAATATTTGTGTCAATTAAAATCTTATTAATTTCTTTGGCGGCAAACGATTCATTTGATGATTTTCCTTTTACTTCTCCTGGAATATCAGGATGATATGTGGCATAAATTCCCCCAAATACATTTTCAAAATCTTTTATAATTCTCGAGGCTTTCTTGTAGGCTGAGTCTTCTCTTTTTTCCATAGCTAAAACTACATAAATTCTTTTTGAAGGGAAAGTTTGAGCTGCAATGGTTCCCACAATTCTTCGTAGTTTTTCCTCAGTTTCTTTATAGTTAGGGATTATTACTATATGGTTAACTTTTTCAAAATTTTCTAATTTTTCTCCTTTTTCGAGCCAGTTTTTTAGTTCTGCTTCTTTAATTTTCTTTGAGCCTAGGTAAGCTGTGAACATTAAAGAAAAAGATCGGTAGAACCAATAAACATCAAAGAAAAGGATAAAATATGCAACTAAATATGGAACAAAAATTGATCCCCAGACTGGGAAAAGTATTAATGTCCAAGAGGTTATTCCCGGAAGAGCAGATAATGACCTGTGAGTTTTAATGGGATAGCGAGTAAAAATTTTATTAAAGAATTCAGTCATATCTGGTTTGATCTAGGACGTCAGGTTGAATAAGTTTTTTGCGTTTTCTGAAGTTTTAGCCTCAACTTCTTTGGAATCAATGCCTTTTATTTTACCTATTTCTGCTGCGATAATTATAACATAGGAAGGAATGTTGCGACTATGTCTATGAGGCTGGGGAGTTAAATAAGGTGAATCTGTTTCAGTTACTATTTTCTCTAATGGAGAATTCTTTACTAACTCAGAAAGAGCAGTATCCTCGCCTTTGGCAATTCCTTCATATGTTATATTTCCGTCAAAGCCTACAAGGAAACCTAGCATAAGAACTTTTTGTAAAAATTCAACGTTTCCTGACATGCAATGAAACATTCCTGGTTTATTCTGATTTATTAAAGAAGAATGCGTGTTTAGAATTTCTAGAATATCGTTTCCAGCTTGGCGGTTATGAATTTGAAGGGGAAGCTTAAGTTTATGAGCAAGTTCTAGCTGTTTTATAAAAACTTCTTTTTGAAGTTTGGGCTCAACGATTCCATTTGATGCATATGAATAATAGTCTAGCCCTATTTCACCAATTCCCACAATTTTATTAGATGATGTCGCTATTTTTTCAAGCTCTTTATCCCAACCGGGACTAACTTTATCTGCATGATGAGGGTGAATTCCAACTATTGCATATAGGTTTTCATACTCATTCGCTAACTCAACAGCCCGTTTGCTGGATTCAAGACTCGTGCCTGTATTGATTATTATTTCCACGCCTTCTTCTTTGGCTTGTTTTATGACTTTATCGAAATCTTCCCTGAAGGATTTAAAGTTAAGATGACAGTGTACATCTACCATAATACTAATTATATAATTTCTTCTTGACAAAGTCTTAAGATTGTTGCTTAATATAATTAATGGCAAAAAGAAAAGCACAATATAAGCACTTTAAGCTCTACACAGATCAAAATATTATGGGTGTAGTATTATTTACTATGCTTGCAGGAATGGTCGGAGTATTAATCGGAGCATTTTTACTTTATTCTTCAGTAGGTCAAGCAGTCCTCGGTGTATCTACTCCATAAGTTTAAAATCAGTTTCTAAATAAATTACCATAATAGTCTATAATAATTCTGTGCAGAAGCTTATTAGAAGTTTCAAAAAGAATAAAGAATATTACTTTGCAGCAGCTTTTTGTTTAGTATTTCTCCTAGCTTATCTTACTCTTGGTCTCGTAAAGCATGCACATTTTCTTACTGGATACGATCTTTCTTTAGTAAATCAAATTGCTTGGGAATATAGCAGATTTATTCCGCCAGTAATGACAGGGCATGCTTATCCTTTTATGCCAGCTTTTTTTGATCATATTGAATTTATCTATATTTTAATAGCGCCCTTTTATTGGATACTGCCTGACGCTAGAACTCTAATAATTCTGCAGGCTTTAGTTTTTTCTGTCTCAGGTTTTTTTGTATTCTTATTAACCAGGAAATATAAACTCAACACGTTAATTTCTTTTTCTCTTCTTTTTTCATACTTCACTTTTTATGGTGTGCAGTTTGCGCTTTGGTCTGATGTTCATAGTCTGGTTTTTGGAGTGAGCTTTCTGGCAATTTTTATTTATCTTCTTGATATTGGAAAAATTAAACTGTCATTTTTATTTTTCTTATTAGCATTGACCAGTAAAGAGGATATGGGGTTCATAACGTTTTTTGTTTCGTTTGTTTATCTAATTTTAACTAAGAAAAAAATTAATTTAGTTATTATGCTGATTTCTTTTATTTATATTTTTGTATTATTTTTTATTTATTATCCAAATTTTACATGGGGTTATACTTATGCGGGAGATAGCGGTTTACTATCAGGAATAGATTTACGAGAGTTTTTCAATACTCCTGAAAAAAGAGATGTATTCTTTTATTCATTTATTTCAAATGGATTTATTAGTTTTTTAAATCCATTTTTTCTAATTCCATTTTTCGCAGACTTAGGTCATTATTTTGTTTTGGGAAACGAAAGGGTTACATCAGCGCAAGGTTTGTTCGGTCATTATAGAGTTACCTCAGCGATACTATTAGTATGGCCTACGATTTTAATAATTGGAAAATATAAAAAATTAAATACTAAATATATAGCGATTTACATTTTTTTCTTCGCAGCAATAACCACATATTTGCTTCATGCACCGTTAACATATCTATCTAAGAACTGGTTTTGGACAGAGCCATCTGGAGTAAAAAATATAAAATTGGCAATTGATGAAATTCCAAAAGACGCTTATATAGTTACTCAAACAAATATTTCTCCGCATGTGTCAAATAGAAAATTTGTTATTACGATGTGGGGAGAGAAAAAAGAATTTAAAAAAAATTCTCCTTGCGGAAGACCTGTTTGCGAATGGTTTAAGTGGGCAGGAGAGCCGCAATATTTATTAGTGGACACTGCACCAGAGTGGAATATTCTTAATCTTTTAGCAGTAAGAGAAGATTTTCTTGCAGGACTATCAAATATGGAAAAAGATGGAACTATAAAAATATATAAACAGTTCGGTACTTCTAGAATTTATACAGTTGAGAAGAAGCCTTTTTAAATTCTCGGAAAAAGCGGGGAAGTAGATTTAACTTTTGATTCATTAAAAATATTTTGAATTTTTTCTGAGGTTTCTGGTAAGAAGGGTTTTAGCTCAAATGCAATTTGATTTATTCTTTCCGCCCAATTTTGTAATAAGGTTTTAAGTTTTTCTAAGTCTTCAATTTTCCAAGGCTGTTCTCTTTCAATCTCCTGATCAATTTCTGAAATTCTTCCCCAAATATTTCCTATAAATTCATGAAATTTATATTCTTCAAATTTTGATTTGTACTCTTCGCTTAAGTTTGATTCCGGGATTTTATCTAATTCTACTTTTTCACAAAGTCTTGCAACTCTTGCTACTAGGTTTCCAAGTCCATTCGCAAGATCTGAATTATAAACCTCTATAAATCTTTCAATTGTAAAATCTCCGTCATCAGTTGTTGGGATTTGAGAGAGCATGTAATATCTAAATGGTTCTAGGCCGTATTTATCAGCTATCTCGAAAGGATCAATAACATTTCCTAAAGATTTAGACATTTTTTCTCCGCCACTTTGTACAAATCCATGAACTAATACTGTTTTAGGGGTAGGTAGTCTTGCTGATAAAAGCATCGCAGGCCAATAAACAGTATGAAATCTATTTATATCTTTTCCAATTACATGAACATCAGCTGGCCACCATTTTTCAAACATAGTTTGATCCACGCCATATCCGATTCCTGTGATATAAATTGCTAAAGCGTCAAACCAAACATACATAACTTGGGTTTCATCACCGGGCACTGGAACTCCAACTCCCTTAGCTCTATCTTTGCTTCTAGAAATACTGAAGTCCTCGAGCCCCTGTTTTATAAAAGACAAAATTTCATTTCTTTTGCTGATTGGCACAATTTTAAGTTCGTCACTTTCAATCAGTTTTAAAAGGTTTTCTTGGTAATTTGATAATTTAAAGAAATAATTTTCCTCAGTTACTTTTTCCGGAGCTTTTTGATGATCCTGACATTTTCCGTCAGTTAATTCTTTTTCTGTTTTAAAACTTTCGCATCCGACACAATAAAGACCAGTATAAGATTTTTTATAAATATCTCCATTTTTGTTACAAAGTTCCCAAAGTTTTTGAACACCAGGGAAATGATGAAGGGGGTCACTTCCTCTTTCGAAAACATCAAGTTTTACTCCGAGTTTTGCATAAGAGTCTTCAAAAATCTTTGAGTTTCTGTCTAGAAATTCTTGAACTGGAACATTTTCCTCTTCAGCTTTTTGAACATTTTTTAAAGCGTTTTCATCTGCGCCAGAAAGAAGCAAAGTTTCTTCACCAAGTAATTTATGATAATTGCGAATTACGTCTGCTTGGAAATATTCAAGAGCATGGCCTATGTGGGGTTTTCCATTTACATACGGAATCGCTGTTGTAATATAAAATTTATTCATCTTAGGTTTGATTATATCAGAGGAGGCTATTTTTTCTTAATAATAAAAAGTTCGATTGTAATTAATAATGCGATTGATAGGATTAAAAATATCCAGTGGGTGAGACCGATTAAGCGCATTAGTAAATATCCAAGAATTATTAGGGTAATTATTACACCATGTTGTTTTCCTATAAATATAAAAGTAGATAGTGAAAAAATTAGAAGTCCAAGAGATGCAAAGAAGACAGGAAGAATAGGGAGTGATAAATTTGAAATTTGAAATTTATGGAAAGGGGAAAAATTTACAAATAAATATGAAATTATTATTCCTAGTAAAACCGAGATTAGCAAATAAATATAGTTATGTCTTTTTCTGGCAATAGGGCGTACTTTTTTTCTTGTCTTTGCTAAATTCTCCACAAGACTTAGTATAGCAAGAAATTGACTTTAACCTTAGCATTTGTAACTATTTACATAACGCGGCTATGATTTTCCAAAATATTTTAATTAACACTGCTGTAATAATTTTGACAGTATTTTTATCATTCCTCTCTTCATATTTGTTATTTCAACAGTTAGGTAATTCGGGTAGTTTATCTACGTTTTTTACAGGTTTAGTCATTTGGATCTCTAGCGCTACATTAGTGAGTGCATTTTTGTGCTCATTTATTTTATATTTTACAAACACTAAAGATAAAAAAATAAAGATTACCATAATACTAGTCATATTAAATGCCGCGGTGATTCTGTTGCCTTTTTTTCTAGGATTATTACAAATTGCATTAAACCTCTTGACATGAATTAGCAGACGTGCTATATTACTGCTAATCTAGATTTTTACAAGTTATGCATGATTTGACACAACGTCAAATAGAGATTTTAAAGTCTCTAATTGAGGAGTACATTGAAACGGCAGAACCAGTAGGCTCTGAGACTCTTGAGAAGAAACATTCTCTCTCAGCTTCGCCTGCAACAATCAGAAATGAAATGGTGAGATTAACCGATTACGGTTACTTGAAAAAGACTCACATTTCTTCAGGAAGAGTTCCCACTCCAGCTGCTATGAAATTTTATGTTAAGCAGCTTATGAAAGAAAAGGATCTTTCTGTTGCAGAAGAAGTTTCGATGAAAGAGAAGGTTTGGGACATAAGAAATAAAGAAACTGAGTTTCTTAAAGAAGTAACCCGTGCGCTTGCAAATAAAACAGGAACAATCGCAATTGCAGCAACAGATTCAGGAGAATATTTCATCTCAGGGTATGCAAATTTATTAGAGATGCCAGAGTTTTTCGATATAGATATAACGAAAACTTTGCTTTCAGCGATAGATGAATTTGAATGCATAAGAACGCTTTTTGCAGCTGCTGGGGAGGACAATGAAATTCAAGTTCTTATGGGAGAGGATCTTGGTCCAAGATTGGCAGGTCCATATGGATTTGTGTTTAAAAAGTATACAACGCAGGAACATGGCGGAGGAGAAATCGGAGTAATTGGCCCGACCAGGTTAAACTATACTCAGGTTGTGCCGACAGTTAGGTATTTTGGAAATTTAATTGAAGAAGTTGCGAAGGGATGGTAAAGATGGCAAAGAAAAATGATTCTGCAAATCAGAATTCAAATGAAGAAGAAATAATTGAAGAGCAAGTCGTAGAAAACGACGAACAGTTAAAGAACCTTGAAAATCAATTAAAAAGAGCACTTGCTGATTATCAAAATCTTGAAAGACGGATAACAGAAGAAAAAAGTGCATGGATAATGGCATCAAATAAAGATTTGATCTTGAAACTTTTACCAGTTTTAGATAATCTATTTCTTGCACAGAAACATATTCAGAATGATGGTTTAAATCTTTCTATACAGAAATTTTTAGACGCTCTTTCAGAAGAAGGAGTTCAAAGGATCGAAACCGCGGGCAGAGATTTCGATCCAAATCTGATGGAATGTGTTTCGGTGCAAGAAGGAACAGAAGATAAAATACTTGAAGAGGTAAGAGCTGGATTTAAAATAAACGATACAGTTCTTAGGCCTGCTCAGGTTATAGTAGGAGGTTCTGTAAAGCAAAGAAACTAATTGACCATTTATCATTTATGATTGATCATTTGATAGTCGTAAATAATAAATAGTAAATTATAAATAATAAATATTTTTAAACTATGGCAAAAATAATTGGAATTGATTTAGGTACAACAAATTCATGTGTAGCCGTAATGGAAGGTGGAGCACCAAAAGTGATTCACTCAAGAGAAGGACGTAACACTATTCCTTCAGTTGTGGATCCAGTAAGTCACGTTGTGGGAGATGTTGCAAAACGTCAGCTAGTTCTAAAACCAAAGAACACCATCTTTTCTATTAAAAGACTTATGGGTAAGAAGTTTAAGGATGAGAGTGTTCAGTTTGATTCTAAATGGCTTCCATACACCATTAAAGAAGGAAGAGAAGGAATGGCTACAGTTGAAGTTGATGGAAAAACTTTAACTCCGCAGGAAGTAAGCGCTATGATTCTTCAGAAAATAAAAGCTGATGCAGAAGCATATCTTGGAGATAAAGTAACGCAGGCTGTAATTACAGTGCCAGCTTACTTTGATGATTCCCAGCGTCAAGCTACGAAACAGGCAGGAGAAATCGCAGGCCTTGAAGTACTGCGTATTATTAATGAGCCAACCGCTGCAGCCCTTGCATATGGACTTGATAAGAAAAACGCACATACTATTGCCGTCTATGATTTCGGAGGAGGAACTTTTGATATCTCAATTCTTGAACTAGGAGAAGGAGTATATGAAGTTAAGTCTACAAATGGAGATACTCACCTTGGAGGAGACGATTTTGACCAGGCAATTATTGACTACTTAGCTGAAGAATTTAAAAAAGAGAATAATGTAGATCTTAAAAAAGACCCACAAGCGCTGCAGCGTCTTAGAGAATCAGCAGAAAAAGCTAAGATTGAATTATCTACATCTCAAGAAGCTCAAATTAACCAGCCATTTATTACACAGGGTGAAAATGGTCCGCTTCATCTCACTATGACTCTTACTCGCGCAAAGCTTGAGCAGATAGTAGATCCGTTAGTTCAAAAGACTTTAAAGCCAGTAGAGCAGGCTCTAAAAGATGCAAAAGTAAAAATAAATGAAATTGATGAAATAGTTCTGGTCGGAGGAATGACTAGAATGCCAAAGATTGTTGAAGTAGTGACCAAATTCTTTGGAAAAGAGCCAAATAAGTCAGTAAATCCTGATGAGGTTGTAGCCGTTGGAGCTGCTGTTCAAGCTGGAGTACTAGGCGGAGAAGTAAAAGACGTTTTACTTTTGGATGTTACTCCGCTTACTCTTGGAATTGAGACTTTAGGATCAGTTTCAACTCCGCTTATTTCAAAAAATACAACAATCCCTACTTCTAAATCTCAAGTTTTCTCAACTGCTGCAGACAATCAGACTCAAGTGGAAATTAATGTTCTTCAGGGAGAGCGCGCAATGGCCGCAGATAATAAGTCTTTAGGACGTTTCATTCTTGATGGAATTCCACCAGCTCCTCGTGGAGTACCACAAATAGAAGTTACTTTCGATATAGATGCTTCAGGAATATTAAATGTAAAAGCACAAGATAAGGCTTCCGGAAAAGAACAGAGCATTAAAATAACCGGTTCTACGGGTTTGACAGATGAAGAAATCGATAAGATGACAAAAGACGCTGAGGCTCATGCTAAAGAAGACGAAGAGAAAAAAGCAATGGTTGAGGCTAAAAATCAGGCTGATTCACTTATCTTTACAGCTGAAAAAAGTCTTAAAGACGCTGGAGATAAAGTTCCCGCAGAGCTAAAGACTGAAGTTGAAGATAAGATCAAAGCCTTAAAAGATGTTTTGAACTCTGAGAATAAAGAAGAGATTGAAGCAAAAACAAATGAATTATCAGAAAGCCTTCAGAAAATAGGACAGCAAATGAATCAAAGTCAGAATCCTGAAGCTCCAGCAGCGGAAGACGCTTCTGATTCAACTAATGCAGAAGCTCCAAAGGAAGAAGAGAAAAAAGCGAATCCTGATGAGCCAGTCGAAGGCGAAGTAGTAAACTAGAATTAAGAAGCAAGAATTATGAATTACGAGCGCGCTGGAGCGCTTTTTTGCTATAATACTGAGGCTTGATTCATGATTCACACTTCATGATTCATTTTGTTTATGTGCGGTATATTTGGTTACGTAGGGAAATCCACAGACACGCCTAATATGGTCCTAGATGGACTTAAGCTTTTGGAATATCGAGGCTATGATTCATGGGGAATTGCAGTAAAAGCAGGAGATAAAATTAGAGTAGAAAAGCATGTAGGAAAAATAGGAGACGCTAAAGTAAATCTACCAGAAAGTGAAATTGGAATAGGTCATACTCGCTGGGCGACTCACGGAGGAGTAACACAGGAAAATTCACATCCGCATTTAGACTGCAGCGAAAATATTGCAGTTGTGCATAACGGAATTATTGAAAATTATAAAGAGATAAAAGATGATCTTTTGAAAAAAGGCCACAAATTTCATTCAGAAACAGACACAGAAATATTTCCTCATCTCATAGAAGAATTTATAAATACTGAAGATCTAAATTTTACAGATGCTTTTAGGATAGCTTTTAATTCTATAAAAGGACTAAATGCAATTGTTGCGATAAATACCAAAACAAATGAAATTGCAGCTGCAAAAACCGGCTCTCCTTTAGTAGTAGGAGTAGGGCAGGACGCCTTTTATATTTCTTCAGATCCAAATGGCGTAGCAGTTCATACCGACAAAGCACTCTTTATTAAAGACCATGAAATGGTAGTTGTCGGAAAGAGTCTTCAGTTATTTTCCCTTCCTGACGGATTAAGCGTAGAGCCAAACTTAGAAACTTTAGAAAAAGCACTTAAGGAAGAGGGAATGGGAAAATTTCCTCACTATATGATTAAGGAAATAAACGAACAGCCGGAAGTCCTAGAGAATATCGCTAAAAATTATTCTGAGCAAATCGAAAAATTGGGAGCAAATATTAAAAAAGCATACGGCACTTATTTCATCGGAGCAGGAACTGCTTTTTTTGCATGTCTCGGCGGAACATATTTATTTTCAAGAATTGCAAAAGTTCACGTTAATACAGCTCCAGCCTCAGAATTTAATTATCTAGAGGATTTTTTAACTGACAGAAGTTTGGTAATTGCGCTTTCTCAATCCGGTGAAACAATAGACGTAGTTGAACCTCTTCAAAGAGCTAAGAAGAAAGGCAGTAAAATAATTGCGATAACTAATGTAAAAGGCTCAACCATTTATAGAATGAGCGATGAAAAAATGCTTTTGGGAGCAGGATCAGAGAAAGCGGTAGCTTCAACTAAAGTTTATCTTGCGAAATTATCAATTCTTCTTATGCTTTCATATGCGATGAAAGGCGAAGTCGCGAAAGGAAAAGAATTGGTCGAAAAGGGAGCAAGGGAGATTAGAAGAATACTTGGCGAGGAAAGCCTGGAAAATATTAAAAAAGTAGCATCATTTCTTAATTCTAAAGAGCATATTTTCATAATTGGCAGAGGTACTTCATATCCTTCAGCGCTTGAAATGGCGCTTAAAATCAGAGAAGTAAGTTATCTACATGCAGAGGGTCTCGCTGGCGGAGAATTAAAGCATGGACCGATAGCCTTAATTTCTAAAGGTACACCAGTCGTTGTATTTGCTCCAAATGATGAAACATATGGCGCTATTATTTCAAATGCTATGGAAATTAAAGCTAGAGGCGGAGTTATGATTGGAATAAGCCATAAAAATAATGATGTTTTTGATTATTTTATAGAGGTAAAGGATATTGAAGACGGAAGTTATATTGCGCAAATTTTACCAGCTCAGCTGATATCTTATTACCTGGCCTTATTTAAAAATTACGATCCTGATAAGCCTCGAAATCTTGCAAAAAGCGTAACCGTAAAATAACCCAGATAAAACCCACCCGAATCTCCTTATTAATAGTAAGACCAGGTGGGTTTTAGTTTTAGGCGAGGCTTCTTGTTCCTCTAACTCTTTTCCAAACAAATAATGATCCGAGCGCACCGAGAATTGCAACGATCATTGATACAAGATCAAAGCTTGCAGCTGCGGTTAGCCCAAGAGTGCCGGTTGTTAGTAATTGTGCAATTGAACCTCCAACTACTGCTCCCACGATTCCTACAACAACTCTTTCCATCCAGCCTAACTCAACGGATCTGTCGATATAGTCAGCGATAAATCCAACTATAGCTCCAAATAGTACCCAAAGTATAATGCTTAACATGCTACACCTCCTTTCATATGAATAGCTTAATCCTAAATTATGGGAAATATATAAAAGTATTGCTAGAATTTAGCAATAAAATGCTTCGTTTAGCTTTAATTTAGGCTCGAAAAATGGTAGAATAAAGGGATGGCAAAAGACTACTATCAGGTTCTGGGAATTACAAAAAATGCTACGGATGCAGACATAAAAAAGGCATATAGAAAACTAGCATTAGAGCACCACCCGGATAGAAACAAAGGAGATAAGACTTCTGAGGAAAAATTTAAGGAAGTAACTAAGGCTTATGAAGTCTTATCAGATCCAGCGAAGAGACAATCATACGATCAATTTGGTCATGCTGCATTTGAGCAGGGAGCTGGTCAGGGTGGGCCATTTGGAGGAGGCGGAAATCCATTCTCAGGTGGCGGTCCATTTTCATACACATATACTACTGGAGGGAATGCCGGCGGTTTTGATTTCGGTGGTGGAGCAGATCCATTTGAAATTTTTGAGCAGTTTTTTGGTGGAGGAAATCCTTTCGGAAGACGAGAAAGACGTCCGGTTTATTCTTTAGCAATTGACTTTATGGATGCTGTTAAGGGAGTTACGAAAAGAATAACGGTTGAGGGAAAAACCCAAACAGTAAAAATTCCTGCAGGAATTGATAATGGACAGCGAGTGAGATTTGGTAGCTACGATATTTTAGTAGAGGTAAAACCTGATAAGAGATTTAAAAGAGAGGGAAATGATGTGGTAACTGAAGAAGAGATTACATTTCCCCAGGCAGCACTTGGAACAGAAATCGAAGTAAAAACAGTTGAGGGAGTTGTGAAGCTAAAGATTCCATCAGGAACACAGCCAAATACGGTAATTAGACTTTCGCAAAAAGGAATACCAAGCGTGTCGGGACGGGGAAAAGGCGATCATTACGTTCAAATAAAAGTCGTTGTTCCGAAGAGCTTATCTTCGCACCAGAAAGAAATTCTTCGAGAGTTTGATAATAGTAAGAAAAAATCCGGCTGGTTCTAATCTGTTATAATTTCCCAATGAAATATATTGCTGTTTTTTGCTCATCCCGCGATCTGGATTCTAAATATATAGAGCCTGCGAAGGAGTTTTCAAGGCTTCTAGTTGAGCATGGATATCATTTGGTTTTTGGAGGGACTGATACAGGGCTCATGAAAGTAGTAGCGGACGAGGTTAGAAAAAATGGTGGGGAAGTAATTGGTGTTTCGATGCAGGTTTTTCATAAGCTTGCTAGAAAAGACGTAAGCGAAATGATTCTTGCAAAAGACTTAGGAGATAGGAAATTGATAATGCTTGATAAAGCAGTTGCTATAGTCGCATTAGTAGGCGGACTTGGAACTCTGGATGAGCTTCTTCATATAGCAGAGCTTAAAAGACAAAAGCATCATGAAAAACCAATTGTAGTTTTGGACACTGATAATTTTTATGAAGGATTAAGAACGCAATTTAAAAAAATGGAGGATGATAAATTTAACGCTTTTGATATGCGGGACTATATAGTTTTTAGAAAAACTCCACAAGAAGCGATAGATTATATAAACGAAGAGCTTGATAAATGATAAAACTTCCAGGGCTTATTGATCCGCATGTCCACTTCCGTACCCCTGGGCAAACCCATAAAGAAGATTTTTTAACAGGTACCAAGGCTGCAGTTGCTGGTGGGTTTATGGCTGTTATAGATATGCCGAATAATTTAAATCCAATTACAACAATTGATCGTTTGGATGAAAAAATAGAAATTGCAAAAAAAGAAATCGTTTCAGATATTGGATTTTATTTTGGATCCCTTGGAGATAATTTATCGGAATTTGAAAAAATTTATGATAAAGTTTTTGGTCTAAAGCTTTACCTTAATCAAACAACAGGCGGATTTATTATTAATAGTAAAAGTTTGTTTGAAGTATATAATGCATGGAATGTTGATAAACCGATTTTGGTTCATGCAGAAGAAGATGTTATAGATTTGGTAATAAAAGTTTGCGAAGAGACAAAAAAGAAAACTCATATTTGTCACGTTTCAAGTAGAGAAGAATTAGAAAAAATTATTCTTGCAAAGAAAAAAGGTTTACGTATTTCCTGCGGGGTTACTCCGCATCATTTATTTTTAACTGAAAAAGATGTTAAGCGTTTAAAATCATATGGCATGATGAAGCCTCCAGTTTATGATGGTTTTTCAGATTTTGCATTTAAAAATTTAAAGTATATTGATTTAATCGAATCAGATCATGCTCCTCATATAAAAGAAGAAAAGGAATCTGATAAGCCGCCATTTGGAGTCCCTAATTTAGAGACAACTTTAGGTTTGCTTTTTACAGCAGAATCCCATGGTTTGATTTCTATTGAAGAAATAAAACGTCTTTGTCATGACGGGCCTTCTGAAATATTTGGAATAAAACAGGATGCAGAAATAGAAGTTGATGAAAATGAAGAATGGACTGTTAGAGGTCTGGAGCTACAAGCAAAATGCAAATGGTCCCCATATGAAAACTGGAAATTAAAAGGAAAAGTAAAAAAAGTCTTAATAAGAAAAAAATTAGTTTTTGAAAATGGACAATTTCACGTAGAACCGGGATTTGGAAAAGTGCTATAATTTTCGGGATGTTAAAGCCATTTTTTGACCCTCTAAAAACTTACGAAGAAAATTATAAAAAAGGCCCCTTTGGAGAATTCGCAAATAAAAAAGTTTATAAAGAGAAAGGTAAGCCAGATCATTATTTATTTGGTCTTCCAGTTTTTACTCCTTTTGGAATTCCAGCCGGTCCATTATTAAATTCTAAATATGTAAATGCAGCTCTAGATAAAGGTTTTGATCTGGTGGAATATAAAACTGTTAGAACTAAATTCCGTTTATCAAATGAATGGCCAAATGTCTTAGCTGTAAAAGTTAAAGGAGATCTTACTTTAGAAATGGCAGAAAAGGGAGTCATTGGAAATCAAAATTACGGAAATCCTTTAGCTGTTACTAATTCATTTGGTGTTCCATCTATGGATCCAGAAGTTTGGCAAAGGGACCTTGCCAAATCTGTAAAGCATGCAAAGAATGGACAAATTGTGATTGGGAGTTTTCAGGGTACCACTGAAGGAGACGTAAATAAATTTATTAAAGATTATGCTCTAGCTGCTAAGTTGGTAAAAAAAACTGGAGTAAAAGTTATGGAGGTAAATCTTTCTTGTCCAAACGAAGGATCTTCTCATTTGGTTTGCTTTGATGTTCCAAGGACGGTTGAAATAGTTGAGGCTATTAAAAATGAAATTGGAAATACTCCTTTAATTATTAAAATTGCATATTTTGAGGACCAGAAACATCTAGGGAAATTAATCAAATCTGTGGGAAAGATGGTTCAGGGGATTTCAGCTATTAATACAATTCCAGCAAAAGTTTATAAAGAAAATGGTGAGCAGGCTTTGCCGGGAGGGCCTATGAGATTAAAATCTGGAACATGCGGGTATCCAATTAAATGGGCAGGGCTAGAAATGACTGAAAGGTTATACGGATTAAGAGGAGAGTTAGGTTTAAATTTCGCAATAATTGGCGTGGGCGGAGTAACTCTTGCAAAGGAATATTTTGAATACAAATCTAAAGGGGCTGACGCAGTGATGAGTGCGACTGGTGCCATGTGGAATCCGCTGCTTGCCCAAGAGATTAAAAGAAGTTTGTAATTTTGGCCTCAAGTTCCTATACTTAAGCTAATGCCCGGATTTTATTTATCCATTCCTTTTCTGTTTCTCAAATTTTGGTATCTTGAGGCGCCTATTAGGCTAATCAAATACTTTATGTCTGTGAACCATGCCGTTCTTCAAATTCTCTCTCTTCCTCTAATGATCAGAACTTTTTTCAAACCTCTAAAGAATGAATACAGAAAAGGATTAGTAGTATTTTCAATAGGAATGGGAATTTTTATTAAATCAGTATTTATCTTTATGGACACTTTACTTTTCTTAGCCATAATTTTTTTTGAAATTACGTTTCTTGCTTTCTTTATCTGGTGGCCTTTATTAACATTTTTAATTTTATTTATTAAATTATGATCGGACGAATAAGTATTTCTTTAATTTACGATTCAATTGGATCAGTTTTAATCAGATTTTTTGCAATAAATGGACTTCTAATATTAATTGCATATGAAATTCTTGCAGGAAATTTTCCCGCAGTTCCTCTGTTTTTATTATCGATAATTACGATCGTCCATATCTTTATTAGATTTGAAATAGAAAATATTTTGCCAGTGAAAAAAGTCAGCGGAAATTTAAATGATATCCTTGATTGTTTTACGAAAGAAGCTCTTATGGCGGTTCTTCTTAAAAAGAATTCAGAATCAATTATTAATTTTTTAAAAAAACGGTTTCAGATCAAGTTTTATTTAGAAAAAGCGGCGATTGATCCTAAGAATATAAAGGTTGTAGATTTTCCAAAACATGATTTATACGCAAAAGCACTTGAAATTGCAAAGTCTCAAAACAATAACTACGTTACTTCTGTGGATATTTTTACAGCTTATCTTCTTTTAACAGAGGACCAAACAAAATTACTTTTTTCAAATAAATTAAAAGAAGTCGATATTTTAAATATAAATCACTGGACTAAAGTTACATTTGATGAGGAAAATTTAAAACCAAAAAAAGCAAGATTTGTAGGAATTGGTATTGGCGAAACTTTAGTTTGGGGATGGACCCCTGAAACCAGAAATTATACAAAGGATTTAACTTTCTCAAGCATAAGAAAAAAAGGATTTATAGAGGGACGGGAAAAAGAATATGAAGAAATGCTTGAGGCCATGCAAAGAAAAGAAAATAATAATGTGCTTTTGGTGGGAGATATTGGAACAGGAAAAAGCAATCTAGTTGATAATTTTATTTTTGACAGTTATGAAGCTAATTTACCCAAAAAATTAAACCACAGGAGGTTTCTTGAAGTAGCAATCGGACCGCTTGTTGCCGGAGCAGCCAATAGAGAAGAATTGGAAACTAGGCTTCAGGCAATAATTGAAGAAGTGAAGCATTCCGGAAATATAATTTTATATGTGCCAGAGTTTCAGAATTTAATAGGCTCATCGTCTTATGGGATTGATCTTTCAGGAGCAATACTTCCATATCTTAGAGACGGAAAAATGCCAATTATAGCGACTATGACAGAGCCCGAATATAAAAAATATTTTGAAAATAATGCAATTCGTGAAGTTTTTGAAATTATAAAACTTGATGAACCAAATGAAGAAGAAGCTTTAAAAATGCTATTTCAAAAAGCAGAAGAAATTGAAAATGATACTAAAGCTCGTCTTAGCTATAGAGCGATTCTTGCAGCAGTTAAGTATGCAGATAAATTTGATGTAAATGCAGTTCTCCCTGGTACAGCAGTTGAACTTCTAATAGAAACAGCAAATTCTGTGGTGTTAGATAAAAGAAAAGAGAAATTAGTTCTTGAAGAAGATATTTTATCTAAAGTAGAAACCAAAAGTCATATTCCGGTTGGGCAGCCAAAATTTGATGAAAAGATGCTTCTTTTAAATTTAGAAAATGAAATGCATAAATTCGTGATAGGTCAAGATGAGGCGATTCGATCAATTTCTGAAGCAATAAGGAGAATCAGGTCAGGGTTGTCTCGAGAAAAACCTATTTCATTCTTATTCCTCGGTCCTACCGGAGTCGGAAAAACAGAAGCTGCGAGAACACTTGCGAGAATCTATTTCGGCGGAGAAGCGAACATAGTAAGAGTTGATATGAGTGAATATGGAAATCCTGATTCAATTAATAAAATGCTTGAGAGAGGAACAGGAAGCTTCTTAAATCAAATAGAAACTCATCCATTCTCATTAGTTTTACTTGATGAGTTTGAAAAAGCTAATGAGAAAATTCTAAATTTATTTCTTCAGGTTTTTGAGGATGGACGACTTACTGATAATTCTGGAAAGACCATCTCATTCACGAATACTATTATTATCTCAACAAGTAATGCAGGTTCTGAGTTTATTCGCGAAAGTTTGGCTAATAATAGAGATATTTCTAATAATAATCTCTTAGACTTTTTGCAAAGAGGCGGAATTTTTACTCCTGAATTATTAAATAGGTTCGACGATATTGTAGTCTTTAACCCTCTTAATCAGTCTCAGGTTTCACAAATTGCAAAATTACTTTTAACTGAGCTATCAGGAAGGCTTGCTCAGCAAGATATAACCTTAAATTTTGATCCTCAAGCAATCGAATTTATTGCACGCGGCGGATTTAATGAGGAGTTTGGAGCTAGACCTCTTAGGCGCTTTATTCAGGATAAAGTAGAAGATGTTATGGCTAAAAAGATGCTTTCCGGAGAAATTGTAAGAGGAGATAGGATCAGCGTTACGCTAGATCAGAGTTCAAATCTCGCATTTACTAAAGCAACTTAGCCTTGAAGCTAGCCTCGAGATCTGCTATACTTGTCACACTATGCCAGCAGTACAAAGAAGCGAATTTGCATTAGCGCTAAATCAGGTAGCAAATGAAAGGGGAATTGACCCCGAAATTGTTTTGGATACAGTCCAAAACGCTATTCTCGCGGCTTACAGAAAAGATCATCCTGATATTGTCGTTGAGGAATATTCAGCGACACTTGACCCAAATTCCGGAGAAGCTAAGATTTTCCACGAGAAATTAGATGTAACTCCTCCTGGGTTTGGAAGAATTGCAGCTCAGACCGCTAAGCAAGTAATCTTACAAAAGATCAGAGAAAAAGAAAAAGAAGCAATAATTACTGATTATAAAGTCAGAATTGGAACCATAGTTAATGGTATGGTCCTTAGATTTGCAGGTCCAAATATCATAATCGATGTAGGAAAAGCTGAAGGAGTTATGCCTCCGCAGGAGCAAATAGCCAACGAAAAATACCACTTAAACCAGAGAATGGCGGTTTTCTTAAAAGAAATCCATGAAGGACCAAAAGGTGAAGAAGTGGTAGTTTCTCGCGCAGATAATGGTTTACTTGAGGGACTTCTTAAGCGCGAAGTTCCAGAAGTAGCGCAAGGTGCTGTTGAGATTAAAGCTATTGAAAGAGAGCCTGGAAATAGAGCAAAAATTGCGGTTTATTCATCTCAAGCTGGAATTGATCCAGTTGGAAGCTGTGTGGGTCAAAAAGGGGTTAGGGTTCAGGCTATAATCGCAGAGTTTAATGGCTTAGAGAAAATCGATATTATACAGTGGCAAGAAAACGCACGTGATTATGTGGTTCAGGCTCTTAGTCCAGCAAAAAATATTACAGTTGAGATTGATGAAAAAGAAAAAACAGCAAAGGTAAAGGTTCCGCAGGATGAGCTTTCATTAGCGATTGGAAAAGATGGCCAAAATGTAAGATTAGCTTCAAAATTAACAGGATATAGAATCGAAATTGAAGGAGAAGAGTCGCTGATAACTGAAGAAAAAGAAGTCGAGGAAAAAGCAGAAGCACCAGTTGAGGAAAAGATTGAAGAGGTATCAAAAAAAGAGGCTGTTGTTGAAGAGGCTGAGGCTAAATCTGAAGAAAAAGTTGAAGTTGAAGCAAAAGAAGAGGCTGAGGAAGCAGTAGCAGAAGTAACAAATGATCTGGAAGAAGCAAAAACAGATTCCCAAGCTCCAGTTGAATTGAAAGAAGAAGAATCGCAAGTTGAACCTTTATCACCAGAAAATCCAGCAACGGACGCTAAAGAAGAAAATTCAACAAAAAGTTCTTAATATGGGAAGCTTTAATTTTCTTCAGAAAAAAATATGGACACTAAGAAAACTAATCAAGAATATCCTCCAGTCGTAGCTGTTTTAGGTCATGTTGATCATGGTAAAACCACACTTCTAGATACAATCAGGAAAACTTCTATTGCCGCTCGTGAACACGGCGGAATCACTCAAAAAATTGGAGCTTCAAGCGTAGAAATTGAGCACGAAGGTAAAAAAAGATGGATTACCTTTATAGACACACCAGGGCATGAAGCATTTGCGAAAATGCGAGGTCGTGGGGCTCAGGCTGCTGACATCGGTTTATTAATAGTTTCTTCAGTTGATGGAGTTATGCCGCAGACTAAGGAGAGTATTGGTCTTCTAAAAGCTTCAGGAGTCCCATATATAGTAGTACTTACTAAGTCTGACGATCCTCAGAAAAATCCGGAAAAGGCAAAAAGAGATCTTATGAATGAGGAGATTCTTTTCGAAGGACTAGGCGGAGACGTGCCTATTATTGAGGTATCCTCAAAAACTGGTGCTAATATTAAAGAGTTATTAGATTTAATTTTATTAGTTAATGATTTGCATCCAAAACCCGCAGAAATTTCTGAAACAGGACCCCTAAAGGCAATCGTTATTGAGTCCAAGCAAGATCCTAAGGCTGGGCCAAAGGCGACAGTGGTAATTAAAAATGGCACTATTTCTGTCAGAGACGATATTACAACCGGTGAAGTGAGCGGAAGAGTAAGGAGTTTGATTTTGGACTCTGGAAAGACTGTTGGGTCTGCAAAAGTTGGAGACGCCGTTGAGATTTTAGGTTTTGAAAAAGCTCCTAGTGTAGGAAATGTTATCTATAAAGGTTCAGAGATAAAACAACTTGAAGAATCAGAAAAGGAAATAAGAAAAAAGAATAATGATGATTATATTTCGTTAATTTTAGTCGCTGATACATTGGGTTCTCTTGAGGCAATTGTAGCCTCGCTTCCTGAGAAGATGAATATTATTTCTAAAAAAACCGGAGATATAACTACAGCTGACGTGTTGCTGGCAAAATCAATTGGAGCATTAGTGCTTGGTTTTAACATAAAAATTAAACCTGATGTGGCACGTTTAGCCTCAACTGAAAAGGTTTTGGTAAAGAGTTACGGCATTATTTATGAAATGCTCGATGAGATTAATGACGTAGTTGAGGGGAAAGCACTTTCTCTACTTGAAGAAGTTTATGGGACCGCAAAGATTTTAGCGAGTTTCCCATTCGAGAAGCAGATTGTTATGGGTATTAAGGTTCTGGAAGGGCGTGTGGCTAAGGGAGATAAGGTCAGAATTGAACGAGGAGACGAGGTAATTGGAGAGGGATATATCAATTCGGTAAGACAAGGCAAAGAACAAACCTCCAAAGTCGAAGCAGGCCTGGAAGCAGGTATAATCGTTGGCCCTGCTCTTGACTTTACTATAGGCGATATGGTAATATGCCATAGCTAATTAAGCCTATAGCACTCTATTTGGCTTATTTTTATAAACATGGATATTCAAAGACTAAGAGAAATTTTTGACAGAGAAAGCAGTTTTGCGATTGTTGTTGGTCAAGACTACACAATTGATGAAATGGGAGCTTCTCTTGCGCTTTACCTAACTCTTTCTTCGCTTGGAAAAGACGCTTCAGTTATTTCGTCAAAACAGCCGCTTGTTGAGGTTTCTAGCCTCGTAGGAATAGATAGAGTCAAATCCGGATATGAATCAAAAAATGGAGACTTAGTCGTTTCTTTCCCATATCAGGGAGATGAAATTGGAAAAGTTTCTTATACTCTTGAAGCTGGATTTTTAAATATTATCGTAAAACCTAAAGAAAATGCACTTTCATTTGGTGAAAAAGACGTTCTATTTAGAAGAAGCGGAGAAGCACCACGAGTACTTATCGCAGTTGGAGTTAAAAGACTTTCAGAATTATCTTCTATTTTTAACATAGAGGCTCTTAAAGATACAACAATTATTAATATTGATAAAGCTGGGGCAAATGAAGGTTTTGGAGACATAGTTATGATTGGTCAATCTGCATCAAGTGTTTCTGAGCAAGTTGCAAATGTAATGCTTTCTCTCGCATACCCAATTGATCCTGATGTTGCACAAAACTTACTTAGCGGAATTGTATATGCAACTTCGGATTTCCAAAGTTCAATGACAAGTTCTCTAGCATTTGAAATGGCTGGAATACTTCTTAGAAGCGGAGCAGTCAGAGAAGGAGTAAATCCTTTGCCAAGACAAATCAGAAGACCAGTAGCACCTATGCCATCAATCCCTCCTGTACAATCTGCGCCAGCACAGCAAGCAAATAATTTTGTAGAAGATGTGATGCCGAATCCATCTCTTCAAAGTGTTGTTTCACAAAGACAGAGTAGATCTAATGCTGCAAGAACGGTTCAAACACAATTTGATAACACTTCTTCACAAAATGAATTTCCAAATGAACAGAAAAAAGATGATGCACCGCCTGATTGGTTAGCCCCTAAAATTTACAAAGGCTCTACTAATGTTGAGTAAATAGTTAATCTTTGATATAATACCTCTCTATATGCCGCTAAGTACAACACAGAAACAAGAAATTATAAATAAATTCGCAACAGTAAAAGGTGACACAGGAAGTCCTGAAGTTCAAATTGCACTTCTTACGACTAGAATTGAAAAATTAACAGAACATTTAAAAGCTCATAATCATGATGTACATTCAAGACGTGGACTTTTATCAATGATCGCAAAGAGAAGAAGACTTATTAATTTCTTAACAAAAGTTGATAAAGTTAGGTCAGCAGACATCGCTAAAAAAGTAGGATTGAAAGATTAAGTAGAAACATATAGAATACATTCATATTCCTCGATTTAGTAGTGTGTGGGAGAAAGAAATAAAAAATAAATGAAAAACGCCTCAGTAGAGATAGAACTAGCAGGAAAAAAGCTAACCTTTGAAACAGGTGAACTTGCTGTACAATCAACATCATCAATCTTAGCCCGCCTTGGAGATACAGTTGTTTTAGTAACAGTTGTTGAAGGCGGAAAAACTGATTTAGATTATTTCCCACTTTCAATTGAATACCAAGAGCGTCTTTACGCCGGAGGAAAAATTAAAGGATCACGTTGGGTAAAAAGAGGAGGAAGACCAAGCGACGAATCAATTCTCGCAGGACGTCTTATTGATCGATCAGTTAGACCTCTTTTCCCAAAAGCATTTAAGAATGAAGTTCAAGTAATCGTAACCGTGCTCTCAGTAGATGGAGAAAATGATGCTGATATAGTAGCTTTAAATGCAGTATCAGCTGCATTAGCAATTTCTAGAATTCCATGGAATGGACCTATCGGAGCCGTAAGGATAGGATGCGTTAAGGAAAACATAGAGGGTGGATCCTCTGCATGCATTATTAATCCAGGTGCTGAGCAGCAATTCTCAGATTTAGACTTGGTAGTCTCCCAATCAAAAGATAAGACTGTAATGATTGAGGCTGGAGCTAATCAGATTCCAGAAGATACACTTTTTGAGGCAATTGAAAAAGCGCATGCAGAAACACAAGCTGTTATTAAAGGAATAGAGGAGTTAGTTAAGAAGGCCGGACAAGATAAACTGGAAACCCCATCTGAAGGAGATCTTAATGATGTAGTTGCTCTAATTGATAAATCTTACAAAGAAGATGTTCAAGCGCTTATTGATACAAGAGTAAATAAAGAAGGCGGAGGAAATGAAACAGGAGCGTTAATAGATAAGATTTTTGAAGATATGAAGGTCAAAGACAGCGCATCTGAAATTGACAAGAAAACTATAGCCGCAGCCGTAGAAAAAGTAATGTTTAAGTTAATAAGATCAAATGTATTAACTAAAGGAAAAAGAGCAGACGGAAGAAAAATGGATGAAATTAGACAGCTTCAGGCAAAAGTTGGACTTCTCCCAAGAACTCATGGATCAGCGCTTTTCCAAAGAGGTATAACTCAAGCCCTTTCAATCGCTACGCTAGGTTCTCCTAGAATGGGTCAATTAATTGAATCAGCAGAAGGGGAAGAAGAAAAAAGATACATTCATCATTATTCAGGTCTTCCATATTCATTTGGTCAGACAGGACGCGTTGGGACACCAAGTAGACGTGAAATTGGTCATGGAGCACTCGCTGAAAGAGCACTTGAAGCTGTTATTCCATCTCAGGCAGAATTTCCATACACAATTCAAGTAGTGTCTGAAGTTCTATCGCAAAATGGATCAAGTTCAATGGCCTCAACTTGCGGATCAACTCTAGCTCTTATGGATGCAGGAGTCCCAATTAAAAAACCAGTTGCTGGAATTTCAATCGGAATGATGTCAGATGGAGACAAGTATGAACTACTTACAGATATCATTGGTCTTGAAGATTTTTCCGGAGATATGGATTTTAAAGTAGCAGGAACTGACTCTGGGGTTACAGCAATTCAGCTTGATGTTAAAATCCCGGGATTAACTGATGAACAAATTAAATCTATCTTAGATAGAGCAAAGACTGCAAGACTTGAAATACTTAAAGTTATCGAGTCTGTTCTTCCAGAACCTAGAAAGAATCTTTCAGAATTCGCTCCAAAAATTGAAACAGTTAAGATTCCAGTTGATAAGATCGGTGAATTAATTGGTCCTGGTGGAAAGAATATAAAACACATAATTGCTACAACTGGCGCACAAGTGGACGTAGAAGATGATGGAACAGTAACGATTTCAGGTGTTGACGCGGATGCTGTTAAAGCTGGAACTGATTGGATAAAAAACATGATGAGAGAAGTTACGGTTGGTGAAGTTTTCGAAAATTCTGAAGTTAAGAGAATGCTTCCATTTGGAGCTTTTGTAGAATTCTTACCAGGAAAAGAAGGAATGGTTCACGTTAGTCAGATGGCAGCAGAATATGTTAAGAATCCATCTGATGTCGTAAATATCGGAGACAAAGTAAAAGTTAGAGTAATGGAAATCGATGAACAAGGAAGAATTAATCTTTCTATGAAATTCGGAGCAGATGCTGATAAACCATCAAGCGGCGGAGGAGATAGAGGCGGACGCGACGGATTTGAAGACCGAGGACCAAGAAGAGATGGCGGTGGATTTAGGGGTGGGCCTAGAAATGACCGAGGACCAAGGAGAGATTTTTCACCGCGTAGTGATTTTGCACCTAGAAATGATTTCGCACCAAGAAATGATAGACCAACAAATTTTGAACCAGCAGCACCTTTAAAAGGACCACGTCATGATGATCCAAACGCAGGACCAGCAGCTCATCCATTAGCAATGCAGTTCCGACGCGAAAGAGAAGAGAATTTTAGAAAAAATAATCCAAGAACTGGCGGAGCAAGAAGACCTTACAAAAAAACCCACTATTAAACTTGATGGAAACATCAGTAATTGTTAGAGTTAAAAACGAGAAAGAAAATCTCCAAAAACTTTTTAAAATTCTTAGAAGTCAAACAAATCAGGATTTTGAGATAGTTATTGTAAATAATAATTCAACTGACAGTTCAGATAAGGTAGCTTTTAATTTTTTTCAAAAAGATCGTGTTCAGATTGTAATGATTAAAAAATTTTCTTATTCAAAAGCATGTAATTTAGGAGCGGAGAAAGCAAAAGGCAAATATCTTATTTATTTATCTGCGCACTCGTTTCCAGTATCTAAAACTTGGCTTTCGGATGGATTAAGTAATTTTAAGAGCGATAAAGTGGCTGGGGTTTTTGCATTTCCTATGCCTGGAAAAGAATCTACATTTGCTGAGAAGATAATCGGTTCTTTTAATAAGTATAAAAAGGGTGGAGATTTAGGAAATACAAATTCAATTATTAGGCGTGATTTGTGGATGAAGCATAAATTTGATGAAAGCTTGATAGTCTCAGAAGATCTCGAATGGTCGATGTATTTTAAACGTAAAGGATATGAAATAATTAATGATCCTAGGTTTAGAGTAACTCATTCGCACCATTTAGGTCTTCTCGGAATTATCAAGCAGCATCAGGTATGGCAAAAATCGAAAAAAGAAATTAGAAATAAATTTCAAAACTGATAAGATATATATATGGATAACTCTGCCCAGGGTTACGATGCCCAACTTCAAATTTTAGAGAAAAAGATTATGTCTGCTAATTTACCGCCTGAGCTTTTAGAAAAAGCCCGCGGAATGATAGACATTTTAAAAATTTCACTAAAACAAGCTGGAAATTATTCTAACCTGGAAAGTGTTTCTAATTATTTAAATGTTATTTCTCAGATTCCATTTGCAGCTGAAACAAAAGATAACTTAGATTTAGGCTTTGCAAAACAGATATTAGATAAGAATCATTATGGTTTAGCTGGGGTAAAAGATACAATTCTTGAATATTTAGCCTCCCTTATTCTCAATCTTAAAAGTGGTCAGAAAGCGAATCGTGCTCCAATTCTTTGTTTGGTGGGTCTTGTTGGAACTGGAAAAACTACACTTGCTTCATCAATTGCGCAAAGTATGGGGAGAAATTTCGAAAGAATTCCTCTTGGTGGAATGGGAGACGTTAGGGACTTGAGAGGGCAATCCAGACTTTTTCCTGATGCAGAACCCGGACAAATAATAAAAAAATTAATGCATGCAAAATCTAAAAACAGTGTAATTCTTCTTGATGAGCTTGACCGCGTAACGGAGGCAGCCAGGGCTGATATTATGGGAGCTTTAGTCGAGCTACTTGATCCAGAGCAAAATCAAGCATTCACTGATCACTATGTAGATTACCCAGTAGATTTATCCGAAGTTTTATTTGTTGCTACTGTAAATAACACTACAAATATTGCTACGGCTGTACTTGACCGTTTGGAATTAGTTCAGATGCCTTCATATTCTGATGAGGAAAAATTTATGATTGGCAAGAATTATCTTTTTCCAAAAATTTCTCAGCAGTCGGGACTTCCGCCAAATCTATTAAAAATTGCGGATGATGTCTGGCCAACAATCGTTAGACCGCTGGGATATGATTCTGGAATAAGAACTTTAGAGCGAACAATTGAAGGAATTTGCAGAAAAGTCGCAAGATTAATAGTTGAGGGTAAAGTTGGAAAAAATGCTATAATAACTTTGAATTCGCAGAACGTCTCGCAATTTCTGCCACATTAGCTCACATAAATATAATGGATAATACTTTAAAATACATTCCTCTGGGAGGAGTCACAGGAGTCACAAAGAATATGCATCTTTATGAATATAATGACCAGGTTCTAATTGTGGACTGTGGACTTGGTTTTGCCGATGAAACAATGATTGGTGTGGATCTTATGCTTCCGGATATTTCATATTTTCAAAAAAATCCAAATAAAAAAATCATAGGAATTGCCATCACTCATGGACACGAAGATCATCTTGGAGCACTTCCATATATTCTTCCGCAGCTTCAGGGAAATTTTAATATCTATGCGACTCCTCTTACAGCTGGTTTTATAAATGAAAAATTAAAAGAGTTTGGTTTAAATAAAAAAGCGATTAGCGTGAACTTTGATAAGGATATTTTGCTCGGAAATTTCATGTTATCGTTTATCAGAGTTACTCACTCAGTGCCAGATACGTCAAACATTTTTATTAAAACTCCTGTTGGAAATATTTATCATGGTTCAGATTTTAAATTTGATATGACTCCATACGACGGGAAAAAAAGTGATTTTGCAAAGATTGTGAGAAAGGCCGATGAAGGAATAATGTGTTTAATGTCTGATTGTCTCGGAGCTGAAAGAACCGGATTTACAGAAACAGAAATCGGAATTGGAAATAAAATATTTGATGAAATGAGAAACACTCAAGGTAAATTTATAATGACCACTTATTCTTCAAACATAGCACGACTAAATCAAGTTGTTGACGCAGCAAGAATTCTAAATAGAAGAATTTGCTTTGTTGGTCGTTCTCTTCTAAAAGCTAAAGATGTGGCAACAGGACTTGGTTACATGAAGATTGATAAAAACATGGAAATCGAGCTCAAGGATGTCAGAAACTATAACAATAAACAAATAGTTTTAGTAGTTGCAGGGAGTCAGGGTCAAGAAAATTCAGCGTTATCAAGAATTGCTAGGGGAGATCATAGAGATATTATGATTAATTCAAAAGACACAGTTGCATTTTCTTCAGATGCGATTCCCGGAAATGAAGTTGCAGTTAACTCTTTAATTGATGATCTCGCAAAATCAGGAGCAAGAGTTTTATATTCAGATGTAGAGCACGGTCTTCATGTTTCAGGCCACGGACCTCAGGGAGATTTATCTTTAATGATGAGTCTCGTGAGACCTCGTAAGGTTCTTCCAATTGGCGGAGGGTATAAGCACATGATTGCATATAAAGCGCTGGCTATGAAAAATGGATTTTTAGAAAAAGATGTTTTACTTCCTGACGACGGACAAGAAGTTATATTCACAAAGACTGATGCAAAGCTTGGTAAGAAGATTTCTCTTCAAAATGTTTACGTAGATCAAGTATCAGGTGAAGAGGTAGACACTTTTGTTTTGCGGGACCGTGAGAAAATTTCAAAAGAAGGAGTCGTAATAGTACTTGCAGAAATTGATACCTTTGGAGGGCTAGTAGATAAACCAAATATTATTGTTAGGGGTTTTTCAGGAGCTGAAGTAAATGAAATTATAAATGGTTTATCTTCGGAAATTAGCATGAACTTAAAACCAAAGAAGACTAAAATAAACGATTGGAATTACCTAAGACGAAACATAGGAACTGTATCTGAAAGATATTTATTAAAAAAGTTAAAACGCCGTCCTCTCGTTCTCCCGGTTGTTATAGAAGTTTAACTCCGTTATAATTCCACTCTTATGGGTGAGCGTATCGCACAAGGTGAACCACAGTTAGATCCATCATTCGCAAATAGATTTTTAGCTGATGCAAGAAAAATGGATAGAAGATTTGGAATTTCAGGTGCAGCTGGTTTGGCCGGAGTTGATCAGCAAACTCTCGTAATGTATTTAGGGCTAAGGCAGTTGAGAGAAGAAGCTTTTTTAGCAGATAATCTTGGATTTCATGGCTTAAGAGGAGTAGTAAATCCCACTGTTTATTATCTTCATAGACTGCAGGGAATCAGAAACCCGTATCAAGCAGCTAGAAATAGTTATGAAACCAGTTATCGAAAGCATATCGAAGATAAATATACAGATGATGAGAAGCAAAGAGTTTTTCCAATCCAAAGCAGTGTGAGTGATTTAATTTTAAGAATTAGCGTCAGACATGAAATGAGAGCTTCTCGAGGGGGAATTGCTTTTGATGTGTGGATGCCGCGAAGAGAAGTGGTAGAGGAATGGGGAAATAATTGGAGAGAACGACTTTCTACCGGAAGACCACAGGGATTGTAACTTTATCTATTTGGGATCCATCTTTTGCGCTGTATTGAAAAACCTCAAGTGTTCCAGTTTGTGAATCAGTTACATAGCTTATCATTTTTTCAAAAGGTCCAAATTGTCCGATATCTGGTGCATTCGCCAGTGTAAAAGTTTCTATCAGTACGTTTCCCTCTGAATCATAAAGTCTAATCGCTACATTGCTTTCAAAAGTCCTAGCATTCCCTTTAACTACGAATTCAGATTTTACTTTATCACCTGATCTGGGAGATAGGACTTCGATATTTTGAGAAGAAGAGGGGGCCATGGAAATAATTTCTCCGGAATTATTCCCGGGGATAATCGTAGGATAAGGTGTAACGGACGCAAATGGATTATTTAGACTTTTTCCGGAGTATTTATCTGCTATAAATAGCACTGATAATAAAGCCAAAACAAACACTAGGAGTAAAAGAAAGTGTTCTTTTCTCAAGATCTAAATATATTAGCGGTTTTATTTATTCAAGTCAAACCTGACGGTTTTTTCTTCTTGTAGTTTTGGTTCTTGTAGCCCTTCCACCTTTGCTTCCCACCAAGCTGTAATCGTTATTGGTTGTAGTATCCTCAGCTTTGCTTTTTCTATAGAAATAATAAACGACTATTATCGCAAGTATTATTCCTAGATTTAGAAAAACATTTATAGACCCTATAGGATCACTTACGGCATATCTGATTTGAGCTGGTGAAAGCGTCGCGATAGCAACTATCAGGGAAAAAATTATTACTGTATATGGATTAACCATAAGCTTATATTAGTATTTACTTTTATGACTCGGGTATAAAAAGAGTAAAGGATTTGTAAGAGGATTAGCAGCTAAATTGCTTCATGCAGGCAGTTTTCGCATCACCAGTTAGAGAATTGCAAATAGAACACTCAGAAGAAGATCCAGAGGAACCAGTAGGTGCTTTAGAAGCTCCTTTCATCATGCCTTGTAATAAAGCTCCAATATCCTGGAATTTAATATTTGTTGGAGGCGTAAACATGCTAGAGTCAACTGTCCAATTAGAGCAGTCATACTTTGCATTTAAATTTGGATCAAAATATTTTTTTGATTCCTCATTAGAAGCATATTCATCTAGAGACATGGTCATCTTCATACCCGTATTATTTGGAAAATCACTACCCCAAATATAATTATCATCGCCATTCCTAATCACATAAATCGTGGAAGACTTGCCATTAGCAGTACTTGTTACATCGGTTCTCATTTGATTCTTAGTCAAATAAGCCATGCCTTTTGTACTATTTCCGCTTTCATCAGCATAGGTAAAAGTACACTTTTGGGTTTTTCCAGATTTTAAAATAGAAGCTAAATTGCTTTCCAGAGATTCAGCTTCGTTTTTCTGTTCTGTTGCTGTTGTGGTGTTTGGTTCGGGCTCATTTTTATTTTGTGAATATAGAAATACTCCTGCCGCTCCGAAAAGGATAACAATGGCTGCAATTATGCCGATGATTGCCTGTTTATTTTGCACATGGGTATTGTATTCTTGAAGCAAAAAAATGTCAAGAATATTGCAAATTTAATTCTAAACGTTAGAATTAAATAACTGATGGATCTATCTAGAAAAAGCGTATTAATAACAGGATCAAGTAAAGGGATCGGGGAACAGATTGCTTATGCATTTTCAAATGAAGGATGCAGAGTGGTTATTACTTACAATAGCGATATTAGCGGCGCACAAAAAGTGGCACATAAGTGTAAGGATTTAGGAGCGGACGAAGTCTTAATAATAAAGTTAGATACTAGAGATAATGAAAATATAGAGAAATCGGTCGAAGAAGTTATAGAAAAATTTGGCCACATAGATATTCTTATAAACAACGCAGGAGTTATAGGGTGGGAGAAATTCGAAAACGAATCTTTCGATGAGATAGATGGACAGATCGGGACCAACCTCTCGGGAATGATTAAGATGACCTCAGCTGCATTCCCACAGATAAAAGAAGGAATAATAAATATTGCTTCACGTGCTGGGCATCTCCCCTATCCGGGTCGAGCAGTATATTGTGCGACGAAGCATGGGGTCATAGGTTTTACGAAAAGTCTTGCGCTTGAGTATCCGGATCTTCGAATTTTCTCGGTAAGTCCCGGTGCAGTTAAAACTGAAATGTGGAATTTTGATTCCGGCGTTGATCCTTCAAAAGTAGCCAATATGATAGTAAAGGCGTGGAAAGGTGAAATTCCTCTAAAAGATGGAGATCTAAATCTCTGGGAGATAATTAAATAGTTATTTTGATTCTAAACTTTTCCAGAGAATCCGACTAGCTATTGTGCGATGTGGTGACCATTTCTCGCTGATTCTTAAAAGCTCATCTTTTGTTGGTTTGTTTTTGAGTTTATAATGCTTAATAATAGCATTCTGTAGTCCTAAATCTCCAGTTGAAAAAACATCAGGACGACCAAGTGTAAACATTAAAAACATTTCTGCCGTCCAATTCCCTATTCCTTTTAATTTTATTAACTCCCCTATTACTTCTTCATCAGTTAGGTTGTCAAGTTTTTTTAAATCAATATCTTTATTTTTAACTGCTTCTGCGATTCCCTTTATGTATTTAATTTTACTAAAAGAAATTCCTGCAGTTCTTATTGTTTGATCGTTAAGTTTAATTAATTCCTCTGGGGTAATTTTCTCATTTTTGAAAAGTTTTTTAAATCTTCCGAAAATAGTGGCTGCAGCTTTTCCGGATAATTGCTGAGAGATAATTGAATCTACTAAATCAATAAAATAATCTTCGGGCTTTGGGTAATTTTCGAGTTTTACTTTAATTGCAATTTCGTAAAGAACTGGGTCTACTTTTTTAAAATGAGTAAGCGCCTTATCTTTCAATTAATTTATATCCCCTTGTTTTAATTGTAACAATTTCATAATTTTTATCATGATCTTTTAGTTTATTTCTAACTCTTGCCACTAATCTATCGATTGCCCAATCGGTAACCCCAAGTGCTTCTGCTTCCGGCCAAACAGCTTCTATTATCTCTTCCCTTTCGCAAATTTCATTTTTATTTTCTTCCAGAAATTTTAAAAGTAAATTTTCTTTTTTTGAAAAATCAGTATTATTTTTTTCTTTTCTTTTTTCTTCCGCTTTTGATTTAATAAATAAATCAAATATCGGACTAAATATTTTTAAAGTTTTTAAATCAAAAAATCCTGTATTTACTAAATACTCCCCCTCTTTAATTTCACTATCTGTCAATTTTTTTCCTGACTCTATTTTCAAAAGGATATCTTGTTCAATCGAAGAAAGACTTTCCCAAAGTTCTTCTGACTGAAGAGAAATTCTTTCGTCATTTTTTAGAAAATCGAAAAGCTCAGAGGGCTTAATATTTCCATTTTCTTTAAGAGATATTAATGCAAACTGTAAATATTGAGTGTGTCCATCAACAAGTTTTAATAAACTATTTATTATTTCGGGAGAAAGTTTTAAATCATATTGTTTGATACTCGACTCAAAAATAGTTTTTATATCAGATTTTTTATTTGGTTTTATGTAAAGATTATCTGAGAAAATCAGTAAGGATTGTTTGGTAAAAATAGTCGGCTCTAGATGATTTAAAGGACGGGCACTTGTAAAAACATAAGATAAACGGTCATGAGTTGATTCAATAAGTCCTTGAAAATTTGCGAAGAAATCATGAGTTATGGAATCTTTCATGCGATCGAATCTTAAGAAAAATACAGTAGGAAGATAACCCTCGTCACAAAGAAGTACTAAGCTTTTTCTTAAATAATCGATTGTTAAAAATAGATCTTGCGACTGAATACTATCTAAAAAATATAATGCAATTTGCTTTTTGATTCCTTGCGGTAAGCTAGAGTCTTCAATAGTATCTGCTAATCTTTTGAAAGTTAAAATCCAAAAAGGATAAATTTCTCTTTCGACTAAGTCATTTAAATCAACTGGAATTATTATGTATTTCTTATCATCCAAATATTTTTTATTAATTCCATCGTGATTTAAAAAGAACCTAAGAAAATTACTGATTCCGACTCTGAGCATTCCTGTTAGAACAACTGAGCGTCTATTTATAATGTGAGTTCCTAGTTTTTTGGCTTCTTCTTCGCGGAAATTAATAGGGTATGTTTTTTCGATTAAGTTAGGATTCATGCAGACATTTTAGTTGTTTAAAAGCGCATAAGCAAACGGATTTTTTGTCAGGAAAGTGTCAGGAAAAGATCGGAAAAAAATCAAGCCAGTGTTTAATTTCTGATTTATTATAGTGTAATGGTTGATCAATTAACACCAAGGCCAGCAGGAGCGGAAGCATGGAGAGCTCCACAATCTAGTTTACCAGTTCAGCTTTCAAGTGAGCATGTTGTTAAACGAGTTACTGGAGAAAGTGGTTCTACGAGATTAAAATTAGATGCACAAGCCTTTTTAGGTCGTCCAGCACCAGAACTTAGAGCAGGTAGTGGAATAGGACAAGCAGGCACTCGAATCGGAGAACCTGCGCCTGTAGGAGTACAATCTTTCGCACCAGTTCCAGTTTTTGAAGCCCCATTAGGAGAAGTAAGGATTTAATTTATGCCTCCAGAAACCAGCGCCGGCAAAGGCGTTCCTCAAGTTGGTTCTATTGCAAGAAGAGTAAGGCCAGATGGCCCAATACATGTTATGCAGATGAGGAGACCTGAAATTGCAGAGCACGTTCCCTTGGATGAAGCAATACGCGAAGCAAGTTTGGTAACTGCACATGTAGCATATGCAGTTGGAGATTATTTGAGAGGAAGATCTATTCCTTCAGTGGACCAGAGAGATGCAGAAATAACTGCGATGGATAATTTTGCTGCTGATTCTTTGCGAGGCAGACTTAGTTTAACCCGTAAATTTACCTGGAATAGTGTTGCTGGTGAAGGAATTTGGGATGGAGCAAAAACTGTTGTGGGTAATTTTGGTAACGGAAAACGTCAAGTAACAATAGTTAATGATCCGGTAGAAAATAGTAAAGCAGCAATAGATAGAAAAGAGGGCGCAATTGTGGTTATGGCAGGGAGTACTCCCGGAGGTTTATGGACTCCGCCTGAGGGAGTTGAGTATCTTGATAAATTTGTCGGTCCCGCTGAGGTAAAAGGGAAAATAAGTTTGGATATGGAAATTGAAGATAGACTTGATGTTCTAAGAGATGTTTTTAATGTTAGGCCTGATGAGATTGACGTAATTGCGCTTTGGAGGCCAAGGCACGAGGAGATGGTAAGGAGAATTAGAAGATATGGTGCTGGATATGTTCCTATTGGTGCAGGAGATTTAGCTGCGGGAATTGCAGCAGCTGCTATGACAAATCCTGATAATCCTACCATCCTAAATGGAATTGGAGGAGCTGAGGAGGGTGTTATCACAGCCGCTGCCGCCGAGGTTTTAGGTGGAGAAGCTTTAATGAAGGTTTGGAGCAAGGAGCATCCAGAACTTATGGAAAAATATCCAGAACAAATGGGTTTAAATAAATTGGTTCCAGGTAATAGGGATCATACATTTGTTAATTTTACAGCCGTTACTTACGAGCCGATGCTCGGTGTGGAAGGCGTAATGGATAGTGATAATGGTCATGCTCCTCGTTCAACAGCCACGATTACTACGAAGGGAATTCATCTATCTACGGCAGAGAGAGTTTAGTTTGCACCGCTAGAAACATCCCGTTATAATAGACTAATTATGGCCAGAAAACGTGGGGCTTATGGTAAGCGTGGAAAATTCAAAATAAAGCTTAAGACTAAGACAGTTTATACTATTTTTGCTCTCGGTCAGATCGTTGCCGGACTCTTGCTTCTTCTTTCATTTAGTAATTCCGGAGACACCTTTATTTACATAAATACTTTTATAAGACAGTATTTTGGGCCTTTTTCATTTTTCCTGGGATTTGTGTTTATTTTATTTGGATTTCTTTTCTTTAAAACTAAATTTGCACTCTCCCGTCCAAATGTGGCAATTGGCTTTTTGATCCTTTATGGATCAGCAGTAGTTTTGTTTCGTTCAGGATACATAGGTCAATTAATGTTTGGGAATATTTCAGATGTTATTACTCCAATTGGAACTCTTTTAGTTTTTCTAGCAGGAATATTTATTGGTTTGGTCGTTCTTTTTGATACTTCAGTAGATGAAATTCTAAAAGGCCTGTCTGCATTTAGAAAGACAGGCGGAAAAGTGGTTCCAACTTCATTTTTGAAAAAACAAAAGGATCCACTTCTTAACAAACAAATGACTATTAAAGATTCAAGCTTTAATAAAAACGGGCCGGCGATTGTAAGTAATTCTGTTAAGAAAGATGAAGCGCTTATTACAGAAAAATTAGTTTCAAATACATTGTCATCAGGGCTAATTTGGGAATATCCGCCGCTTGATCTTCTTGAAGATGGCGGAGGAGGAAAAGCTGATAGAGGAGATGTTAAAGCTACCGCTGCAAAGATCGAAGAGACACTTCAGAGTTTTGGAATTATTGCAAAGGTCGTAGAAGTAAACTTGGGTCCTGCTGTTACACAGTATGCTTTAGAAATTGCACTTGGAACAAAAGTCTCTAAAATTACTTCGCTTGCAAACGATTTAGCGCTTAATACGCAGGCTCCGACCGGACAAATTAGAATTGAGGCTCCAATTCCAGGCAGAAATTTAGTTGGTATTGAAATTCCAAATAAATCTTTGGAAGTTGTAACACTTAGAACAATGCTCTCGTCAGACTTAATGAGAAAATCTAAGTCTAAATTATCAGTTTCACTTGGACTTGATGTTTCCGGAAATCCTCTGATTGCGGATATAGGGAAAATGCCTCACGTACTTGTAGCTGGAACTACCGGATCCGGAAAATCAGTACTCGTAAATTCATTTATCACTTCCCTGCTTTTCCGCGCAAGTCCAGAAGAAGTAAAATTAATTCTTATCGATCCAAAGCGCGTTGAGTTAACAGGATATAATGGAATTCCTCATCTTATGGTGCCAGTTATAGTAGAGGTTGAGAAAATTCTTTCAGCTCTTAAATGGGCCACAAATGAGATGGATAGAAGGTATAAAACTTTTGCTGAGCGAGGAGTTAGGAATATAGACGGATATAATGAGCTTGCAGGATTCCAGGCCCTTCCATATATTATTATTTTCATCGACGAGTTAGCTGATCTTATGATGTTTGCGCCAGTTGAGGTTGAAGATACAATTGCCCGTCTTGCGCAGATGGCTAGAGCTACTGGAATACATCTGGTAATTGCGACACAGCGTCCATCGGTTGATGTTATTACCGGTTTAATTAAAGCAAATGTTCCATGTAGAATCGCATTTAATGTGTCATCTATGATTGACTCTCGCGTTATTATTGACGGACCTGGTGCTGAGAAGCTTTTGGGACGAGGAGACATGTTATATATTCCTCCAGACCAGGCAAAACCTACTCGTATTCAGGGGGCATTTGTTTCAGATAAAGAAGTTAAGAAATTAGTGGAATTCCTTAAATCTAAATCTCCAGCTGTTGAGTACACCGAAGAAATTATCTCCACACCTTATACTCCTAAGGGGAGTATTGGAACATCTGGAGCTGACGGGAAAGATCCGGTATTTGCAGAAGCAGTTAGAGTTATTTGTGAATATGATAAAGCTTCGGCCTCACTCTTACAGCGCCGTCTTTCAATAGGGTATTCTAGAGCTGCAAGAATTTTAGATCAGCTGGAGGCTGCAGGAATTGTTGGAAGAGCTGAAGGAAGTAAGCCAAGAGACGTTTTAATAAAAGATCCTTCACAAATCCTTGGTGAGCCTCAAAGCGAGTAATTTAAATATGATTAGTATAGGAATACAGTTCCAGGAGGAACGAAAAAATCAAAATCTATCCATTGAAGAGGTTTCGCGTGCTACAAAAATTAGAGCTGAATTCTTGAGTGCGATAGAAAGAGGGGATTACAAAAAACTCCCTTCCCCTGCTTACGCTTATGGATTTGTTAGAAATTATGCAGAATTTTTAGGTTTACCGGTTGAAAAAAGTCTTGCAATATTTAGGCGCGAATTTGACGGAAAGAAAGCGGTTGAGGTGTTACCAAGAGGACTAACTAATTCTTCGGATTTTACTCTCCCTAGATTTAAGATCGGAAAAAGCGCACTTCTGGTGGCTGCTGTGTTTTTAATAATTTCAGCTTTTCTATTTTTTCAATATAGAGCTGCAGTGTTTAACCCGGGTTTGGATGTAGACTCACCTCAGGAAGGTCAAACATTATCTTCACTAAATATTGAAGTGAAGGGAAAAACTGATCCGAATGGAATTCTTATGGTCGAGAATGAACAAGTTACGATAAATTCGGACGGGAGTTTTAATAAACAGATTACAGTTTTTCCGGGATCTACTTCTCTTACGTTTCAAGTAGAGAATAAATTTGGCAGAACTACAACACTAGAGCGAAAGATTAATATTAAGTTAGGTGATTGATATAGTGAATATATCTTGACACCTAGAATTCAATGATATAAGTTAATTAGTACTATGACCGATCCTGCCCAAATATTATTATTTATCGTTATCATAATTCTCACGCTTCTTCTTTTAGTCTTGGGAATTCAAGTGTTCTTTATTCTAAAAGATCTTCGAAAAACAATTACTAAGGCAAATAAAGTTCTAGATAATACCGGAGACATCACTCAGAGTGTTTCCCAGCCTCTAACAAGTATCTCATCAATTCTAATGGGTCTTAAAGCTGGAGGGACAATAGCATCAATTATAAAAAAGGTTTCGGACGATAAGGAGGAAAAGAAAAATGGGTAATCATGGAAGATTTTCAGACGGAATACTTTTAGGCATGCTCATTGGAGGAGCCGCTGTATTTCTGCTCGGCACAAAAAAAGGAAATAAAATTTTAAAAACTATTACTGAAGATGGCCTTGCTGGTTTGGGAGAAGTAGCAAAAGAACTTGAAAATGATGCAAGAAGAGAAACAAAGGTTCAGCTAAAAAAAGTAGAAGAGAAAATAGAAGACTTAGGTGATTCGATCGTAATTGAAACTGTAGCAGGAAATGGTCAAGAATCTAAGAGTTCTTCTAAAAGATTTTTCCGCAAAACCGCAAAGAATTAGAGGCCGTAGGTAGAGATATTTTCCTCGTGTTCGTCCAGAGTTTCTGCATATCTATTAACACCGTTTTTATCAGTAATATAGTAAAAATATGGTGTATCGTCAGGGTTAACAGCAGCTTGAAGGCTTAAGAGTCCTGGGTTTGCAATCGGTCCTGGAGGAAGTCCTGCCCTTCCGTAGGTGTTATAAAGAGAAGCAGATTGTTTGTCCTCATTAGTTATATTATTTGGCCACCATCTTTTCGAAGCATTATCGTAACCCTTTATGTATTGAAGAGTTGCATCGATATCAAGCTTCATTCCAATGTCTAATCTGTTATGAATAACACTTGAAACAATTGGTCTATCTTCGGCGTGTCTTGCCTCGCGCTCGATTAGAGAAGCAAGAGTTACTATTTGATTTTCTGTTAGATTAACTTTTGAAGTATCTAAGGTTGCATATTTAGAATCGAAATTATCTCTCATAATTTTTACTACCGCATCTACATCTGCATCTTTTGGTAAAAGATAAGTATCAGGGAATAAATATCCTTCATTTTTTTCTAAAACATCCTCCCAGGAGGCATCATAATTAGGCATGATTTTTTCCAGAGTATCGGCTATTTCACCAGCTCTTTGACCTTCAGGAACTGTGATCCAAATGTCTTCAGTGCCCACAGTTAGAGCCTGTGCTACTTCACGCGCTGTCATAGATGGATTTAATCTAAAGCTCCCTGCCTGGATTTTACTATCAAGCCCTGTTTGTTTGGTTAAAAGAAAAAATGCAGTAGGGTCTTTTATTAATCCCTGTTCTTTAAGGTTTCTTGCAATTGATCTAACACCTTCACCCTGCTCAACTATAAATATTTTAGGAGTATTGTCTTTGGAGTTTGCTGGGGAAGTTCCTCTTAGCCACCAGCCAAGAGAAAGAATAATAAGTACTGCGAGGATAGCAACCGTTATATAAATTCTCTTCATTTAAACTTTACTAAAGGGAAGTTTTCTAATGACTCTTTTCCTTCTTTAAGATTATACACAGAATCGGAGTAAAAAGTACAGATTGGCTCGTTCTTGCGAGCTTTCTCTCCAATTTTCTTATTTAAATAAATGCCTGCTGATTTCATATCGGGAGCGCCAAGAATTCTAGTTATCATTGTAAGATTTTTTATGTTAAAGCCTGCAATTTCACAATTTTTTGGGGCAACGTATTCGAATTTATGTTTACCAGGTTTTAAGTCTTTACTTGTTACATTTGCGTCTCCGCCTTGTGCTTTTATAATTTGCTTGAATTTTGACAGCGCAAGACCTGAGAGGAGAATATGAAGCGCCCAATTAAATCCATTTTTATGTTCTTTAATTATTTTGTTTCTAAATGCTGCCGGGCTGCTCGCAAGACAAAGTTCCAAAAGACTTCCTGCTAGATTTATACTTCTTGCTTCTAGATCCGGCGCTCTTTTTGGATCCTGTTCAAGAACTAATAGTGATTCTTTAGTCTCAAGAACTGGACCGATACCACGCCCAGCTGGTTCATCAGTCTTATGAATTAAAACTTCTATTTTGACATCAAATTTTTTCGCAAGCTCGATGAATTTTCTCTTAAGAAGCTTTGCGTCATTAACATTATGTACCTTTACAGACTCACCATACGGAATATCAATTACTACGTGATTACTTCCAAAAGCTACTTTTTTTGCCATGATTGAGATAAGAATTTTATCGAAAGATTCAAAAAGAAGAACTTCCTCTACTTTTATAATTACGTCGTCAGCTGGCGCTATATTAAAACTTCCACCCCAAACTATACATCCATTAGTTTTTTTAACTGTCGCATAAATTTTTTGTTTGCTCAGGTTTACTGGTGCTAAAATTTCAAAATCATCAGCTGTTCCGCCTGGAGTAGTAATAGCGCGTGAAGAGCTCTTGGGTATCTTAAAACCTGCTGCTGCGACGATGGGAACTACTATCATAGTAGTTCTAGTTCCAGGAACTCCTCCGATTGAGTGTTTGTCCGCAACAATTCCTGAGAAATTTAGTTTTTCTCCGGTCTCAATCATCGCTTTAGTTAGATAATAAATTTCATCGTCTGAAAAGCCCTTTGAAAATCCAGAAGCTGCGAAATAAGTCGTTAAAACATCTCCCAGTTTTTCTTTGGAGATTTGGTCCATGATGGCAAAAATTTCCTTATAATTAAGGTCTTTTCCAACAAGTTTTTTTCTTATGGCGGCTATTGCCTGCTCTTTTTCATCCATGCTTAATTTGGTTTATCATGAGTCTAACTAAGTTTTTAAGAAATTTTAAAGCCGCAAAAAAAGTATTATTTACGACTTTGTAAATTGTCGGCCAAATGTTATACAAGAATCTTTGAATTCCTACTCTTTCCATATTATTTTTGAATCCTCGCTTTAATAATTAATCTTTTCCAAATTGTTCCGGGAGGAGTGCAGGTAATAATTGTTAAAAAACTGTCTGTAAAATTTTGCGCTAAAACGGAAGTGTCAGTGGGCTCTACTACTGTAATACTTATAATTTTATAGTTATGCTTTTTTCCATTAATCTCAGTAATTATTTGATCCCCAACCTCTAATTTATATGCGTTTGCGAGAACAGTTTTGTAGTCTTTTGGATTATAAAGCTGAGGAAGTGTTGAATGGCCGAAGATTACAGAATTTCCGTCTTTTCCAGGTAACGTATCAGAATTAAATTGAACCATGTGGCGGGTTAAATCCGTGTCCTTGTTAGAGACTTCTGCATCAGTAATTCCTATTTTAGGAAAGGATATTTTGTAAGTTGCTACATTGCTTGATTTCTGAGCCTGAGCATCGGGATACCAGTTGTAAGCATTTGTATAATCTCTATTTATAGAACTAGCCGCATTTTCAAGAAGAGTTCCTATATTTGTGGGGCTAATTACTGTTTGGTTAGGAATCGGGGCTTGTATTTTTTGAGATGCAAATGCCGGTGCAAAATAAATATGCCAGGAGAGAAGAGGGAAAAAAGTATATGCAAATAAAATTGCCCCGAATATTATTACGCCGATGCTTCCAAGTTTAAATAATATTTTATAATTTCTATTTTTTCCTTTGTAATAAATTTTACCCATTTTTTTCTGTCATTATTTTTATCTTTCCCGAGGAGAACGGAATACGCTGTGGGAGAAAGGGGATAGGCGGGAATAATTTTATATCTACTTTATTTACCTCATCTATTTCATTTAGTTTCTCAATAGCATCCTTCGTAGATTTTCCTTTTATCTCCTTAGCAATTTCCTTTGAGTCAATTTTTGGAACCAGATTAGCTTTTATGGTAAGTTTTCCAGTAGCATTATTTCCTTTTGCTTTTAGATTGGCTGCACTTGCTTCTATGCTATCTTTATCTACTTCTAAGTCACTGCTGGTCTCAAGTTTGTCTTTAGCAAATTTTAGAATATCCTCTTCTTTGTACGAAACCCCTTTATAGCTTATTGTTCCGGTTAGACTGATTTCTGTTGCTTCATCATCAACGTCTTTACTGAAGGTTTTTTTATCATATTCGACTGAGATAAAGTTTGGTAATACTACAGATCCATTTTCTGCTTTTTTTTGAATTTGCTCTTTTGCTTCAGTTTCTAAATCTTTCTGAAGTTCCGCGAGTAATTTATCCTGATCTTTTTTCGCGACAACTTTTACCTCTTTTTTAGTTCCTCCTGAAAATGCTTTATCATTTTTTGCAGCAACTGAGCTACTTCCCTCGACTGTGAATTTAGTATTGCTTGGGAGATTTTGACTTGTACCAAATTTCTCAGCAGTTACAGTTACATCTGCTTTCCCGGGCTCAGTTCCTGAGAAAATATCGCCTGAGGCGGAGGCAATTGTGACCGCCTTATCTGTAACGAATTTAAGATCATTTGGAGATGTTATTACGGTGCCTGTTGGAATCGTAACTCCTGAGGTATTGCTGTTAAATAATGTTACAGTTCCTTTCGCTTTATCTCCGATTTCTTTTTTACCTGTGGTAGCGATAGATTTTTTACCATCAGCTGTAACAGTTATAAACTCCGCATTTATAACATTATCCGAAGCGCTTGTCGCTTCAGATTCAGAGAATGTTACATTTACTTCCTCATCCTCTTCTCTGGCATCAATTCCTAAAGTAACTGTCGCACTCCTGCCAAAAAGATAAATGTAGAGGAAAAGAAGAATTATGGCGAGCGGAATAATTCCAATTATGAGTTTTTTGCGTGATCCATTTGCTCCTTTTAATATTTTCCCCGGATGTACTTTTTTAATAAAACCCATAATGCCACTCATCATTAGCGCTGCGTTTATTGGAAGCGGTTTTTTCTCCGCACTATTTATTTTTACTTCTTCTGGAATTTCTCTGAATTGATCTGCGGGAGATATGTTATCCATTACAGCAGTTTTTGGAATATCTTTAACTGGTTCTGTATCTTCTATTTCTAATTCTTCTGTGGTTTCAAGTAAATCTTTTTCAGTTTTGGCTTCTGCTTTAGTATCTTTTACGTCCCCTCCAACAAATCCAAATTCAGATGCTGCCTCAGCAAGCGTTCTGTCTGGTTCTTCCTCGACAATTGGAACAGCAGCTCTTATATGTTTGGTGTTTGAATTTTCTACATCAGTAAGAGAAGCTTCAAATATTTCAAATCCCATCTGAGTTGCTGCACCAGAAAGTACGGCTCTTGCATCAAAATTTGCTGGAAGTACACTTACTTGAGGGAGGTGTAAAAAGTGAAGACTTTGACTCCATTTATGAGTTATAAATTTTTGCTGGACATCTTCGCGTCCGCTATCAAACAGAATAATTCTTGGCGGGAGATTTTCCACGGAAAAATGCTTAAGAACTGTTTCAACTGTCGCGACCAGCGAGTCGCCGATTGCGGCTCCTTTTGCTTCTACAATTTTTCCTGCTCTAATTAAAGAAAGAGTTACGTTTTTTTGTCCGATTTCAGCGAGAATCGCAGTAACTGGTGCGCCTTCTTCTTTTTGAAGCAGATGTGCGATGGCTTCAGGAATTACAAGAAAACCCATTGGCTTAAATTCCAGTTCATCGCTTATTTTTTTTAATTTAGTTAGATATGCAGGTTTAATCTTTCCGTCAATTATCCAGTCCTGTTTTACTCCAAAAATAGTTTTGTGACTTTCCATGTCAGGGGGAAGATTTTTTTCTGCAGTTGAAACCGCTTTATCTATCGCGTCAAGTAATTCTTCTTCTGAGGCGTCTTCAACGGATGTTTTAAAGTTAACTACATGTTCTCCGACTACATTTATTTTCCCGTCAATTTCCTGAAAAACTACAGCACTAGCTTTTTCATCACGAAGAACTAGAGAGAGGAAAAACTCCGATTTATTCTTTTTCTCTAAAAAGGGCAGTTTTGGTAAGTTCATAGAGATCAACCGACTTTTGCATAAAGCCGACGCAGGCCGTTTCCGATATTCTCCTGCTTTATTATCTTAAACGATTTTACCTCATCAGTAAAGTTGACATGGGGGCCCCCGCAGAACTCTTTTGAGTACGCTTTTTCTGGATTTTTGTCACCAATTAAATATATTTTTACTTTGTCAGAATATTTTTCATCAAAAAGTCCGATTGCACCTATTTCCTTAGCTTTAACGAGCGGCATAAATTCAAAATAAACAGGCATTTTTTCTTTTATTTTTTCGTTTACAGTCTGTTCAAGTTTGGTTATTTCCTCATCTGTTAAATTTCTATCAAAATTAAAATCAAACCTCACTCTTTCAGCTGTAATGTTTGACCCTGACTGGTGAACTGATGTTCCCAGCATATCTCTTATGGCTTGGTGCATAAGGTGGGTCGCAGTGTGTCCTCTCACTGTTTGTTCAGAATGATCCGCAAGCCCTCCCGCGAATTTTTTAGTAGCACCAGCTCGAGAAATATCATGATGTTTTTCAAGTAGTTTATTAAAACCTTCCTTGTCTATATTTCCTTGGGTTACATCTTCCATAACATCAAGTGATAAGCCATAGGACTGATAAAGATCGAACATTTTCTCAGCAGAAAGTGGTGGAAGTTTACCTCCTTCTCCAGGCATAAAATCTCCAGGTATTTGTGGATTAGAAATATATTCTGCTTCAACCCACTTGCTCCATGCCTTAAATCCTTCATTAGTTGCTCTATTCGCTTTTATTTCTTCTTCCTCAATAACTTTCTTTACTAAATCTTTTAATTCAGGATCAGTCTCTCTATAGGTTTCAAGAATTATCTCTATTACTGGAGAAAAACTTTTTTCTCGATCTCCCCATAGAAACTTTTGGGCAACAGCTTTGCGAATTAATCTTCTAGTGACGGACTCTCTTTCTTTATTTCCAGGCAAGATGCCTGAGTTTATGAGAAAAACAGCGGATACAAGATGATTTGCGATTATCCTAAATGATTTATCAACTCTTATTTCGTTATCATATTTAAACTTTGTTAATATATTGTCTTCAAGAGATTTTATGACAGGTGCGAAAAGAGAAGTCTGAAATATATCACTCTTGTTTTCTGTAGCTGCGATAAGTCTCTCAAGTCCGCCACCAAAATCCACATTTTTATTTGGTAATTCTTCAAAAGTTATTTCGTCGATTTTTTTATATTGCATGAAGACTGCATTCGCGATTTCTAAGTAAACTCCGCATTCACATAACGCTGGGCTGTCACCTAGGCAATTTTTTTCGTGCTCAATATTTTCAAATTTATAATAAACTTCCGTGTCAGGTCCTCCCGGTTCACCGATTGGCATTTTTTCTGGTACTCCAGACCTAGACCACCAATTTTTATCAGCACCGCAATAGGTGATTCTCTTCTTCTTTTCATCTGCATCATTTTCAATATCTAATGTTTTGGCCCATATGGAATATGATTCTGCGTCCGGAGTTAGCGGTTGATATTTGTCATTTTTTAAAACTTTGAAATTTTCATCTCCTCCAAAGATTGTTATATATAGTTTTTCTTTTGGAAGTCTTAGCTCTTTTGTGAGTAGTTCCCAAAGCCATGGAATTTCCTCTTTTTTAAAATAATCTCCTAGGCTCCAGTTGCCGAGCATTCGGAAAAAAGTGGTGTGCCTGTTATCTCCAACTTCATCGATATCTACTGCTCTAAAACAATTCTGTACATCTACTAATCTGTTTCCTTGGGGATGTTCTTGTCCTAATAAATATGGAACTAAAGGCTGCATTCCGGAAGAAGTAAAAAGAGTAGTGGGGTCATTTTCAGGAACGAGTGGAGAATTGGGGATTCTTTTATGTCCGCGTTTTTCAAAAAAACTTATATAAATATCTATGATTTGCTTCGCTGTCATGGCTAGATTATATCAGAATCAGTCATTAGGTTTATAGGTCGGAATCTGCTATAATAGCTTTAGAGTTAATTCCTGATTAAATTTAAATTTTTCCTCGATTTTTAACTCACTTGCCTGAATAAATATGCCAAAAATCGGAAATTCAATTCCAAGAAGTGAAATGCCCTGCGATAGATGCGGATCTAAAAGAAAAGTAGCTAAAACCTGGACTGAAAAAATTAAAAACACAGGTGGATTCATGACTCTTCAACACACTCAACTAATTTGTACAAATAAAGAATGTCAGGCAGCATTTGATAAAGTCATTGCGGATGATGCGCAGAAAAGAGAAAAATTAAAACTCGCTAAAGCCAAAAACGCATAAATCTCCATTTGCTATAATAGCCCACGTGGAAAACAAACACTTAATTGCAATTGGCGCATTTGGACTTCTAATACTTCTCATGGTTCTTCTCGTTTTTCAATCTAATAAATTACCTAAAATGGGCGAAGACCTTACGGTTCTAAACTTAGGTGCAAAAGGGGTAACGCCTACTCCGGTACCCCTAACTGAATTAACTGGAAGAGATTTAAATGTAGGAACTTCTTCTGCTGCAGTTGTAGCTGGTGACATCGTTACGATTCATTATAAGGGAGCGTTTATGGATGGAAAGATATTTGATGATTCATATCAAAAAAACTCTCCATTAACCTTTCAGGTAGGTGCAGGGCAGGTTATAAAAGGTGTCGAGCTAGGAGTGGTAGGTATGAAAATTGGAGGGAAGAGGCAAATAGGAATTCCTTCAGATTTAGCGTATGGAGCAGCTGGCTCTGGGCCAATTCCGCCAAATACCCCTCTAATTTTTGAAATAGAATTATTGGATTTTAAATCCCAAACTGCAGCCCCAAGTCCTAATCCCCAAGTCTCAGTGGATCCAACTATTAGCCCTGCAGAAAGTCCTACTCCAGCTCCTTAATATATCCTATAGTCATTTGTAAGAAAATATGGTAAAATCCGCAGATGGAAAACGGAGTAAATCCAAATGGCATTGAGCTGGAAGTTTTAAGAGAGGAGCGAAGTGCTACCGTGCGACAATTTGCTGATCATGTAAGAAATGCACATTACAAGAGCCTTCCTCCCACTTCTTGTCATCCATGTATTAATTTTAGGCAAATTATATTGCTTCAAGACTTTCATATAAGAAGACTTACTCCGAAGCCTGGTATGCAGCCTGAAGTGTCTTTTGGAGAATAAAAAAAGAGAGATCCTGGGTAGATGCCCATTCACTCTCTTTCCCTGATTGCATTCCTGCCACCATCAAAATCCCTAGAATTCTTCGGAATTTTGAAGAATCATCTCATTCTTTTGTCATAGCAGACGGCACTTGCCCCCAGAAGAGGGACTCCTTAGCGGTGCCATCTTTCATTTGTCCTGCCATAGGGTTTCTCCAAATGAAAATTTATTGAATGCGCTTAAGATGGTCAATCGTTTCAGCATCCGACCTGCGAACAGGTCGTCAACTGAGCCTTTCTCCTATCTATTCGGAGTTTATAAACTTTAAAACTTGAGGATAAAAAAGTCAATTAGGTCAAAGTGTATCTTTTTTATTTCTTAAGTACTATAATCGCCTGAAATGGCAGGCCTATCTAAATTATTATCTCCTTTTAAATTTTTAATAAAAACATATAAAAAACTGGCTTTTGAGATACTTCCGCGGTTTTATAAAAAAATCCCAAAACTTATATTAGGAGCGTCTTCTGCTCTTGGTTTTTTTGTTCTGGGAATTTTATTTACATTAATTATTGAGGGAAATATTCAAAAAGTTCCTTATGGAGATCTGGAAGATAAAAACGAAAAATATCTGAATCTCATTTCAGGTTATGAAGAATTATCAAGACTTTATTATGTTCAAGGATCAAATTTTTCTAAAATTACTGATATGAATCTTTACGAAACAAATCCCGCTGAGGTCGCAAACGCATTTACCAGCGCTAAAGAATATAAAGATAGAATTTTAATTCAGCAGGGGCGGATTATGGAGCAGCGTAAAAACGCAGGATTATTAATAGAGGAAAGTAATTAGCTTTTAATCCAGCCTCAAAAGCAGTATAATTCTTCTGTGTTCATTATATATAAATGAATCCAAAGGAAAATACTAAAAAACAATGTCTAGGATAAATACTTCAGAATTACAAAAAATAATTATCGGTCGGGTGTCTCCCTATATCTATTCTTTTGCAACAAATACCCTCCCGAACTATCTGAAAGTGGGAGATACCTATCGCCCAGTTGAGGAGCGACTGAATGAATGGAGGCGATACTATAAAGACTTAAAAGAGATCTCTCGTCATAAAGCATCAATTGATGGCAAAGTATTTTTCCGTGATTATTCTGTACATAAATATCTGCAGCAAAATGGTTTTACTCAAATCCCTTTGAATATTTTGAAAAATATTTATTCTACGGAGTTTTTTGAAGGAATTGGCGAGATTGAGATAACTAATGCCGTGAATGATATTGTAAATAATTATCAAAAGACAGATAAATATGAATATTACAATAACTCAAGGGAGATTATAGAATATCATTACAGTCGAACACAGGATTATCTCCCACGCGAAAACCAACAAAATGTCATAAATGCATTCAATTCAGCTGTAAAAAATGGTCGTACTAATCTTCTCATGTATGCTGTTATGCGTTTTGGAAAGTCAATTACTTCGATGTGGAGCGCTAAAAGTATTGACTCTAAGTTTACGGTTATAGTCTCTGCAAAAGCAGATGTGCGGTCGGAATGGAAGCAAACTGTAGAAAGTCACAAGGATTTTGCAGGTTACCGTTTTATTGATAAAGACGATCTCAAAAGAGGATTGAGATTGTCAGATTTTTATGACCAAAAATTTAAGACGGGTATTGGAGAGGAGAATTGTACAAATGTTGTTTTATTTCTCACATTACAAGACCTTGCAGGTTCTTCAGAAAATATAAAAAAACACCATGAAATTTTAAAAACAGTTAGTGTAGATCTGTTGATTATCGATGAGACACACTTTGGAGCTCGAGCAAAAGTACTGGGTAAGATTCTTGCAGGACTGGAAATTGATGATGAAGATAAAGAATTACTAAAGAATGACAAAGAAGACCCGGTTGATTTTGGTTCTCTTACTAAGCTCGTATCAATAAAGGCTAAAATTAAACTTCACCTTTCCGGGACTCCATATCGCATCTTGATGGGAAGTGAGTTTAATAAAGAGGATATTATTGCTTTTGTACAATTTGGCGATATTTACGAAGCAAAATTAAACTGGAACGAGGATCATTTGGATGAAAACGAATGGGACAATCCATATTATGGATTTCCGCAGATGATTCGTTTTGCGTTTAATCCCAATGAAAGTTCACGCAAAAAGCTTGCTAATATTCCGGGTAGCAAACCAGCCGAATTATTCACCCCTGTAAGTATCAGTAGGAATGGCGACTATGAATCTTTTGTTTATGAACAAGAAATTATTGAATTGCTTCAAGTACTTGATGGTTCTAAAAAAGATGCCAACATGCTTGGTTTGCTCGACAACGAGACTATTAAAGCAGGCAAGCTCGCGCAACACATAGTTGTTGTGTTGCCGTACTGCGCATCATGTGATGCTTTCGAAAAACTTATTTTAACTAATTTATCATTATTTAAGAATATTTCTGAATATGAAATCTTTAATATTAGTGGATATAATAAAAAACTCATAACACCAGAGGAAATTAAGTCAGCGATATCATACGCTGAATCAAAAGGTAAAAAGACAATTACCTTAACAGTTAATAAAATGCTTACTGGCTCTACCGTACCACAATGGGATACTATGATCTATCTTAAATCTACGACAAGTCCACAAGAATATGATCAGGCGATATTTCGTTTACAGTCACCTTGGGTTGAGAAATATCAAGATAAAAATGGCGATTTTATTAAATATGACATGAAACCACAAACACTTTTGGTAGACCTCGATCCAACAAGGCTTTTTTACCTTCAAGAAATGAAAGCATTTACTTATGGCGCAAATACACAGAAAATAGGAAATGAAAATATCGAAGAGTTCATTCAACGAGAACTTAAAATTTCGCCTATCATAACGCTTAATGCCGAGAGAAATAAACTTGTTGAAGTAACAGCTACAAGAATTATCGATGAAGTCCGTAAATATGTAAACGACAGAACGATAATTGAAGATGTAAAAGAAATTGGTATTGATGCTTCGTTAAAAGACAACCAAGCGATTTATGAGGTTATTAGTGAATTGCCAGAGCTTGGTGGGAAGAATGGGATTAATATTAAGCCAAATGAAGAAGACGGAATAGATTTAGAAGGAGAAGGTGTGGAAAATGGAATTGAAGGAGCAGGCAGTAAGGCAACATCATCTATAGAGAAAGAAGGAGATAGTGAAGAAATCTCATCATTTGAAAAGCGTTTCCGCACATATTATGTGATGATTCTTCTATTTGCATTTCTATCTTCTACTGAAGAAAAATCCTTAACCGATGTTATATCTAATATTGATGTAAATGATGATAATCGTCGCATTGCCCAAAATCTTGGCATTAATAAAGAGGATCTAATGCTCATTCGCAAAAATATCAATCCATTTGTACTGAGTGCTCTTGATTATAAAATTCAAAATTCGGATTTTCGTTCATACGATGGGAGTATTTCACCGGTTGAGCATATCGAAATTGCCATAAATAAATTTGGACGACTGTCTGAAGCAGAAGTTTTTACTCCCTCACATATCGTTAACGAAATGTACCGCGCTTTTGATGAAAAGTTTTGGGACAATATTAAGCATACAAAAATTTTGGATTTAGCTAGTAAATCAGGAAGTTTTGCGAAGGGTTTTGTGGAAAAGGTCACTAATATTGGCATAAATTTAGAAGAAGTACGAAATAATTTTTATTCAATTCCTACCTCACCAGTTGCATATGAATTTACTCGAAAAATGTATGAAGCGTTGGGTTTAAATGTAGATAATATTGCCAGGCTTTTCTATTCATTTGATCTTATCAAGTTGAAAGATGAAGAAATTGAGTATTTATTGTTCCAAGATAAAAAGTTCTGTGAGATATCAATAGATGATTTGAAGACTTATGGTACTATGTCAGAAAAGAATAATATGAAATTTACAGCAATTGTAGGAAACCCCCCTTATCAGCAAAAGGATGGAGGAGCTCAGGCTAGCGCTAAGCCTGTCTATAATCTTTTCTTTGAAATGGCTAAAAACCTTAAACCTCACTACATATCTATGATTATGCCAACGCGTTGGTATGCGGGTGGTAAAGGTTTGGATGATTTTAGGGCTCGAATGTTAAATGATATTCATATAACTGAACTACATGATTTTCTTAATCCGGAATTAATTTTTCCACAAATAAATTTAAGAGGAGGAATTTGTTACCTATTATGGGATAGGAATTACAATAATACAAAGAATCTAACCAAAATATTTACATATGAGAATAACTTATCGCCAAAAATTAGTACACGTAGCTTGAGCACAGAAGGCTTTGATATTTTTATCCGACACTTTCAGGCGATAACTATACTTAAAAAAATTAAATCTTATTCCGAGTTTAAATCTCTTGAAGTTCATGTTTCATCACGACGGCCTTTCAATTTAGATGGTGACATAATTAAGAATTCAAAGATTTTTAGGTCTTCTAAAGAGAATTTGAGGCATCCTGTTACTTGCTACGGAAAAGGTAAAAAAATAGGTTATTTAGAAAGGAGTGAAATCACAAGGAATACAGACTGGATTAATAATTACAAAGTATTCACCCCAAGAGCAAACAATATCGGGACTGAGTTAAATGACGATAATTTAAACACATTTATTGGTTACCCAAATACCATTTGTACGGAATCTTATGTTGTAATTGGTGCAAAATTGAAATTAGACAAACTTTCTTCATATAACCTTTCTAGATATTTACAGTCCAAATTTGCTAGATTTCTGCATAGCCTTAATAAAGCAAGTCAAGACGCTACTTCAAAGACGTATAAATTCATCCCCCTTCAAGATTTTACTGATAAATCAGATATACAATGGACAAAATCTGTTTCTGAAATAGATAAGCAGCTTTATAAAAAATATGGACTTGATGACAAAGAAAAAAATTTTATCGAAACACATGTCAAAGCCATGGAATAATATGGCTTATTTAGATAAAGCTGATATTCTAGAGAACACTCTTCTACTTGATAATGATTTACTTGATATTCTTCTAAGAGATCATACGACTAGCAAATACATTATATGGGCAACTGATTCTTATTTTGAGCAATACGGCGTAGAATTTGCTTCTGAAAAACAAATTAAACCCCAGCTTATTACAGGAAAGCATGGCGAGCTAATTCAACCCCGTATAATAAGAAGCCTACAAGAGCAACGTAATCGAGCTAGAAATAAAGGCGAAGTATTTACCCCTCTTAACATAGTGAGTGAAATGAACAAAATTACCAATAGGTCTCGAATAAACAGATCGAATTGGAAGACTTATGTTGCTGAATTAAAATTAGAAATTACTTGTGGTGAAGCGCCATTTATCGTTAGTCGGTATGACCCAGTAGTGCGTGGTGAAATCATTAAAACTAAGGATCGAGTAGGGTTTTTAGATCATAAGCTACAGATTGTATCCAAATACGGTTCTAATAAAAAAGAATGGTTAAAGTGGGCGCGAATTGCATTCCAAAGCTCTTATGGATTTGAGTGGCAAGGGGATAATATTCTTATAGCCCGCGAAAATTTACTTTACACATTAATTGATTATTACAAGGAAAAATATGATAATAGTCCAGATCTATCTATACAGAAAGAATTTGCAGAAATTATTAGCTGGAATGTTTTTCAAATGGACGGTTTAAAGTATGTAACGCCCATGAGCTGTCTTCACGAAGCCAATGCCAAGACCGGTCAGTTAGCGCTTAAAGACGCAGAAGGGAAATTCAAATGTGAAGGGTGTAAGTATAATCTTCCTACTAAGCATAATGGTAAGTATGTCAAGATCATGGACTGGGTTGAAAATAAATCAGTAAAATTTGTCGACCTAATAAGTTAAATTGAACTAGATTGTTTTATTAATTCTTCAAGTGTATAATTCACGATCATGGATTTAAAAATATCAAATAAGGAAGCAGGGGATTTTGGTGAACAGGAAATCGTGGATTTGATTAGTTGTCCTAATTGCAAAAAGAAATTAATGCTTCTTCCTCCAAGTTTTCCTCTTTGTGATGTTCAGTGTGTGGGGTGTAATTTTCGTGCACAAGTTAAAACAAATTCTACTAAACCAAAAAAGGAGATTTTTGGTGCTACATGGGAGGTAATGGATAAAGTTACCAAGTCTGGTTATTTTGCACCTCCGCTAATTGCTAATTTTAAGTGGATTGAGAAGAACGAAATGAAGCAAGAGATTAGATTTTATCCCTTTATTCCTAAGTTAAATCTCAAGAAATACCTTGCTACTTTTAAAAGTGGAAGAAAAGATTTGTGGATGTTTAATTATATTGGGCTTGATCAACTACCACACTTTGTATTATTCAATAAATAATTGTTTTATTTGGGCAGATAGTATTCAAATAATTTAGTAAGGTTTTTGGTGAAATTGTTTTTTATAGTCCATCCAGAGTGAAATAGCTTCTTTGTTTGCAAGTTCCATGTCCATATTAATATATCTTGTTAAATATTTATCATTTGTTTTTTGAGCTGTAATCGATTCTATGCAGAAAATAAATTCCTCCCACTTTTCTACAAATTGGATTTGTTCAGATAAAGACCTTTTTCTCATTCCTGTTTTTAGGGATTGATAGAGGTTTTCCATGGAATCCAGTGAATTTATTGCCTCGTAATATATTTTTCGTAGCGGGAAGGTTTCATTTTTATAATTATCTACATAGACAGAGCGGATAAAATTATAATGAAATCTTGCTTTTCTTTTAATGGACTTTAATTCCTCCAATTCTTTTGTTTGGTTCATAACTTAATTATACATCTATTAAATTGCTTTATTTGGGGAGCGGGAATATAATTTTGGGAAATAGTGAAAAAGAGATATACGGAAAAAGATTTTGTAAAAGAATTCAGGATTAGTTACTTTTTCTATAAACTTTTTAATTCGAAACCTCCAAAGAATCTGAATGAAAATTCTATAGAAACTTATTTATGGCTATTAAAATTTTACACGGGTCTTTCCTATTATAATTTTCATCATTTATATTTCGTTATAGTTTCTTATTTAACTAGATATTTTCCATTCTCATTATTTTATAAAAATACGCTTGTTCACTATTCAAACAGAGGCTTAAAAAGATTCATAGAAGAAATTGAAAAAATAGTAAAAAAATCCGGTTATTCAATAAATATTACAGATGGGGACTGGGTCTCCGCTGAAATGTATGAATTCAGCGGTTATTTTAATGGTAAAAAAATAGATCTCGAGACTTCTTACCAGATAATGGAAGATGCTTTACGAGATAAATTTAAAGATTTTTATGTGAGACGTAGCGAAGAATTAAATAAATTTAGAATCTTAATTCCCAGAGAAACTTACATAGAGCTAGTTTTGAAATTTAAGAAATAAGAATTGCTATATAATTATTTCAAGAGTATAATTCACGGCTATGATTACATTATTTTTTGATATAGAGACAATTCCCTGCGCTGAAGAATATAAAAATACATATCTCGAGATTCTTAAAAAGAAAAACGGGAATAGTAATAAGGCTGAAACAGAAATTCACGCAAATACTTCTTTTGACGGGACTTTTGGGAGAATTTGTTCAATTGCCGTTATAAAAGAAATGAACGGTAAGGAAATTTTTAGGGAGACTTTTTCAGGAGACGAAAAAGAAATCTTAATTAATTTCTGGAAAGCGTCCCAGGATGTTATGAGATTTGTGGGACATAATATCTGGTCATTTGATCTCCCATTCATCTATCAGCGCTCCATAATAAATAAAGTTAAGCCAAGAACTGATATAAGTTTTGCTAGGTATAGAGATATACCTATTTATGACACTATGCTTCAATGGTCTTTATGGAACTTTGACAAAGTTCAAAAGTTAGATACTCTTGCTAAGGTTTTAGGATTACCAACTTCAAAAGATGAAATGGATGGATCTATGGTCTGGGATTATTATCAGCAGGGAAGAATAGAGGAGATTAATAAGTATTGCATGAAAGATGTGGAGTTAACACGACAAGTATATAAAAGAATGATTTTTGAAGGAATTGATGATCAACAAGCTTCTAACGATATTCCTTTTTAGATTGATTTAATTTGGCCTCGGAAGTATAATCCTCAGTCATGGAAAGAAGAGGGAAATATGGGCCAATTTTATATCCACAAACTCCTAGCGTTAAAGTTGAAGGACTAAAACCTAGAGAAACATTTTGGGTAGACCCAGGTGTTTTAACACAGGAACATTTAGATGACATCACAGCTATCTATTGTCAGGTGTTTCGTAGAAGTCCAGAGGATTTAACTCGTGGTTTGGAGCTCGAGCCATTAGTAAGAGATATCGTTCAGGGGTCTGGTTATCATGAGGCAAGAGTTGAAGGACTTCAGAGACCGGGAATTGATATAAGAAGATCAGTATTAGCGCAAGGACGATTTATAGTCAGGTTTGGAGCTACAGCTCGTGGGGAAGCTTTTCAGGAGGCAGTTGACGGATATTTAAAAGATACAGCTGGAATTGCAAAGCCACTCAGTCAATTAAATCTATCTAAATAAATCCATTTAATTTCAGGAATGTCTGAATACCGTTAAGAATATATTGGACTGCTAATGCGGCTAGAATTATTCCCAGAATTCTAGAAAAAACCAGTATTCCAGTTCTTCCAATAAGCTTCATAATTAAAGAACTTTTTATCATAACTACCCAGGAAATAAATAGAATTAAAATTAGGACTACAGCAAGTATAAGGATGCTCAAGTTACTTCCGGATGCGTTGTCTGTAAAAAGAATAGTGGTGGCTATAGTTCCAGGACCTGCAATCATAGGTATAGCTAAAGGAAAAACGCTTACATCACTACTAGTTATTGCCTCTTTTTCTTCTACTGGGGTCTCGCGAGTTCCAGGAGTTCTTCCAAAAAGCATGTCTAGAGCTATGAGAAAAAGTAGAACACCTCCTGCGATGTTAAATGCATAAAGTCCGATCCCAAGACTTTCTATAAGTATTTTTCCTAAAAGAGCGAATGTAAAAATTACTAATGCACCAATTATTACCGCTCTGGTAATTATTTTTTCCTTTCCTCGGGATTATTATTAGCTAAAATTACTAGAACTACAGGAACTAAGCCTAAGGGATCAATTACTGTAAAAAATGTTATAAAAGTTTTGGCGATAAGGGAAATATCCACACACTAATTATACTCCTCGTGTGTAATCTCATAAATGTTTGTGCCAAAACCAAGTCAATATAAGCTTGATTTATATAGACCTCTAGTATATAATTTCCCGCTATGGTAGTTGAAAGAGTTAGTTTTTCGGGTGGTTTACCAATTATAGAAGGAGAGGAACCAAAAGATACTGTGGTTAGTGCTATGAGTGAAAGAAGAGGCACGCTCACTTCTTTACCTGCAGGTGAATATGATCTTACTCCTCCGGGAAATAATCATAGATATAATCTGACTGTTGATCCAGAGGGTACAGGAGATTGTCATGTTGTTCCATTAAATCCAAGCGCCATGACACAAGATTTAGATGGAAATAATCCGATGGTTGGCGAAAGACATTTTCCGATCGCAAAAGGTTATCCTTCTGTGATTATAACTGGCGTAAATGAGGCTGGAATTCCTTCTATCTACGAATGTTTGATTTATAATCCAGGAAAATCCCCGGTAAGATAATTATCTAAAAGTTAAAGGCCTATGCTGAGGAAGTACTAACTGTAGCTGTCTGGCTTTTTGTTCTGCAGGTGTAACAGGTGCTCTAAGGAGTGCATCAGATCTAGAATGATAAACAGGTCCAAAATGTGAAACCATTCCATTAAAAAGTGCAGTTCCTAGGATATCGCCTTGAAAAGTCGTAGGAAGTAGATTAAACCCTTGTTTTGTGAATATAAATGTCATTTTTGGATCAATAGTAACTTCATGTGTAAGCGCTGCAACTTTTGCATGAGTAAAATGAGTTGGCTCTTTTTCTTCAGGTTTTCCAAGATTTATCGAGTCAGCCCACCCCATTCCTCTGAAACCGTCTCTTACCAGATGAGCAAAAAAAGACGGATCATAAAATCTTTCTACGGCTATGATTTCGGTAGTTCTGAATATGGATCCCCAAAGAACTGCACCTGCATTCATGCTAATTGCATCTTTAAGAGATGGAGGAATATCTGAGGAAAGGGGAGATGCAGGGACAAGACGCTTGCTATTTCTTAATTCTCTGTGGACATCTTTAAGCCCTGCCCTTCCTTCGTGATACATCGTATCAGCTAAAGCTCTCATTCTGGAATATCCTCTTTTAAATTCTGCTCTTTTAGTTACAGCTTCCGCGAATCTATCTCCTGACGGATACTGGTCTTTAAAGGTTTCTATAGACATAGTCGAGGATTATAGCAAAATCCGACAAATTATTCTGTGGTGGGTCCTTCTAGGGGTGTATCTGCTAGCTCGATTGCTTTCTTGGATAATCTTTTCTTTTTTACTATTATTGGTGCTTCAGGGGTTAATACCTCTGACCTATTATTTAGTAATTCTATGATTTGGTCTAACTTTGAGTTGATTTCATCCAGTTTTGGATTATTTTGAGACTGAGAGGATCTCTCTTCTCTTCTATCAAAGCTCTTTTCTTCATTTGACCGTTTCATTTTTCCAAAACAATCTCTGCAATAAACTGGTTTTTCTCCACTTGGTTTAAAAGGAACTTCACATTCATTTCCGCAGTTACTGCATGTGGCTTTATGAAGTTCCGCAGGTCTAAAACGCTTTTCTCCGCCAAAACTTCTTCCGCCAAAATCGCGTCCTCCGCCTCGTCCCCCTCCTCTGTTATCTCTGTTTGGATATCCCATGAAGTAGCATTGTACCACTTCCAGACATTAATTGCTTTAAATATAGACTTATAGTATAATATGAGCCTATGAGTCCAGATCGAAGACCGAATTTTCCAGGATTAGAATTTGCAGTTGCAGAGGCTGCTAGGAGAAAGGCGGCAGAAGCACCTATTACTCCTGCGGTACATGGAGTTGGCCATGGTGGTCATGATGGTGGGCATGATGAGCATGAGGTGAGTCCTCATGATTTAGCCTCCGGACATTTAATCGCGAGTGCATTCCCTAATCTTTTAGTTGAGATGGCTGATCTTTACAATAAAATAGGAGTAGGTAAGCTCGTATATTTACATGATAGTTGGCCTGCAAGAATAGTAGAAGGTCAGCCAAAGGTGGTTGCGACACCTCCGATTGAATTATTGCCAGATGTTAGTTATCTAGGTGTTAACTGGGATATAAAATCATCAAGAAAAGTAGAGTTAGATCTACCAGCTGGAAGATTCTCTGACCGTTTTGGAAGATTTTCAAAGCATCTTTCGAAGACTTTTAAATCAACTGCACTACACGGCTTATTCATTATTGCAGATCAAGCAGGAACAATTAATGTAGTGGGTTTAGGAGTTCAAACTTTAAGAAGAGATCGATGGGAAGGAAATCCAGATTTGCAAGCTGAAGCATTAAATAGAGCATTTGAGCATCCAATGGTTGTTATAAAGTAAGTTTTACCAGAAGTTGATTTTTTTAAAGTAAATCCCTGCGATTATAAGAATTAAGATTGCAATTCCTCCTGCAACAATAGGTCTCTCAAAATAGGGAAGCGCATCGAAAACTACCCAAATTCCACGCCAGACAGCTACAACTCCTACCGTTGCAAGAATAGAGAACACCATTTTATTTTTACTTGGATATTGGATTTTTTTAACTTTTTTCTTTGCCATATATTTAATATAAGTGTTTTAAAGAACGCGGTCAATTTGGATATTGACATATACCCTAGGGGGGTATATCATATTTTTATGAAACAAAACTATACGGATAAAAAAGAAGAAGCCCAGAAAAGATTAAATATTATAAAAGGTCAGCTTGAAGGACTCGAGCGCATGATTGAATCCGATGAATACTGCATAGATCTTTTAAATCAAAGCCTTGCTATCCAAAATTCTTTAAAAAGTCTCGATTCAGTTTTATTTGAAAGACACGTTAATACTCATGTAAAACACCAGTTTATGTCAGAAGATCCAAAAGCTTCGCAAGAGTTAATAACGCTATTTAAGAGGGTAAATAAATGAATAAATTAATATTTTTAATTATAGGTGCGGTAATAGGCGGGCTTGCAGTTTTTGGTTATTTTTCAGATAAGACTTCAATTAATCCGGGAGTAATGATGGGCAGAAACTCAGTGTCAAATAATCCGGATGTAATTGATGCACATTTTATAGAACAGATGATTCCTCATCATGAAGATGCGATAACAATGAGTGAGCTCGCTTTAGAAAAAGCTACGCGTCCTGAGGTAAAAGAGCTAGCTACTAATATTATTTCTTCACAGTCAAATGAAATCACCCAGATGAAGTCCTGGTATAAAGACTGGTATGGGCGTGAACTTCCAACTGGAGACGAGGTTATGAGTCAGCACGGAATGATGTCAGGCGGAAAAATGCATATGGGCATGAGGGGTAGCGACATGGATTTAGATAGTCTAGAAAATTCAGAAGATTTTGACAGGGCATTTATAGAAGACATGATCCCACATCACCAGATGGCTGTTATGATGGCAAGTATGCTTAAGAATGGAACTGATAGACCTGAGATGAAAAAACTCGCTGATGACATAATCTTAGCTCAAACAGCTGAAATTGATTTGATGCGAAAATGGTTAACTGAGTGGGAGTAATGATAAATGCAGATAGACCAAATAATTGTTTTAATTTCCGGAGCACTGGGAATGATTTTTACCTACTGGTTCTTCTTTATGAAAAAAGAGGAAGTGGTAAAAGCTACGGACGAGATTGATGTAATCGTCTCCGGCGGATATAAACCCACAGTAATTGAAGTTAAGAATAATAAATCTACTAAAATTAATTTTTTAAGAAAAGACCCTTCAGATTGTCTTGAGGAGGTAGTTTTATCAGATTTTAAAATTAAAAAATTTTTACCTCTAAATAAAAAAATAAGCATAGATATATTTCCAAAAGAAAAAGGAGAGTACGAATTTTCCTGTGGTATGAATATGTATCACGGAAAATTAATTGTAAGTTAATGGAAGAAAAAAGAACGGATTTTAACATAAAAGGAATGCATTGCGCTTCCTGCGTAAATGTAATCGAAAAAAGTCTCAGAAAAATTGACGGAGTTAAGGAAGCGACTGTAAATTTAGCTACGGAATCAGGATGTGTTGTTTGCGATAAAGAAGTTCCTGATAAAAAAATAAAAGAAGCATTAAAAAAAGTTGGATATGAAGCACAATTTAATTTATCTCCTGAAGAAAAAACCGCCTCTAAGTTAAAAGATCTGAAAATCTTAAAAATGAAAGTTTTAGCAGGGGCTATAATTTCTGCAGTAATACTGTGGGGAAGTTTTCCAGGTCTTATGGAGACAGCGCCAGCTATCATCAGAAACTTTTATTTACAGCTAGTTCTTTCTATTCCCGTTCAATTCTTTATAGGTTTAACTTTTTACAAAGCATCAATTCCTGCCTTAAGAAATCGAATTGCAAATATGGATACTCTTGTAGCTCTGGGTACGACTGTAGCATTTATATACTCATCCTTTGTAACTTTTTTCCCTGAAATTCCAATGTCGGTGGGGATAGAGCCGATGCCATATTTTGATGTTTCTTCGGTTATTATCACGTTAATTCTTTTAGGCAGATTTATAGAGACAAAAGCTAAACTCCAAACAAGTGACGCAATTAAAAAACTAATGAGTCTATCTGCAAAGACTGCAAGAATTGTAATAGATGGAATCGAAAAAGATGTGCCAATTGAAGAAGTAGTTGTTAATTCTGTTATAAGGGTGAGGCCAGGCGAAAAAATTCCAGTGGATGGAGAAATTATTGAGGGAGAATCAAGTGTAGATGAGTCTATGGTAACAGGAGAAAGCATTCCAATAGACAAGATTAAAGGAGACATGGTAATTGGCGCGACAATTAATAAATCAGGAACATTTCTCTATAAAGCGACCAAAGTAGGCCGTGATACATTTCTGTCAAGGATAATAAAGTTAGTTGAAGAAGCTCAAAGTACAAAAGCTCCAATTCAAAGGATGGCAGATCAGATTTCTGCATATTTTGTACCTGTGGTAATTCTTCTTTCTATTGCGACATTTATGGTTTGGTATCTATTCGGGCCGGAGCCAACTTTTCTTTATGCGTTACTTAACACGATTGCAGTTTTAATCATAGCTTGCCCATGCGCGATGGGACTTGCAACTCCTACGGCAATTATGGTTTCGACTGGAATAGGGGCTGGGAAAGGGATACTTATAAAAGATGCCTCAATGCTTGAGAAAATGCATAAAGTAAATACGATTATTTTCGATAAAACAGGGACTTTAACCCATGGTAAACCTGAAGTTATAGACGTGGTTCCGCTAAAGGGATCTTCAGATAACCTCTTGAAGCTTGCGGGGTCGCTTGAGAAAGGGTCGGAACACTCTTTAGCTGAGGCAATTTTAAATAAAGTAAATGAGAAAAAGATTTCACTTGATAATGTTGAGGGATTTAAAGCATTAAGCGGAAAAGGAATTTCAGGTTTAATAAATGGAAAGAAAGTACTCTTAGGTAATTTAAGGCTCATGAATTCTGAAAATGTTGAGACTAAGAATTATCTTGAGCAGATTAAAAGTTTTGAGGAAGAAGGCAAGACTGCTGTAGTTTTGGCGGAAGGGAATGAGGCTTTGGGAATTATTACAATTCAAGATAACTTGAAGGATTCAGCGAAAGGCGCGGTGGCAGCTCTGGGAAAAATGGGAGTAGAGGTTTTTATGATAACTGGTGATAATAAGTCGACCGCTGAAGCGATTGGGCGAAAAGCTGGAATTGAGAATATAATCTCGGAAGTTATGCCTGAGGATAAAGAAAGTGAAGTTAGAAAACTTCAAGAAATGGGGAAAGTGGTCGCGATGGTAGGAGACGGAATAAATGACGCTCCGGCTCTCGCATCAGCAGATGTAGGAATTGCGATGGGAACAGGAACTGATGTCGCCATGGAAACCGCAGGAATTACTTTAATAAACAAAGATCTGAATACAGTAGTTGAGGCCATTAATTTATCAAGAAAAACCATGAGAACCATAAAACTTAATTTTATTTGGGCATTTGGTTATAATATAATCCTAATTCCGGTCGCGATGGGGGCACTTTATCCTGTATTAAGAATACTCATGAATCCGATTTTTGCCTCTTTTGCCATGGCTGCGAGTTCAATTTCAGTAGTGGGAAATTCGTTATTATTAAAAAAAATAGCTAAATAATTATGGAACTTGGAATTATATTTTTAACAGGGTTAACTATCGGAGGACTAACTTGTCTGGCGGTTCAGGGTGGGCTTTTGGCTTCAGTAATTGCCTCAAGAGAAAAAGAAGGGATTTCGGAAAAAGGAAAAATAAATCCAGTTTTCCCAACACTTGCATTTTTAGTCTCTAAATTGAGTGCATATCTAGTTTTAGGTTTTTTGCTAGGGTTATTTGGTTCTGCCATAAGTCTTACTTCTCAGGTTCAATCAGTAATTCAAATTTTTGCAGGAATTTATATGGTAATAATTGCCTTAAATTTATTCGATGTTCATCCAATTTTTAGATACGCTGTTATTCAACCGCCCCGCTTCTTAACTAGAAGAATTAGAAATAAATCCAGAAGCTCTGATATTTTTGCACCCGCTGTGTTAGGCGTAATGACTATATTTATTCCATGCGGTACAACTCTAGCTATGGAAGCACTAGCCATAAGTAGCGCAAGTCCTATAAAAGGAGCTTTGATTTTGGGAACATTTGTACTGGGAACTTTTCCAATGTTTTTCGGAATCGGATTTCTGACTGCAAAACTTGGAGATAAATTTAAAAACAGTTTCTTAAGAATTGCCGCTATTTTACTAATTTTCTTAGGTTTAATTTCTGTTTATGGGGGACTTGTTGCTTTGGGAGCGCCCATTTCTGTAAGTAAGCTTACGTCTTCAATAGGGAATGAAAGCGACCTTAAAATGTCGGTTGCATACCCACCTACTAAAAATGGATTTCAGGAGGTAAAAATTGACGTTTTAAGTAACGGATACAGCCCGTCTACTTTAATCTTAAAAGAAGGAATTCCAGCAAAACTAACGCTCATCACAAATGATACGTATTCTTGTTCGATTGCTTTTAGAATTCCTGCATTAAAAATTGGAGTAAATCTTAAGCCAACAGGAACAGAAGTGTTAGATCTGCCAAAACTTAGCAAAGGAAACTATTCATATACTTGTTCGATGGGGATGTATCAGGGGGTGATTAGGGTACTATGAAAAAAATTAAACTAGATATTAAAGGAATGCATTGTTCCTCATGCGCTATGAATATTGACTTTGATTTAGAGGATTTGGAAGGAGTAAAAAGTGCTAAGACCAGTTATGCCAAGCAGTCAACAGAAGTAGAATTTGATGAAAAAAAAGTTACGGAGAAAGATATAGCAGCGCAGATTAAAAAAACGGGATATAAGGCTGAGTAACGAGTTATTTATATGATAAATGTTCAAGCAGAAGATCTGAAAAGAAAAATCGATTCAGGGGAAAAGATAACCATAATTGATGTCAGAACGCCGATGGAGGTAACGCGCGGAAAAATTGAAAATAGTTTAAATATTCCATTGGATTTTTTCGAATCAGAAATTGAGAGAAAAGTAAAAGATAAAAATGCAGAAGTTTATCTGCATTGTCTTTCTGGATCAAGAAGTATTATGGCGGCTCAGATAATGGAGCGAATGGGATATAAAAATGTCTTTAATGTTTTAAGCGGGCTTCTAGCCTGGCGATCAAAAGGATACCCCTTAGTCTAATTGCTTTATTTATTAACCTTATAGTAGTATAATCCCTGTCATGACAGAGAGAAAAGTAAGACGTACACCGGAAGGTTTAAAAATTAGAAGAGTTCACATGCAGCCTGAAACTGTTATTCAAATTGTTCCTCCAGGTGGAGTTAAGGTTTTAGATCAAGAGGCCGAAAAGGCAAGGAGAGCGGCAGTGCTTGAAGGTGCAAGGAATTATTTTCAAGGAAATGCACAGCAAATCGCTTTTTTGATGGGCGGTGGAGTAGAAGACGCAGATAGAGTTCATTTAGATTCCGCTGAAGAACTGCGCGGAGTAACACTTGGATTGATGGATGTAGGTTTAAGTTCCGATGATGTCGTGAGGGATGTCCGAAGAAGCATACTTGCTAAACCTGGAATGGTTGACCCAATATATGCCTTGGATGCTGCGAGAAGTTTTGGAAGACTTTTAGAAAGCGAAAGGGAAAGAGTGCTTCAGGAAAGAATTGCGCAGGAAAGTGCTTTAGCTCCAAAGTCTCCAGCACCGCGAAGAACTCCAAGAAGTTAGTGCTATAATTTTTCAGTGGATGAATTTGAAGTAAAATTTAAAGCTAAACTTTGGATTTATGAGGCCCCAGCTCCTTGGTACATGATCACAGTTCCAGTTAATATTTCATCTAAGATTAAGGATAGGTTTGGTCATCTTCATCGCGGATGGGGTTCAATACCGGTAATTGTTACTATTGGTGAAACCGCGTGGAAGACTTCAATTTTCTGGGAGAAAAAAGGAACGTATTTACTTCCTGTAAAAAAATCCGCCAGAATAAAAGAAAAAATCACAAACGGAGATATGGTAGTGGTAAAAATTGAGCTCAAACCATAAAAAACTACACTCTCCCAAGTGTAGTTTTTTTATCATCCCGAGTAACTTTCCAAACACTATATTAATGGTCTTTTGCTAAACTTAGACACTAAATGTGTATTAAGATTGTAAGAAAATTAATTTGATTTGAGGCTAGATGTGGGCTTACGTTCTAATTCTACTTTTCCGCTTTTTGCGCAATTTACACAAATAATTCCATAGGTATTCTTTTTTCCATCAAAATAATCTTCCATATTTTCACTTTTTGCACCGCAAATTCTGCATTTTCCAACTATCTTATGATTTGGATCTTTGGTATTAAAGCCTATCATTTCGCGCTGATCGAAGACTAAAAGTTTTCCCTCAAAATATGTATTTGGATATTTTTCCATGAAAGTTACAATTCCATTTTCCAATTGATAAACTTCTTTAAATCCATATTTAATGAGAAGTCCTGAAGCTGTTTCGCATCTGACTCCGCCAGTGCAGACCGTTACTACAGTCTTGTCTTTTAGCTTTTCTATTGATTTGATTGCACGCGGCACATCTCTAAAATGTCCGAGTCCTTCTGGCCAGATAGAGTTTTTAAAACGACCCACTTCGAATTCGTAGTCATTTCGCATATCCACAACATAAAATTCACGTCCTTCTTCGTACCACTCTTTAAGTTTGTCAGCTGTTAAGCGTTTGCCTGTCACTTTTTTAAGAGGACCAAAATCTTTGTTTGGAATTCCAGTCGTTACAATTTCAGGCCTGACTTTAACTGACAGTTTATTAAAAGACTTTCCAGTTCCTTCGCTTTTTTTCCAGTTTATTTCTTTGAGTCTTCTGTCGTTTTCAGTAAGCGTTATGTATTTTTCAGTATTTTCTGTGGTTCCCTCTAGTGTCCCATTAATTCCTTCCTCGGCAATAATTATGCGACCTTTTAGATCCAAAGCCTCGCAATATGCGCGATGCTGGATCATTAGCGCCTGGGGATCTTTTATATTAACGTATTTATAGAAAAGCAAAACTGTGTATTTCATAGGCATATATTATACATTATGCAGCAAGTGGTTATGATTGTTTTAAGCTTGTAAGCTCGCGCTGGATAGAAGAAATGTGCGCAGCTTCTTCAAGGCTTAACCTAAATCTTCTCTCCGGGTTTCCGTCTATTGAAGGGAAAGAGCAGACAACTGCCCTGCGGGGGTTTAATGACACTCTTTCCATTGGCGCTGAGTCTTCCGGTAAGCCGCTATCATTAGTCTTCGCGTCATGACTTCCTTCATCATATAGCGATAGGGTGATTTGGCTTCTCATTAGAAATGGAGTTCTTCCTTCGTAGAGCAATGTTTCGACAGTTCTAACAGTAGGCCGCTGTTTGGGTCGCGACTCGGGAGCAGGATTAGATGCGATGGTTTCTGCTGGGTGAGGCACTTAGCATATTATTCTCCTAGTAACTTTCTAAATCAATAGGCACTTTGCTTAAATTTTAGAACTTATTTTGTTGATATAATTTTTTTATGAATAAGCGTGTAGTTGTTAATGACAAAATGCAAACTGATTATTCTTATTTATTGACCGAACCCATGGGAAAGAATTTTGATCCTGAGTTCCGGCCGGAATTAACACCCAAGGAAATGCTAAAGCTTGGAGTTTTTGGCGGAAGGTATATGACTGATTGTACTCCGGAATTTCCTAAAGACTGGTTTGAAGGTGCTAAATTAGATCCAAATGGACCGGATAAAAATCTGAATTTTTTTAAGGTAAATGCGTCTCAGCCGCTAAAAATTTGGATTAAGAAAGGCTGGATAAGACCTCAAGATCCGAGAGGATGGTTTCAGTGGTACTGCCGGTATTATATAGGGAGACGTTCTGTTGATGATGATAGGCAGATTAAGAGGTGGAAAGCTATTAAGCGTCATATTTCTCAAGTAAAAAAGAATTGCGCAAAAGGGGAATTAAATTGTCGCCCTCGCCAGCGCCAGGCAATTCTCCACTGGGCATATGACTCAAGGAAAATTTAAATAGTAATTTGACAATTAAGACTTCGAGTGTATAATGCCACGTATGTTTGGACGCGAAAGAGAATCTCAGGGAGATGCACATGAAGCTGATGCAGGAAGACGAGTAGATTTGGTCGCAAAAGCAAAGGTGCATCCCGATCAAATTGGACGTGCTAAGGATATGATTAGAGTAGCCATGTTCGAATCAGGTGTGGGCGGAGATGAGTTAGACAGAGGTGGATTAGTTTTTGAAACACCAGATCCGTTGAGGCCTGGGCAGGTAAGGATAGATCTTAGCGCAACGCTTACAGTTGCTTCCGCCACAAGACTTCTAGAAGAATTTCAAGAGGGAGCAAGGTTACTTGGCGTTCCTGATCAAGTAAAAGGAGAAAGAATTACAGCAAGCTTAACGAGTGTTGATTCAGATGGGCATGAGGTTCATCAAAAATTAGATATAACCCCAAGAAAATAATTTAGACTAGCCTTTCCCAAGGAAATTCCGGGCGGCCGAAGTGACCGTAAGAAGATGTTTTTAAATAAATTGGTTGTCTAAGATCCAAGCCATCAATAATTCCCTCGACTGATGTATTAAGAATTTTTCTCATAAAATCTTTAATGACTTTATCCGATGTTTTCTCAGTCCCGAATGTTTCCACTTCCTGCATAACAGGTTTTTTAGCTCCAATAAAATAGGCAAGTCTGACTTCCGCTCTGTCTGCGAGTTTTGCAGCCACAATATTTTTTGCTAAAAATCTAGCGGCATATGCGCCGGATCTATCTACTTTTGTGGGATCTTTTCCAGAAAAAGCTCCTCCACCAACTCTCGCGTATCCTCCATAGGTATCAACTATTATTTTTCGTCCTGTGAGTCCGGCATCTGAAGAGGGTCCAGGCATATGCCAAACTCCTGTGCCGTTTAGAATCAAATCTTTTATTGAAAATTTAAACCCAAAACCGTCTAAAACTGGTTTGACTATGTATTTGAAAACATCCTCTCTTACTTGTTCAAGTTTTATTTTTTCATCATGAGGAACTGCTATAACAACTTGTTTGACTTCGTAAGGAACACCATTCTTGTATTCTATGGTTACTTGAGTTTTTCCGTCAGGTTTTAAATATTTGAGTTTTTGTTTACTTTTGTCCAGTTCTTCAGCGAGTCTGTGAGCCATAGAAATAGGTAAAGGCATTAGAGTTTTGGTTTCCCTACACGCATATCCAAACATCATTCCCTGATCTCCTGCTCCTTTTTTCTTGACTCCACGGGCTATTTCGGGAGACTGTTCATGAACGTAAACTTCGATATCTGATTTGTCTGAGAAATTAAAATCAGGATTTGTATAGCCTAAATCTTTTATTCTTTTTCTAGCGATTTTTTCAAAGTCTATTTTGGCATTAGTTGTCACTTCGCCAGCTATAATAAGTTTGTTGTTTGCTGCGAGACATTCAACTGCGACTTTTCCAAATTTATCTTTTGCAAGAACAGCATCTAAAATGGAGTCAGAAATAGAATCACAGATTTTATCCGGGTGGCCATTGCTAACAGATTCAGAAGTAAAAATATTTTTGCTCATAAGCCGCATTTCCTTTTTGGAATGGCACCGCGTCCCTGAGCTGGTCGAAGGGCTCGGTTGCCGGTCCGATATTGATCGGACTCTCTTAATGCAGATTAAAGAATATCAGATTAAAAAAATTTGTCAATTCTCATGTATAATCCTAAGTCCATGGATCCCGTTAGAAGCCGCGATCGCTTTTAAGGATTTGAAATAGTTGAAAGGATAAGCAGATGATCGCGATCTGCTTCTAACGGGATGGATGATGCGGAGTTTGAAAAGTTGATCGGAGAAGCGCTTGATAGTTTGCCTCCTGAATTTGCCAAAAGACTTGAAAATGTAGGTGTTACTTTTGAAAACTGGCCAAGTCCTATGCAGGCTGCAAAACTTAGATTGAACAGGCGAAGTTTACTCTTTGGTCTTTATGAAGGAATTCCTCTTACGCAAAGAAGAAATTACACAGGCGTACTGCCAGATAAGATTACCATCTTTAAATATCCGATACTTATGGTTTCACGCACTCCAGATGAAGTACGAGCCCGCGTCAGAAGAACTGTGATTCACGAAATAGGCCACCATTTCGGTTTAAGTGATAAAGAACTCAGATAAAAAGTAATATAGGTCTCTAATTTGATTGTTGACACACGCTTGGATCGTATGATATAAGTAGATTACTTTAAGACGAAAAGCCGGAAAGGTTCATGCACCTGTGTGCATTTTTTGTCGATTTAAGGAGCTGCCCGCTTATATATTTTTTGAATGCCTAAATCCGATTCTAAAGACAATAAGACAAATTTTAAGCTTCGTGAAGACTGGGGAAAGAATTTTCCAGTTCTCCCTGAGCTAGATCTTCTCACAGTTCAACACGAATCATACAAATGGTTTGAAGAAGTTGGAATAGGAGAAGTTTTACAGGAGATATCTCCTATTGATGATTTCACAGGAAAAAACTGGACTCTTACCCTTAAGGATTATAGAATTGGAAAGCCAACTAATGAGCCTACTCTTTGTCTCATTAAAGGACTCACCTACGACGCACCTCTTTATGTAAAAGCAACCCTCACTAACAAAAAAACAGAAGCAGAAATCGATCAAGAAGTTTTCCTAGGAGATATCCCAAGAATGACAGAACGCGGAACATTTATTATCAATGGAATTGAACGCGCAATCGTAAATCAGCTTGTTAGATCCCCTGGAGTTTTCTTTACTTCAACTCAAGATGTAGTAACAGGACAAACTCTTTACACTGCAGAAATTAGACCAGTTCATGGATCATGGCTTGAATTTACAACTACCCGTTACGAAACAATTACAGTAAAAATTGACAGAAGAAGAAAGTTTTTGGCCTCAACTTTCCTTAGAGCGATTGGAGTATCAGATAACGATTTAATTAGATCTAAATTCAAAGATGCAGAAGCCGATGGAAAAACAAATTTCATAAATAACACTCTTACAAAAGATGAAACTGATTCACAAAACGCAGCTCTTATCGAAATTTTTAAGAAAATGCATCCAGGAGAACCAGTAGTTTTGGACAAAGTTAAAGAAAACTTCTTTGGAATGTTTTTCAATAACAGAAGATATGATCTTGGAGACGTCGGACGTTATAAGATGAATAAAAAACTTAAAAACGTACCAGGATTTAATCCAACAGAGGAAAAAATTCTTACAATTGATGACATTATCGCAACAATCTCATTTTTAATCGCTCTTTCAAAAGGACAGGATGGAGTTGACGATATCGATTCACTCGCAAATAGACGTGTAAGAAGAGTTGGAGAATTAGTAGCTTCAACAGCATTTAGAGTTGGAGTTTTAAGACTTGAAAGAAGTATTAAAGAAAGAATGTCACTTATTACTCCAGAAGTCCCAGTTACAATTGCTGGACTTATTAATGCTAGACCGATTATGGCCTCAATAAACGAATTCTTCAGAACCTCTCAGCTTTCAACAATCCTAGACCAGACAAATCCACTTTCAGAAATCGATAACCTTAACCGTTTAACAGTTATGGGAACCGGTGGAATCTCTAGAGAAAGAGCTGCTTTCTCAATTCGTGATATTAATTCTTCACAGTATGGAAGAATTTGTCCGATTCGTAGTCCTGAAGGTCCGAACATCGGACTCGTAACATACTTGGCTTTATATTCAAGAGTAAACCAATATGGTTTCTTAGAAACCCCATATAGAAAAGTAACTCATACTAAAAAAGGAAATAAAACAGTAAGTACTGCAACGAATGAAATCGTTTATATGGCAGCAGATGACGAGAGAGAAAAATATATTACTCACTCAGACGTATTAAATGAGGACCAGACAATTACAAATGAAAGAGTTCCTGTTAGATATAAGGGAGAATTTATTGAAGTAGAGAAAGAAAAAATTGAATATATCGATGTAGTTCCACGTCAAGTTGTAGGAACAGCAGCATCCCTTATTCCTTTTGTTTCTCATGATGAAGCTAACAGAGCGCTTATGGGAACCCACATGCAGTCTCAAGCAGTACCGCTTGTTATTCCTCAGAGTCCAATTGTTGGAACTGGAATGGAAAAAATGGTATCCCAAGTTATGGGACGTGTTGCTAGAGCTCCAGAAGATGGAGAAATAGTTTATGCTGACGGAGACAAAGTTGTATTCAAGGGAAAAGGCAAAGAAGAAATAACTTATAAAATCGAATCATTCCAAAGAACCTCACAGGCTACAGCTTATACTCAAAGAGCAATGGTAACGACTGGTCAAAAAGTTAAAAAAGGAGATCTTTTAGTTGATGGACCATCTTCACAGGGTGGAGAATTAGCTCTTGGACAGAATCTTCTTATCGCATATGCTTCATATGACGGACTTGGATATGAAGACGCTATTGTTATTTCAGATAGATTAGTAAAAGAAGACGTTCTTTCTTCAATTCACATCGAAAAATATGAAGCTGCAGTAGTTGAGACCAAATTAGGTCCTGAAGAAACAACTAGAGATATTCCAAATGTATCAGAAGAAGATTTAGCTAATTTGGACGAAGATGGAGTTGTAGTTTTATCTTCAGAAGTAGGACCTGGAGACATTCTTGTTGGAAAAATTGCGCCAAAAGGTGAAACAGAATTAACAGCAGAGGAAAGATTATTACGCGCTATTTTCGGAGAACAAGCAAGAGAAGTTAGAGATACATCTTTAAGAATGCCAAACGGTGAAAGAGGAACAGTTATTTCTATTCAAGTTTTAGATCGCAAAAAGGGAGATGAACTAGAGCCTGGATGTCTTAGAAAGATTATAGTTGAGGTTGCTCAATTCAGACACGTTGTAGTTGGAGATAAATTGGCAGGACGCCACGGAAATAAAGGAGTTATTTCTAAAATCGTTCCTGTAGTAGATATGCCATATCTCGAAGACGGAACACCGGTCGACATTATTATTTCTCCGGTTTCAGTACTTGCTCGTATGAACTTGGGACAGCTTCTTGAAGCTCATCTTGGTTGGGCAGCATTAGTACAGGGAAAGAAAGTCGGACTTCCTGTTTTTGAAAAAGTAGACGAAAATAATATTATCGCTGAGCTTAAGGCTTCAGGGCTCCCAGAAAATGGAAAAGCTAAATTATATGACTCTAGAACCGGAGAAGCTTATGATGGAGCAGTAGTTGTGGGAGTCTCATACATTATGAAGCTTATCCACATGGTTGAGGACAAGACTCATGCAAGAAGTACAGGACCATACTCACTTGTTACACAGCAACCTCTTGGAGGAAAGGCACAAATGGGAGGTCAAAGACTTGGAGAGATGGAAGTTTGGGCATTGGAATCTCATCGCGCACGTTATACACTACAGGAAATGTTAACGATCAAGTCTGATGACGTGGTCGGACGTGCAAAAGCATTTGAGGCAATCGTAAAGGGAACTGCAATTCCAACACCTAAGGTTCCAGAATCATTTAAAGTTCTTATTAAAGAGCTTCAAGCACTAGGACTAAATGTGGTTCCAATGGGAGCACAAATTGTAGCTGAGCCAACTATGGTGGAGCCTATGAAAGAAGCAAAAGCAGACGAAAAGATTGAAGAAGAAGCTAAGGAAATGGAAAAAGAGTTAGGCGGAGAAGACGTAGTAACAGAAGAAGCAGGAGTAGATGAAGCAACAGCATCAGGAGAAGTTGAACCTAGCGCAGCTGATTTAGAAGGAGTTACAGAAGGAGAAATAAATGGATAAGAATAAAAAAATGAAAGACATTAGTATTTTGGATTTCCAATCCTTAAAGGTTTTAGTAGCCGGAAAAGAAGATGTTATGGGCTGGAGTTATGGAGAAGTAACAAAGCCTGAAACTATCAATTACAGAACGCTTAGACCTGAAAAAGATGGATTATTTGATGAAAGAATATTCGGGCCTACGAAAGACTGGGAATGTTATTGCGGAAAATACAAGAGAATTAGATATAGAGGAATAATCTGTGATAAATGCGGAGTTGAAGTTACATTGTCACGCGTTAGGCGCGAAAGAATGGGTCACATCGGACTTGCTTCCCCTGTTGCTCACGTTTGGTACTTTAAAGGATCAAGCTCACCTTTAAGTCTGATTCTGGACATGTCTCAAAAAGACTTAGAATCAGTCATTTATTATGCTTCATATTTAGTTACATCCATTGAGGATGACAAGAAGAAAAAAGCTCTAGAGGGTTTTGCAAAAGTAATAGAAGACCGAAAAGCAAATCTTAAAAAAGATGCAGAAGTCGAGGAAAAAGCAATTGAAGAAGAGGTTAAGGAAAAATTAAAGTCAGCTGGAAAATCTAATACTACTCAAAAAGAATTAATGGAGCAGGAAATTGAACTCTCAAAGAAACAGAGAATTCTTAGAATTAATGAAAGGGTTTCAGCGGAATCTAAGAAAATTGATGAAATCGCAGATGCATTAACAGCTTTAGTGAAAAGTCTTAAGCCTGGATCAGTTCTTTCAGAGGACGAATACTTTAAGGTTTTGGAATATGATATTCCAATCTTCTTTACCTTTAAAACAGGAGCAGAAGGACTTTTGGAACTAATCGAGAAGCTAAATATCGATAATTTAATAATTGAACTTAGAAAAGAAGTAGAAAAAGCAAAAGGACAAAAATATCTAAAACTCGTTAAGCGTTTGAGACTTCTTGAAGTCATTAGAAAAGCTGGAGTTTCTCCAAAAGACATGGTCTACACTGTTCTTCCTGTTATTCCACCAGATCTTAGGCCTATGGTTCAGTTATCAGGCGGAAGATTTGCGACTAGTGATCTAAACGATTTATATAGAAGAGTAATTAACAGAAATAATCGCTTGAAGCATCTTATTTCACTTGGAGCACCTGAAATTATTTTAAGAAATGAAAAAAGAATGCTTCAGGAATCAGTAGACTCATTAATTGATGCTTCCCAGCGCGGAACTCAAGTAGTTCAATCACCGTTAAGATCTCTTTCCGACATGTTAAGAGGAAAACAGGGAAGGTTTAGACAGAATTTACTTGGAAAAAGAGTAGATTATTCAGGTCGATCAGTTATCGTTGTCGGACCTAATTTGAAGCTATCTGAGTGCGGAATTCCAAAAGAAATGGCGCTTGAAATGTTTAAGCCATTCGTACTTCGCGAAGTAATTGTCAGAGGTTTTGCGCCAAATATTAAATCAGCAAAGAGATTTATCGAGAAAAGACCGCCTGAGGTTTTTGATATCTTAGAAGAAATTACAAAGAATCATCCAGTTTTACTTAATCGTGCTCCAACACTACATAAATTAGGTATTCAGGCTTTCTATCCAGTTCTTATCGAGGGAGCTGCGATTCAATTACACCCTTGTGTTTGTAGCGGATTTAATGCTGATTTTGACGGAGACCAGATGGCTGTTCACATTCCTTTAAGTGAAAACGCACAAAAAGAAGCAATTGAGCTTATGATGCCTAGAGAAAATCTCTTAAAGCCAGCTGATGGAGCTCCTATTACGCTTCCAAATAAAGAAATGGCTGTTGGAGTTTTCTATCTAACTTCAATTGATGAAAGTTTGAGAACCGAAGTTAAACCAGAAGATGAAGAGATATTTTCTGACATAAATGACGCATTACTTGCTCATACATACGGAAGATTAAAGCTAAGACAGCCAATTAAGGTTAGAGTAAACGGTGAAATCATAGAAACATCTATCGGACGTCTTATGTTTAACGAACATTTACCAGAGTCTCTTGGATTTATGAACGAGCCAGTAAAAGCAAGCGGTATTAAAAAATTAATTACCAGAGCTATGAAAGTTTCAAATTCACTTGAGGTTGAGGAATTAATCGATAACATTAAAACACTCGGATTCTATGGTTCAACAGTTTCTGGAATTTCAGTATCTGTTTTTGATACCGCACTAGTTCAAGGAAAAGACAAGATTATTGACGAAGCCGAAGAAAAAATCGCAGAAATAGACCTCGAATATCAAAAAGGACTTATTACAAACGATGAAAGAAAAAGACTTTCAAATAACGTTTGGCTTTCAACAACAGAGAGAATCGCTGACATGACTTGGGACTTGTTAACAACTGGAAATGTTATTAGAACAATTATCGATTCTGAAGGAGCTAGAGCTGGAAAAGAACAGCTAAAACAGCTTTCTGCGATGAGAGGACTTATCATGGATCCGCTTGGAAAGATTATTGAGCTTCCTATTAAGTCTAATTTTAGAGAAGGACTTTCAATTTTTGAATACGTAGCTTCAGCTCGCGGATCTAGAAAAGGATTAACCGACTCAGCTCTTAAGACTGCAAACGCTGGATACCTAACAAGAAGATTAGTTGATGTGTCTCATGACATGATCATTAAAACTGAAGATTGCGGAACTAAGAATGGTATTAAGATTTCGGCTTTGGATCCAGATAGAACTGCTACTTTCCATGACAGAATTCTTGGAAGAATTGCAGCTGAAAATATAATTTCTCCAAAGACTAAGAAGCCAATCGTAAAAGCTGGTCAGGAAATTACAGAAGACAAGGTTGCTGAGATTGCTACAGAAGATATTCAAGAAGCAATTGTAAGATCAGCAATAACATGTGAGCTTAAATACGGAATGTGTTCTAACTGTTATGGATGGGATTATTCAGTAAGAAGAAAAGTAGCACTTGGAGTGCCTGTCGGAGTAGTAGCAGCTCAATCTATCGGAGAGCCTGGAACACAGCTTACTATGAGAACCAGATATGTTGCTGGAGCTGTTATGCAGGACGTTACCCATGGTTTGCCTAGAGTTGAAGAACTTTTTGAAATGAGAACTCCAAAAGCGTTATCTCCTATTTCTGAAACATCTGGAAAACTTACAATTGAAACAAGCGATGATGGATATCTTCTTAAGGTTGCTTCACACAGAAAGCCAGTTGAAGAAAGAGAATATTTCATCCCGTTAGCTTCAAATCTAACTGTAAAAGATGGACAAGAAGTAAGTGTTGGAACTCAATTTGCACAAGGTTATCTGGATCCTAAAGAGGTTCTCAAGATTACAGGGCTAATTGACGCACAAAGATATGTAATAACTGAAGCTCAAAAAGTTTATGAATCGCAGGGAATCGCAATTAACGATAAGCATTTTGAAGTAATTCTTAGAAAAATGTCTGATAAAGTTGTAATTGAAACAGTTGGAGATTCATCTTTAATTCCTGGAGACTTTATAACAAGAACAAGATTTGAAGAAATTAATGCGGAAATCTTAACTCAGGGTGGAGAACCAGCAACAGCAAGACAGACTATTCTTGGAGTTACAAAGTCATCATTATTCTCAGATTCATGGCTTTCAGCTGCATCATTCCAGGAAACAACAAAAGTGTTAACTGAAGCGTCCCTTGAGGGTGCAGAGGATAAATTAATCGGACTTAAAGAGAACGTTATTATCGGACGCTTAATCCCAGTTGACGGAATTACAGTTGATGAAGACGCAGAGGAAGTTACAGAAGTTGTTGCCCCAACAGAAACTGCACCTACAGTTGAAGCTCCTGCCGCTGATGCTGTATAATTAAAAACCAAAATATGCCAACACTATCACAACTTACAAAGCACGGTAGACAAAGAAGAATGAAAAAGGTCAGGGTTACTGGACTTAGAAAACTTTATAATGCTAAGGACAGAGTTTACACTGAAGTTAATTCACCTCAAAAAAGAGGAGTTGTAACTTTAGTTAAAACTATGACTCCTAGAAAACCTAATTCGGCTCTTCGAAAAGTAGCTAGAGTAAAATTATCAAATAGAACTGAAGTTACAGCTTATATCATGGGAGAAGGTCATTCTTTAGCTGAACACGGAATTGTTTTAGTCAGAGGCGGACGTGTAAAAGATTTAGCTGGAGTAAAATATCACATCGTTCGAGGAAAATTAGATTTAGCTGGAGTAGTAGGTAGGCAAAGTTCAAGAAGTAAATATGGAGCAAAGAGAGGATCAAAAGGTGCACCTGCGCCAAAAGCAGCAGCACCGGCAGCTGAAGCTCCAGCAGCTTAATTAAATTATGAGACACGCACACGCAAGTAAAAAAAGACATATTGAGGGAGATGCAGTTTACAACAATCTTTTGGTAGCAAAACTTGCTAATTACATAATGAAAGACGGCAAGAAATCAATTGCACAAGGAATTGTTTATGACATGATGGAAATTCTTGCAAAAAAAGAAGACGCACTTTCATTATTTGAAAAAGCAGTACAAAATATCGGTCCAAAAACAGAAATTAAAGCTAGACGCGTTGGAGGAGCAAGTTATCAAATCCCGATCGAAGTTAGAGGAGATAGAAGAACAGCACTAGCACTTCGATGGATAGTGGATGCAGCTCGTTCTAAATCAAATAAAGATTATCATTCATTTGCAGAAAAATTAGCAGCAGAAATAATGGACGCAGCAGCAAATCAAGGAGAGGCAATCAAGAAAAGAGATAATGTTCATAGAATGGCTGACGCAAACAAAGCTTTCTCCCACTTCCGCATTTAACTTCCATGACTAGAGATGTTGAGCCAAAACCAGGCAGACCTGTTGTAGAAGTTAATCTTCCAATTGATAATGTTGAATTAATCGAAAGAGAGCTAATGGCTTTGTCTTTAATAGAGCAAAGAATAAAAGAGGGAATTGGCCATAGAACAGAGTTATATTCACATCTATTATCAGATGCTGTCGATTCTCATTTAGGACCAATAGCCCAAATTCTATCTGGAACAGAATTAGGTAGATTTATCCGCGTATCACCCCGTGTATCTTTAACTGGACAAGAATCAGAACTAAGAACTGGAGTGGAATCAGCACATTTAGCAATTGTTGCTAGGGAAGGGTTTGCGCTAACTCAACAGGCAGTAGAAGGAGAAAAACCCGGCTTAAAGGTTACTGTAACTTCTCTACCCCAAAAAAACGACCTACAACATAACCTATAGTTGAAGTTTAATCCCCTTTAGAATATAATTCCCCATCTATGGCAGAGGTAGAAATGCAAGCTTGGCGAGGAGCAGGTTTAATAGTTGTGAAAGGAGTCGAGATTCCTGCTTTTGAGTATGGATATGCAAAAGTTCTAATTTCATCGGGTAATGTTCCCGGTACTAGAAAAGTAGATTTTGCAGGAGTAGAAGAGTCTGCTAGAAGTAGAAATGCTCAAATGCATTTTGCTTTTCAAGAAGGTGCTGCATTAAAAATAGGAGAGCAGGTAGATGCTCAAGGGATCGCAGAGGGGGAATTAAACTATGGATTTGAGGTTCAAGCGCCAGTTAGAAATTATGCACCTAGGCCGATACAAATAGACGCAGGAATTGAGCTTGGTAGGCTTTATATACCAGGACAGCAAATAAAAGGTGAAAGACTTGGTGATTTAATCTCATCTAGAGATATTCACATTGATGGAGTTGAGGGGAAAGATTGGTGGAGAAAGTATAAAGGTTATCCTAAAAATAAAACTACTTTGGTTGGTATAACTACAAGGGTTCATCCAGGAAGATCTGGAATTCCTCCTTATAGCCGCAGGGAAAAGAAGCTTCCGATTCAACTATCTAGCGTCCAGGGAAAAGGAGAGTATAGAGGAAAAGTTGATGCGCATTTGGCAAAGCTTCTTGATGTAAGAGGAAAAGTTTTGGGTATCGCTGAAACAAGCGTAGATTTAGCAATGACTAAGGGAATAGATGCGATTATAGAAAAAGGTGTGTATTCTTCAGTAGCATCAAGATCGCCCAAGGATTTGGTGGGTGAGCATATACCTGCAAGACTTTTGGATGGAGGAAAAGAGCTTTGGAGAATTAGATTAGAGCTTTGGGGAGAACTGGTAAGAGGGTTAGTTGATAATTTCGTAGACATGATATTTGTAGATGGGCCGAAAACTTCAGAAAAACCCTCTTAATGCATCATATATCGATATATCGATGTATCGTGCAGTTTTGATTCCAGGAAAAGTAATATAATTAGTTTATGAATAGTTTTTATGCAAAGGATAGAAAAGAGTGGCGAGAGTGGCTTGAGAAAAACCACAATAAGGAAAAAGAAGTATGGTTTGTCTTCTATAAAAAGGCATCAGGAAAGCTTTCACTTCCTTATAATGAGGCAGTTGAAGAAGCGTTGTGTTTTGGATGGATAGACGGGGTGGTTAAAAAACGGGATCAGGATTCAACTATTCAGCGATTTACACCAAGAAGAGCTAAGTCAAATTGGTCAGAGCTAAATAAAGAACGAGCAAGACGTTTGATTAAATCAAAGCTTATGACTCCATATGGAATAGAGGCACTAGTAGGAGTGGATCTTTCTGAAAAACCAGTCATATTGTCTCCTGAAACAGAAAAAGCATTAAAGACAGATCCGGAAGTCTGGAAGAACTATCAAGCCTTTGACGATCTCTATAAAAGACTTAGGATTTATTACATAGAGGATGCTAAAAAGCAAAAAAGAATGGAAGATTACGAAAGACGCTTAAATTCATTTATAAAGAATACAAAGAAAAACAAAAAATTCGGAACAATTCTATAGATTCTAAAAAGATTTTGTGGTATACTCATTTAGCTTCCATTTGTGGGAGCTTTTTTAAAGTTTTATTTAATTTATGGCTGATTCATCTAATAGACATTTTGATTTAGAAAAGATCCGAAACATCGGAATTATCGCGCATATTGATGCGGGAAAAACGACCACTACAGAGCGCATTCTTTACTACACTGGAAAAACTCACAAAATCGGAGATATCGATGAGGGAAATACAGTCATGGACTGGATGAAGGAAGAAAGAGAGCGCGGAATTACCATTGTAAGTGCTGCTACTACTGCATTCTGGACCCCAACTGAAGGCTCACAAAAGGGCATAGAGCACAGATTTAACATTATTGATACTCCAGGTCACGTAGACTTTACAGCTGAAGTAGAGCGCTCTCTAAGAGTTTTGGACGGAGGAATTACAGTTCTTGACGCAGAAGAGGGAGTTCAATCCCAGTCAGAAACAGTTTGGAGACAAGCTGATAAATATAAGGTTCCTAGAATTTGTTTCATCAACAAAATGGATAAACTAGGAGCGGATTTTTTAGCTACTGTTAAATCTATTGAAGACAGGCTTGGAGCAAATACCGCAATCATGGTTCTTCCAATTGGAAGTGAGCAAACTTATGTAGGAAACGTTGACCTTTTAACCCGCAAAGCAATCAGATGGGGCGGAGATGAATTAGGAGCAAAATACGAAGTAAATGATGATATTCCAGAGGAAATGAAAGTGGCAGTTGATGAGTATAGACATAAACTTATTGAAAAAATTTCAGAAACAGATGACGCATTACTAGATAAATACTTAAATGGAACAGAGCCAAGTGTTGAAGAACTAAGAGCGGCATTGAGACGCGCAGTTATCGCATATAAATTAGTTCCAATTTATGCAGGTACTTCTCTTCGAAACAAAGGAGTACAGCCACTTCTTGACGCTGTTGTTGAATATCTGCCATCCCCAGTAGATCTTAAAGAAGTAAAAGGAATAAATCCTAAAACTGATGCAGAAGAAACCCGCCAGCTAGTAGCAGATGCTCCTCTTGCAGGGCTTGCTTTTAAAATTCAAAATGATCCTCACGTTGGAAAATTAACTTTTTATAGAGTTTATTCTGGAAAAATTAAATCTGGAAGTTATATTTATAACTCTACAAAAGATAATACAGAGCGCGTTGGCCGTCTTCTTCTTATGCATTCAAATCAAAGAGAAGAAATTGACGAGGCGTATGCAGGAGAAATCGTCGCAATTGTAGGACTTAAAGAAACCATCACAGGAGATACACTTTGTGATGAAGCAAATCCAATAGTTTTAGAAAAAATTACTTTCCCAGAACCTGTTATTTCTTTAGCAATTGAACCAAAGACTAAATCAGATCAGGAGAAGCTCGGCATAGCATTAAAGCGCCTTATGGACGAAGATCCAACTTTCCAGGTTAAAACAAATCATGAAACAAATCAGACTATTATCTCAGGGGTTGGAGAGCTTCAGCTTGAGGTTAAAGTTAATACTATGAAATCAGACTTTGGAGTTGAAGCTAATGTAGGAGCTCCTCAGGTAGCTTATAAAGAAACAATTAAAGAAGAAGCAACAGGAGAAGGAAAATATATTCGTCAGTCTGGAGGACGCGGACAGTACGGACACTGTTTCTTAAGAATCAAGCCAAAACCAAGAGGAGAGGGAAATGAATTTATAGATAGTATTAAGGGAGGAGCAATTCCTGCAGAGTTTATAAAAGCTATTCAAAAAGGAGTAATCGAGTCTGAGGAAAACGGAATTTACTTAGGATACCCTGTGGTAGATATGAGTGTAGAAGTTTATGATGGATCTTTCCATGACGTGGACTCTTCAGAAATCGCATTCAAAATTGCAGCTTCAAAAGCCCTTCAAATAGCAGCTCAAAATGCAAAACTTACACTTTTAGAGCCTATTATGAAGGTAGAAGTTACAACTCCATCAGAATTTTTAGGAGATGTAATTGGAGATTTGTCTAGTAAAAGAGCACAGATTTCCGGAAGTGAAGATCGAGGAAAAGCGACAATCATTAACGCTATGGTTCCTCTCTCAGAATTATCAGGATACGCTACGATCTTAAGGTCTATGACTCAGGGAAGAGCTTCGTATTACATGGAGCCTTCGCACTATGATGAAGTTCCACAAAACATTCAGGCTCAAATGAAAGCCGCCTCCACCTTCACGGGAAGAGTTGAATAATTACCCTAGATTGAATCAATTAACCCCTATAGGAAACTATGAGGCTTGAATTTTTTTAATATTTCCTTATATACTGATTAGGTTATGAAAATTTATATTACAACTGGCGTAGGCTTCGGGAAAACACCTTTATCTGCATTTGATGGTGCACTTATGGATGCAGGAGTAATGAATTTTAATCTTATTACTCTTTCATCTGTTATTCCTCCAATGACGACAGTTATTCATGAGAAAATGCCCGTAAATGATAATGAATGGGGGAATAAGCTTTATTGTGTAAAAGCCGAAATGAGAAGTAGAGATTCAGGGAGATTTATTGGGGCAGCACTTGGTTGGTATCAGTTAGAAGATGGACGGGGAGTTTTCGTAGAGCATGAAGAAACAGGAGAGGTTGAAAGTTCGGTAGAGGCAGATTTACGAGAAGAAGTAAAAAGATCCATAATGGATTTATGTAAAAATAGAGATTTGGAATTTGATGAAGATAAATTAGGAATTAAAATTAAAACAGCTCAGGTCAAGGATTTACCGGCGTCAGTTGTAGTAATTGCTGCATATAAGTCCGAAGATTGGACCTAATTATGATTACGGAGCAATGGTTTTTACTAGCTCTTCTTACTCCTGCCCTTTTTGCTTTAATAAATATTATTGATGATAATTTACTTAGAAATGTTTATCGCTCCGCACATTTTGGAGCAATAATTTCTGGAATTTTTGGATTGCTTCCTCTTACCGCTTTATTTTTTGTAGATATTTCAGTCCCCTCTCCTTTAGTCGCAGGATTAGGATTATTAGCAGGATTTCTTACGGTTATGTATTATTACTTCTACTTCAGAGGACTTGAGGTAGAAAAACCTTCAGTAGTTATTTCATTATTTAGTCTTGCTCCAGCTCTAATTCCATTCTTAGCGTATTTTTTCCTGAAAGAGGTTTTAACTCTAAATCAGTATTTAGGTTTTGGAATTATTCTTTTTTCCTCTCTTGCCATTTCTGTGACAGATATTAAGAAATTTAAATTCTCCCCGGCATTTATACTGGTCGGAATTGGTGCCTTTATTTTCGCAGTGATCTCTGTGATAGGAAAATATGTTTATACAGAAGTAGATTTTTGGACAGGATATATGCTTTTTTCAATGGGAATGGGACTGGGAGCATTATTTTTAGTATTATCTACAAAAAAAGGAAGAGAATTCGGAAAAGAATTCAAGAAAACTTTTAAAAAATGGATATTGGTTTTTTCATTTGTTGAGCTATTGGGAATTTCTGCAGAATTTGTTGGTAACTTAGCAATAAGTAAGGGACCAGTGTCAATTGTAAAAGTTATTGAAGGAATTCAGCCGATTTATGTACTTTTATTTGCGGTTTTATTTTTTCCATTTTTCCCAAAATATCTTAGGGATGCAGCAGGGGAAAATAAACTGCGAAATGGAATCTTGATGCTTTTAATGATCGCCGGCCTCTTTCTGATCTACAAAAGTTAATCAATTTTTGAAATTGTATATTTTTTTAAAAATCCCACAGGCCTCCATAGTTCTTTAGATTTTTTCAAATTCTCAATTCCTAAATGTTGTTCGTAATTAATAAATAAAACTCCACTTTTTTTTAATTCACTTGCTAATGTTTTATATGTGGTTTCAAAATTACCTTTAAATTCAATGTCTGCTTTAACAAAGTGAAATACTGAGAAGTTATTATTTACAATTTCAGAAATAGCGAAACTTATTAGTCTGTTATTTTTAAAAATTCCAATTGAAATTAGATTAAAAAAGTTAGAAGCTTTTAGGAGTCTTTTTATTGCAGTTTTTTCATGTTCTGTTTCTTCGATTGATTTTCCTTTTCGTTCTACCCAAGTATCAAAAAGATTTAAAATCTCATCTTTAGTTTGACTATTAGTTAGATCTAATTTTTTTATCTCTGCATCAGGATTTTCAATACCAAATCTATTATATAAATTTCTTTTGTCTTGGAACTCCCCTCCTTCGAGCTTACTTAATTTATCAACTGATAAAATGTAATCAAAATTATCGGGATCTTCTATAGCGTCAAATCCTGGAATTCCATGAATGTGCTCGCCAAAATTTCCTTCAGGAATTAATTTTAATTGATCAAGTATATTTAATTCGTGAGCTCTATCTAAAAGTTTTCTTGCAGTGTCTTCTAAATTATTTATACCTATAAATGAGTAAACCGGTTCTTCGGTAATATAATCCTCGAATAAAATTACGAGATTATTATTTAGGTATGATAATTCAGTTAAGTTTTGAGTGTTATAGGAATACAAGCTTACAAAATTATAGTCAGAATATGGGGCGAAACTTTTTGTGAAATTTTCTATTTCTTCTCTGTCGGTTAGCTCTAGCTTTTTCGATGAGGGAAATATGGGTATCATCGTTAAGTAGCGGAAGTTAGATAAGTTGACATTTATTTATCTTTAGGTTTAAGCTGATTATATGCCAGAAGCTAATAGTAATCAATGGCAAAATAAAATAGCGATTGCCATATTTGTTTTCTTCACTCTTTGGTGGATATATATTCAGTCCTCAAGTACAACAACTGATACTCTCCAGCATCAAATATTCGCAGCTTCATATGGATTAATGGCTATATGGGGAGGAGTGTGGGGAATTTTAATTTCAAGAAAATGGGGATTTTTCAAAAGCCTTTTTGGCCGTTCAATTCTTATGTTTTCACTAGGACTTCTAGCGCAAGAATTTGGTCAGCTAATGTATTCTTTCTATATTTATTTTCTCAAGATCGAAGTTCCATACCCTTCATTAGGGGATTTAGGTTACTTTGGAAGTATTCCGCTTTATATTTACGGCGCGTATTTGCTTGGAAAAGCTTCGGGTTTGAAAATCGGACTCAAAGGATTTGAAAATAAAATAGCCGCGGTTTTAATACCTTTAGGAATGGTTCTCGCAGGATACTTTTTATTCGTTCAAGGTCATAAGATAGATATGTCGGCACCCCTAAGAACACTATTAGATTTTGGTTATCCGCTTGGTCAAGCGATTTATATATCATTTGCTCTTTTAACTTACTTTCTTTCTAGAAATTTACTAGGAGGAGTTATGAGAAGTAAAATATTTTTTATAGTGATCGCTCTAATGGTTCAGTTCTTAGCTGATTATACGTTTTTATTTCAAGCAAGTAGGGAAACTTGGTATGCTGGCGGATTAAATGATTACTTGTATCTCGCTTCATATTCACTGATGACATTGGGACTCCTTCAGTTAGGAGACGTTTTAAAAAAACTTAGGACATAGTTTAAGCTTATGGATATTTTTGCTCAGATGGCTCAAAGGATAATAAAAGAGCAAGAGTCTATTATTGGACCAGTGGCATTGGAACAAGCAAAAAAAGTGCCAGGCCTTAAAATAGATTGGCAAAATCATGAAGTGGCTTTAGGAGGGGACGAAAAGGCAATTATCGATAATCTGGTGAAGCAATATCAGAATTTATTTGGCCAAACGTCTGTAGAAGTCTGTAAAGATGCTATAAAAGGTCTTTCTGTTCCTGCAGACAGTCTCCCCGCTTTACTCAAATAAGCATTCAACTTATAATTAACAAATGGACCTGCCCCAAAAAGATCCGATAAATTCTGTGACAGACCCTGTAGCAGTATCTGCCGTAACTGGCATAGAGCACATCATGCAGGAGATGTACAAGAAGAATCAGGATTTAAATGACAGAAATAAGACCCTTGCTCTTCTTAGGCATATAGATGAGGTAGTTCTCTCAACGGTTACAGACCCAAATCAAATCGCACAGCAGGTGTCTGATCTTTTAGTTGAGGAAGAATTTAGATTTGTAAGTATCTGTATTGTTAAGCAGGAAGAAAAATTAATAATTCCAATCGCCATTTCATCGTTTGCAAAAAGTGAAGCAATAAACGATATCGGGAAAAATAAATTTTTAAAACTTTCAATTGCTTTATCTGAAAAAGATAATGTTCTAGTAAAAACTTTACTGACAAAGAAAGTTCAGATTGTAAAAAGTCTTCAGGATATATTTGGTTCAAACATTTCAGATGAAGAATCTAAAGAAGCGCAAGAGGAAATGGAAGTAAAATCTATAATTGTTTATCCGCTTATAGTTAGGCTTGATGTGATTGGGACGTTGGTTATTGGAATCACAGAAGAAGAATCTGCAATAACACTAGAGAAAAAAGCTTTAATTGATCGAATGGCAGGAGTTGTAGGAATTGCTCTTGATAACTCACTTCTTTACCGATCGATTCAGGAAGCTAATGAAAGATTGAAGCAACTTGACAAGTTAAAAGACGAATTCGTTTCTCTGGCTTCTCATGAACTCCGAACCCCAATGACCATTATTAAATCTTATTTGTGGCTATTTATGGATAAGAAAAAAGGGCAGCTCACCGAAAAAGAAATGAGTTATTTAACACGTGCTTATTCGTCAACTGAAAGACTGATAAATCTTGTAAATGATATGTTAAATGTCTCTAGAATTGAGTCCGGAAGACTATCGCTTGAGTTAAAACCAGTTCAAATTGTTGATATTTTAGAAAAACAGGTCGAAGAGTTAATCCCTCGAGCACAGCAGCTTGGCTTGAAGCTCGCATTTGCAAAGCCCAATTACCCAGTGCCTTTGGTAAATGCTGATCATGAAAGAATTGAGCAAGTTATCATTAATCTTGTGGGGAATTCACTTAAATTTACTCCGTCTGGAGGCTCTATTAATGTATCGATAAAGCCTGAAGATAAGAATTTACTTGTTACTGTAGTTGACACTGGGCGAGGAATGAATAAGGAAGATATGGAAAAGCTTTTCAGAAAGTTCGGGACTATGGGAGAAAGTTATCTACACAAACAAGAAGCACAGGGTACAGGACTTGGACTTTATCTTTCAAAACTTCTCGTAGAAATGCACGGAGGGAAGATGTGGGCTGAATCATTAGGTGAAGGAAAAGGAGCCACATTCAATTTTACAATTCCATTTTTAACTCACTGAGGCTTGGTTTGGCTAGGGTTTGCAGGCGCAGGTGTTTGAGCTATTGGTTGACTAGGTGTTTGCTGAGGTGGAGCTGATTGAATAGGTGCAGCTTGAGTGGGTGGACTTGCAGGTGGAGTTTGATTTTGCTGAACCTGAGGGGCATTATGATTTGGAGTCTGTTCAATATTTATGTAAGCTTTTATTTGATCCACTAGATTACCAGGGGTAATTTGGCTTTTAATAAAATATCCATCTCCCAAAGAGAGCCCTTCCTGCATTTCTTTATCTTTATCTAAATTAGTTAAAAATATTATTTTTTTATTTGGAAGTTTTGCCGGGGAAGCTTTTATCTGTCTCATTATTGAGATTCCATCAATTCCAGGAAGTATGATATCTAGCATTACAAGATCCCATCCGCCTTGCTGAATTTTTGCAAGCCCTTCATTTCCGTTTTCTGCAGTATCTACAAAATATCCTTGATCAGAAAGAACTTCCTGATAAAGTTCCCTTAAGTATTCTTCGTCCTCAACTATTAAAATTCGTGCTTGATTCACTGAAGTATCGTAACAATAGGTGACTTAAAAGTCAATCAAAATGTGCTTAATATTTGACAAATTGAAGCATTATTGGTATCTTGCAAGCATGAAATTAAAATTAAGGGCTTTATTGGTTGGAATGTTGTTAGCTTTTGTAGTTGTAGCTCCTCAAAATGCTTCGGCTCAATATGTGGATGAGTCTTTTGTTCAGAGGTCAGAAATTTCAAATATAACTAGAATTAGCGGTGATACTCCGCCAACATATCATTTACTTTCAGTCTTTAAAGATCCAAACATGAATGGCAGACGAGGCAGTGCTGAGGATTGTTTAAATAGAAATGTTACTTATGAGTTTACAAGACCAAACGGTACTAAATTTGAAAGAAGTATTTGGGGTTGCACAGAAGACGTTGCATTTGTCACAAAAGCAAGAACTGTAACAATAAAATTAAAAAAGGTGGACGGCTTTATTTTTACAGGATATAATTTTACTGATAAGACTCATGAAGGAGAAGTAAGACTTAACGGAAGACATTCACAGGAAGTAACAGGAAAATTTTCAGTTGACTCATACTACACAGTAATCGACTTCGGAGTTAAAAAACAGTAAATACCTCTAAAAAACTAATTGACAAAACATACGTTTATAGTGTTCACTGGAATAGATGCCAAAAAAACTGTCCAAATCCCGAAAAAGGCCGGCACGACGAGCTGCTAAGAAATCCTTTTTAGAAAAACTATTCACTTTCCCAAAACTAGTCGTTTTTGGAGTTATAGTTCTTTCTACGTTAACCATATATCAAGTTACACTTTCGTCCAATCAAGTAAAAGGTGTCACCACAGTTGATGAGGATGTTTCATACACAAGAGATGAGGCGATTTCTAATGTCAAAAAACAGGTAGCAGCAGGGGTAACTGTTGACAAATATATTGCAATAAAGCTCTTTAGAGATGTAAATAAAAATGCAGATCAAGACGGGTCAGAAGATTGTGCGAAAAAGTCTTTTACGGTTAAGAAAAACGGGAGAGAAAAAACCGCTACGCAAGATGACTGTAATTATCCTGCCCGATATCTAAAGATTACAAAAAATTGCAATACGATTGCATTTGTTAGAACGAATACGTCTAATAAGTTTGCCTATACAGGTATGTATGTAACTGATGGGAACAACAGAAGAGGAAAAGCTTTTAAGGGTATAAAAACTAAAGAGATCTGCGGATTCCCCATGTCTGAAGGCGGAGACGGATGGGGTTTTTACTATAATCAAGTAGAGTTCGGTATCAAAGAAATCAATTAAAATTCTAACCTTCCATAATGTTATAATAGCCTCATGAGTAAAAGAAAGCCAAGTCCGTTTGGCTACTACATAAAATATTTAGATGGAATCGATAAGGGAGTAAGAGATTCTAAAGAGTTTGGTTCAATTTTGATACTCCAAATAGTTGAAGAGGTTGGAGAGATGTCGCGAGCATATCTTGCGAAGCATGGAAGAAAAGCGACTAATTTATCAGCTCAGGAGGATGAGACCTATAGACAGGAATTAGGCGACATTTTAGTTTCAATCCTCAGATTAGCTCGCATTAAAAAGATAAATTTAAATGATGCGATCATGTATTCGCTTAAAAAAATAGAAAAAAGAAAGGCTGAACCCAAACGTTAATGGGAAGATTAGAGACTGCAAGATTAGCAGTAAGAAGTTTGATAAGAATTGAAAAACAAACCCCAAGACAAGGTATTGTAGAATTTTCAGCAGCAAGAGCGAGATATGAAGAAGCGTCTCAATTTTTCCACGAAAGTCCTATCATAGATCCCCTAGATCCAAGCTCTATTGCAAGCCATAGACATCATATTAATAGCTTGAGTAAGGGCCATGAAATTATTAACAGAGGCGTAGTCATGGGAACTGATTTAGTGCTTTTAAGTTTCGTGAGATTCAGACTTAGAAATGAAGTGATGTCAAAAGGGACACCTCAGGATAGACCAGTAAGGGATCAGGTGTCAGATGAAATCGCCGAAGGCTCAGCGAACTGAAACTGGTAAAATCCCTCTTGACGATTTCTGAAAAGTGTAGTATATTCTTTTTACCATCAAATGGCTGATGGTTTTTTTAATTATGGCAGATAAATTTGACAGATCAAAACCACACGTAAACATAGGAACTATTGGTCACGTTGACCATGGTAAGACTACTACTACTGCAGCTATTGCTACAGTTCTTTCTAAGACTGGCGGAGCAAAAGCTATGAAGTATGAGGATATTGATAATGCTCCAGAAGAAAAAGCACGCGGAGTCACGATTAATATTACTCACGTAGAATACGAAACAGCTAACAGACACTATGCTCACATCGACGCTCCAGGACACGCAGATTACATCAAGAACATGATTACAGGAGCAGCACAAATGGACGGAGCTATCTTAGTAGTTTCAGCTCCAGACGGTCCTATGCCTCAAACACGAGAACACATTCTATTAGCACGCCAGGTTGGAGTACCTTCAATTGTGGTATGGCTTAATAAAGTAGATATGGTTCAAGACGCAGAACTCCTAGATTTAGTTGAAATGGAAGTAAGAGAATTACTTACTAAATATGAATATCCTGGAGACACAGTTACAATCGTAAGAGGATCAGCTCTTAAAGCTCTTGAAGGAGACGCAGAAGCAGAAAAGCAAATATTAGCTTTAATGGAAGCAGTAGATAAAGATATTCCAACTCCAGTTAGAGATACAGCTAAGCCATTCCTTATGCCTGTTGAAGACGTTTTCTCAATTAAAGGACGCGGAACAGTTGTAACTGGAAGAATTGAAAGAGGAGTAGTTAAAGTAAACGAAGCAGTAGAAATCGTTGGAATTAAAGCTACAGCAAATACAGTTGTAACCGGAGTAGAAATGTTCCATAAGATGCTAGATGAAGGTCAAGCAGGAGATAATGTAGGAGTATTAATTCGAGGAATTGAAAAAGACGATGTTGAAAGAGGACAGGTTCTTGCAAAGCCAGGATCTATTACTCCGCACACAGAATTTGAAGCTGAAATCTATATTCTTACAAAAGAAGAGGGAGGACGTCACACACCTTTCTTCACAGGATACAGACCACAATTTTATATCAGAACAACAGACGTAACAGGAGAAGCTACTCTTCCATCAGGGGTAGAAATGGTTATGCCTGGAGACTCAACAAAAATGACAGTAAAACTTATCGCTCCAGTAGCTCTTGAAGAAGGAGTTAGGTTCGCAGTCCGAGAAGGTGGAAAAACAGTTGGAGCAGGAGTAGTTACAAAAGTTATTAAATAATAGCTTCGCCCTTTGATTTTTTAGTATATGCCAAAAGGTAGAATTCGAGTTCGCTTAAAGAGCTACGACGCTAGAGTCATCGACGCTAGTTGTCAGCAAATTTTAGATACGGCCATCAGGACCGGTGCTAAAGTTGTGGGCCCAATTCCCTTACCTACTAAAAGATCAGTTTACGCTGTAAACAAATCCCCTTTCATCGATAAAGACGCCAGAGATCATTTCGAAATTAAAGTTCATAAAAGATTAATAGATATTGTCAGCCCTACAGAAAAAACTATGGATTCTCTGGGTCACCTCGAACTTCCAGCGGGAGTAAATATAGAAATTAGAATGTAGGCTTATTAGCTTTCCTCTTTCAAAACATCACTATGAGTGCAGAATATAGAACTTTAAGAAATTTTTCCCTAGGTCTTGGTAAATTAGTGAATATTTCTCCAGATAGATCGATAAGAAGTTATGAAGGCTATGGAAGGAAATCAGCTGTAATAAAAATTCCAGATAGTAAGGCGCATTTAACGGTTAAGCATTATTCGGGTCATGAATTTGGGGATGAAAATGAGTTAAGTGCCGTTCATGTAGTTCGCGGTGGTCATTTACATCATGAACCCCTACTCTCATTTGATCGTATTCAAGAACGAAAATATACATTTCGCGGATTTACTCCAGAGGGAGATAGTTGGAGATTCAGCGCACAAACACCTGAACAAATGATAGGATTTCTAGCTTCATTATTTAATCCAGGTCAATTGAATAGAAGAAGAGGTATTGAAGTTGAATTTGTGCCTGGACCAAATTATATTCCCACACGAGGAACTGATTTTTATGAATATATGGTTAGGCACACAAACTCACCGATTTTGTCTAAATTCCCGCGAAGAGCAGCAGCCTCCGCATAAACTACAATTTATTTTGTTTTAATTCCATAATTGTTTGATTTGGTGCACCCATTGACTTTATTATTCCCCCTTGAAATAATTTAGCTATGAAGAATTGTCCCGATTGCGGTGGAGATTTTGAGAATGGAGTTATGCTTGATACAACATATGGAGCTGTTATTATCCAGCGTTATGCCAAGAGTAACAATATTCCGGATGACTCACGGAATTTTAAATTAGCAGTAACAGAATCAAATTTTGAGGATTTAAGAAGAGTTGTCGCTTACCGCTGCATGAAATGTAATAGAATTTTTCAGTATGCTCAGGATGCGGTAGTGATGCAAAGTCTTACTAAGAGAACAAGGAGAATGTATCTGGTAGTAGTCATAGTTTTAATTGTTATTTTCGCAGCTGTCTTCCTCCCTTCCTTATTTATTTTTTAACACCAAAAAAGCTCACTTTCTTGACGCAAAAATTGTTCATATATTGATATATCATGCATTTATTTTATTGCTAATTAAAAAACAGGATGTTAGCATTAATTTATGCCTCAAGGCTTTAAATTATATAATCGGCTTAAAAAGTGGATATTAATTAACAAGTTTATTCTTCTAATCCTCGTTTTCTACTTTGTCTTCAATCTCATAAATCTTACACGCTTGCCAATTTTTAACGACGAATCAATTTATCTTAGTTGGGGATGGATTCAGACTCATTGGGCAGGACACGAATACGATTCGATGTTTGATGGCAAACAGCCGTTAATGCTTTGGTTTTTTGGAATTTTCAGTAATTTTTTTGATCCGCTTTTTGCTGGAAGACTTGTGTCGGTAATTGCCGGAGGAATTTCACTTATTGGAATATATTTAGTTACAAAGAAAATTTTTAATAAAAATTCGGCTTACTTAGCCTCAATTATTTTTTCAATTTCCCCAATTTTTGTTTTTTATAATAGACAAGCTCTTCTTGAAAGCGGAATTATCTGTATTGGGATTTGGGTGTTCTATTCGCTTTTAAATTTAATTGAAAAGCCAACAAACAAGAACGGAGCGATTCTAGGAATTATTTTAGGTCTTGGAGTATTTATAAAATCTAATTCTTTTTTATTTATTTTAATTTCTGGAATTATAATTTCTTTTTACATATATTGGAAAAGGAAAAATGATTTATTGAAGCCTTCTTTAATTTCTTTAGCTTCTTTAATTTCTGTGGATTTTTTAATTTTAATTAATCCGGTTTTTTGGAATACTTTAGCCTCAAATAGTAGATATTCTTTTACGTTTTCGGAATTATTAAGTTTTCCTGTTAGCGCATGGATAAATAATTTCCTTGGTTTTTTTGAAATAGGATTTTTTCTTTTAACTCCTTTCATTTTTGTAACAGGTTTTTTGGGAATTTTTTTAATGATAAAGAGTAAAATAAAGAATTTTAAAATATTTATTGCTTTCTTTCTTTCGATATTAATTCTTGAAATATTACTGACCAAGTCACAAAGCACTAGATATATTGTTCCTTTTCTAGTCTTTATAATTATTTCTTCATCTTACTTTTTGGGAAGCTTATGGAGAGGAAAATTATATAAAAAAATAATTGTAATTTTGTCGATCTCAATTCCTTTTGTCGCTTCATCATTTCTAATTTTTAGTCCTATGTCGTATCTAACGAATCTATCAAAATTCACTAGATTTTCTGAGGCAGAATATTTACAGGGACAAACTTCAGGGGTTGGAATAAATGATGCAATGAATTTTATTGAAAAAGATGCAAATGGAAAACCAGCCTTTATATTTTTTGGATTAAATGCGGGAAATCCTGAAGACGCAATTAATGTTTATTCACTTAAAACAGATAATTTATTAACCTTAAGGATTGATTCTAAGCTTTTTAATGGACTTGAAAAATTTGATTGTATGTCATCAGAATTTCCGGCATATTTTGTGACTAGATCAAATGAATTATTGGGAATGGAAAGATTTTTTAAACAGGAAATAACTTTTCCCGCCTCAGACACTTACTATACTGGAATATATACTTTAAAGAAATGTGAAGGTGAGAAGTTGCCTGTTTTAAAGGTATACAGAAATGCAATAAACGAGGAATTTGGTTTTAGACCGGAATTAAAAGCTAGATTTGAGCAGGGAGGATATTAAAATAAGAGGCTTAAAATGATTCTTTTCCAGGTCTTCGAGTCTGTTCTATGATAGTCTGTCTCCAAGATCCTAAATCAGCATCTTGAATTGGCGCCCCGATTAGAGCTCTGAATCCACTTGGAGTTCCGTCAAATGTATGGGTTTGCGATAATCCGGCTGCCGCCCTATGTAGAATTTGAGTTCTTACGATTGGAAGTTTGCCTGATAGCTTAGCAAGTTCCCCACCTAATCCTGCAGCGCGCAGTAATGAGGTAGCTTCTCTTGCTTCTTCTGTAGTTAAGGTAACTCTTCTTGATGGAATGTCCGACATGATCCGCGAATTATACAGATTTTTATAAAAATAGTCAACCTATAGTGTTGATTGGTAAATCAATTCATAAGCATATCGTCCTTCCCCATTTCCTATTGCATTTACGCACGAGCTTAGATATAATTACAGGTACAAAATGGCTTTACAAACACAGGAGGTGATAGCTACATAGTTACTGTTTGAGTTTTTATTCTTACCTGAATAGAGCGACACTATGTGGTCGCTTTTTTGTTTGTAAAAAACCTTTGAATATATATGCAGTCTCTAATAGGTATAAAAAAAGTACAGAGTCAAAGATTTTTAGAAAACGGAATGAGAATTCCGGTTACTCTTATTGATGTTAAAGATAACTGGGTCATGTCAGTAAAGACTAACGAACGCGATCACTACCAAGCTGTGCAACTTGGATATGGGATTAAGAAAAACGCAAACAAAGCATTATTGGGTCACGCAAAAGGGGCTAAAAGAGAACAAGCCCCTAAATTTTTAAAAGAGGTCAGAATTAAGGATGACTCCTCTCTTCCAGAAGTTGGAATCGCATTAAATCCCCAAGAAGTATTTCAGCCAGGAGATATAGTTGACGTTACTGGAACATCAAAGGGTAAGGGATTTCAAGGAGGAGTAAAGAGATATGGTTTCCGCGGAGGTCCTAAAACTCACGGACAATCTGATAGACATAGAGCTCCAGGTTCTATCGGACAGGGTACAACTCCAGGAAGAGTTTATAAAGGAAAAAGAATGGCTGGAAACATGGGAAATGACACGGTAACAGTTAGGGGGCTAAAAGTAGTTGATGTAACAAATGACGGAGTTTTAGTAATTAAAGGATTAGTTCCGGGAGTAATAAATGCATTAATTAAGATTGAAAAAACGGGGGAAGACAAAAAATTCGTTCCTCTTTTTAAGGATCCAGAAATAGTTGCAGCTGAAGAAGCATCATTAGCAGAAGCACAAAAAGCTGAGGCTCCAGTTGAGGAAAAAGCAGAAGAAGTAGTTGAAGAGCCAAAAGAGGAAGAAAAAGTTGAGGCTTCAGAAAATACAGAAGAAGCTAAAACAGAAGATACTCAGGTTGAAGAGGTAAAAGAAGAGGTTTCGGAGACACCAGCAGGAGAAGTAAAAGAAGGAGAAGAAGATGGCAACAAGTAAAGTTTCAAAAACAACAAAAGCAGCTCCTAAAAAAGCAGTAGTAAAAAAAGTGGCAGCTGAAAAAGCGGCAAAAACAGAAAAAGTAGAATCAGCAGTAAAGACTGTAAAAGTATCAGGCTTGAATGCTCCTATGTTTGATGTAAAAGGCGCAAAAGCTGGAACTTTCTCTCTTCCAAAAGATGTGTTTGGTGTGAAAGTTAACAATGTTCTTATGGCACAAGCTGTTAGAGTTTATCTCGCAAATCAAAGACTTGGAACTGCAGTAACTCAGACAAGAGGAGAAGTCACAGGATCAACTAAAAAGATTTATAGACAAAAAGGAACAGGTGGAGCTAGACACGGAGGAAAGAGAGCTCCAATTTTTGTTAAAGGAGGAGTAGCTCATGGACCAAAGCTTAGGGATTATTCGTTGGCTATGCCACAAAAAATGAAAAAAGCTGCACTTCTTTCAGCATTATCACAAAGAGCAGCGGACGGAGACATAAAAGTGCTTTCTGGAGTTAATAAGATTGAAGCAAAAACAAAAAATATGTATCAATTAATTTCGAAAGTTACAGAAGATAAAAAAGGAAAGGGAAGAGTTTTGTTAGTTATTTCCGGTGCTCCAAAAGAACTTCCAAATGTTTATAATGCTAGTCGAAATATTAAAAATGTGGAGATTATAAATGCAAAGCTTTTAAATACTTATGAAGTTTTAAAACATAAAAATTTATTATTTATGAAAGAATCTGTAGAAGTATTAGCACCGTCAAACGGTGTAAAGAGGAGTGTTAAGTAATGAATAATATTATTATTTCACCATTAATTACTGAGAAATCTATGCTAGATGCAGGACAGGGAAAATTTACTTTTAAAGTATTTAAGGGAGCAAATAAAACTGAAATTAAAAATGTTATCGAGAAGAATTTTTCGGTAAATGTTACTCACATCTCGACAAATATATTAAAGGGTAAAAAGCAAAGAGTTGGAGCAAGGAGAGCCGAAGTAAAAGTTTCTGATTATAAAAAAGCAATCGTAACTGTTAAAAAAGGACAGAAAATCGGATTATTTGAACTAGGCGGAGGAGAAGATAAGAAATGAAATTAAAAACAATAAGAAAAAAACATTCAGGCAGAAGTCGCGGAAAAGTAGTAGTAAGGCATCAGGGTGGCGAACATAAGAGATTTCTTAGAAAAATTGACTTCAAGAGAGATAAGAATTTAGTAGTAGGTCGTGTGGTTTCAATCGAATATGATCCAAATAGAACCGCTGACGTTGCACTTGTTCACTATGCAGATGGAGAAAAAAGATATATAATTGCGCCCAACGATTTAAAAGTTAACGCAAAGATTAAATCTGGAGACAACGTAGATGTAAAAGTAGGAAATAGCCTTCCTCTTAAAAATCTTCCAGTTGGAACAGTAGTTCACAATGTAGAGCTTACTCCAGGGAAAGGCGGACAGATTGCAAGAGGCGCAGGAACAGGTGCAATTATTCAAGCAAGAGAAGGTCAGTTTGTTCATTTAAAACTTCCTTCAGGTGAAGTTAGAAGGGTCAGAGGTGAGTGCATGGCGACAGTTGGAGTAATTTCTAATCTTGAATGGAAAAATGAAGTTTTTGGAAAAGCTGGTAGAAAAAGACACATGGGAATAAGACCAACCGTAAGAGGAATTGCGATGAATCCTAGATCACATCCTCATGGAGGAGGAGAAGGAAGATCTGGAATCGGACTTAAGAGTCCAAAAACATATGCAGGAAGAAAAGCAGTCGGAAAAACAAGAAATCCGAAGAAATATTCAAACTCTTCTATTCTAAAAGGAAGAGGAAAGGGAAAGAAATAATATGTCAAGATCAAGTAAAAAAGGTCCATTCGTGGATCCAAAATTAGTAAAAAAAGTTAATATGCAAAAGCAGACAGGAGATAAAACTGCAATAAAAACATGGGCAAGAGCATGTCAGATTCCGCCAGAATTTATAGGACATAATTTTTCAGTACATAACGGGAGAAATTTTATTAATGTATATGTAGTTGAGGGAATGGTGGGTCATAGATTAGGAGAATTTGCGCCAACTAGAACATTTAGATCACACGGAAGAATAGTAGCTAGAGAAATTTCTAAGACATAAGAAAGAAAAATAATATGCAGCAAGTAGCAAGATTAAAAGAAATTAGAACAAGTACGAGAAAAGTAAGATTAGTAGCTGATGCCATCAGAGATTTAAGTGTTCCTGAGGCATTAGATGCGCTAACTGTTATTGAAAAAAGAGGAGCTTATGATTTAGAAAAAGCTCTTAGATCAGCTGTGGCAAATGCAGTTAATAATTCAAAAATGGAAAAAAATAATTTGAAAATAAAAAGTATCGACATCGGTGAAGGTGCTTCTTTAAAAAGATTTAGACCCTCTACGAGAGGTAGAATCCATAGATACAAGAAGAGAAGTACAAACATTAGAATTACATTAGAGGAGGTACAAAAGTAAATGGGTCATAAAGTAAATCCAAAATTGTTTAGATTAGGTCCGCTTTATAACTGGGATAGTAGATGGTTTGATGATAGGAATTATGCTGCTACTCTTTTAGAGGATTACAATTTAAGAAAATCTATAACAGATAGATTAAAAGGTGCTGGAGTATCAACTGTTGAAATTGAAAGAAGCATAAATAGTATTAAGATTACAGCATATGTTTCAAAGCCCGGAATGGTTATTGGTAGGGGTGGAGCTGGACTAGAAGAGCTTAAGAAATTTTTAGTAGAAATTCTTTCTAAGAATAAATCAAAGAAAAATTTGCCAAAAATGGATATAAGAATTGAGCCAGTAAAAGAACCAAATCTTGATGCTTATTTAGTTGCAAGAAATATTTCAGATCAATTGGCAAGAAGAATGCCGCACAAAAGAGTTATGGGTCAAGCAGTGGATCGTGCGATGGCGTCGGGCGCACTTGGAGTTAGAGTAATTTTATCCGGAAGAATTAATGGAGCTGAAATTGGAAGACGAGAAAAGCTTCAGCAGGGAACAGTTCCTTTATCAACAATTAGAGAGCACGTTCATTTCGCGAGTGTCCCATCACTTACAAAAAAAGGATATATCGGAGTAAAAGTTTGGATAAATAGAAAGGAAGACTAATGTTAACACCAAGAAGAGCAAAATTTAGAAAACAATTTAGAGGAAATTTAAGCGGTTATGCACACGCTGGAACAAAAATCTCTTTTGGGGATTATGGATTAATAGTTGAGCAAACTGGTTGGATTTCAGCTCGCCAAATTGAGGCAGCAAGACGTGCTATTACTCATTACACACAGCGCGGAGGACGTGTTTGGATAAGGATATTCCCAGATAAGCCAATTAGTAAGAAACCGCCTGAGGTTAGAATGGGTGGAGGAAAAGGAGATATCGCAGAATTCGTAGCGCCAGTAAAATCAGGGAGAGTCTTATTTGAAATGGCAGGAGTAAATAGTGAAATAGCTCACGCTGCATTAAGACTTGCGTCTCACAAAATAGGACTAAAAACTAGAATAATTGATAAGGAATAATTATGAAAAAAGATATAAAAGACATAAGCAGTAAAACAGAAAAAGATTTAAAAGATCTATTGAAATCTAAAAGAGAAGATTTGTTTAAATTAAATTTAGATAACAAACAGAATAAGTTGAAAAATACAAGAATAATTTTTAATACTAGAAAAGAAATAGCAAGAGTTCTGACGTTAATTAAAGAAAGACAGCTGACAGCAGAGCAAGCAAAAGTTGTGGAGGTAAGTAAGTAATATGAAAATATTTGAAGGGATAGTTGTAAGCGGAGGAAAAAATAAAACTGTAGTGGTTGAGGTAAGTAGACGTACCCCTCATCCTCTTTATAGAAAACTTATGAGACTTAGTAAAAAGCTTAAAGCAGATACTGGGGATTTTGAAGTTATGATTGGAAATAAAGTAAAAATCGGAGAAACAAGACCAATGTCTAAAGGAAAATATTTTAAGATTTTAGAGATTGTTCCTGAAAAACATGTTAAAAAAACTGTAAGGAAAGTTGAAGAACCAAAAGAGGAAGTAAAAGCAGAAGTTAAGAAAGCACCTGTAAAAGTTTCAGCAAGAAAAACAAAAACAGTAAAAAAGGAGTTTAAATAATGGTACAGCATAGAACAATGTTAAAGGTCGCAGACAATAGCGGCGCAAAAATATTACTAGTGATTCAGGCCAGAAATGGTTCTAAGAGAAAGTTCGGTTTTATTGGTGACGTTGTAAAATGCGTTGTTAAAGAAGCAAGTCCAACAGGAACTGTTAAGGAGAGTGAAATGGTAGAAGCAGTGCTTGTTAGAAGCAGAAAAGAATTTAAAAGACCGGACGGATCTTATATAAGATTTTCTGATAATGCAGCTGTAATTATTGATAATAGAAAAGATAAGAATCCAGTTGGAACTCGTATTTTTGGACCAGTGGCTCGCGAAATTAGAGACCAAGGATTTATGAAAATTTCTAGTATGGCTGTAGAGGTGTTATAATATGAAACTTAAAAAAGAAGACGAAATAATTGTTGTAAAAGGAAAAGATAAAGGAAAAAGAGGTAAGGTAGAAAAAGTATTTTCAAAACTTGATATGGTTTTGGTTCCTGGTTTGAATCTTTACAAAAGACATTACAAATCAAGAGTTCAAAATAAACCATCAGAAATTATTGAAATTACAAAACCTTTTAAAGTAAGTAATGTTGCTTTAGTTTGCCCGAACTGTCATAAGGAAACAAGAATTGGGTATAAGATTGAAAATAAAGAGAAAGTAAGAGTTTGCAGAAAATGCAATAAAAAAATATAACTATGGATAATTTAATGACAAGATTTAATACAAAAATAGCATTGGATTTGCAGAAAGAGCTTGAAATAAAGAACTCTCTCGCAACACCAAAGCTTAAAAAAATAGTAGTTAACATCGGAGTTAAAGATGCTTTAGCTGATAAAAAAAATGTAGAAAATGCTGTAAATATCATAACTCAGATTACGGGGCAAAAACCAAAAGTTACAGCTGCTAAAAAATCTATCGCTACCTTTAAATTAAGAGAAGGAGATAAGATTGGAGCAGCGGTAACTCTAAGAGGAAAAAGAATGTATGATTTTTATGAAAAATTAGTTGGTATCGTTCTTCCTCGCTTAAGAGATTTTAGAGGAGTAAGTGTAAAAAGTTTTGATGGACGCGGAAATTATTCATTAGGTTTTTCTGAGCCAATTGTTTTTCCGGAAATCGATCCATCAAAATTAGATAAAGCACAACAGGGACTTGAGATAACAATTGTTACAAGTGCAAAAACAAATGAGGAAGGAATGGCTCTCCTGCGTTCGTTAGGAATGCCTTTTCAAAAATAATATATGGCAAAAACATCAAATACAGTTAGCGCTAGAAGAAAACCAAAATATAGTACACGTTCTAAAAGTGTCTGTAATATTTGCGGAAGAAACAGATCATTTATGAGAAAATTTGGAATATGTAGAATTTGTTTTAGAGAACTAGCGTCGAAAGGAGAATTACCAGGGGTAACAAAGGCAAGCTGGTAAGTATTAAAATAAAATTATGAATCATTCAGTATCGGACTTTTTAATTAGAATAAAAAATGCTTCACTTGCAAGAAGACGTGAAGTAGATCTTCCATATTCAAATATTAATAAAGAAATTGGAAAAGTATTACAAAAAGAAGGATTCTTAACAGAAATTAAAGAGACTAAAGATGGAGCTAAGAGAGGATTACATGCTGTAATTTCTTATGAAAAAAGAACACCAGTTTTATCAAATGTAATTGTTATTTCAAAACCATCATTAAGAGTTTATAAGCCATCAAAGAAAATAAATGATATTGAAAGAAGAGGAAGACACAAGGTGGTCCTGTCAACGAGTCAGGGTGTAATGAGTGGATATGACGCTAAAAAGAAAGGATTAGGAGGGGAAATATTGTTCGAAATTTGGTAGTTTTAAAAACTATAAATAACGAACAAATAAAATATTCATATGTCAAAAATTGCTAAAATACCAGTCGAAGTAAAAGAAGGAGTACAGATTACTCTAGAAAACAATGTTGTAAAAGTTGCGGGATCTAAGGGAAATCTTTCTTTTTCAATTCCAAATGGTGTTGCTGTAAAAATTGAAGAAGGAAATGTTTTGGTAACAACAACTGATCAAACTGAAAAATCTAGAGCTTTATCAGGACTTGTTAGAGCATATGTAGCAAATATGGTAAAAGGAGTAAGTGTTGGATTTTCTAAAAAACTTGAAATGACTGGAGTAGGATATAGAGCGCAAGCATCTGGAAATACCTTAACATTAGCAGTAGGATTTTCTCATCCAGTTATTATTAAGGCAGATCCTACCATTACATTTTCAGTAGAGGAAAATGTAGTTACTGTAAGTGGAGTAGATAAAGCAATTGTAGGAAATGTAGCAGCAGAAGTTAGAGCTGTGCGTCCTCCTGAGCCATACAAAGGAAAAGGAATTAAATATCAGGGAGAAAGAATTAGAAGAAAAGTTGGAAAAGCAGCAAAAGCAGTAGGAGCTGCAGGAGCAAAATAATATGAACGCAACTAAAACAAGACGACAATTAAGGACAAGAAAAAATATTACATCTAGCGCTGACAGGCCAAGATTAACAGTTTCTAGATCTAATAAATATGTTTCAGCACAACTTATTGATGATGTTAAGGGAGTTACGTTAGTTGGAATGAGTCAAAAAAATCTAAAAACAAAAGGAACAAAAGTTGAGAGTGCAAAAGCACTAGGACTTGAAATGGCAACTAAATTAAAGGCAAAAAAAATTACAAAAATAGTTTTTGATAGAGGAAGCTATAGATATCATGGTAGAGTTAAGAGTATCGCAGAAGGACTAAGAGAGGGAGGTATCCAGTTCTAAATATGGCTGATGCAAATTTTACAAATCAAATAGATAGACGATCAGACGAGTTTGAGGAAAAAATTGTTCAGGTAAGTCGTGTGTCTAAGAAAACAAAAGGTGGAAACAAAATTGGATTTTCAGTAATCGCAGTTGTAGGAGATAGAAAAGGAAAAGTTGGAGTTGGACTTGGAAAAGCTCCAGATGTTTCTTCAGCAATTAAAAAAGGAGTACTCGCTGGAAAGAAAAATTTAGTTGAAGTACCGATTATTAATGGAACTATTCCTTTTGAATTTTATATAAAATTGGGAGCTGCAAAAGTTCTTCTTAAGCCAGCGCCTCCTGGATCAGGTGTAATTGCTGGAGGAGCTGTTAGAAGCGTTGTGTCAGCAGCTGGAATTCAAAACATTTCTTCAAAAGTACTTGGAACAAAAAATCAGGCAAGTAATGTTTATGCAGCAGTTGAAGCACTAAGGCTTTTATCAATAAGATATAAAAGAGAACAAGAAAGGAAATCTAAATAATGGCACTTCATAGTTTACAAAAAATAAAACATCCGACTAAAAAAAGACTTGGACAAGGACACGGTTCTGGAAAAGTTAAAACTTCGGGTCGCGGAACAAAAGGACAAAAAGCAAGAAATAAAGTTCCAACATATTTTGAAGGAGGAGCTTTGCCTTTAATTAAAAGACTTCCATTCAGAAGAGGAAAAGGTAGAAATAAAAGTTTTAGAAATGTTCCATTAGTTGTTAATTTAAAACATCTTGAGGGATACAAAAAAGGTCAGGTTGTTGACTTAGAGTCTCTTATAAAAAATAAAATAGTTAAAGCTGAAGACGCAAAAGAATTTGGTGTTAAGATATTAGGAGACGGAGAAATTAAAGAAGCATTAACTATAAAAGTTGCTATCTCAAAAAGTGCACTTAAGAAAATAGAAAAAGCAGGCGGAAAACTCGAAGTAAGCGAAAAAAAATAGCCCGGAAGTTTAAATGGAGAACCTTTTAAGATTATTTAAAAACAGTTTCAGGGCCCCAGACGTCCGACGAAAGATACTTTTTACGGCATTTATTCTCATAGTATTCCGCGTTTTTGCACACATCCCCGTTTCAGGCGTAGACCTCGTTCAATTGAAGGCACTTTTCGCTCAAAACCAACTTCTTGGTTTATTAGACATTTTTTCGGGTGGAACTTTAGCCAATTTTTCTGTGATGGCGCTAGGACTTAATCCATATATTAATGCGTCCATTATTATGAATCTGGGAGCTTTGGTTTTCCCAAAGCTTGAGGCGCTTCAAAAAGAAGGCGAAGCAGGACGACAAAAAATAAATCAATACACTAGATTTTTAACGGTTCCTTTGGCTGCAGTACAAGCTGTTGGAATGTTTGCGCTTCTTAAAAGTCAGGGAATAATCTCTATGAATAATCCTATTGAGATCGTATCTTTTATTTTAACGATGACTGCGGGAACCATGCTTCTTGTCTGGCTTGGAGAACTTATTACGGAAAAAGGTGTCGGAAATGGAATTTCAATTATAATTTTTGCAGGTATCGTAGGAAGACTTCCAGTAATTCTTGGCCAAACTCTTACCACTACTTCTTCTCAAAATCTTTTTAGCGTACTAAGTTTTGCAGTTATGGGGCTTGTAGTGATTTCTTTAATTGTGGTTGTAAATGAAGCAACAAGAAGAATAACTATAAATTACGCAAGAAGAGTTAGGGGAAATAAGATGTATGGCGGTCAATCAACACATCTTCCATTGAGGTTGAATCAGGCTGGAGTAATTCCGATTATTTTTGCGGTATCACTTGTACTTCTTCCAAGTCTTTTTGCAAATTATTTAACTGCTTCTACAAATCCTGCTTTAAGAAATTTTGCTACAAATATAGCTATTTGGTTTAATCCAGATGGGGGAATTTATAATGTTTTATACTTTGTTTTAGTTGTTGTATTTACTTATTTCTACACAGCGGTTGTATTTAATCCAAAAAAGATTTCCGAAGAAATTCAAAAACAGGGAGGATTTATTCCTGGAATTAGACCGGGAACGGAAACTGCGAAATATTTGGGATATGTTTTATCTAGAATTACTTCAGGCGGAGCCATATTCTTAGGACTTGTCGCAATTCTTCCGGTACTAGGAAGATCCGTAACAAATGTTCAGACACTTTTACTTGGAGGAACAGGAATACTTATCGTTGTGTCAGTAGTTTTAGAAACTATTAAGTCGATTGAAGCGCAATTGGTCATGAAAAACTATGAAGGTTACCAAAAGTAACTAATACACTAAGGGGTGATTTTTATGAAGTTAATTTTAATTGGAATTCAAGGATCAGGAAAATCTACACAGGGAAATATTCTTTCTGAAAAGCTGGGTATTCCCTACCTTTCTACGGGACACATTTTTAGAAATCTGGCTAAGGAGCACACTACTTTAGGACGTCAAATAAAATTGGTTATGAATGCTGGACTTCTAATTTCAGATAAAAAGACAAATAAAATTGTTAGCGAATATCTTTCACGTCCTGAATATGACAAAGGTTACATTATGGATGGTTATCCCAGAACCTTAGTTCAAGCTAAGGAGTTTAAGAATGGAATCGATAAAGTAGTTTATTTGAAAATTTCTGACAAAGAGGCCCTTTGGAGAATCTCAGGACGAGAAGCAGAAAGGGAAGATGAAACATTAATCGCAATCAGAAAAAGGATCGATCTTTTCCATAAATTTACAGAACCAGTAATTGAGTACTACAAAGAAAAAGGAAAATTAGTGGAAATCGACGGGGAACAGCCAGTTGAAGAAATCTCTAAAGAAATTCTCAAGAATATTGGAAAGTCCTCATGAATAAAGTAATTGCAATTGTTGGGATGCCGGGAGCTGGGAAAAGTGAGGCTAGTAGTTACTTTATAAGCAAAGGTTTTGAGCGTGTTTATTTTGGTTCTGTCATTATTGACGGGCTTGCGGAAGAAGGATTAGAAAGAACTGCCGAAAACGAATCTTATTATAGAAAAAAGATAAGAAACGAGCTTGGGATGAATGCCGTAGCGATTAAGTTACTTCCAAAAATAAAACAGGCTATCTCAAATAATAAAAAAACAATACTGGATGGGCTTTATTCTTGGGAAGAGTACACATTTTTAAAAGAAGAAATTCCAAATCTATATTTACTTGCAGTTTATGCTAAACCCACCATTCGTCATCAAAGATTATTGGAAAGAAAGGAACGATCCTTTACTGAGGAGGAAGCTGAGAAAAGAGATACTGATGAAATTGAGAAGCTAAATAAAGGTGGACCAATTGCTTACTCAGACTATCTTATAAAAAATGAAGGAACAAAGGAAGAATTTTATAGAAAAATCGAAGAGTTTTTAAAAGAAGAATTAAATGATTGATATAAAGACACCAGAAGAAATTGAGATTATGAAACATGGAGGGAAAATTCTCTCTGATGTGTTGTGGGAAGTTCTAGAGAATGTTAAGCCTGGGGTTACTGAGAATGAAGTCGAGGCTCTAGCTGACCGTTTGATCACTGAAAAGGGTGGAGAAGCTGCGTTTAAGAGAGTAAAAGGATACAAGCATGCGACATGCATTTCTACAAATAATGTAGTAGTTCACGGAATCCCTAGCGATTATAGGTATAAAGATGGAGATATAGCTGGAATTGATTGTGGGGTTTTTTATAAAGGATTTAATACAGATATGTCGCACTCAATCATAGTTGGAAAGAAAAAAGATCCATCAGTCGTTAAATTCCTGGCAACTGGTGAAAAAGCGCTGAATGAGGCTATAAAACAGGCTGTTATTGGAAATCGGATAGGTCATATCTCCAAAACTATCCAAGATATTGTAGAAAAAGACGGCGGATATGGAGTTGTAAGAACTCTAATTGGTCATGGAGTGGGCCGAGAGCTACATGAAGAGCCTGAGGTTCCAGGGTATTTAATTAAAAAAATTGAAAAAACCCCGGCTTTAAGAGAAGGAATGACTATAGCAATTGAGGTTATTTATAACATGGGAAGCTTTGAAGTGTCATACCTAAATGACGATAATTGGACAATTTCAAGCTCGGATGGATCACTTTCTGGGTTATTCGAGAGAACTATTGCAATAACTAAAGATGGTCCATTAATTTTAACTAAATAGGCAGGCTGCAGGTTGCTCTTTATAGGCTTGTTTGATATAATATCAAAACAAAATCTCAAGATTGTAACCTCAGGTTCAAATGAGGTTTAGTTTTGAATTTTTTTTATGGCACATCAGGGGTCGTTTGAAATAGAAGGAAAAGTCTTGGAATCTCTGCCTAATACATTGTTTAGGGTGGAGCTTCCGGACGGTAGAATCATCATTTGCCATCTCTCAGGAAAAATGAGAATGCATTTTATTAAGATTTTGCCAGGAGATAGAGTAAGAGTAGAAATGACACCATATGATGAGTTAAAAGGAAGGATTACCTTTAGGTTAAAATAACATGAAAGTACAAGCAAGTGTCGGACCAAGATGCACAAAATGTAAAGTAATTAAAAGACGTGGAGTCGTTAGGATTATTTGTGATAATCCCAGACATAAGCAAAGACAAGGTTAATTATGACCCGTTCGGCAGGCTCAGGGTTTGAAAAAAAATAATATGAGAATTTCAGGAGTAACAATACCAGAAGAAAAGAAATTAGAAATAGCGCTAGGCTATATTTATGGAGTAGGAAGAAGTAATGTTTTTGAAATTCTTGAAAAAGCTAAGGTAGATGGAGCAAAAAGAGTAAATACTTTAACTGAAGAAGAGCAAAAGAGAATTCAGCAGGCTCTTGAAGGATATAAAATTGAAGGAGACTTAAGAACAGAAGTAAATGCTAACATCAGAAGACTTAAAGATATTGGTGCTTACAGAGGAATGAGACATGCTAGAAATTTACCAGCAAGAGGTCAAAGAACAAGATCAAATGCTAGAACTAAGAGAGGAAAGAGAGTCACAATTGGAGCTATCAAGAAAGAAGTAGCAACAAAAATGGGACTAGATACTAAATAACTATGGCAAAAACAGAAGTTAAAAAATCAGTAACAAAGAAAAAAGTCAGTAGAATTACTGAAAACGGTAAAGTTTATATTACTGCAACTTTTAACAATACGCTTGTTACATTTACAAATAATAAAGGTGACACTGTAGGTTGGTCTTCAGCAGGAGCTTCAGGATTTAAGGGAACAAGAAAATCTACACCATTCGCAGCAACCACTGCAGTAGAAGCTGTAGCTAGGAAAGCAATTGCTGGAGGAATGAAAAGTGTTGAAGTTTATGTAAAAGGACCAGGGGCTGGAAGAGATTCAGCTTTGCGCGCTATTAAAAGTGCAGGACTTTCAATTCTTCAAATTGCAGATATCACACCGATTCCACACAATGGACCAAGAGCAAGTAAGAAAAGAAGGATTTAATTTTTATGGCAAGATATACTGGACCAAAACATAAATTAGCAAGACGAGAAGGAGTAAATGTATTAGATAAGACATCTAATTCACTAGCAAGAAGACTTAATATTCCGCCTGGACAGCACGCTAGAAAAAGAAAGAAAAGAATTTCAGAATACGGAGCTCAGCTTAGAGAGAAACAAAAAGCGAAAGTAGCATATGGAATATTAGAGAAACAGTTCAAAAAGCTTTTCCAATATGCTGAAACTCAAAAAGACGAAACAGGAGAGCTCTTAGTAGCACTTCTTGAGACAAGACTTGATAACGTGGTTTACAGATTAGGATTTTCAAAGTCAAGGGCTGGAGCAAGACAGTTGGTTTCTCACGGACATGTATTAGTAAACGATAAAAAAATAAATATTCCGTCATACCAGCTTAAAGCAGATGATATAGTTTCTATTAACGCAAAATCACAAACAAATCCTTTAATATTACAGGCTATGGAAGAAAAGAAAGACTTTGTTCCATATGTTGAGCGTAAAGGAAGCGTGGGAAAGCTCTTAAGAATGCCAAAAAAAGAAGATCTAGAGGTCCCTTTTAATACCCAATTGATTATTGAATATTATTCCAGATAATGGTAGAATAAATCTTTATGACAGAACCTAATTTCAAAGTTACCGCGGAAAAGCTTACAAACGACTACGGAGAGTTCGTAATTGAACCTTTGGAGCCGGGCTATGGCCACACACTGGGAACAGCTTTAAGACGTGTTCTTTTAATATCTATTCCAGGAGTTGCAGTAACATCAGTAAAGATAAATGGCGCAAAGCACAGATTCTCAACAATTCCAGGTCTTAAGGAAAATGTTGTTGACCTTCTTCTAAATGTTAAAGGATTAAACTTCAAACTCTTAAATTCAAAAGATCAAAGTATAGTTAGGCTATCTGTAAAAGGACCAAAAGAAATTACAGCTAAGGACTTTGAAGTTTCCGAAGATGTAGAAGTTGCTAACCCAGACCATTATATAGGAACGCTTGCTGACAAAAAGGCAAAGCTAGAATTAGAAATGACAGTTGAGAGAGGATACGGATATTCTCTTTCTGAAGAAAGAAGAAGCTCAGCTCTAGGAGTAATTCCAACAGATGCAATCTATTCACCAGTAAAAAGAGTAAACTTTACAGTTTCAGCAACACGTGTTGGAAGACAAACCAACTTAGATAAGTTAAGTTTAAGTATTTGGACAAATGGAGTAGTTTCTCCGAAAGATGCTCTAGATCAAGCTGCAAGAACTCTAAATTCATATTTCCATCAGGTATATGAGCCAAAAGCACAGGATCATGTAGAGTCAGATTCTGTAAGGTCAGATATTCCAGACACTACGCTTAAGCTTACAATCGATGAATTAGATTTACCAACTAGAATTTATAACTCATTAAGAAATGGTGGAATTGAAACAATAGGTCAATTAGTTGAAGCACCAAGAAAAGATCTCATCTCCATGCGAAACATGGGAGGAAAATCAATTTCTATTATTGAAGAAAAATTAAGGGAAAAGGGAATAGAGTTATCTGCCTAATTTAATAAAAGTTTGATGGGCGTTTATTGTGCCCCGCCTGCAACGCATGCACAGAGGTATTGCGGGCAGGCATTTATTGTATATAAATGAGAAAACAAGTTTTTGGACGAAAATTTAAGAGAGATATTAATGAAAGAAAGGCCTTATTTAATGGTCTTATTTCTGCAATGATTTTACACGGAAAAATTACCACAACAGAAGAAAAAGCAAAAGCAATTAAAGCTGATGTAGAAAAAATTGTTACTAAAGCTAAGAAAGATGAAGCTAATGCAAGAAGACTTCTCAAGGGAATAATTAAAGAACAGGAATTGGTAGATAAAATGATAAATGAAGTAGCTCCTAGATTTAAAAATAGAGCTGGAGGATACACAAGAATCATAAAAACAGGAAGAAGATTTAACGATAATGCTTCAATGGCTATAATGGAATGGGTAGAGGGAGAAGAGGTGGTCATTGCTCCAAAGAAGGAAGCTAAGAAGATCGCAGCGCCAAAAAAAGAAGCAAAAAAACCATCAGCCAAGAAAGCACCTAAAAAGGCTGTAAAGAAGGAGAAAAAATAATGAAAGCAACAAAAGCGAACGAAATTAAAAGAGAATGGCACTTAATTGATGTTGACGGAAAAACTCTCGGAAGAGTTTCCACAGAGATTGCAGGTCTTCTTATGGGAAAAGGGAAATCATATTTTGTTAGAAATTTAGATTGCGGAGATTTTGTGGTCGTTACAAATTCTAAAAAAGTAAAAGTTACAGGAAATAAAGAAAGTAAAAAATTATATAGACGCCATTCAGGATATCCAGGAGGATTTAAGGAGGAAGTTTTGGGAGATTTGAGAAACAGAAAATCACAGGATATTATTGTTCATGCAGTAAAGGGCATGCTTCCTCAGAATAGATTAAGAGATCAAATGCTTGGAAGATTAAAGGTTTACGAAACTTCGGAACACGAGTATAATGAAAAATTCAAAGGAGCTAACGCTTAATATGGCAGAAGAATTAAAAACAACAGTTGGAGGAACAAAGAAATATAAAGACTTTATGTTTGCAGTAGGACGACGTCGTGCAGCAGTGGCTCGAGTTAGAGTATATCCTAAGGTAACTGACTCATTAAAGTTTGAAGAAATTGCTGTTAAAAAAGGTGACTTAGTTGTAAACGGAAGAATGATTTCTGAATATTTTGGCGGAGTTATTGCAAAAGCTACATACGAAGAACCACTAAAAACAGCAGACGTGCTAAATAAATATGCAATAACTGCAAAAGTAGCAGGTGGGGGAACAACATCTCAATTAGGAGCATTTGTTTTAGGAGTTTCTCGTGCGCTAGCTGCAATGGATGAAACTGTTAAACCAACACTTAGAAAAAAAGGACTCTTAACAAGAGATCCAAGAGTTAGGGAGCGAAGAAAAGTGGGTACTGGTGGAAAAGCAAGAAGAGCGAAGCAATCTCCAAAACGTTAGATTTTATTTTCCTCAATCATTACTTTTACCCAAGGAGCAAGGTTTTTATATATTCTAGATTTTTTATCCATAAGTTCCTCTCTACTCACTAATAAAGCGTCATACGAAAAATCTAAATTAGGCTCTGGTTTACTTTGAACTTCTACGGTTACAACATCACAAAGTTCATGTTCTGTAAATTCACTTTTCTGGTCTTTTGCTTTATAGTAAATTGCTCCCAGATTTTTTAAATTACTTAAATATTTTTTGTCTAAATTCCATTCTCTTTCCAAGCATTTTAGCGTCGCTTCTTCAGTTGTTTGAAGTTTACCTTCACTAAATAACTGATGAGATGAAGAGGTTACATCATAGACCCTATCGAATGCGGGGTGTTTTCTGTGTTGAACTATAAATTTTCCTTTGTAGATTAATGTGACTGTTAAGGCCTTATGTAGAATTCCTTTTTTGTGTGCTTCCCATTTTTCAATTTCTCCAATTATTTCTCCAGTTTCGTTAACTTTAGCTATGAATTGTTTTTCTTTGTAATAATCTAGCATTTATTTCCCTTCATTTCTTTTTGTTTGGGAATAGTAATTAATTGCTTTTACTAAATCTTCCTCAGTTACCTCTGGGAATAATTTTTCTTCTGCAAAATATAACACTGAATGTTTTCCGTTCAGAAAGCCTATGTCAGATGTCCTTCTCTCTGATGTTCTAAAAATTAAATCTGCAGATCTAATCAAGCCTTCGGTATCTCTTAATTTCCAAATAGACTCCTCGTCAATTTCAATACTTGTTTCGCGCGCTTTTTTTGCAGTCCTAACATTTGAGTCTTCTCCGCCAAAATCTAGAGCAAGGCAAACTATTTGGCCCGTATTATTTTTAGTTTCTTCTTCTGCTTTTTCTATTTTTTCAAGTAATTTTTTTGGCAATCTGTCACGACGTCCAAGGTGAACAAATCTTGAATTATATTCTTTAATTTCATCTAAATAATTATCAATTATAAATCCAAAAATTCGCATTAAATTATTAATTTCAGACTCATCTCTTTTCCAGTTATCTGATGAAAATCCCCAAAGTGTAACTGTTTTTATGGAGAATGGTCTAAAAAATCTAAGTAAATTAATGGCTACTTTAAATCCTTTTTCATGTCCCCAAAACGAGGGCCTATTATTATTCTTAGCAAACCTTCTATTTCCATCAGGAATTATAAAAATGTGTTCTGGGAAATTTTCATCGGGGATTTTTCCGAGTACTGGGAATTTTTTTATAGCTTCTTCTTTTTTCTGAGAAAGATCTTTCATTAGGTGTTAATTATAGTGGAAACGAGGCTAAAGAACAAATTTATGCAGCTGGTATTTTAGCAATAACACCGCCTTGATCATAGGGTGCAGTTCCTATTTGTCTTACCGCGAGTCCTCTGTCATCATTTATATCCTGTATTAATCCTCCATTTTTATTTATATTATCCAGGCTGTCTACTAATATCACAGCCTTAGATCTTTTTTCAGGAGAAACCTCCATATTTAGTCCGTGAGAAGTTTCGCTAAAATCTGATGTCCAATAATACTCGGGTTTAGGTAAATCATCTGCTGGTTGTGTAAGCCTAAAAAAGAGCACTTTTGCTGGATCAACTCCCTTAGCTGATAATCCGTCAATATTAATTTTATATCCGCTTTCAGATTTTCTAGTTCTGCCATCAGCATGTGGGACTTCGGGCGCATGAACTTCTTCTCCAAATAATCCTGTAATATCTCCCTGCCATCTAGCTTGTCTTTCCCTGTGAATAAGGTCATCAAATCTACCTGTATTTGTTATGTATTCACCAAGTGCTTGATCACTATCTCTTAATTCGGGTGGGAGAGCATTAAATAGTCTAGGGTTCTCAAAATACCTAATGATAAATGGGTTTATGTTTTCACCTTTTGCAAGTAAAGTTAGGGTAACATCTGCTATCCTTTTTTTGACTACGGGGTCCATTGGTTCTTCATTAGCAAAACCAACATCCATTAGTGGGATTAGAGCTGATGGAGAAGCTGGCTTTGTGGTTTTTAATTCTTGATCTTGTGCGGGAACTTCTGAAATTTCATCTATACTCATATGCATACTATACCAAATGTCGGGGTATCAAGAATCGAACTTGAACCACACGGCCCCCAGCCGCGCATTCTACCACTAAACTATACCCCGTGTGCCCATAATTTTAGCATAGTTTGAGCTACAAAATATCAAAAAAGGTTCTTGTATTTTTTAGAAATTCACTTTACAATCATTGACGATGGGCAGGACTCCTAAAACTTCACTTAATAACGGTCAAATGTCAGAACAATCTTCTAAGCTGGATGCTGTGCGTCTTGCAATGGAGCAAATTGAAAAGCAGTATGGTAGAGGTTCTATCATGCGCATGGGTGAGAGTACTCAAAAGTTTGATATACAGGTCATTCCTACGGGGATTCTTCCAGTAGATATAGCTCTTGGAGTTGGAGGACTTCCTAGGGGCAGAATTATAGAAATTTATGGACCAGAAGCCTCTGGAAAAACTACACTCGCTCTCTCACTTATCGCAGAAGCGCAAAAAGCAGGAGGAGTTGCAGCTTTTGTAGATGCGGAGCATGCACTAGATCCGATTTGGGCGCAAACTATTGGAGTTAAGCTCGATGAATTATTAATCTCTCAGCCTGACACCGGAGAGCAGGCACTCGAGATCGCAGAAAGTCTTATCCGTTCAGGCGGAATTGATGTTCTCGTAATTGATTCTGTAGCGGCTCTAGTGCCACGCGCTGAGATAGAAGGAGAGATGGGAGACTCAATGATGGGCCTTCATGCCCGCCTTATGTCTCAGGCTCTTCGAAAATTAACCGGTGCAATTTCTAAATCAAAAACAGTTGTGGTATTTACCAATCAGCTCAGACAAAAAATTGGTGTGATGTTTGGGAATCCTGAGACTACGACTGGAGGACTCGCGCTTAAGTTTTATGCTTCCGTAAGACTTGATTCTCGAAAGATAGAGACTTTAAAAGATGGAGACAGAGTTATCGGATCTAGGCACCGAGTAAAGATTGTAAAAAATAAGGTTTCATCTCCATTTAGGATTGCAGAGTATGATGTGATGCAGGATGGGGTTTCTAGGACCGGCGCATTAATTGACGTTGGACTTGAGTTGGGAATTATTTCTAAGTCAGGGGCATTTTATAGATATGGAGATGAAATGTTAGGACAGGGAAAGGAAGCTGCAAAAGAATATCTTAAAGAAAATTCAACACTTGCAAATAAAATAACAGGGGAAATTATGAAGAAAAATAAAACTGGCGGGACTTTAGTTGAAGTTGGTGTTGAAGATGATAAAGATTCTGATGCTCAGGAATCTTTAAATGGATAATACTACATTTGCCCGCTACTATAATTTAGTCCTTCGCTATCTTTCGTATCGACCTAGATCCGAAAAAGAAGTTTTGGAATATCTTAAAAAGAAGCAGGAAAAAGCCCCTAATTTAAGTGAAGCCGTTATTAGTCAGATCATGGGAAAGCTTAAGGAATATAAATTTATTAATGATTCTGAGTTTGCCAAGTTTTGGATTGAGCAGAGAACCAAATTTAAGAAAAAACCGATTCGGGTAATTGAATATGAATTAAGCCAGAAGGGAATTAGCAGAGACATTGTGGAGGAGATTTTAGTTGAATTTGATGTTAAGGATTTAGATTTAGAGAATGCAAAAAACCTTGCTTCGAAGAAATTAGATTTTTACAGAAATTTGGATCCTAAGAAGAGGCGCGAGAAAGTTACTGGATTTTTAATTAGACGGGGATTTAACTATGAAATAATTAAAAAGATTTTTGATTAATTTTGATTTTTGGTAAGAATATTATATAATACGTTTGACAAAGAAATTGTCAGTGAAGGTATGAATTCTAAATTAAACCTCCAATTGATAAGAGTATAAGCTCCCCGATCTAATCGGGATTTCTTCGTGTTTAAAACCTATGGCAGATCAAGACCTTATAGCGCTCGAAAAAAAGCTAATTGAAAGACAGGAAAAGCTCGAAAATGATCGGGAGGAGTTAGAGCGCGAAAAAAAAGAATTACAAAAAAAGAAAGATGAATATACTGATAAGCTCCAAAAAGTTTCAAGTCTGACCTCTGAGGAAGCAAGAAAAGAATTACTTGCTCAAGTTGAGGAAAGAGAAGTTCAGACTCTAGCAAAAATAATTAAAGAGCGTGAAGGAGAAGCAAAAAGAACTGCGGACAAGAAAGCTCAAGAAATAGTAGTTGAATCTATGCGTCACGGAGCCGTAAGTTACATTCCAGAATATACAGTAAGTATCGTTAGAATTCCAGATGAGGAAATAAAGGGGAGAATTATTGGAAAAGAAGGAAGAAATATAAGAGCTTTTGAGCAGGCAACTGGAGTAGATGTAGATCTAGATGAAGAAGGAGTAATTCGTCTTTCATCTTTTGATCAAGTACGAAGAGAGATTGCTCGTCGTTCGCTTGAGAAGCTTATAAAAGATACCAGAGTTCAACCTTTTAGAATTGAAGAAATAGTTGAGGAAACAAAAAAAGAAGTTGAAAAAGTAATGTTTGAAGAGGGAGAAAAACTTTCCCACGAAGTCGGAGTATTTAATCTCCCAGCAGATTTAATTGGAATTTTAGGAAGGGCAAAATTCAGAACTTCATATGGCCAAAATCTAACACTTCATTTACTCGAAACTGCAAAAATAGGAACACATATAGCTGAGGAAGTGGGCGCAGATGTAAATATTGTTAGAATCGCTTGTATGCTTCATGATATTGGAAAAGTAGTTCCTGGAGAAGGAAGTCACGTAAAATTAGGTGTAGATCTTTTAAAGAAGCATAATATTCCACAGCCGATAATTGACTGTGTTGCTCAGCATCACGAAGATATACCTTTTTCCTCAGTCGAGTCAGTTATAGTACACGTTGCTGATCAGATTTCAGGTGCACGTCCTGGGGCGAGGTATGAAGATGTAGAGGAGTACGGTGTAAGGCTTACAGAGATGGAAGATATTGCTAAAAAATATGACGGAGTTGAGGATGCGTATGCTTTTGAAGCAGGACGAGAACTTCGAGTAATAATAAATCCAGGAAAACTCAGCGACGCTGAAACAACACTCATAGCAGATAAAATTAGAGAAGAGGTAAGCAGGTCTCTTGCAATCCCTGGAGAAGTAAAAGTAACAGCAATTAGAGAGTTTCGTGCAGTCTCCGGAAATGAGTAAATTTCATCCCTCTTGACAGCATATTCGTTTGCCCTGTATTGTTAGTCTAATCGGCCAATTCTTCAAATTAATTTATTTTGAATTTACTAAGGGAGGTGATTATCTTTGACAAAAAAAGACTTAATAGTTGTAGTTGCTAAAAAAGCAAACTTAACAAATAAAGCAGCAGGTGATTCTGTAACTGCGATGTTAAATGGAATTAGAGATTCTTTAAAAAGAGGTGAAAAAGTGGTAATCACAGGCTTCGGAACATTTAGCATAAGAAACAGATCGGAGCGCCCTGGGAGAAATCCAAAAACCGGAGAAAAAATTACACTACCCGCTCGTCGTGCGCCTGGTTTTACTCCTGGAAAAACTCTTAAAAAAGCAGTGAAGTAAAATTGCCGGGAAGGTAGTAAGCCAGATTCTGTTTTATTCTGCAATCTTTCTCAATGTGATGCTTAGTCACTTGCCCTGATATTATCAGGATGCCCTATTTTTGATGCTCGCCTTAAAAAAGCTCAAACGCATCGGTCATAGGTTGCAGCAGGTAGGATTGCCCGTTTCACCCCTATTCGTCTCTGTTGCTCTCAAGTTTTGTCAATTCAAAACCTGTATCAAATTCCGTTTAATAGGGTAAGAATTTGATCACCAGCTATTGCTAGTCGGAGCTTATGCTCCATCCCCGTTTTAAGATCTGTCTGGACTTTCCTCTACGTTCATTTAACTGAACGTAGTAGCAGATCTTCTTCCCGGCACATGAATTATACCATATCAGCTTATAGTATTGCAAAGCATTTTGTATTCACAATTAACACAAAGTACTGAGCCTGAGCACTTAAAATCGCTACTTTCTATTTCTGAAATCTTTTGAATTAGATCATCCTCGAGCTTTTCAAGATCATCATTTGAAAAGTTCATAGATTTTTTTGTATTTCCTTCTAGAAAATGAAGCGTAAGAGTAATATCTAAAGCATTTTTATTTAGAACGTCATCTTTAATTCTGCTAGCAGCCAGAGCATAGATAGCCAGCTGTAATTTATGCGCAACATCTGCCTTTGGATTATCTCCGCCGGTTTTATAATCAATTATTTCTATTCCTTTTCCCTTTGGATCAATTCTGTCAATTTTTCCAAATACTTTCACGCCATTTTTTAAAGTAAAATTGAAAGGGTATTCAAGTCTTAATGGGATTACTGAATCTTTTATTTCCGAATTATAAAAATCGCTTAAGTTCTTTTTCGCCTGTATAAATCTCTCCTCTTCATGTTTTTTATTTACATATCCCTCACTATCCCACTCTTCTTTAAGGATTTTTTGAAGTTCATCTTCTTTTGGAAATTTATTTGTATCCTGCACTAATTTATAAAAATTTTGAAGAGTTTTATGAATTGTTATTCCAAAGCTTTGTGCTGATGTAGCAGGAGTTGGGATATTAAATATCACTCTAGCTTTATAATGGAGCGGGCAAATATCAAACATCTGAAGGTTTGAAAATGTAATATAGCTTACTTTAAAGTTTTGTTTTGTTTCTTCAATTTCTTCGTTATTTTCATATGAAGAAAGAACTTCAGTTAATGAAAGTTGCTTGACACTTTTTTTCGCTTCTCCGTCTTTTTCAAGTTCTGGTAATGCCTCAAATATAAAAGGAGAAATTTTCTTAGCTCTTTTCCCGGTTCCATAAAAATCTGCAGCTGTAAAGAATAGTCTTTCCCGGGCTCTTGTCATTCCAACATAAAAAAGCCTTCTCTCTTCTTCTAAATGAAAATCAGTTTCAGCTACCAATTTTTCTTTTATAAGTTCAGGGGGAAGAGGAATTTTCTCAGATCTTTCGCGGGAGGGAAATCTATCTGATACAAGATTAACTAAGAAAACTACATCAAATTCTAATCCCTTAGAAGAATGAACTGTTAGAATATTTACTGCATTTCTATCTCTTATGTCTACATCGGCAGCAGTAGGACTGTCACCGATTTGAAGCATGAGGTTTAGCCATTCAGTGAGCGTAAAAATATTTGCATCCGTTCTTTCTGTTTCAAAATTTTTAATTCTATCAAAAAATTTTGCAATGTTTTGAACTTTTCTTTCATCTTTTACAGAGTCGGTTTCATTCAGAGTTTTATATAGTCCTGAATCAATTAAGAAGTCATAAAGAATCTGACCCGCCTGTTCTTTTTTGCTTTTTTCCAGATGTACGATTGTCATTTTTCTAAAGTTTGCTAATTTTTCCTTTGTTTCATCTTTAAGAAAACCTTGATCTAAATTTTCTAAAGTTTCAAAAAGTGTAAGATTTTTTTTCTTTGCATAATTTAATAGATAATTTAATTCTACATAGGGAATTTGAAAAATATCCATCGATAAAACTCTAAAAAGGGAAATTGAATCTGAAAGATTTGTTAAAAAAATTAAATAAGCAATTAAATCTTTAATTTCTTCTTGTTGAAATAAATAACCAGGACCTAAAAATTGATAAGGAATTTTATGTCTTCCAAGTGCTCCTGTAATAAGTTGCGCATGATTATTTGCTCTAACTAGAATTGCTATGTCTTTATACTCATATTTTTTAGTAAGCTCTGTAATTTTTTTTGCGATTTCATCTGCTTCGTCTTCTGATCTTTGCTCATAAATTAGCTCTATTTTTTGATCTTTTGCGCTAGACTGGGATATTAATTTTTTATTTATACTTTCAACTATTTCTAGCCTGTTTGGATTATTTTTTTGAATAAGGCCATAACTAGAATCAAGTATCGTTTGAGTTGATCGATAATTTTTAATTAGAGTTATTATTTCTGCTTCAGGAAAACTTTTTTTAAACTGTAGAACGTTACTAATAGCGGCTCCTCTAAATCTGTAAATAGATTGATCATCATCTGCAACCACAGTAATATTTTTGTCATCTCCCGCTAAGAGAATTGCCAGTTCATTTTGCGCATAATTAGTATCCTGGAATTCATCAACCATTATAAATTTAAATTGGTCTTGATATCTTTTTAAAACATTTTTTCTAGTTCTAAATAAAATAAGAGAATTTGAAATAAGATCTGAGAAATCCATATAAGAATTTTTTACTTTTAGTTCTTCATAGTTTTTATATGCGCTTGCAAGTTCTATGTATTGAGCTTTTTCATCAGCATTTTTATTTCCTTTTGCCCATTTAATATAATCAACAGGCGTTATATCTTCATCTTTAAGACGGGAGAAATGCTTTAATAATCCATCGAGAAATTTTGTGGGATTTCCGAGAGGACGAAATAATTCTAATCCTAGATTGAAGATATTTTTTTGCATGAGAAGTATTGCTTCAGATTCTGAAATTAATTTGTAGCTAGGGTCAAGTCCTATTTGATGAGCCTCGTCTCTAAGAATGCGATCGCAAAAAGAATGAAAAGTATTTATCCAAAGATTTGTATATCCGTAAGGAAGAAGTCTGTCGACCCTTTCCTGCATTTCAAAAGCCGCTTTTTCTGTAAAAGTTAATGCAAGGATAGAGGAAGGCAGAATTTTTTCATCTGTAATTAGATGCTTAATTCTTTCTGTCACAACTGTAGTTTTTCCGGTACCTGCTCCGGCAATTATCAGAAGCGGACCTTTGCCATGTTTTATTGCTTCCGTTTGTTCTTTGTTGAGTTTTTTGTCTGCCATTTGAGCTTCGGAGTGTTATTAACTCTAGCATAACTTACTGCTATAATCAACGTAAATTAGAATGAATAAGGCGCAAAAATTTGAATTAACATATCTCAAAAAAGAAAAAGTATCTAGCGATGCATACTCGTTTTATTTTGATAGGAAAAAAATAAAATTTAATTTTTTGCCGGGACAATATTTGAAGATATTTTTAGATATTGAAAAAACTGATGATAGAGGAACATCAAGATATTTTACAATTTCATCCAGCGCTGCTGATAAAGATTTTATAGTTATTACAACTAGGATTGTAAAAAGTTCTTTTAAATTAAAATTAAATAATTTAAATCCTGGAGAAAAAATTAGAGCATTTGGGCCAATCGGATATTTCGATTTTGATATTAAGGATACCAGAGAGCAGATTTTTCTAGCTGGGGGCATTGGTATGACTCCTGCACATTCAATAATAAAATTTATTGACTCCAAAAAAGAAAAATCAAAAATATTATTAATTGTTTCATTTAAAAAAGAGTCAGATATTATTTTTTATGAAGATTTAAAAGATATTGAATCAAGGAATAAAAATATAAAAATAATTTATACTTTAACGATGGAATCTAATAAAAATGATAGATTTGAAAAAGGACATATTAGTGAAAACTTAATAAAAAAATATTCTTTAGATTTTAAAAAAGCAAAATATTTTATTGTGGGATCTGAGTTGTTTGAATATTCAATGTTTGATTTATTAAAAAAGATGAAAATCGAAGAGGAAAATATTTTTAAAGAAAATTTCCCTGGATATTAATCGGTTATTTTTTTCTCAACCTCAAAATCTAATTGTCTAGTGGTTTCAAGTTTTTTACCAATTTTTTGAAAAGAAGAGATAACATTATTAAATTGAGAAGATGAATTTCCAATGTGACGTCCTAATATTCCCAAATTCTCGTCAACTTTTTCATAATCTACTTTCAGTGCTCTAAGCATTGCGAAAACTTCCCTACTTTTTGATTCAATTTTTTTACCTTCAAATGAAAGTAGAATTACTTGAAGATGGGCATAAAGAGTAGTGGGGGAAACTGCATATACTCGCATTCTTCTGGCGTAATCTAAAAGGCTTGCGTCATTTGCGATTTCATAATAAACAGGTTCACTGGGAATATACATTAAGCAAAAGTCCATTGTTCCTTCTTCAGGTAAAATATATTTTTTAGAAATAGTTTCAGTATGTTTTTTAACATCTCTAACGAATTCTTTTTTGTAGGATTCTTTTTCTGTGACATTTTCAGCTTTGTTCATTTTTTGAAAATTTTCCATTGGGAATTTAGAATCAATTGGTAAGATTCCAGCATCTGTTTTTATGGCAGCATCTACTTTTTCGCCGCTTCTGAATTGATACTGAAGATTAAAACTATTTTTGGGAAATGTTTGGGCTATCAAATCTTTCAAAACTTCTTCTCCTATGTTTCCTCTGAGTTTTGGGCTTTTTAAAAAATCCTGAAGTTCCCGCATCGATCTTCCAATTTCTGACATCTGCCCAACTTCTCGACTTACATCTCTAATTACTTCAGCTGCTTTTGTTAACCTATCATTAATTTGCTTGTTATTTTCCACAAGAGTCTTCGTCATTTCAAGAGAAGAATTTCTCATAGATTGATTTAGGGTTTTATTTGTTTCATCGATCGAAGTCTGCATGCTCTTAAGCCATTCGACTAAAGCTTTATCATTTGTTCCAGGGTTTTGATTTTTTCTTGATAAGAGGAAATAAAGAATTAAAAAACCTGAGATTACAGAGACTAAGATTATGAGCAGATCTAGAGACATAGATGCTATTTTACCACTAAAAGTAAAGAGATGGGTCTGCATTTACTTTTTGCCATGAAATTTCTTTGCCAGTAAAAAAAGCAGCTGAGGCTATCATAGCTCCGTTATCTGTGCAAAGATTTCTTTCGGGGACAAAAAGTTTAACACTGGAATTTGTGTTTGCTATTGATAGCTCAAGCCTTTCTCGGAGTAATTGATTGGCGGCAACTCCGCCTCCGACTAAAATTGATTTAGCTTTATATTTATTAGCAGCTTTCATAGTCTTTCTTATTAAGACTGAGATAATCGCTTCTTCGAGAGATGCACATAAATCGTTTAAAGTTTGCTCGTCAGATTTACTAAATGTTTTATCTTTAGTTATTTGTTCCCAGCTTATCTGCTTATTACTTGTTCTAAGAATAGGGAAATGCAGCTGGGTTTCTCTTAAAAATGCTGCTTTAAGTCCTGAAAAAGAAAATTCAAAATCACTGCTTCCGATCATAGGTCTTGGAAGTGGAAAAGCTTTTGGGTTACCCTTTTTTGCAAGTTCTGCTATTTTTGGTCCCCCGGGATATGGAAATCCTAGAAGACGCGCACATTTATCAAAACATTCTCCGGCAGCGTCATCTCTGGTTCCACCAAGCCATTTTATATCTCCATGTTTTTTAATTAGAACTAGGTCTGTATGTCCGCCAGAAACAATTAAGGAAAGAGCGGGAAATTCTATATCTTCCTGATTAGTGTCAATAAAATTTGCGTAAATATGTCCAATCAAATGATTCGTGGGGATTAAGGGAATGTTATTTGTATAGGAAATGGTTTTTGCGCTTTCAACTCCGATTAAAAGTGATCCGATGAGTCCTGGTCCATAGGTTACTGCGATTTTATCGATATCTTTTATTTCAGCATTCGCGTCATTAAGCGCTTTTTTAATAACTGGAATAATATATTTAACTTGTTCTCTTGCTGCTGTTTCAGGAATTATGCCACCTGTCATTGAATGCATTGGAAGGGAAGAGGAGATAACATTTGACAGCAGATTTACTTTTTTGGAATTTTTTGTAGCTTTAATAACTGCTGCACTTGTTTCATCGCAGCTGGTTTCGATGCCTAAAATGAGCATATTTTAGAGGGAGCCAGTTTTAACTACTGTGCCTTTTTTAATATTATATTTCTTTGCGAGGCCTGCGTTCACTTCAAGAACTTTGTCTGATGCGGAATCCGGCTGATATATTTCAAGATTTGCTTCGCTTGATCCAGGTTTTGCATTTTCAATAACAGTTGTAACTTTATCTCCACTTATATAAATAATATCAATTGGATAATCCATGTTTTTCATCCAGAATGAATAAAAATCCGGTTTATCAAAAACAAAAAGCATTCCTTGGTTTTCTGAAAGTTTTTCTGTGTTTGAGAGACCAATTTGTCTCTCTTTTTCGGTGTCTGCAATTTTTACATTGAAAGTTTTATTGTTAATGGTAACTTGGGTAGCTTGTTTACTCATAACAAAAGTTATAATTAAAAGTCCTATGAAAAGGACAACTGCGGCTCCTACTAAAAGTCTTAAATTTTCTTTAATAATTCCAAACATAATTATTTAACCTCTTATTTCATTTATCAGTGCTGTCGTAGATTTATTATCAATTTTCTTAATAACTACCTTAAGCTCTGCTTCAATTGATTCGCACTGTTTTTTCCTTTTTTCAGTTTGCGAATCGCCTTCTGTTATAGCTATAACTTCAGGCCTAATTTGAATCATTATTCTATCATATTCTTCATCTGTTGTCACGCCTACAAGTGGAATTATATAGTCAACGTCACCAATTGAAGAAACTACTATCTGTCTATTTTTTATTGAATTTATAGGACGTCCTTCGCCTTTTCTTTTTTTAATATTCTCGTCGCTTTCTAGCAGTAAAATAAGAACATCTCCTTCTTTTTTTGCGGCTTCAAGAAATAAAATATGTCCAGGGTGAATAATATCAAAACATCCTCCCACTAGGACTATTTTCTTTTTTTCATCTTTTAGTTTGCGAATTGTCTCGGAGATTTTATTATTTTCTAGAATTTTTCCTGCCATTATTCTTTAGTTCCTCTTAGGAAAACTGCTTGCCAAGGTCTGTAGTTAGAGTTAAATGTGTCACTTAAAATAACTTTTCCATTTCTTGTTACAGTTCTTGAAAATGTAGTCTTCGCTCCAGCTGCAGCAAAATCAACTTGCTTGACTGTTCCCTTTGGAAGATTTGGATCATCTTCATATTTTGGTTCTGGGGCAGGAGTTTGAGATAGGATAACGGGTGTTGTTATTTCTGAAATTCTTCCGTCGCTTGTTCCGTAAAGCATAAACGTTAATCTTTGCTCCGAATTATCAATTACTGTTTGAACAAGAATATGGTGTCCTGTATCGTTCTTAAACTTAAGATCAATATTTGGAGTATAGATTGCAGCATCTACCCCAGGAGCTGAATCCTGCTCATAGTAGCTAACTCTATATGCATGTTGGTTCCTTTCTGTTATTGGTAGACCTGCATTTAATAAAGCTCTAAAGAATGTTGTCGAGACCTGACAGACCCCTCCTCCGTCACCAAGGACAGTTCTACCATTTTGAATAACGTAAGCCTGCTTATATCCTGTTAGAGATGAAACATCACCTATGGTGTTATTGAAAGAAAAAACCTCACCAGGTGGAATTAATACTCCATTAAGACGCGTTGCTGCTAGATTTATATTATAGATTCTATTCTCGATAGATCCTTTAAAAGTAGAAGTTCCAGTTCCGATAAGTTCCTTGATTCCCATCTCGTTAACCTTATCCGTAGTAAGATTCGGTTTTAATATTTTTACGGGAATAGGAATTGTTACTATTTTTTGAGCGGAATAATTTGAAATCATTTTAGCTTTTGAAATAATCTGTTTGTTTAATTCTTCTTTGTTTACCTCCTGCCCATCGCTTGATGCTTTAAATTCCGTAACTCTTCCGTTTTCAAAATTAAAGACAGCTTCTGTCGGTTTTTCATTTATTTCCTCAATAAGAGAATCTAATTTTTTATATAATTTATCTTCTGAAAATTTATATGAAGAGGAGAGGTTAATTCCCATTGTGTATGACTGAAAAATCAGACTTAAATTTGTAATCGGATCTTTGGATCTCCCAATACTAAGAGCCTGAGCGGTTAAAAGATCTTCATCGTATCCAAAGTCAATTTCTCTTGCGGATACCGTAGCGGATTTATCCTGATAACTAAATACGAACGCTGCATCTGAAGCCTCATTATTTTTCTGAAGGAAATAATTATTTACATCAGTTTCTTTTTTATTACTAAAATCAATGCCATCGATTTTTACCCCTGGATAAATTTTATCTTTGTAATACTGTTGGAATGCAATATATGAAAAGCTAGATATTAAAAAAAGAGCAATTATAGCACCAGCAGAAAACCAAAAAGTTATTCTACTAGCTTTTTTAATGTGTTTTTTTTCTATTTTTTTTATTTTATTTAAAGAAGATTTCATTGTGTGAAGAGTCCTGATATTATACTATATATGTATGCCAGAAGGAACGATTTTTCAGGAAGGTATTCCTGCTACCCAGAATAACGCCCCGCCGGCAGTGCAACCACAGGTTTCCTATACAAATCCAAGTAAGGAAAAAAGCGAGGATAAGCCTTCTGGGTTTCATCCAAAAAGATTAATAAAAATTGGTATATTTCTATTTGTTCTACTAACAATAATATTTGTCATTATTTCTTTGTTATTACCGAGATTAAATTCTAAAGAGAAAAATGTAACTCTAATCTATTGGGGAATTAAAGAGGACGCGTCGGTTTTGGAACCGGTTATAAAAGAATTTGAAAGTAAAAATCCAAATATAAATATTGAATATTCTATGCAAGACCCAAAAGATTATAGGGAGAAACTTACTACTAGAATTAGTACCGGTAATGGTCCTGATGTTTTTAAGTATCACAATACTTGGTTTCCTATGTTAAGAAACGATCTTCTTCCTCTGCCTAAAGAAACGATTGATAGAAATAAATTTAATGAAAGTTTTTATAATGTGGCTCAAGAAGATCTTATAAAAAACGGAGCGATTTACGGAATTCCCGCGGAAACTGACACCCTAGCTCTATATGTTAATACTTCATTGTTCGCTGAAGCTACTGCGACTCCGCCAGCGACATGGCAAGAATTCATCGATGCATCAGAAATACTTACGAAAAGGGATGAGTCGGGAAGAATTGCGGTGGGTGGGGCGGCGATTGGAACATATGATAATGTGAATCACGCTCCGGACATAATTTCTCTTCTCTTTGTTCAAAATGGAGTAGATTTTGAAAATATCTCAGATTTTCCTGAAAAAATTTCTGATGCATTAAGATTTTATACGACATTTGCATTAACTGAAAATGCAGTATGGAATACGACACTCGATCCATCTCTAAGCGCATTCACTCAAGGCAAACTAGCAATGTATTTTGGGTACTATTGGGACTATTTTGAAATTAAGGCAAAGAATCCAAATGTAGAATTTAAAATTTTTCCAGTTCCACAGCTCTTAACTGACAGCAGAAAAAATATTGCAAGTTATTGGGCAGACGGAGTATCAGCGCAAAGTAAAAACCAGAAGGAAGCGCTTAGGTTCATTCAGTTTTTGGCAGAAGAGGATACTCAGAGAAAGATTTATCAAGAGCAGTTAAAGAAAAGAGGACTAGGTCAGCCCCCGGGGCATAAGGGGGTTATGGCGGATCTTAAAAATACTGAAAGCTTTGTTTTTGCGGATCAGTCTTTAACAGCAGGTTCTTCGCCGTTTGTAGATGGGACTTTTGATAACGGATTGAATGATAATTCAAACGCAGTACTCAGAGATCTAATTAATAGTATTTTGGATAATTTAAATCCGGATTCATCATCTGATAATTTAATTGAAGGTTACCTTGAGGTGCTTTCTGGTTTTAGTCCCAAACCAACTATTGAAAAATAATTCCCTATATCCTTCAGAACTCTAGGACATTGACAAAGGTTTTAATTTGATTTATCATCTTCCAGAACTTATTTCCCCCAATGACATTTTGGAGGGATTTTTATTATGGATACTAAAAAAATATACCTAACAAAAGAAGGCTTGGAAGAGCTTAAGAGAGAATACGAAGAGCTTACAAAGGTTAAAAGACCTGAAGTTTTAAATAGGGTTTCTCAGGCGAGAAATATGGGAGATCTATCAGAAAATGCTGAATACACTGTAGCGCGTGAAGAGCTTTCTTTTATAGATGGAAGAATTGAGGAGTTGGAAGAACTTTTGAAACAAGTTGTTATTATTAGCAATAATCACTCAAGTACGATAAAATTAGGTTCAACTGTGAAAGTTAATACAAATTCAGGTAAAGAAACATTTACTGTCGTTGGAGAATGGGAAGCAGATCCTAAGGAAAGTAAGATTTCCCATGAATCACCTCTTGGAAAAGCTTTGTTAGGTAAAAAAGTGGGCGAAAAAGTAGAGGTAGAAGCTCCTGCTGGGAAAATAATTTACACTATAGAAGCAATAAATTAAAATTATGGCAAATGATCTGATGCTTGCAGTTCTTAAAAAAACAAAAGCATTAATTGTTTCTCCAAAGCAATTCTCCTTTTCCTCTAAACTAAAACAAGCAACTCTAAGAAAAATTAATTTTATTTTTTAACTATGGATTTTTTTTATAAAGAACTGGAAGAAGTAGTAAAAGCTGGAGCTACACCTAAATTAATTGAATCTGGTCAAGGTGCATACTTAACTATTGGCGGAGTCAAGAAGTTAAATTTTTGCTCAAGTCACTACTTAGGTCTTGCCGAAAACCCAAGGATAAAAGAAGCAGTAAATGAAGCCGTAAAAAAATATGGGGTGGGCACTGGATATAGAACGCTTGCTGGTACTCACGTTTTACATCTAGAACTAGAAGACGCTATTGCCAGGTTTAAGGGAACAGAAGCCGCTTTAACTTTTTCAAGCGCATATCTGGCAAATGCTGCTGCAGTACAAACTATTATAGGAAAAGAAGATATCGTGATTTCCGATGAATTGAACCACGCTTCGATTATTGATGCCGTACGCCTTAGTGGAGTAAAGAATAAATTTATTTACAAGCATACAGGCATAAAAGATTTGGAAGAAAAACTTAAAGAAGCGGATATGCTTAGAAAAACTCCAAGAAGTGACGGAAAACCTCCATTAATTTTAATTATTACAGACGGAGTTTTTTCTATGGATGGAGATTTAGCGCCGCTTCCAGAGATTGTTCGTTTGGCAAAAGAATACGGGGCTCTAACTATGGTTGACGACGCACACGGAGAGGGAGTTATGGGAAAAGGTGGACGAGGGGTAGTCGATCATTTTGGTTTGGTAGGGCAAATTGATATAGAAGTTGGAAGTCTTTCTAAGGCTTTTTCTTCTCTTGGAGGTTTTATTGCAGGAAGTAATACGTTAATCGGTTTTTACAAATTAAAAGCACGTCAAAGACTTTTTTCCATAGCTCTTTCAATTCCCGATACCGCAGCAGCACTTGAGGGAATAAAGATCCTACAAGGGTCAGGAGAATTGGTTGAAAAACTTTGGGAAAATGTAAATTATCTGCGAGCGGAATTTAAAAAACTAGGTTTTGATACTGGAAAAACAGAGACACCTATTACGCCTGTGATGATAGGTGATGAAGATAATGCTAAAGAATTTTCAGCAAAACTATTTGAGTTAGATGTTTTTGCAACTCCTATCGTTTTTCCAATGGTGCCACTTGGAACTGCTAGAATTAGAGTAATCCCGTCTGCTGCGCATTCGCGAGAAGATTTGGATAAGGGAATAGAGGCATTTAAAAAAGCAAAAGAACAATTAGGATTATGAAAATATTAGTTACTGGCGCATTCGGTTTAATAGGGACTGAGCTTGTTGTTGCATTGCAGGAAAAATATGGTAAGGAAAATGTCATCGCAGCAGCGCACTCTAAAGTTCCAGATAATTTTGATGGTATATTAGAAAAAGCTGACGTTACAAAAAAAGACGAGTTAGTTGGTATAGTAAAAAAGCATGATATTGGAACTGTTTATCATCTTGCAGGAATTCTATCGGTAGGAAGTGAAAAAAATCCTGGACTTGCTTGGGAAGTGAACCTAGATGGATTAAAAAATGTTCTTGATGTTGCAGTCGAAGAAAAGTTAAAGATTTTTTGGCCAAGTTCAATTGCTGCATTTGGTCCAACTACTCCAAAGAAAAATACACCACAGCATACTGTTTTGGAACCAACAACTATCTATGGTGTTGCGAAAGTATCTGGCGAACTTTTGTGTCAATATTATTTCAACAAATATGGAGTTGATGTCAGAAGCCTGCGTTACCCAGGTATAAACGGGTGGAAAGCAGATCCAGGGGATGGTACAACTGAATACGCGATTCATATTTTTTATGCTGCTCTGCGTGATGGAAAATATGTCAGTCCTTTAAAAGAAGGAACATATCTTCCAATGATGTATATGGACGATGCAATTTTAGGAACAATCAAATTGATGGAGGCTGATCCAGCCAGTATTACAATTAGAACGAGCTATAACTTTGCAGGAATTTCATTTTCTCCAGACGAGTTGGTTGCAGAAATTCAGAAATTAATGCCGGAATTCACTGCTACTTATGTCCCAAATCACACGCAGGCAATTGCAGACTCTTGGCCTACTTCGATCGATGACTCGAAAGCTAAGGAAGATTGGGGTTGGGAGCCTAAATTTAAGTTACCAGAAATGACTTCTGAGATGATGAAAAATCTTCGAGTTAAATTGGGAATTCCTAAATAGCCTTTTGTTATAATTGCCTCATGAAATATGATCTGATTGCAAGCGGTGGAACATTTGACCTTCTTCATAGAGGACATAAAAGTTTTTTGGACAAAGTTGTAAAACTTGCTGATAGAGTTCTCGTAGGAGTAACGAGCGATACGTATGTTTCAAATTTTAAAATCGACAACTATGAAGATTTTAAAACAAGAGAAAGAAATGTTTACGAATACCTAAAAACACTTAGTGCTCCTAATAAAATTGAAATAGTAGAAATAAATGATATTTATGGACCAGTTCTTGGTAAAAATTTTAAAGCTGGAGCGATTGCAGTAACGCCTCAGACAAATAGAACTGCGATTGGAATCAACGAAAAAAGATTAGAGCTTGGATTACCGAAATTATCAATTGAGATCATAGAGATGGATTCTGCGGAAGATGGGGGAGTTATATCAAGCACGCGTATAAGAAATGGTGAGATCAATAGGGATGGGAGACCATATGTGAATAAAAAATGGCTAGATAGCGATCTATATTTACCTGAAGATCTCAGATCAACGCTGCATAAGCCGTTAGGAAAGATATTATCTGAAGTGCCAAAGAATAAAGATACTAAAATTATTACAATCGGTGATATTACGACTAAAAAATTTAATGAAAAAAATATTATTCAGCTTTTATCAATTATAGATTTTCAGGTTAAGAGACAAAAGAAGTTTAGCGATATTTCTGATTTAGGATTTAAAGAAATAAAAGCAATTAAAATAAAAAATCCGGCAGGTACTATTACAAGTGATTTATTTAGAGCAATTACTAGTGCTTTAAAATCAAAAAAAAGACAAATAATTTTAGTTGAAGGTGAGGAGGATTTATCAGTGCTTCCGGCAATTCTTATTTCTCCTCTTGGATTTAAAATTTACTATGGACAACCCGATGAGGGATTAGTTGAGGTTGAGGTTACAGAAAAGATTAAGGAAAAAGTATACGAAATTTTAAATAATTTTAATAGTTGAATCTAGTCATGGTTAAATATATAATCTCAATGCATGCTTAGAATATCTGTTTCAAAGAAGGACAAGAAAAACCTCTTAGTGAGGGGATTTGTCTTGGCCTAAATTTAGAAACTTAGAGACCCGACAGCCCCTCAATTGAGGGGTTTTTTAGTGGTAAAACTGGAGTGAGCTATATGAATAAAGATAGAGGAAATTATTTTGATATTTCGGAAAGAGGAGAGTATTCAATTGATCCAAGAGATCTTGTGAGGCATAATCCGCCTGGAATTTCTCCTGGTGTTGTAATTTATGATAGACAGGCATTCAACCAGTTGATGGGAATAGAGAATGGAGTAGTCAAAGCAAAAAATGCGAATACAGGAGTAAGACAAAATGCTGTAGAGGTAATTTTGCTTCAGCAGGTAGCATAAAAAGTAAGGAGGTGAGATGTATGAGTGAATTAAAAATGGCGCAGCAATTAGGAGCAGTAAGAATAGTTTCTTCGAGAGATCAGGCTTACCATGGTTTAACGCGTGATTTAAAAAGGAGAGTAAAAAGAGGAGATCAGATTTTATTATCTAACTCTGGGGAAGTAGTAGTGATAGATAGAAAAAGTTTAGGAAGGAGACACGAAAGAGAAGTAGAAATTCCAGAAGTTGCATTGGTAACTGCTGGAACATTCCCGTGGATAGGAGAAGACGCGCAAGTTCCTGTATCGAGGATTGCAATCGGGAATAGGTCGATTAGATTGATTGATATCTCAGGGTCAGAGCCGACGCTAGCCGGTTTGACAAGAAGACTTAATGGTAGTACACCGCGAGTAGATTCATTAATAGTAAATAGCATCGAGAGAGGACTTTCTGATAATGGTCTAATACCAGGCGCGATTACTTTTAGGGAAAGGCAGCCTGAAAATGGTAAAAGAGGAGAAAGGCAGCCTATTTTTGGAAAACAGTCAACTGATCCAAATGAGTCAACTAGAGTTGCGGGTTTATTTACACAGCCTGATTCAAGTAACGATGCTTATGTTGTGGGTCGATTAAGATATGCTGATATGGGGAAAGCCTTAAGGGTTTTAGCGGGTTATAGATATTTAGCTACAACACAAGGAGCGAGAATTTAGTGAAGCTTTTATAATAAGGCTACTTGGGGTAAAATACGAATATGTTTTGGGCTGATAAGATAGCTAGTGAAATTATTGATTCAGGGAAATTCAAGCCTTACTGGGTGGATGATATGAAGACTCCTTCCGGTTTTGCTCATGTGGGTTCTTTAATGGGACCAGTTATTCATAGCATTATTTATCAAAGCTTATTAAACGCTAAGCAAGAAGCCACTTTTACATTCATTATTAATGATTTCGATCCAGCCGATGATCTTTTGCCTGAAATCAGAGGAACACATGAAGGTGAACTCGGTAAACCTTTAAAGTTAGCAAAGTCTCCAGATCCAAAATTTAAAAGCATGGCCGATCTTTTTGGAAATGACTTTATTAATTCTATTAAAAGTCTTGGTGTAAACCCAAAAATTTACTCATCATGGGATCTTTATCATGAGGGAAAGTTTGATGAAGTGATAAGAATTGCGCTCGACAATGCTGAAAAAATTCAGGATATCTACCAGAGAGTATCCGGAAGTCAAAAGAAACAATCTGGTTGGCTTCCTTTTCAAGTGATCTGCGAGAAATGCGGAAAATTAGGAACTACAAAAGTTTTCGCCTGGGATTCGGAAAAAGTTTCATATAAGTGCGAGCCAGATCTAGTTAAATGGGCAGTTGGATGTGGTCATACTGGAGAAATTTCTCCATTCGGCGGAACTGGAAAATTACCATGGAAGGTGGATTGGGCTGCTCATTGGAGAGTTTTGGGAGTAACAATTGAAGGAGCAGGAAAAGATCATGCCTCAGCCGGAGGATCATATGATATTGCGATGGAAATATGCAAAGAAGTTTTTAATTACGAGTCTCCTTTTAAACTTCCATACGAGTTTATCTTAATAGGAGGGAAAAAAATGTCCTCATCTAAGGGTTTGGGTTTGAAGGCGCATGATCTAGTTGAGATATTACCACCAACGGTTGCAAGATTTCTTTACGCGAAGCATGGGATTAAATCTCAAAGTAATTTTGATCCAGAAGATAAAAATGCGATTCCAAGTCTTTTTGATGAATATCAAAAAGCAGCTGATGCATATTTTAATAAAGAGGATGAAGATTTGGCTAGAGCTTTTGAGCTTTCTCAAATTGGTGAAATCGTTAAGCCCCCTTCTGTAAGATTTTCTGTTTTAACTTCGTGGGTGCAGATGCCCAACATGGAAGAAGAAATAAAAAAAGGAGGCTTGGAGGATTGGGCTAAGTATGCAAGAGTTTGGGTAGAAAGATTTGCTCCAGAAGATCAAAAATTCGAAATTAAAAAAGAGTTACCAGTTAATATTAATTTGAATTCGTTGCAAAAAGATTTTTTAGGAAAACTCGCAGAAAAAATTGATAAATCAAAATCCGGTGAAGATTTTCAAATAGAGATTTATGAGCTTGGGAAAGAAATGGGGTTAGGCGGCAAGGAATCTTTTCAAGCAATTTACCAAGTTCTCCTTGGAAAAGACCATGGACCAAAAGCTGGCTGGTTAATTTTATCTCTAGACCCCACGTTTGTAAAAGAAAGATTCGAAGAGGCCTCAAAATGAAAATCGTTTTTGCTACTGGAAATAAGGCGAAGGTCCGAGAGACTCAGGAAATTTTAAAATTTGATATTGAGATTTCGCCAATTGAGCTTGATGAAATTCAAGAAATCAGTCTTGAGAAAGTGGCGCTTCATAAATTAAATCAAGCATTTGAAATTGTAAAAAAACCTGTAATTATCGATGATGTTTCATTTTCCGTAAATGCTTGGAATGGATTTCCCGGTCCGTTAATAAAATGGATTCTTCAAGCTGGAAATGGTCCCTCACTTTTACTAAAAATGCTTGAAGAGGAAAACGATAGGAGTGCAGTTGCAAGTCTTGCGATAGGATTTCATGATGGGAAAAAACCGCGATTATTTTTTGGTGAGGCAAAAGGAAAAATTGCTAAAGAAATAAGAGGAGATAATGGATTTGGCTGGGACAGGGTTTTCATTCCAGATGGATATGACAAGACCTATGCAGAAATGGACCCAAATTTAAAAAATTCTATATCTCATCGTTCAATTGCATTAAATAAGCTTAGTGATTTTCTAAATCGAGCTTAAGTAGTATAATACGCGTATGATTGACATCAAATATTTAAGAGATAATGCTAAGCAAGTGGAAGAAGCCGCTTTGGCAAAACGTGTAAAAGTCGATGTTTCAAAAGTTTTAGAACTGGACTTAAGGAAAAGAGAAATTGATCAAGAGGTTCAGGCACTTAGAGAAAAAAGAAACACTCATGTATCTACTATAAAAGGAAAACCAACCCCAGAGCAAATTGAAACAGGGAAGAAAATTAAAGAAGAATTAGAAGGTTTAGAAAAATCTCTTTCAGAAATTGATTTAGAGCTTAAGGAACTTCTTTTAAAAATTCCTAATCCAGCAAAGCCTGATGTTAAAGTTGGAAAAGATGAAAGTGAAAATGAAGTTATAAAAACCGTAGGGACTCCAACAAAATTTAATTTTACTCCAAAAGATCACTTAGAGATTGGAGAAGCGCTCGGGATAATTGATGTAAAACGTGCAGCGAAGATTTCGGGTGCAAGATTTTATTATTTTGTAAATGAAGGAGCGCTTCTTGAGTTTGCCTTAAAGCAATTTGCATTCGAGACACTTCTTAAGGAAAAATTTACACCAGTAATCCCTCCTGTTTTAATAAAAAAAGAAATAATGGATGATCTGGGTTATACCCAAATGGGAGAGGAGGAAAATATTTTTTCTCTCGATAAAGACGGATTATATCTGGTTGGAACTTCTGAGCAGTCGATAGTCCCCATGTTTAAAGATGAGGTGTTGAAGAAAGAAGAATTACCGAAAAGATTTGCTGGATTTTCTACTTGTTTCAGGAGAGAAGCAGGTAGTTATGGAAAAGATACTAAGGGAATTTTGAGAGTTCATCAATTTGATAAGGTGGAAATGGTTTCATTTGTCGAAGAGGGAAAAGATGATGAAGAGCATGAGTATTTGCTTTCCCTGGAAGAGAATTTTTTCAAACTTTTAGGCATTCCATATCAGGTGCTTAGAATTTGTACGGGTGATCTTGGATTTAATGCTGCTAGAAAATATGATATAGAAGCTTGGATGCCGTCTCAGAATAAATATAGAGAGGTTACATCTACCTCAACTGTTACAGATTTTCAATCTCGTCGTTTGAATATGAAATACCAAGATGGGGAAGAAAAAAAGTACCTTAATGTTTTAAATGGAACTGCCTTTTCTATGGCAAGGCCAATAATCGCAATTTTGGAAAATTTCCAGCAGGAAGATGGGTCAGTTTTAATTCCGCAAGTTTTACAAAAATACATGGGTGGAATTACTAAAATTGAGAAGAAGTAAGCTAGTAATTTAGCCTCACCCCTGTTATAATTAGACGCATGTTAGGAGCCCTCGGAAAAATATTTGATTCCAATGAAAAGGAGATAAAAAAACTTCAGCCCCTTATTTCTGAAATCAATTCTCTAGATGAGAAAATGAAGAAGCTTAAGATTTCAGACTTCCCAAAAAAGACAAAAGAACTTAAAGAAAGAGTCTCAAATGGTGAGTCCATCGAAGCAGTTCTTCCAGAAGCATTTGCATTGGTTCGCGAAGCGGCGTATAGATCTATCGGACAGCGACATTATGATGTTCAGCTTATGGCTGCGGCAGCTCTTTCTATGGGAAAAATTTCTGAGCAAAAAACTGGAGAAGGAAAAACTCTTTCTGCTGTACCTGCTTTATATGTGCATGCACTCACAGGAAAAAGCGTTCATTTGGTTACGGTAAATGATTATCTTGCGCGTCGTGATGCTGGTTGGATGGGTCCAGTTTTTAAGCTTTTGGGAATGACCGTTTCTTCAATTATTTCCGAGCAATCTTTTATCTACGATCATGAATTTAAAAATCAAGATGCGCGTGATTTTAGGCTTATTCATCTCAAGCCAATTAATAGGAAAGATGCATATAGGGCTGATATTGTTTATGGAATAAATTCTGAGTTTGGATTCGATTATCTTAGGGATAACATGCAGCAGAATATTGAGAATGTAACTCAGCGAGGATACTACTTTGCTGTAGTAGACGAAGTTGATTCAGTACTTATTGATGAAGCAAGAACTCCTCATATTATCTCTGCCCCTGATGAAACTCCTACGACTAAATATTATGAGTTTGCGAAGTTGGTTGATAAGCTAAGTGCGGATACGGATTATAAGATTGATGAAAAATTGCATACAGCCCATCTTACAGATCACGGTCTTAATAAGATAGAAAAGCTTTTTGGAATACAAAATATATACGAAAAAGATTTTGATACAGTTTATCATATAGAGGCTGCCTTAAAAGCCAGAACGTTATTTAAAAAAGAGAAAGATTACATTGTTAAGGACGGAGAAGTAATTTTAGTAGATGAGTTTACGGGACGCCTAATGATGGGTCGTCGTCTATCTGAGGGGCTTCATCAGGCAATAGAAGCCAAGGAAGGGGTAGCAATTCAGAGAGAATCTAAAACACTTGCTACTGTTTCACTTCAGAACTATTTCAGAATGTATGAGCGACTCGCTGGAATGACTGGAACTGCAGTAACAGAAGCACAGGAGTTTCATAAAATATATGGACTTGATGTTGTAGTAATTCCTACAAATAAAACTACTCAGAGAAAAGACTTCTCGGATGCGATTTACAAAACCACCAGAGCTAAATTTAGCGCAGTAGTACGAGAAATAGAAGAAGTTCACAAAACAGGTCAGCCTGTTTTGGTTGGAACAACTTCTATTGATAAAAATGAAATTTTATCTGAGCTTTTAAGAAGAAAAGGGATCAAGCATGAACTTCTTAATGCAAAGAACCATGAAAGAGAAGCTGAAATCATTTCAAAAGCAGGGGAAAAGGGAGCTGTAACTGTTGCAACAAACATGGCAGGAAGAGGAGTCGATATTATTCTTGGAGGAGAAGCACCCGTTGCTGAAGATGGAAAAGACTTGAGAGGAACAGAGGCCTGGAACAAATGGCAAAAAGCCCATGATGAGGTCTTGGAGCTTGGAGGTTTGTATGTGATAGGAACTGAGCGCCACGAATCAAGAAGAATTGATAATCAGTTAAGAGGACGATCGGGGCGCCAGGGAGATCCCGGAAAGTCCAGATTTTATGTAGCTCTAGATGACGAGATAATGCGTATTTTCGGAGGCGACTCTATAGCGGGAATTATGACTAGATTTAATATGCCTGAGGATGTGCCTTTAGAGCATCCAATTGTAAGTCGTGCTATTGAGCAGGCTCAGGTTAAGGTAGAAGGATTTAACTTTGATAACAGAAAGCAGCTTGTTGAATACGACGACGTTCTAAATAAGCAAAGACAGATTATTTATGCGAGGCGCCGCGAGGTTTTAGAAAATGCAAAGGACCAATCAAAGAGTTCTAAAGATGTGGTGCTTGATAATTTAAGAGAGAGCATAGCTCAAATTGTAAATTCACAAGCGATTGGGGTAGACGGCGCAAATGATTCAAAGAAAATTATTGAAGAATTCTCAACCATAATTCCTTTTGATGAGGCTTCGCGAATTGAACTTGAAAAACAACTAGACGAAAGACCAGAAATTACTAAAAGGATAGAATTTTTAACTGAAATAGCCGAGAAAATGTACGTAAGCCGGGAAAAACAGATGGGTGAGAATGCTATGCGGCAGGTCGAGAATTTCGTAATTCTTTCAGTTATCGATAATTTATGGATGGATCATTTGGATGTAGTTAACAACTTGCGTGAAGGAATTAGGCTTAGGGCTTATGGTCAGAAGGATCCTCTAGTCGAATATAAAAATGAAGCATTTAAGATGTTTGAAACTCTTATGAATGGGATAAATGATGAGATTTCACATAGAATTTTTAAGCTTCACGTAGCAACTCCCGAACATCCTCATACTCACATTCATGAAACCCCAGCAGGAGGAGAATTAGGCGTAGATGAGGTTTCAGAAAATAAAAGTACAAAGAAAAAAGAAAAAATTTCAAGTAAAAAGTCACAAGGTTCGCCAAGTGTAAGTTTGACCGTTCCAAGTTTGACCAGTTCTAGCTTGCCCCAGACTAGCTCAGCCTCAACTGTAGATAAAAAGAAGATTGGGAGAAATGACCCCTGCTGGTGCGGATCTGGTAAAAAATATAAAAAATGCCACTATCCTAATTAGGAGTGAACCAGGTAGATATCTCTAACCCTTTTTGCATCTTCGTAAGCATTTACTTGCTCCTCTGTAGTTGTGCCAGATTCTATTTTTTCAGCAATCTCAGGTGATGCCATAAAGCCTTTAAGTACTTCCTGTTTCCAGCCTCTTTCTAGGTCTTCAAGTTTTAATCCAGTAGTTTCCTCTAGGCTGGAAACAAATCCTGCCCTCGTAACAGTCGAAACCCATCTTTTATATGTTTCGATGCCGAATTTATCAATTAGATATTTAGTGAAGGATCCGCCTTTTGAATAATCAGCATAATTAGTCGCACCGTTTCTTATAGATGCGTAATCTCTTTTCGTTACATCTTCTCCTTCTGCCGTTAATTTAAATAAATTAGCTATTGATAAATTGCTAATTCCGCGTTGAGTTGTTGCAAATGCTGTTTCTTCCGGTTTCATTTCTTTCCATTTTCCCCATAAGTTCTGAAACCGAGAAATAGCATGATCGTGCATTTCTGATATCAAATAATCGTGAGGATTTCTTCCAGACGCTACATGTTCAATGTATGTCGAAAGTCCTTCGTTAAGAAATGGAATTTCCTGACCTTCATCTGAAAGTAAGGCTGGAGCAAGGACTCCATGTCCAACAGCTTCATGTAGGGCTGTGGTATAGGCTAAAGGTGTCAAAGGTTTTATGGTTTTTCCTCGGGATTTTACTTTATTAAAACGAGCATGGTCATAGTTTTTAATTGAAATTAAACCTTCCTGATTATGGTGATGGGTGCCTTGCGTCATTCGCATTCTTCCTCCTCTTTCAACCCTAACGACTTGGAATGTATCAGGAGTCTGTATCCCGAATGTGTCAGTTGCAATCTTAAGACCACCCTCTAGATAGTAAGCTAAATCTTCTGGTCCTTGAAAACCTGGTGCATCAAAATCTTCGTAAGGCTGATTATCTCTAAAAACAACTATAAAATGTAGTGACTCAGAAAAATGTATATCCGGATTTTTTACGCCATCAGAGCGAATTCCATCAATAACTTTTTGACGTTCCTGGAGGTGAGCTGTGGGAACTTGGTCATGAGGCTTGCCATCATATTTAATTATAGGGCCTTGGTCTGTATTTTCCATAATCCTAGTATTTCAGTATAAATAAAGAGAATCAAGTTTCTGACAATTTCTATTCAACTTTTCCTCTTTGTATGCTACGATCTATTTAGCGCCTTAATTGGTGTTATAACTTATGTTACTGCCCGATATAGAGATTCAGCAGCTGATGCTCCAGTCAGGTTTGGTAGATACCAAAACCATGAGGGATGTTTTGGTGTTTGCTGCTAACGCTAGGGTTCCTCTTCAGCAGGCTCTCATGGAAAAGGATGTTATTCCCGATGAGAAGCTAGGTCAATTAATTGCCGCTCACATTAAATACCCTTATGTAAATCTTGGAAATATTACGATCCCTGAAAATGTGTATCGTATAATTCCTGAAAGAATTGCAAGAAAGCACAAAGCCATAGTGTTTGCAAAAGATGGCGATGGAGTTAAGCTTGCAGCAGCAGATCCTGTTAATACGAAGCTCTCGGAAATAGTTCAGAGGAAAACTGGCCAAAAAGTCACAGTCTACATGGCTACAGAGAAAGACATTGACAATGTCCTTCAGCTCTACAGAAAAGATCTTCAGCAAACGTTTGACCAGATGCTTCAGGCGGAAATTACTAGAACAGCAACAAGCATGGATGACGCTCCAATTGCCAAGATTGTTGATTTATTAATTACTTATGCGTATCGGGATAAAGCTTCAGATGTTCACATAGAGCCTGAAGAAAAAAATTCGTTAGTTAGATTTAGAATTGATGGAATTTTGCATGATGTTTTATATGTAGATAAAAAACTACACGACAGAATAACTACCAGAATAAAAGTATTGTCTCGTCTTCGAACCGATGAACATTTAAGTGCGCAGGATGGAAAAATGAGGATAGAAGTAGATGATGAAAATCTTGATATTCGTGTTTCTATGATTCCGGTTACGGAAGGAGAGAAAGTGGTGATGAGACTGTTATCTTCTAAATTTAGACAATTTTCTCTTCAGGATTTGGGAATGAACGAAAAAGATCTTATAAAGGTCACAAACGCAATTAATAAATCTTACGGGATGATTCTCTCAACCGGTCCTACTGGATCCGGAAAAACTACTTCAGTATACGCAATATTAAAGATTGTAAATACTCGCGAGAAAAATATCACTACGATCGAAGAGCCGGTCGAGTATAGAATTAAAGGAGTTAATCAGATTCAAGTAAATCCTAAAACCAATTTAACTTTTGCTAATGGATTACGCTCAATATTAAGACAGGACCCGAATGTTATTTTCGTCGGAGAAATTAGAGATAGTGAGACTGCAGGTATTGCTGTTAACGCTGCACTTACCGGGCATTTGGTCTTATCTACTGTTCATACAAATGATGCTGCGACCACTCTTCCCCGTCTTATAGATATGAAAATTGAGCCTTTTTTAGTTGCTTCTACAGTAAATGTCATTATTGCTCAAAGACTTGTTAGAAAGATCTGTGATGCCTGTAAATCTCCTGTAGTTCTAAATAGAAAAGATGCGCTTAAGGATATTCCGGACAATGTAATTACCAAGCATTTTGGTCCTCAGGATCAAATTAGAGTTTATGAGGGAAAGGGATGCAGGGTTTGTCACGCAACAGGTTACACTGGAAGAATTGGTATTTTTGAGGTAATAGATATGTCTGAAAAAATCAGAGAATTAATAACTCAAAAAAGTGATTCGGATGAGATTGCTAGACAGGCCATTGAAGAGGGGATGACGACAATGCTTGATGATGGAATGCAAAAAGTCGGCAAAGGAATGACTACTATTAAAGAAGTGTTAAGAGTTACAAAAGTTGAGTCAGGATAAAAATGGTTAAAGACGAAAAATTAAGAATTAAAAATAATGACAAGCTAGGGCTTCTTGGAAATTTATCTACGATGATAACTGCTGGAATTCCAATACTTGAAACCGTAGATTCTCTTCTTGAAGACTCAAAAGGAAATACAAAAAGAATTCTTACAGTAATGAGAGAGGATATGGTGCAGGGACAACATATTTATTCTTCTTTTGCAAAATTTCCTGAAGTCTTCGATAAAGTAACAGTAAATGTTTTAAAAGCTTCTGAAGAGGCCGGAACTCTGGACGTTACTCTTAAAGATTTAAAAACTCAAATCCAAAAAGAAATGGAGTTTAACGATAAAGTCAAAGCTGCATTAATTTATCCGGTCGTAATTGTGGTTGTTTTTATGGGGGTATTGCTTTTAATTTTAGTTGTCGTTATTCCTAAAATCTCAACAGTTTTCTCCAGGTTAAATGTAGATCTTCCGCTTCCGACTAAAGTTCTTATTTTTACTTCAAATCTTTTACTTGATTATACGATTATAGTTTTAGCAGTGATCGGGGCCATGGTGGTTTCTTTTGTGTTTATTTTTAAAGCTCAAAGGAGGAGAATTTTAAATGTATTTTATGCAATTCCTATAATTAAAAACTTAGTTAAGGAAATTGATTTGGCGCGTTTTTCGAGGAGCATGTATCTGTTACTTACATCAGGAATTACTATTACAAATGCGCTCGAGCTTTCTCATGAAGTCGTAAGGAGAAAAGATATTGCTGCTGCCATAAAGTATGCGAATGAAACTGTTCTGGGAGGAAAAAATCTTTCTCAGGGTTTTAAAGACCAGAAAAAATACTTTAATTCAATTCTCATAAAAATTGTGGAAGCTGGTGAAAAAACTGGAACTTTGGATAAATCTATGCAGGATATTTCTGAGCAGCAAGATTATAGAGTTACGAATAGCTTGAAGGCCTTAACCACACTTCTTGAGCCTGTTATGCTTGTGGTTGTCGGACTCTTAGTCGGCGGAGTGATGCTTTCAATTATTGCTCCTATTTATGGGCTAATTGGGCAGGTTAGCGGAAGATAGTATGCTCAAATTTTTAAAAATCGGGAAGTTAAGTTCGCAGAAAGGATTCAGTTTTTTAGAGGTAATGATTACAACCTCTATAATGGCTATTTTATTTAGCATTATCACTTTTAATTTACTTCGCGCACAGGGATCTAGTTCAGAGCAATCAAATTTAGACAATTTAGTTTCTGATATAAGAGCTCAGCAAACAAAAGCAATGACGGGTTCGACAGAAGGAAGAAGCACTTCGAGTAACTATGGAGTTTATTTTTTATCAGATAGATATATATTATTTAATGGAAATTCCTATAATGAAGCAGAGCCAACTAATTATACAATTGAACTTCCTGATGATATAGAGATTGTCAGTACGACTCTTCCAAGTAATACTCTCCTTTTTTCTGTTTTGAGCGGAGAGATTGTTGGGTATACCGACACTTCTAATAGCGTTATTTTTAGATCGCTAAGTACGAATGAGCAGACTGTGATTACCTTAAATAGGTATGGTGTTATAACGGGAATGAACTAATATGAAATTTTCAGTGTTGGAATTTATTAAAAAATTAAGTTCCCAGAAGGGGCAATCTTTAGTAGAGCTATTAATTGCGATCGGTCTTGCTACTTTAGTTCTTCCGGCGCTTTTGACTGGGCTTTCGGCGGGAAGAGGCGGAAGAGCCCAGCAGGAGCAAAGACTTGAAGCATCAGCTTACTTAAAGCAAACACATGAAGCTGTAAGAAGCATTGCACAAAGAGGCTGGTCCAATATCGAGACTAATGGAACATATCATTCTATTGTTTCCGGAGGCCGGTTCGTTCTGGCAAATGGAGCACAAAGTATCAATGGTTATTCGATTAGTGTTGTTGTGAGCGATACCTACAGGGATAGTAACGGAGCCATTGTTTCTAGCGGAGGAACTGTAGATCCATCAACTAAAAAAGTTGTAGCTAATGTTTCCTGGAATACTCCATTTGTCTCTACAGTTAGTACAACTTCATATTATACTCGCCATAAAAATCTTGCTTATAACGAAACGACACAGTCTCAGTTTAGTGCTGGAACGTTTGATAATATGCAGGCAACAAATGTTACAGGAGGAGAATTAAAGCTAATAAATAACAATAAAGCAAAATGGTGCTCGCCGGCATTCTCTACTGCGACAATTGATCTTCCCGATGGGCCTCCTGTTGCGGTTGCTGCTACTGCAAATTCTACGACAAGTGTCCCGAATGATGTCTACGTAGCCACAGCGCCTACTACTTCCAATTCCATAAAAATGGCTTACATAAATGTTACTGCAGATACAGCGACTCCCACTGCAAGTCTACGAGGTAAATTTACGATGAATTCTTCCGAATTTTCAGCCGGGTACTCGCCTCCTGGAGGCACAGGACTCGATAATAGTTTTAAGACAACAGATGTTAAATATTATAAATCTTCCGGAAATAATACCTATGCACTTCTTGGAACAAATTTACCAAATAAAGAAATAATAGCGATCCTAGTTAATGATAATAATCCTGCTAATGATGAAACTTCTGCAGGCGAATTTGAAGATCCGGTAAATAATATATATAAATATAAAACATTTTTTAATTCAAAAATTCATGCTAATTATGCAGCCAGTGCGAACACGGGTTTTTTAAATCCTTCAGCAAATTTTGCTGAAACTACTGGCTCAGGAGACAATAATGGGTTTGCGTCTAATCCTACTCGAGCTTATAGCGATAATTCATCATTCGCAGTAGACACTGATAGTGGAAATGGCACAGGAGTTGATTGTGCTGGGGCAGATAAAGATAAGCACAGATTTTATAACTACAATATTGATGTTCCAGAAGGGGCGAATATCGACGGAATTGAAGTAAGGCTTGATGCGAGAGTAGATAATACAACTGGTGCACCTCGTATGTGCGTGCAGCTTTCATGGGACGGGGGCACTACATGGACCACCGCCAAGACTACAAATAATTTAACTACCAGTGAAGCGACATATACACTTGGCGGTAGCGCTGATGCTTGGAATAGAAGCTGGACTGATTCAGATTTCACGAATTCTAATTTCAGATTAAGAGTTATCAATATTGCATCAGATATAACGCGCGATTTTTCACTTGATTGGGCAGCGGTTAGAGTTCACTACACGCATAATAATTTTGATCAGTCACCTTTCGGGTACGGAGCTACTACTATTGCGGTTTTGGAGGATAGGGGTTATATGGCGTCCGGTGGATATTTATATACTTTTGATTTGAGCAATATAGATAGTAAATCCTCTGGAAGCGGATTAGATATGCTGGGATGCAGGATTGAGCTAAGCGGATACGAATGCAGTCCGAGTACAGCCGCGAAATATGGCTCTGGTGCGACGGGGTCTAACTGGAATACGACATCTCCAATTCACCCTGATTGTTCAGACGGAGGAAACATAGAATTAAATGCTACAAATGATATATATCCAGTAAAAGTTGGTTCAAATACCTATGTATATGTAGCTGTAGGCGGAGTCACTGACAGGGAGTTTGAAATAGTAGACGTAACAAGTGTACCAACCACGACTTCAAACCCCACCATAAGCAGTAATTCTTGCGGAAGACTTTCGGGGGGAAATTCTAGCTGGAAAACGATAAGCGGTCTGGATTTTAATTCTCAGTCTGGAACTGAGGAAGCTGCCAATTCTGTTTTTGCTAAGGCGGACGGAACTCGAGCATATATTTCATCAAATGGAGGAATTGATGGAAATAATAATGGTATTCCGGACAGTAAACAGTTTTATATTATAAATACATCGACCAAAACAGCTCCGGTATTTTTATCTGGTACTTCAGGGTCTCCGTCTTACGGACCAACTACAGGCTTTTATTATGGAACAGGTGCAAACGCACAGCTATTTCCAAGGAGATCACTGACAGTTTTAAATGGCGAGAGAGTAGTTCTTGTAGGAAGCGATGGAACAACTGATGCAAATAACGCTGAAGAGTATCAGGTATTGAATAGTTCAACTGAGGCATCTCCTGCATATTGTGCTGGAATTAATTTTGATCAGGGGTTTAATGATTTGACTTCGGTTTCTGAAGCAGATAGCGATAATTTCGTTTATATGGTCGCTAACACAACCTTAAATGAACTTAAGATAATTGAAGGAGGACCAGACGATGCAGTTTTTGTTTCATCAGGATCATTTACTTCTGCTGCTTTTGATGCAACTCAAGAGTCTATGTTTAATAGATTTTTTACAACAACTAATGTTCCCTCTCAGACTACACTTTCATTTCAGGTTGCAATTGCAGACCCTGTTAGCGGAAGCTGTTCGAATGCTAACTATGTTTATGTTGGTCCAGACGGCACTTCAAATACATTCTTTACTTCCGCATCTGAACTTCCCAATAACTCAGATGGATCTGGATTTGAAAATGCAGGAAGATGTATGAGATATAAAGTATATATGACTTCCACTGACCAATTACAGACCCCAACAGTATTTGATTTTGGAGTAAATTATTCACCTTAATCATATGAGAATTTTTAAAAACAAAAAAGGATTTACGTTAGTTGAACTGCTCTTATATATGGGAATTTTTAGTATTCTCTTAACCGTTACTCTTCAAATGTTTGGCTCTGTTTTTGAGCTTCAGTTAGAATCTCAAGCAAAATCCTCTGTGGACGTTGACGGAAAATTTATAGTGAATAGATTCAACTATGATGTAAGTCGGGCTTCCTCCATAGTTCAGCCCGCTATTGTTGGAGCAAGCGGGTCAGCACTAACGATTGTTGTTAATAATCAAAATTTAACATACTCACTTGGTAATGGTGAAATTAACTTGAGTAATGCATCTACTGGAACTACAGATCAGCTTAATAGTACTGAAACTACAGCTTCTAATCTCTCATTTATTAGGCTTGAAGGAGCCGCAGGGAAAGATTTAATTCAAATGTCTTTTACCTTAACGTCTGAAGTTACTCAGAGAAAAGGGAATGAGATTAGAAGTTTTCAGACAACTGGAGGTTTACGATGATCAGAAGTCAAAAAGGTCACGCTCTAATAACTTTACTTTTTTTTATGGTTATATCACTTACTACGATTACAGGGGTAACAATAGTAGTTTTAAATAATGCATCTGCAACAAGCGAAGCAGAGCAGGGTACGATTGCCTATTACGCCGCTGAAACAGGCGCTGAAAATGCACTCCTTAGATTAATTAGAGACCCGAATTACACGGGAGAAACTTTAGATTTAGACGGTGGTTCTGTTGAAATACAAGTTAATAATGGTACTATTATTAGTACCGCTACTGTCTATAGATCTGTAAGAAAAGTTCAAGTAGTGACGACAAATACCAATAATCAAATTATTGTTACATCATGGAAAGAGATAAACTAAAAAAAGATTTACCGAAGAAACCAGCAGGAATTTTTTACCTTGAGCCAAATCGCGGGTTTTTTTACGATCAAACATTGCCTTCCCCAATCGCCGTAGAATTTCCCCCGGACATAATTAGTGATTTAGAAGTGGTAAGTAAGAAAAAGCTTGAATATGCAATTCAAGCGTTTATAAATTCATATAAGTTAGTTCCAAAAAGTATAATAATTCTTCTTTCTCCAAATGTAACTTTTGATAAAGATTTTACCTTAGGGACAGTACAGATAGATAAGAGCATACAGGAATTTTTAGATCTGGTTCCTTTTCAGGAGTATATAAGTAGGCAATCAAAATTTCCAGGTAAAATTAAACTAGTTGCAGCAAATAAAGATCTAACAGAGGTTATAAAGGATTCTTTTGCTAATATGGATTTTGCTGTTAGCGCAATTATTCCTTTATCTTTTTGCCTAGAGGTAATTCCTCAGCTTCAAGCAAGCCTTGATCTTGCGCTAATTTTAGAAAAGGTACCTGAGCTAAGGGCATTTAGTCTTACTTCTGAGATAATAATTCCGGAGGGATCCCAGAAGAAAGAAAAAAAAGATATTAAAAGGCTTTATATGATGATCGGAGTCTTAGTTATTCTTTTTCTAATATTGTTCTTTGTGATTTATAAATTTGTCCTTACTCCACCAAAGCCTTCGTCTGTTGTTCCAACAACTACTTCGACTGCTCCAGTTCCGACTGTTTTTGAAGCTTCATCAATTACACCTGCTCAAATAAATTCTCAAACTAGCCCGTCAACAGAAAGCGGAAATACTCAAAATTTAATTGAGGCTAATTGAGGTCAAAAAATACCCTATTGACAAGTCTTATTTTTTTATTCATATTAGATATATGACTATTAACTGCCCAAAGTTTCTAAAGAAAAATTCCGGATTTACGCTTATTGAACTTTTAGTTGTTATTGGAATTTTAGCTATCCTCCTTTCAATCGTTTTAATCGCTATTAATCCTGCAAGACAATTCGGACAAGCAAACAATACAAAAAGAAGAAGTGATGTAACTCAAATTCTTAACGCAATCGGAGCATATGCAGCTGATAATAAAGGAGTTCTTCCTGTGGGGATTCCATTAACAACACCAGCTGTTATTGGAGATGGAGCTGGTCAAGCAAATATCTGCGCAGCCATATTAACTACATATATCCCAGCTCTTCCAAGAGATCCACAGACAACAGGCGGAGATATCACATCATGCACAGCATATAATACAAATTACACAGTAGTAAGAGATGCAAACAATAGAGTAACAGTTGCAGCTCCAGCTGCCGAAAACGGAGAAGTAATTTCAATATCTAGGTAATTATATGACTATTAACTGCCCAAAGTTTCTAAAGAAAAATTCCGGATTTACGCTTATTGAACTTTTAGTTGTTATTGGAATTTTAGCTATCCTCCTTTCAATCGTTTTAATCGCTATTAATCCTGCAAGACAATTCGGACAAGCAAACAATACAAAAAGAAGAAGTGATGTAACTCAAATTCTTAACGCAATCGGAGCATATGCAGCTGATAATAAAGGAGTTCTTCCTGTGGGGATTCCATTAACAACACCAGCTGTTATTGGAGATGGAGCTGGTCAAGCAAATATCTGCGCAGCCATATTAACTACATATATCCCAGCTCTTCCAAGAGATCCACAGACAACAGGCGGAGATATCACATCATGCACAACATATAACACAGGTTACACAGTAGTAAGAGATGCAAACAATAGAGTAACAGTTGCAGCTCCTGGTGCTGAAAACGGAGAGACAATTTCAATCTCTCGATAATCTACCAGCACAAAATGGCTAAGAAGAAATCTCCACTACATGAAAAAAATATCACTGCCCTAAATGGATTTGTTTCATTTTTAGTTTTGGTTTTAGCTTTTTCACTTCTTTTACTTTTTAAAGAATATAGAGATGCTATATTTAATTCTGGAAATTTTAATTTATTCATGCTCTTGTCAGTTAGCGGATTTGCTCTTCTAATATCGCTTTTATTCCTCATAAATAAAAAGAAATAAATTCTTCGTTAAATATTTCTGAAATTTGATATCATAAAGTATCTGTGTTTAAGAGGCCTTCATTCTTAATAATTACTTCATTAATTTCAATTATTTTTTTTGCTTTAATTGCATTTGATTTTTCACCTTACTTAAGAGGACCTGCTCCTTATCCACCTGACTGGAGATGGCCTTATGAGCCCGCAAATACTCTTTCTCGAGTTTGGGCTCCTCTAGGAGTAATTACATTAATTATCTTAATATTCAGAAAAAAGGAAAATAAAACTAGAAAATCTAATAATTACAAAACTATATTAGTGTTTGTAATTCTTTCTTTCTTGCTTCAAATAAGCCTTCTTTATTACAGTAGATCAGGTGTTGAGGTATTGGTTCACAGAACCATAAATCCCATGATAAGTGGATATTTTTCGGTATCTAATCAGATTTTTGATTTAGGTAGTTTTCTAAGAAATTATAATCAAAGTCTTTATGATTATCCGATGTATGCAAGATTTCATCCACCCGGCGGAGTTTTAGTTTATTATTTATTAGAATTTATCCTAAAACCCTTTTCTCATTTATTCGCTAATATTTTGTCCGTTAATCCCACTCATACTGATGTTGCTCTTCTGTGGAATGGTTTAGAAATGTATCAAAAATTTAATGCTCTGGTATCTGGATTTGTCATAGCTTTTATAGCAAGTCTTTCAATAATTCCGATATATTTATCATCAAAAATTCTTTACGGAGAAAAAGCTGCAATTAGAAGTAGCGTGTTATTTATTTTCGTTCCTAGCTTTCTTTTATTTACGCCTCTTATTGATGTTTTTATGCCTTTATTTACATGTATATCTTTGTATTTATTTTTGAAGGGAAATCAAACAAATGATTATTTATATTTCTTTTTTTCTGGTTTAATTTTATTTCTTGGTGCATATTTTACTTTAACCTTTATTCCATTTTTATTTTTCTTTTTTATGCTGTTTTTTCTCAAATTTATTCAAAATAGAAAAGATTTAAAAAAAGTTATAGAAAATTTTATTTCGTTTTTATCTGGTTTTATATTAATCCCCTTTCTTTTATTCTTCGTGGGTTTTAATTTTATTGAAACAGTAAAAACAATTATGATTTACCATGAAGCGGCGCAAGCAGGTAGAGAACATCTAACTTGGTATTTTTATAATTTGTTTGACTTTATTCTTTTAACTGGAATTCCAATAGGAATAATGTTTGGTTATCTTATATTTGAGTCTTTAAAAACTTTTAAAAAAACAAAAAGCTTAAGGAAAATTGACTCAGTTTTCTTATCTTTTATCATTATGCTAATTGTAGTTAATTTTAGCGGTACTGTGAGAGCTGAAACAGGTCGAATTTGGCTGCCATTTGCACCACTCTTAGTAATTGTTGTTGCAAACTTTGTAACATTTAAACTAAAATTTACCAATCGGCAATTTACCCTGCTCCTCTTGCTGCAAGCTGTTCAAGTTCTGATTTTTCAATCAGTTCTTGTGGCTGTTTGGTAAAGAATGTATAAAAATAAAATAATTTCAGTAGTTTTTCCTGCATATAATGAAGAAGAAAATATCGCAAATGCAATTCTAGATTTTAAAAAATTAAAAATTATCGATGAAATTTTAGTAATTGATAATAATTCTAAAGATAAAACAAGTAAGATTGCTAAGTTAAAAAGGGCAAAAGTTATAAAAGAGACAAAACAAGGTTATGGTTATGCATTAAGAAGAGGTTTAAAAGAGGCGAAAGGGGATTTGATAGTTCTTTGTGAACCGGACGGAACCTTTTTAGCAAAAGATTTACTAAAGCTTTTAAAACACACCGATAAATATGATCTGGTTATGGGTTCCAGAACTAATATGAAATATATCGGTAAAAAAGCAAATATGAAGGGTGCGTTAAGATTTGGTAATTTAATCTTAGCTAAGATTATGCAAATTCTTTATTCACCTAAAACCTCGTTATCAGACTGTGGATGTACGTTTAGAGTGATTAATAGAAAATCATTAAAATTAATTAATTCAAAATTCAGCGTCGGCGGTTCATATTTCTTGTCAGAATTTACAGTCCTGTCATTACTTAATGGCTTGTCGGTAATTGAAGCTCCAGTTAATTATAGACAGAGAGTCGGTAAGTCAAAGATTACAGGTTCCATGATGCGATCGGTAATAGTAGGAATAAAAATGTTAATAATAATATTTACTTACAGGATAAAAAATGTTTAAGATAACTTTAAGTTTTGATTAACATTGCCACAATGAACGTATTTAATGTATGAAAAAATTCACAAAAATAATTTTTATTTTCTTCATATATTTAATCACCTATTTTACCTTTTTAGCTTTTACAAATATTACACCTGATGGAGATAGTCTTAATTATCATATTCCCATAGCCAAATCTTTTCTAAATGGAAATATTTTTAATCCTGAAAAAATAGATGGGATTTCTTTTATGAAATATTCTCCAGGTGCTTCGGAGGGGTTAATCGCGGTACTTCTTTTATTTAAAATTCCAATCCAGTTACTTAATGTAATTGGAGTTATCTTTTTGTTTGTAATTTGTTATTTGTTAGGTAAAAGAACAGGCTTGGGGAATAATTTGTCGATTGTATTTGGCGTAGCTATTTCTTCTCTTCCTATTATGCTCAGGTGGATTAATATGCAGATAATCGATATCTGGCTTGCGGTTTTTTTCACTCTCACACTCCTTCTGCTAGAGGGGATGAAAAAGAAAAATAGCCGTTATTTAGCGATTGGCACCTCAGCTGGAATGCTGATTGGGAGTAAATTCAGCGGCCCGCTTTATTTTTTTATTCTAATAATCTTTTACTTAAAAAAAATATTAAAAAATTTTAATCTTAAATTATTCCCTTTTTTCTTTTTACCTTTTTTAATATTTGGTCTTTTTTGGTATTTGCGAAATTTATTCCATACGGGAAATCCATTTTATCCGCAGTCATTTTTATTTTTTCCAAAATCAGGTTTTGAAATACTAAGCACTCAGGTATGGGAAGTTTCCTTTATTTCATTTAGCGGAGCGATTAATTTTATTAACGCTGGATTTGGTGAGTATTCTATATGGTTTTTTTCAATTTTTATTTCATTCTTTATTCTATTCAAAAGTTATAAAAAAAGAAAATTTAGTAAAATTACAAAATTTATATTAATAGGATTATCTAATTTTGTTATCTTTTTATTCTTACCAAGCGATCATTATTTTCATATTTTTGTTTCTGTTTTTAGATATACATTTCCTGTTTATATTCCAATAATTCTTTCTATTTTTTTATATGCCAAAGAAAAGGGAAAACAAGAATATCTTTACCTTTTTACTTTTGTAAGTCTTTTAATTTCTCCAGTTTATGAATATCATCCCAAGGTAATTTTGATTGTCATGCCAATTGCTCTTTGGGTATACTTTAAAATTCCTGACACAGATTCGAAAAATACGTTAAGATAAATATGTGGTTTACGTCTTAATTTTTATTTTAGAATTCATCTTTCTTTTTTTTCTTTCTAAATTGTTAATAAGATCAATTTCTTTCTTATTTTTAAAAGTTACAAGGAGAGAGAGTTTAGCAATCAGACTTTTTCATTTATTTCTTCTTCCCGGAGTCATAGTTCATGAATTAGCACACCTATTAGTAGCTGAAGCTATGCTGGTTAGAACGAGTGGATTAAATTTTACACCAGAGCCAGATGGGGATAGGATAATCATGGGAAGTGTTGCTATTCAAGAAACTGATCCTATCAGGCGGGCTATCATTGGCTTCGCACCGGTTTTCGTAGGGATTTTAATAATATCTTTTTTTGTGTTTTACTTTTTGTCAGACAGATCAATGATAGGCTTTCCATGGAATTATGTGCTCGTATTCTTCGCAGTATTTCAAATCGGAAATACTATGTTTTCCAGCTCTAAAGATTTAGAAGGATCAGCTTTTCTTTTAACAGTAATTGCAACTGTTATTGTAGTTTGTTATTTTTTGGGTGTGAGGATTCCTGATTCGATTATTTTATTTTTTAACTCCCAAGAGTTTGCGGAAATAGTAAAAAAGGGGATATGGGTATTATTTTTTCCAATCGCAATTGATTTGATAATTATTTTATTATCAAAAGTAAATATTAAAGATAATTAATTATTTCTTCCGTATCTAACATGCCGAACTTGACTTAGCGGAATATTAAGCTTATTCGCAATTTCTTGATCTGAATTCCCCTCATTAGCATAAAGTGCAATTTTCCCTTTTTCCTCATCTGTTAGTCCGCGACTCATCTGATCGCCATATCTTCTAGCCATAAATCTCGGGCTAGCATGTGGAGTCGACGCTAATGGCGGAGTAGTAGGCGGTAAAACAGCAGGATAAATTGGAGTTGGTCTTGTTGTAGCTGCATAAACACTTTCTAATGGATATCTTCTAGCCATTGGAGTTGCTATGGTTGGCGGGATGTTGATATTACTTAGGTCTGGCCATTCAAATGTAAACCCGCTTCCAGTAGGAATAGCTGGTTCAGGTGTAGGAGCAGGCCTTGGTGTTGGGTCAGGAGTTGGCTCCGGAGTAGTTCTTGGCGTTATCCAGGGTGATTTTGTCGGTTCTGGTGAAGCAGTCGGAGTAGTTGTTGGGTTTGATGTTTGAGTAGGCCCAGGAGTTGGATCAATTGGTTCTACTGGTTCGGGAAGTTCACCTGCTAATATTTTAGTAACACTATTTGTAACTGTTCCCATTTTAATTTCTTTTGGAGTTTCACCACATCCTAAAATGGTTGCATGGATTGTAGCTCTACCATTTCTAAATGTTCCCGCTTCGATAGCGTCAACTCTAAATATTTCTCTTCTCTCGGTATGAACTTCAGTTTGAAGACTTCCGTGATATTTTCTAAGCTCCTCCTGATCAATTGCTATTCTTGCAACATCTCCATAAGTCATTCCGTCATGTCTTCCAGGGATGAGTTTTTTAGAATCAGGATCAAGCCTTACGATTCCATCTCTAGTTTCTGGTAGCCAAACTCTATCGCCGTTTATATTTAAGAAAAATCCATTTGAGGAACTAGGAATTCTAAATACCACTGCGTCTCCATCGCGTTTGTTAAATATTCCTAATTCATCTTTATCATATTTTCCAGGAGTTCCATTCGGATCCCAATCAATATCTTTAATCGGCGTGGCCATTTCTTTCCAAACTCCATTTTTTCCCAAAACTCTTCTCATATCAGGCGTTGTAGAGGTTTCAGCTGTGATTTTATCGGCCCAAAGACTATTTGGATTAGCAACTAGTTTTCCTTCTTCCCAACGGACGTCATCAAGTAGAACTGTTGTGCCATCACGACTTGAAACTAAATCATACCCACCGTTAATTCTGTCCATGACTAATCTAGTGTGTTCTGGAATACTAATTGTTTTGCCATCTAATTTTGTATCATAAAAATTTAATGGAGCTTCTTGTGCGAAAACCGCAACTTCAGTATCAGTCGCAGTTGCTGAATCAATATTTAGCATTGAGTCAAAAACTTGATGTCCGTTGGAATAGTGGCCATCCATTGCTAATTTAACTGGTTGTTCGTTTGGAACTCCTTGTGGTTTGCTTGAAAGTTCATTTATCTCTCCTCTTATATATCTAATTCTTTCATCAATTATATTTCTTACTCCTCCAACTACATCGATTCCCAGTGCATCAGATGCCATTCTGATTCCAGTAGTTCCGGCTGCTATTACACCTGCTCCAACTGCTCCCTTAACAGCTCCTTCCACGAATGCTTTTCTGCTTTCACGAGTTCTATATTTATCAAACTTTTTATCCTGTGCCTTACTAGTTCGAGCTAAAAAGTTTTCCCATTTTCTTGTTTTTTCACCTAAGATTCTTTGATAGTCTTCATGACTTATACCTGAAAACCTGACAGCTTCAATGGCTTTTAGTCTTAGTTCTTCAAGTGCAAGTTTTTCCTGCTGGATTACTTTTTCTGAAGAGTACATTACATGATCTGTTTGCTCGCTAATTCCTAATTTTCTTCTAACGTCTATTTCAGCAATTCTGCTAATTAATGCTTGTAGGGCTTTTTCGTTTTGTTCTTTTCTTTTATCTGATAAAAATGGATTGTTTGATAAATCACGGCTGATTAAGTTGCTTACTCCATAATTAAGCTGTCTAGTCGAAGTCTTTCTTCTCGAAAAACTGTCCAATGCTAATCTTCTTGGTTGATCAGATGTAACCTTAACTCCTGATGCTTGATCCTTTTCAAAAGTTGCTCTGTCTCTTTTTAGATCATAGCTTCTTCTGGCTTTTGCGTTCCATCCTCCGATTAATGCTCCAGGTAGAATTCCTACAACTGGCGCTACAGATCTAGCTCCCCAGCCAGCAGCTCCCCAAGCCAAACTAGTTCCTATCGATGCTCCTCCTCCTAAGACCAGCGGATTCGCTAAAACTCCAGTTTTCCTTCTTTTTTGTGCGCCTTTTATTAATTTATCTCTTCTGGTAAGTTCTGCCTGAGTTTCTGTCCCCCATCTTGGAATTGCAAATCCTACGTTAAAGTCCACTTGATCAAGGGTTATTACTCCATGATCAATCGCTTCTCTAATTTCTCCAAGTTTTTGAATCAAATTTGAATTAAATCCAGCCATAAAATCACTAGAATCTAAATCCTTTCCGAAATATTTTCTTAAGTCCACAGAATTAGCTTTAGTGAATCTCGCAAATCTTTCCTCAATTTCCGCTGGGCTTAATTTTCCAGCCGCATATCCATATAGTTCGAAACTAATCTTTTCTTGTAATTTTTCATCGATAGTTGCTTTTCTTGCAACGAACTGCTCTGGGTTTATGTCAAGTCCTCTAAGTGTGGCCTGAACTGATGCATCAAATTTGTCTCTATCCTGATCTGCATCTGTTACTTCTCCTGTTTTTATATCGATTTGCGCATATGGATTACCTGCTTTTACCAAAGTCTCTTTATATGCTTTAGTATATTTTAGTCTTTTACCTTCTTCTGTGATTCTGGTCGCTGCAACTCTTCTTATACTTCTAATTTTTCCTAGTCTGCCTTTAGTTGGAGTTAGTTCTTGTTGAAGTTTTTGTTCTGCCCATTTTTCTGCTTCTTGATCATATGCTGGGTCAAGCGATGTAAATATAATATTAAACTTTACGTTCTCTTTTTCTGCAACTGGAGGAACGGTTTCGACGGGGGGAATTCCACTATCTTCACTTCCTATATCTCCTTGATCCCAGCTAGCAATGTCATTTAATAATTGAAATTTAAATTCCCAGTTTTGTCTTTCCTTTTCTGTCTGAGACCAATCAATGGATACATATGGAGGTGGAGGGGTGTAATCATGCTCAGGAAATAAATCTTCATCAGGTTTTAAGGTAGGGTCAACCAAAAACCCCTTTTCATCTACTTCTGGAATCGGTTGTCCTAAACGTCTAGCGTCATCAATAGCTGTTCTTGCGGCGCGTCTTTTATCGTCTTCCGCAGTTTTTCTGGCTCTTTCTGCGTCTTCATCAGCTTGAAGTTGATCAGCAGCGCTTATGGGTATAGGTAGCGCAGGTAGTTTTTCCTCTGCTTTTACTGCCTCTCTGAATTGAGCCTCCCATACCTCTCTCGCATTATCTGTTTTAGACCAATCTACAGAAGTATAAGATGGTGGTGTAAAATCGTGCGCTGAAGAAGTAATAGGATCAGACTTTGATGTAACCTTAGAATCGCTATCTGCTCTCAATTTCGATACTTCATCCCATGTCTTTTTATAACTACGATATAGTTCTTCTCCAGCTTTTCTAATAATTTGAGAAGCTTGAGGTTGGCTATAGCCCTTTTTTTCTCCAGGATTTAAGCCTCCAGAAAGCCTAAGTGGAGTTTTAATTTTTTCGAGAGCATTCTCTGTGGTTACTGTCACATTACCAGGTAGTTTAGGTTTACCCCAAGGAGCATCATCCTGTCTTACTTGAGTTTCAATCATTGAAGTAAGCCAAGGAGTGGTTATAATTTCTTCAGCAGTTTCGCTTGGAAGGTCAGAGCCGCGATCTGATATATCCGAGCTTGGTGAATTCCCCAGAATAATTGGTTCATTACTTCTTAAATCTTCCAATTCATATAATCTGTCTGCTGCTCGTTCTATTCTTAACTTTGATGCTCGTATTTCCAGTTTGGATGCCGTTCCTCGATCCGCTTTTCCTGATTTTCGTGCTTCTTCTCTTCTCGCCTCTAGGAATTCTTTTACAGCAGCCGTGTCCCCTGTTAAATCTCCCATTTGCCTGGTGATTAAATCAAGTTCTCTTTTTGCCGTTTTTTTATCAATCGGACTGTTGGCATGTCTATATCTCCGAAGAGCTTCTTCAAAGATTTGCATTGCACCCGATAAATCTTGCGGTTGCGAAGCTTCAGGAGTGGTGTTGTTTATGTCTGCATTTTTAGGCGGATAGAACCAGCGCACTCCTGTTTGGGCTCTTCTTACTGCGCTTCTTCTGTCCTGGGTTGCTTGGGCTGCTTCATCAGCTAACTGCCTGTGTGTTTGTCTGCTGATCTGGCCATCTCCTCTGATAGTTGAGATAGGAGACCTGCTATATTTTTCAAGAATTCTTCTATCATTTTCAACTTGCTCATCCTCATCAGCCTTAACAGCAACGAAGTTCATAAAAGCCTGGATAGGAAGTCTTCTTGTGCGTCCGTTTTCTCTGAAAGAATCTACTCCATTTGCGAAATCAACCTTTCCCGTGTCCAATATTTCAGCCATTTCGCCTCTTTCTGCTGCTTCCCAGTCTTCCAGGACAGTATCAGGAGCCTCTCTAAATGCTTCGAATTGGCGCGCAAAGGCTTGTAATACTTCTTCTCGCTTTCCACTATTAATTCTTTCATCTTCTGCTCCTGGGGTTCCATTTTCTCCGAGAACAGGGGCTGTTGATAAGCCTAATTCAAGTTGAGTTAATCCACGATCAATCTGCAGATGAGACCCATTATTTGGAAGATTATCTGCTTCTGGATGTGATCCTGTGCTTTCAATTCTTTGAGCTGCCATAATGTGGCAGTATTATACTATATTATTAGTCCTATAGCAATAAATTTGAATGAGAATAATGTGAGAAACGTGTGAGAACTATTCCACCGCTTGACATTCTGATAAGCCTATATTATAATGCATTTTGTAATTCTGCCCTCATTGAATATAAGGGTAGAAGATAATTAACAACCCTTATATTAGGGTTGTTTTTTTATCTCATAATATGAATAAGTTTAAAACTGAATTAATTAAGAAAATTAACGATAAAACTGCCAAGGTTGGTATTGTCGGAATGGGGTATGTGGGAATGCCTTTAGCAGAACTTTCCTCTGCGGCAGGTTTTAAGACAACAGGTTTTGTGAGAAACCCTCAAAAAGCTTCAAAAATTAATGATCTTAAGATTAAGAATTTAACTTCTACTATCGATAAAACAAAGATTTCCGAAGCTGATGTGGTTCTTATTTGTGTTCAAACACCAGTTCATGAGAATAAAATGCCAGATCTTAGAGCGCTTGAAGGAGCGTGTTCTGAGGTATCAGAGCATTTAAGGAAAGGTCAACTAGTTGTAATTGAAAGCTCAATTGCTCCAGGAACTACTAGAAAAATCGCACTTCCAATACTTGAAAAAACAGGATTAAAGGCTGGAGAAGAATTCTTCTTAGCGTTTTCACCTGAAAGAGTTGATCCGGGAAACTCCAAATTTAAATTAAACGAAATTCCAAAAGTTGTATCAGGACTGGAAGAAAATTCGTTTGAAGCAGTTGTCGCATTCTATGAAAAAATCATCGATAGGGTAGTTCCTGTAAGTTCTCTTGAGACAGCAGAGCTCACGAAAATCTTTGAGAATACTTTCCGTTTGATTAATATTAGCCTTGTAAATCAAGTTCACCAGTATGCAAAGGCAATTAATGTAGACATGTGGGAAGTCGTAGACGCAGCTGCAACAAAACCTTTCGGATTCTTGGCTCACTATCCAGGGCCTGGTATCGGGGGACACTGTATTCCAGTAGATCCATACTATCTAATTGAAGATGCAAAACAGCTTGGAATTGACTTAACTCTTGTTAAAGAAGCAGGAAGAATTAACGAAAACCAGCCTCAAAAAGTTGTAAGACGAGCTGAAGAAATTATTTCTGCAAGTATTAAGAAAGTTAATTCACAAAATGGAATTGCCTCTGTTTTTACAAAACTGAAGGATGGAGTTCATATAAAAGATCAAAATAACAAGAAAAAAGTACTTTTAATCGGTATTGCTTATAAGCCAGATATTGATGACCACAGAGAATCACCTGCTCTTAGAATCTGGGAACTTTTTGAAAAAAGTGGGTATGAAGTTTCATATCATGATCCGTTTATCCCGCAGTTTAATGGCGGTCAGTCAGTAGAGCTTAGTGAGAAAACAATTGCTGAAAGTGATTTACTAGTTATTACTACAAATCACAGCACAGTTGACTATGAATGGCTTTCCAGCTTTAATAAACCAATTTTAGATACCAGAAAAGTTAAGATTTCAGATCACAACTCTCACGTTTTCTCACTATGAAACTTGTTCTAGTCACTGGAGGAGCTGGCTTTATAGGTCAAAATCTTTGCCGTACTCTTCTCTCAAGAGACATTCAGGTTATCGCAATCGATAATTTTGTAACTTCAAATGATAAAGCTGTAAATACACTTAAAAAGAATAAAAATTTCACTTTCATCAAACACGATATTACTAAAAACCTTCCAAAATCACTTGAAAGTAAAAAAATTGACGTAATTTTTCATCTAGCATGTCCAACTGGTGTTGATAATTTACTTAAATTAGGATCAGAAATGTTATTTACTTCTGGAGTTGGAACAAAAAACGTAATGGAACTAGCAAGAAAGACGAAATCAAAGGTAGTATTTACGTCTTCATCTGAAGTTTACGGAAATCCTGAAGTTTTCCCTCAAACAGAAGATTATGAAGGAAAAGTAAGTCCAACTGGGTACAGAAGTACATATGAAGAGGGAAAAAGATTTGCAGAAAGTGTAGTTATGTTCTATTTTAGGGCCTTTGGAGTTGACGCGAGGATCGCAAGAGTATTTAATACATATGGGCCAGGAATGAGCAGAAGTGACGCAAGAGTTATGCCAAGGTTCATGAATCAATGCATGAACGGTCGTGATCTAACTGTGGAGGGCAAGGGAACTCAAACAAGAACACTTTGTTACGTAGATGATTTAGTATCAGGTTTGATAACTATTGCATTGAAGGGTAAAAAAGGCGAAGTATATAACTTGGGAAATGACAACGAAACAAAAATAATTGATTTAGCAAAAATGGTAATAAAAATTACAGAAAAAAATCTTAAAATTAAATTCATTGAAAGACCAAATCATGATCATGACAGAAGGCTTCCAGCACTCACAAAAATGAAAAAGCTTGGGTGGAGTCCTAAAGTTAACTTAGAGGAAGGTATTAGGAGGACTGCGCAGTGGTATGGTTTCTAGCTTTTTTTACCCTTGGATTTAACTTCACTTTTTGGGTAATAGTAGGTTTTCTTCGTTTAATCTTCGAAAAATTTGGATCTTCAAAAAGAAATCGAGAAAAAAGACTTGAGCCGCTTCCTATAAATTTTTCAGAAGTTGCAGCAATAGTTCCAGCGCACAACGAAGAAGATAGTATAAGAAAAACGATCTCAGCGCTTCTTCAGGTTTTACCCCCTAGAAATATATATGTAGTAAGTGACTTTTCAACAGATAAAACTATCGAAATAATCCGTTCAATGGGAGTTAGAAGTTTGGATTTGCGTCCAAATAAAGGTAAGGCAAAGGCACTCGTTTATATAATGCGTGAATACGGTCTTCTAAAAGCGTACAAGGCAATTCTTATTAATGACGCTGATTGTATAATTGATCCTAACTATCTGCATTTAGCGCTTCAATATTTTAGAGATGAGAATGTGGCTGCTGTTAGTCCGCATGGTCAAACAAGATGGGGAAGAACCAAGCTTTCAGAATTATTCCTAATTTCATATAGAGCAAAGCTCTGGAAAGTGATGCAATGGGGACTTAGATTTGGTCAAACTTGGAAGGTTGCAAATGCGAGCTATATCATCCCTGGGGCTTTTAGTATCTATAGAACTAGAGTTTTAGAGCACTTAGAAATAGATGCCCCAGGACTAGTTATTGAAGACTTTAATATGACTTTTGAAGTTCAGAAGAAGAAGCTTGGAAAGATTATATATGCGCCTGAAATAAAAGCTACCCACCAAGATCCATACAGTTTAGAGGATTACATAAAGCAACTGCGAAGATGGAACGTAGGATACTGGCAAACAATTTTTAGACATGGAATTTGGCCTAGTTTTTTATGGCTTACGATGGGAGCATTTCTTATAGAACTTATTTTTTATAGTTTATTCTTTTTGACTATTCCACTTATAATTACACTTCTAATTTTAAATTCCTTTGATCCGGTCACCATTCCTGTTATCGGCAGAACATTTAGATTGATTGATATTCTTATCGGTGTGTTTTTAATCGATTATATTATGACAGTATTGGTGGCAATAACAGAGCGAAAACCAATAATGCTTTTCTTAGGACTTGGATTTGTTTTCTTAAGGTTTATTGACACAATCGTCTTTTTTATATCTATTCCAGAGGCAATATTTAAGAAATCTGACGGGACTTGGACAAGTCCAAAAAGAGGTTAAAGAGATTTTAATACATCTATGATTCTTTTAATTTCGGCTTCACTTAATGCAGGATAAATCGGAATCGATAGGCAAGTATTAGCCATCTCTAGAGAATTAGGATAATCCTTTTTATTATCCCCTACACAGTTATACAAAAGTTCATATTCTTTAATTGGAACAATTGCAGTTATTTTATTCTTCATAAATATTTTCTTAGCTTCTGTTCTTTTTTTCTGACTATTAAATTTAAGTACGAAACGATAAAAATTTGAATAGCCTTCATCAAGATTTGGGAAAGTAGAGATTTCTTTATTAGAAATCGCGCCTTTATATCTTTTGGCAATTTCTCTTCTTCTTTTTATAAAATCATTAAGTTTTTTTAGCTGAACATTTCCCATTGCAGCAGATATGTCTGTCATAGGGTAGTTAAATCTAACTTTATAATTTGTCCTGCCATTATAGTCGATTGTATCTCTCATAAACTTTGCGCGTTTTTTATTATTTGTTAAAACCATTCCACCTTGGCCTGTGGTAATTAACTTAGTCGCATAAAATGAAAAAATAGTTAAGTCACCATATGATCCAATTGGTTTATCTTTATAAATTCCGCCGATTGATTGAGCGCAGTCATTGATAATTGGAATTCCAAGATTTTCCAGCTCATCAATTTTTGCAAACGAACCCAGCATATGAGGAACAATAATTGCTTTTGTTTTCTTAGTAATTTTTCTTTTTATTTCATCAATATTCATGTCAAAAGAATTTTTTTCAATGTCTACTAGAACTGTTTTTGCGCCTGTATAATTTATTGCATTAAGTGGGTCTGCAACAGTAAAAGAAGATAGTATTACTTCATCAGACTCTTTAACGCCAAGCGAAAGGAGAGCTAAATGAATCGCAGCAGTACCGCTGTTAACTGCAACTGCATATTTAAATTTATTCATTTTTGCAACAGTTTTTTCGAATTTTCTAACTTCTGAATCAGCGATAATCCACTCACTTTTCATTACATCGTTAATCGCTTTAGATTCTTGTCTACCTACTAATGGTTTATTGTGTTTTATAGTTTTCATAATTATTTTAAGTACTCCCAAATTCTTTCATCATCTTCTCCAAGTCTCCAAAGTGCGACTCCGCCAACCCCATATTTTTTTGCAAGTTCTACTCTAAGTTTTACGCTTTCCGCATTTTCAAACCATATAATATTTTCCGCTCCATTCTCATTAAAAGTAAGATAAGGTGTTTTTGATTTTTCATCCCAGATAGGAGTTAATTTGTAAATATTAACTTTTGATAAAACATCCAAGAATGACATTTCACTTTCTGTTGGTTTATATGTTCCGTCAGGATTTTTAGTCCATTGCGCTCCCATAAGCCCGATTCCTAGATATGCTTTTTGGCGAGGCACTTTATATATTCCATATTCTATGACTCCTTCCATCCAGGAAAGAGAGCCGATTGGTCCAGGCTGACTAAATGCACCATGTTCAAGATATGTCATGAAGTACAGCTGATCGGCATATCTTCCGATTTTTCTTAAATCTTGAGCTCTAGATCCATTGTCTTCCTGGGGATTGTTTTCAGATGTTTTTGGATGAATCGCAACTCCAAGAATTTTATCTCTTTTATGAAGTTCCTTAGAAAGCTCTTTAATGAATAATGAGAAATCGTCTTTTTGATAACTTTCCAGAGATTCATAATCTATGTCAATTCCATCGAAATTATTTTTTTCAACTAGATCGATTAGTTCGCTGATATGTTTTTCTCTAGCTTCTTTTGTTGCAATAACAGTATCGACTCTTTTATGATCCCATGTTCCATCTCCGGACTCGTCCAGGTTTGCGATAAGAGCTAGAACTTTCACATTATTTTTGTGAGCAAATTCAATTATAGACTTGTCTTCAACGACTCCTTCATATGCTCCTAAATTACCGTTCTCATCAATTCTATACCAGAAAAGAGAAACGTAATCTATCTTATCAACATTTTCTTTAAAGCTTTGGGTAGCAGCATTTTGATCCCAATATGGAATCCACCCAATTGTTTTTAATGGCTTTTGTGCGATTTCGGCAAATGCTATTAAAGCACTTAGGATTAATATTAGAACGATAAAAAATATTTTTTTACTCATATTAATTTGTAATTATTTCTAATACTTTTTCGTGATTAACATTTAAGAGTAAATCTATGATTGATAGATTAGGGATAAATCCGGTTTTGTCATTAAACTGCTGATCATATTCTTCACATTTCCAATTTTGAGTTACAAGACTAATCCCATTGTTTTTGTAGTAATCCTCGTCCATATATCCATTTTGTGCTGTTTCTCCGTGGAGATACTCTGTAGCTCCTAATTTTTTACAAATTTCAACAGTCCACTCTGTTCCTTTTTGAAAACCGTCTGGTCTTTCAACCCCTAACTCAGAGCCTAATACTATCTTTTTAAGTCTAAAATTAGAGGTTTCAAGATGTTTATTAATTGTTTCGACTGTTAATTCATCAGGAGTTAAATCTAGGCCTAGGATGCATGCTAAGCCCCAAAGAAAAGTTTTAATATTTAGCTCACCTAATGTTTCATACTGACTTTTAAGGAGTTTTTCTATTTGAGGAAAAATAGAATTATATGAAAACGATTTTCTGTATGCCGACGAAATTGTTGCTGCATGTTTTCTAGCCCAATCTTGTGAATAATCTAACTGGGTTTGATTTATCGGTAGAAGGCCGTTATGTTTGATTGATACTGTTAGGAAATGGGAGCCTTCCGGGAATTTGATAACTGTATCTGATTGAAATGATTTGTGTCTTTCTTTACTGCCATTTATGCTGTGAACTAGGGCTTTTGTATATTGAGCGCTGTCCAGAATCACAAAAACATCAGACTCAAGCGCTCTATTAAAATAGTGCAATTGAGGAAAATAACGAGGCTGGTAGATTGATACTCTCATATGTTTTACAGAACATTTCTGTGGCAAATATACGCTTCTGCAAATTCTTGACCTATCTGCATGCCTCTGAATTTTGCAAGATTTTTCATGGATTTTAAGGATCTTGGGTGCGCACCTTTTCTAACTTGTGATTTATACATAGAAAGTGCTTTAAGCTTGGTATCTAATTCGTCTTCAGTTAATGGAACATAGAAATTAGGATTTTCTGTTTGTGAATATGCCCAGTTAGCTACCGGAACAGATTCATATGTTAGAACCATTTTCTGAAATGGTTTAAAATCAGAAGGAGCAGGTCTTGTGGCGCTAATTAATGCTTGAGCTGCAGCCCTATGGTCCTGATTGTAATCCTGACGGGGAGGCATAGCAACGATTGTTGGCTTTATTCTGTTTAGAGATTCTTCAATTTTACTTACAAGGTCAATCTGAGGAACACTATCAAGTCTTAAATGGAAAGTATTACCTTCAAAAAGGATTTGATAATTATCATATTTTAAGAATTTCGCTACCCTTGCGATTTCAGAAACTCTTTCGTTTCCGTTAGAAACACCTTTGGCCGAGTATTCCTGAGTGTCGCCGACCGTAAGGAAAAGAATATAGACTTCTCCGCCTTGGTCTTTAATCTTTTTGATGAGACCACCACAGCCTAGAACCTCGTCATCAGGATGAGGCGAAACAATGAGTAATTTTTGATTTTTTAAATCAGGCATCATTAGAGGGGTAGTATATCATATTATAGGCTAGTTTGCAATGGGATTTATGCCTGGGTTTTAATCAAATTATATCCTATAGAATTGACATTTTAACTGTTTTCTATTATAATTATAGGCTTATGAAGAACTTAATTGGTGTTTTTACGGCATTCACATGGTTTGCGCTATGTGTGGCTGCTGCAATGTTTTTGTTGATTGCTGCTTTAGTTTATAGTGGTTTAGCGGCTTTAAGGAAGATTCCTGTGACAAAGAAATTTGAATTTCCAAGAATTCAGATAGCTAAGTAAAATTAAAACCTGAGCTTTCAAGTTTTACTCTCGAATTTTCAAATTTAACCCCCTCTTGTGTTAGCAGCTGTTTTTGGACATCAAGACCTCCAAAAGCGTAGCCTGGAGCAAGTTCTCCTTTTTTATTTACCACTCTGTGGCAAGGGATATTATCCGGGTCCTTATTTACGTGAAGTGCAAATCCTACCACTCTTGGGTTAGAGATGCCTAAGTACCGCGCAATTTCACCATAAGTAGTAACTTTTCCTCTTGGAATTTTAGCTACAGCCTTATAAACCTTTTCAAACGTGTTCATCCCGTTTAGAAGCAGATCGCGATCATCTACTTATCCTTTCTTTTTGCTTCAAATCCCTAAAAGCGATCGCGGCTTCTAACGGGATTCATCTCAGGTATATTAACCAAAATATTATCGCTAACGCAATTCTATAGATTCCAAAGGAAATAAAGTTATGATTAGCCAGGTATTTTACAAGTAATTTTACTGAAATAGCAGCAAAAATGAATGAACTCACGAAGCCTACAGCGAGCAAAAACAATTCATTATTTGAAAAGTTCAATTTGGTTTGAAATACATCTAATCCAGTGGCTGCTGCCATCGTAGGAACAGCCAGAATGAATGAAAACTCTGCGGCTGTTTTTCTGTTTGTTTTAAGTAGTAAAGCCCCCAGAATTGTAGCTCCAGCTCTTGAAACGCCAGGAATCACAGAAATTGACTGGAAAAGTCCTATTATAAATGCGTTCTTAAAAGTAATCTCCTCGATCTTAGAAGTTTGCTTTGATTGCTTATCCCTATTCCAGTATTCGACTGCTATAAATGCGATTCCTCCAATTAGTAATGCGATTACAGTTATAAGGCTATTTCCAATTAGAAATTCTTTAATAATTTTATAGAAGAGTAGGCCTACGACCGCGCTTGGAAGAAAAGCTACGAAAATTTTGGGCCAGATCTTAAAATTTAATAAAGTTTTAAAGTATAGGAAAACTATTGAAAGAATAGCGCCTAATTGAATAATAATTTCAAAACTTTTTACAAATTCAGTTTGTTTGATCCCAAGAATTTGAGAAGCAAGGATTAGGTGCCCCGTTGAAGAAATTGGTAAAAATTCCGTAACACCTTCTACGAAAGAAAGAATTAAAGTTTGAAATAAATCCATCAAGAAAAATTATAACAGAGAATTGCTTCCAATAAACTAAAAGATCCTGTATTCTAGAGATATGGAAGATTTGGAAAAGTTAGCTAGGTTGATTCGTTATTATTGTCTTCTTTCAACTTCTACAGCAGGTTCAGGGCATTTAACTTCATCTTTATCTTCGGTTGAGCTAATGACCACGCTTTTTTTCGGAGGATTTTTAAAATTTGATGCCAAAAATCCAGATTATCCAGAGAATGATAGGGTAATCTTTTCAAAAGGCCATGCTTCTCCCTTATTTTATTCACTCTGGGTAGCAGCCGGAGAGATTTCAGAAAATGATTTACTAACTTATCGAAAGTTTGGGAGTCCGCTTGAAGGGCATCCTACTATGGAATTTAAATATACAGAAGCGCCAACCGGCTCACTTGGCCAAGGTTTGTCAGTAGGAGTTGGAATCGCACTAGCTGCGAAGATTGAAAAATTGTCGCATAAAACATATGTTTTGATGGGAGATAGTGAAACCTCCGAAGGACAAGTTTGGGAAGCAATAGAGATCGCAAGTCATTATAAGTTAAATAATTTAATCGGAATAATTGACGTTAACAGGCTCGGACAGAGTACTGAGACAATGTATGGATGGGATTTAAAAAACTATCAAAAAAAACTTCAGGCATTTGGTTGGGAGGCGATAGTTGTAGATGGACATGATTTTAGCGAAATTTCACAGGCCTTTTTGCAAGCTCAAACTTCGCACGACCGACCCGTAATGATAATTGCTAAAACCATGAAGGGTAAGGGTATTAAGAAGGTTGAAAATAAGGATGGTTTTCACGGAAAGGCTCTCCCCTACGCTGAAATAGGGGAGCATGCAAAAGATTTGGGTGAAATAGACAGAACACTACGTGGAAAAATTGCAAAACCAGATAAAATAAATCATAAAAATAACCCCTCTCCAAGATATACTTCTCGCGTCGCACAATATAAAATTGGAGATTTAATTGCTACAAGAAAATCTTATGGTGAAGCATTGCCTACTCTTGTATCCACCCACCCTTCTCTAGTCGTACTTGACGGAGAAACATCTAATTCGACCTTTTCTGAAATTATTAGAGAAAAGCATAGTGATAAATATTTTGAAATGTTTATTGCTGAGCAAAATATGGTTTCTGTCGCAGTTGGTCTTTCCAGGCGAGGAAAACTGCCATTTATTTCCACATTCGCAGCGTTTTGGACAAGAGCGCATGATCAAATAAGAATGGCTGCTTATGCTAAGGCAAATATTAAGTTTGTGGGTTCACATGCCGGGGTGTCAATTGGTCAGGACGGCGCATCTCAAATGGGGATTGAAGATATAGCAATGTTTCGTTCTGTCGTAGACAGCGTAGTTTTGTATCCCTCTGATGGAGTATCGGCACAAAAGTTGACAGAAGCTGCCGCTGACTATAAGGGCATTGTTTATCTCAGAACCACAAGAATGGATACCCCCGTTATATATCATGAAAAGGAGAGTTTTGAAATTGGTGGCAGTAAAACTTTAAGATCATCTACTAAGGATAAGATGAGTGTAGTTGGCGCTGGAATTACACTTCATGAGGCGCTAAAAGCCTATGAAGAATTAAAAAAACAGGGGATAGATATTAGGGTAATAGATTTATATTCTGTAAAACCTATAGATTCTGCGACGCTAGAAAGAGCCGCTGATGAAACTGGGAAAATTTTAGTTGTCGAAGATCACAGACCAGAAGGCGGAATCGCAGAGGCCGTTCGCTCATGTTTAAATACTTCAAAAACTCCGATTTATAGTTTGTCGGTTTCTAAGATGCCAAGGAGCGGAAGTCCTGAGGAATTACTGGATTTTGAACAAATAAATTCGAAAGCAATTGTGGAAAAAGTACACGAGTTATTACGGTAGTAATTGCGCTGAGGGTGGAATTCAAATTTTCTCACTTCATTCGCAGTTTAAATCATCCCTATGTATTAAATCTTAGTCTGCTGATTGCGTTTGAAAATTCAAATTCCTCCCCACGCATAAATTAAGTTTGACGCAGGTTAATCGAAGTGAGATTATATATTTATGATTAGAGTTGCGATAAATGGATACGGCAGAATTGGAAGAATTGCGCACCGTGTAATTCTTGAGAAGTATAAAAGTAAGATTGATGTGGTGGCGATAAATGCTGGGACTTCTACTGACTTAAAAGGATGGATGTATTTACTTAAATACGACTCCGTTTACGGAAATTTAAAAGATGAAGTAACAATTGAACCAACTAAAGAATCAAAAAAAGATCTTCTTGGGAAAATTGTTGTAAATAAAAGAAGAAAAAGTTTTGTTTATTCTCAGAAAGATCCATCTCTTCTTCCCTGGGATGATCTGAATGTTGATGTGGTGATCGAGTCCACGGGACATTTTTCAAGTTTGGAAGACTTGAACCTTCATATAAAAGCTGGAGCTAAAAATGTAGTTTTGTCTGCTCCTGCAAAAGGAGGAAATATAGAAACTTATGTTTTGTCAGTAAATGACGCAGATTATAATGGCGCAAATATCATAAGTAATGCATCTTGTACGACAAATTGCATAGCTCCAGTTGCAAAAGTAATTGCTGATGAATTTGGGATAGAAAAAGCGATGATGACAACCATTCATGGTTATACTCAGGATCAAAGACTTCAAGATGGTGGACATGAAGATTACAGGAGAGCAAGAGCAGCGGCAGAAAATATAGTTCCAACAAGTACTGGAGCTACAAAAGCTGCAGCAAAAGCACTGCCGGAGCTTGATGGAATATTTAATGGCCTCGCGATTCGTGTTCCTGTTCCTGTGGGTTCACTTTCAGATTTTACGTTTGTTCTAAAAAAAGACGCGACAGTTGAGGAGATTAATAATGCGTTTAAAACGGCTGTAAGAAAGAATAATTTTAAAGGAATTTTAGAAGCTACGGAGGAGCCAATTGTTTCCTCAGATATAGTTGGTAATTCTCATTCTGCAATTGTTGATTTAAGTTTGACCCAAGTAGTTGGCGGAAATATGGTAAAAGTTATAGCTTGGTATGACAATGAATATGGATACGCTAACCGTTTGATAGAAGAAGTTCTAATGGTTGGAAAAGAAAAATGAGTGGTGATGGACCAGGACCTAGTCCTGAAACAATAACAAAATCTGTCCCCTTTCCTGATACCATGTTAACCTATAAGCCTCTTGATGCAGATTCAATGACTGTTGTGCGGAATCAATGGAATCTCTTTCAAACACTCAAGGATCATCCAGGTCCCGTAGCTAATCCAATTAGGGAAAGGTTAGCACGAGGAGAACCTGCATTAGTAAAAGGAACACTGGTTCATGGAGCCATTTACACTCCTGAGCTCGTTGAGGGTATAAAAAGATTGGGTATAGTTTCTGGTGAGTTTATAGGAATTCCAGAAGATGGAGAAACTAGTTATAGTGGTGATTTCTTTAAGGTTCCTGAAGATATGTCAGTTCAAGAATATATGGCATTTATTTCTAAAGGGAGACAAATAAGTGAAAAACTTTTTGTACCACAGCCTGAATATAATTACCTCCCATCTTATAAAAAGCGAACAAGTCATATTGCATATTTGATTGATCCAGATCCTAGGTTAGATGAGTTACTATCTCAGGACGCATATGATCCCAAGAATGAAGCGATGAAAAAAATTATTCATCGTTTACCTGTCAAAGATGTAGATTCGGAAGTTGGGAAAAGATTATCGGCAATTTTAGTTGGTGTCCCAAGTAATTTTATTAGCGGAATGGTTTTGGGTAGCGGAGTTACTCCAGATCAAACTGCACACATCAGACAAGTCATGGGGGAAAGTGTAGTTTTATTTGATAGTATGGGAGCTGTTATTAATTCTCAAGCTGTTTAATCTTTTTGACTCTTCTTTTGTGTCTTTCGTCTCCTGGAAATGGGCTTTCTAAAAATATTTTTACTGCTTTAAAAATCTCTGTTTCGGTTAAAAAACGAGTGCCAATTGAAAGCATGTTAGAGTCATTATGGGCGCGAGTTAGTTTTAGTATTTCAAATTCGTCCACACTTTTATTTCCATTTATATCAATTGCTTGAGCTGGCAGCGCTGGTGAATAAAAAAGAGCACACCTGACATTTTTAAATTTATTAGCAACAATTGCTTCGCCTTGCCCTGAACCTCCGAAAACTACCCCGAAGCTATCAGGGTTTTCTGAAACTTTTCTCGCAGCATTTGAAATGAGATCCGGGTAATCATCATTTTTGTCATAGGTAAAAGCACCACAGTCCTCTGGGTCATGTCCCAATTGTTTTAAATACTCAATTACTTTATTTTTAATTTCAAGTCCTGCGTGGTCCGTTGCTAAGTAAACTTTCATATCAATACATTATATATCGATATATCGATATATCAGACAGTAAATTTAGGGCCAGATTATTTTTTTAACTTTTTCTGTAATTTCCAATGGTGAATTCGATTGCCAGATATTTCTTCCTACTGCCATTCCGATGCATCCTGAGCTCATCGCAGTTTGCACAGTTTCCAGAAATGTCCCCTCATCTTCCTTAGCTCCTCCTGAAATTACGACCCCAGTTTTTCCTGCGTTATTTACTGCCCATCTGAGACTTTTTTCATCCCCTGGATATTTTATTTTTATAATGTCAGCACCCATCTCAAGTCCAAGACGTGCCGCATAAGCTGTGAGCTCTCTTATATCTTTTCCTTCTGCCCCGCTTCCTTTAATATACATCCAGCCGATGAAAGGAATGTTAGCTTTATGCGCTTCTCCTTCAATTTTACTAAACTCCTTAAACATCTTTGATTCATGACGGCTCCCAACATAAATCGTATATCCTACAGCTGAGGCACCTAGACTTAGAGCTTCTTCAACAGAACAAATTTGTGGTGAATAAGGATCTGGATCATCATTTAAGTTTGTCTTTCCGTTTAGTTTAATAATAAGTGGTAACGTGGAGTCGTATTCTTTTTTGTAGTATTGTTCAGCTACCCCTTTTTGAAAAATAATTCCGGTAAAACCGCCTTTTAATCCAATATTAATTATATTTTCTGGATCCGCATTTTCATCATCGAAATCAGACGGTCCGTGTTCCATTCCCTGATCATATGCTAAGAAAAGCGCTTTGCCGTCTTTTGTAATTTTACTTAAATCTGTCATATTTTTACTGCTTGGAATTCTAAATTTTCGTTTGAGATTTGTTCAATCTCGATATCTTTTAAAAGTCCATCTTGCGCGCCGATTTTTTTTATTACACTGTCTGCATTTATTGCTCCATATCTCATAGCTTCTTCTATAGATTTGCCTTTTATAACTGCATATAAAAAAGCACCTGCGTATGAGTCTCCGGCTCCAGTTCGCTCAATTGGTTTTTCTTTTGAAAGCGGGCCGATATGAAAAATATTTCCATTTTCGCCGATTGCATAAGATCCATTTATGCCGTCTGTGACAACTGCAATTTTAGGGCCTTTACTCTTAAGTTTGGTCATTAAAATTTTTACATCTGTTTCTTGCTCACCAATCATTTTCTGGGCTTCAGCTAAGTTTACAAAAAGAATTTCAATTTTTGGTAATATTTCCAGTGTCTTATCAAATCCTTCATTTAATTGTCTGCTGCCGGGATTAAATGCAAGAAGTGAATCGGGATTATTTGAGATGGCATCTGAAAATATTTTCTCCCAATCCCCGTTTAGTCCAGTTAAATAAAAATATTTGGGATTAGCATTTCCGATTTCCAAGACCTCCTCGCTAGGTGTTCTTTCATCAAGAATTGTTCGATCTCCGCCGTATGAAAGAACTATATTAAAATATGGAGTTTGCCTATCCCCTTTTTTAATATATGTTTGATCAACTTCTTCTTTTTCTAAAGTATGGGTTATTTTTTCCGAGAACTCATCGCTTCCAATTTCTGCAGCAAGTGATGTGTTTAGTCCAAGTCGCTTGAGTCCTACAGCAAGGTTAGCGGCATTTCCCCCCATGGTTAATTTATGTTCATCGAGTGGAACTTTTTCTCCGAGAGGAAAGGAAATATTATTTGAGAATTTATCGTAAGAAAATTTCTGAAGATTTTTTAGTAAAACGAAAACATCAATTGTCGCATTTCCAATACATAAAACATCAACTGATGGCATACCCTGATATTATCATTTAAGTTGGATTTGTGCTACACGTTTGCAAAAGTGAGGTTGAGACTCTAGAATTAAGATATGTTTTTCAGAAAAAAAGAAGAAGCAGTTGAACCTGTAAAGACTAGAAGAAAAGAAGAATCTGGCGAGGAATGGGATAAAAAAAGAGTAATAGTAACAGCTTTTTTTGTGGTGGTTGCGATCTTAGCAGTTAGAGAAATTAAGACCACATTTTTTTCAAATAACGATGAAGTTTTAGGTCAAAATGTATCCGTTTCTCCTACGCCAATTAAAAAACCTGACGTTGAAATTCCAAGATTTAATGTCGCAAATGAAGTTGGATCTAAGATAGAAGAACTAAAAAAGAATATTGAAGGTTTAGATCCTGTGGAAGTTGCGTCATCATCTCCTCAAATCCAAAAAGTTTTAAAAGATATGGAAGGACTCAAGGATCTTCCAAGCAACGAAGCAAAAAGTATGTGCATGAAGCTCTGCTCAGAAATTTAATATGGATCCCGTTAGAAGCCGCGATCGCTTTTAAGGGTTTGAAAAAAATGAAAGGATAGCAGATGATCGCGATCTGCTTCTAACGGGATGGATGAAATTAAAGGGAGAGCAGAAAAAGTTCTTCAAAAAATTAACTTAACTGAAAAAGAAATAGCCATTAAGCATATAGAAGGTGAATCTATGATGCCAGATTTCTGGAAAGATCCTCAAAGAGCCACTGAAAAAATGAAGGAAATGGCAAGTCTTCAGAAAGAAATAGAATCTGCAAGACAAATTATGGAGTTACTTAGGCAGGAAAAATTTGATGAACTAGAGGTGGTTTTAGGAGAACTTGAGCATTTACTTTATTTTTCAGGTGATTTTGATAAATCTCCGGCAATTGTTTCAATCCATGCTGGTCAGGGTGGAGTTGAAGCAATGGACTGGACGCAAATGCTTTATAGAATGTACTCACGGTATGCAGAGCTCAAGGGATTTTCACTTGAAACAATTGATGAGACTCCAGGGGAAGAAGCAGGGCTTAAAAGTATAACTTTTTTAGTAGATGGACAATTTGCATATGGTCTTTTAAAGCTTGAGGCAGGTGTACACAGATTGGTTAGGCAGTCTCCATTTAACGCAGACAACCTTCGTCAAACCTCGTTTGCTCTGGTAGAGGTTATTCCTCAAATTGAAGATGCTGGAGCGATTCAAATAAAAGAAGAAGATGTTGAATGGGATTTTTATAGATCAGGTGGACACGGTGGGCAAAATGTAAATAAGGTCAGTACTGCGGTTCGTCTTAAGCATAAGCCCACGGGACTAGTAGTAACTGCTCATTCAGAAAGATATCAGGGTAAAAATAGAGAATATGCGATGAAGCTTCTTGTTGGAAAGCTATGGTTTTTGCAGGAAGAAGAAAGAAAGAAAAATGAAGCAGCCTTAAAAGGCGGATATAAAACACCGGGCTGGGGGAATCAAATTAGAAGTTATGTTTTGCATCCATATAAAATGGTAAAAGATCTTAGAACTCTCTATGAAACTTCGGATACGCAGGGAGTTTTGGACGGAAATATTGATAAATTTATTGAAGCAGAACTCCGCAGTTTGTAATTCTAAAAATGTACTGAGGTCGCCAATAATTTTTCATTTATAAATAATTCATGATTCCTAATACCCATATCAGGGTTGATTAAAAGTCTTATTTATGGTTTACTAAAGATGTCCAGAAACTTAATCTTATGGAAAAAGATAAGAAAACAGAGGAAGAATTAGTGCAACAATTTGATTCAAAACCAAGTAAATCTCCCTTAATGATGATAGCAGTAGTTGTGGTTGTTATGACGCTTTTAGGAGCGGGTAGCGGATTCTTAATTGCTAAAGGCACAGCTACGAGTCTTGAACCCACTAAAGAAGTAACTGATTCATCCCAGGTCACAAAAGGAACGGCCATGGGATCCAATGATACAAAAACTTTCAAAGATACAGCAGAAGGAATCTTGAGAGAGGGAGGAATTGAAGGTGAAGGTCAGTATCATCTTGAGAGACCAGGCGGAGAAAGTCAGTATGTTTATCTCACCTCTTCCTCTGTCGATTTGTCTCTTGTAAAAGGTAAAAAAATTAAAGTGTGGGGCCAGACTCAAAAAGCCCAACATGCAGGCTGGTTAATGGATGTTGGAAGAGTAGAAGTTCTTTAATAGTCCTCACCAGTTATTTCAATTATGATTAGCCTTGAAAATGTTTCAAAAAAATTTGGTACAGGCGTTTTTGCAATATCCGACGTCTCGTTTTCGGTTGAAAAAGGTGAGTTTGTATTTCTAATAGGACCTACTGGATCTGGAAAAACTACAATTTTTAGACTTTTAATTCGAGAAATGCTTCCAAGTCAAGGAAAAGTCGTTGTAAATAGTTGGGATGTTGTAAAGCTTCCTGGGAGAAAGGTTCCGGAGCTTCGAAAAAAAATAGGAGTTATTTTCCAAGATCTAAAACTTCTTCATGATAGAACGATTCTTGAAAACACAACACTTCCCCTTGAAGTAATTGGAACAAAGAAAAAAGATGCAGTAACACGAGCTATGGAGATCTTGAACCAGGTAGGAATACTCGAACACAAAGATAAATTTCCGGTTCAGCTTTCGGGAGGAGAACTCCAAAGAGCTGCTATTGCCAGAGCTCTTATTCTGTCTCCTGAAATTCTCTTAGCAGATGAGCCGACAGGTAATCTGGATGATGCAACTTCCTGGGAAATTGTAAAACTTTTATCTGATATTAATGAAAAAGGAACTACGGTAGTGATGGCAACGCATAATAGTGAGATTATAAAAAAACTTAACAAGAGGGTAATTGAGCTTAACAAAGGAGAAATGGTAAATGATAAAAAGGGTCATAAGTCAAAAGAGCATCACGAAAATAAAAGAGAAGCTGATGAGAAGAAAGATTCTGTAAAGCAGAATTCTGGTGAAGAAGAAAAAGTTGAGAATAATAATGATAAGGAAGTTAAGACTGATGACTTTGAGGAGGCATTAAAATGAAAGCACTTAGTACAACATGGCGCAACATCAGAAGATCTCCGTACCAAGCTGTCGCTGCGATATTTGTGATGATGCTAACCTTTTTAGCATTTTCAATTTTTGCACTTATCATTTTTGGATCAACTAGGATTGTTGATTATTTCGAATCTAAACCTCAGGTGACAGCTTTTTTTAGAGACGAAGCTAAGCAGGCTGATATTGAAGAATTGGGGAATTCCTTAAAAGAATCTGGACTTATTTCAGAGGTAAAATTTATATCAAAAGAGGAAGCTTTAAGAATCTATAAAGAACAAAATAAAGATGACCCGCTCTTATTGGATTTAGTAACAGCCGAGATTTTGCCCGCATCTTTAGAAATCGCCACATATAAGATCGAAGATTTAGCTTTAGTTTCAGATACTCTTAAGAAATCTACAATTGTTCAGGAGGTGGTTTTCCAAAAAGATGTTGTTTCGACTTTAAGTTCCTGGACAAGTGCACTAAGGAAAATAGGACTTGCGGTGGTCGTAATTCTTTCTATGGTTTCAATCTTTATTATGGTGACGATCATAGGAATAAAAATATCCCAGAAAAAATCAGACATAGAAACGATGCGATTAATTGGAGCTGGAAGCTGGTATATAAGGTGGCCATTTATTTTAGAAGGAGTTTTTTATGGTTTGGTGGGAGCACTATTGGGCTGGTTAATTTCAATTGGAGCACTTTTTTATGTAACTCCATATCTTTCATCTTTTCTAAAAGGAATTCCCGTTCTTCCAATTTCCCCAGTGTTTTTACTTGAGCTTTTAGCAGCTGAGGCAGTGGTCGCGATAATACTTGGTGCATTCTCCAGTTACCTCGCAGTTTTAAGATATTTAAAATAGCTTTTATTTTTACGTGTATAATTAGAAAAGTATGAAATTCAAAACGTTATTACCATACTTAATTTTAGCCATCTTTATTTTTGTTTCCCTTGGTTTTGTTTTCAGAATTACTGCAATTGCGCAGACCCCTACTCCCACTTCCGGTCAATCAAAAAACCAAGCTGAAATCTTAAGGCAAATTGATGAGACGCAGGCAAAAATTTCCCAGCTTCAAGGTGAGGAGAAAACACTTTCTTCTCAAATCGGCGTTATTGATAATCAAATAAAATTAACTCAGCTTAAGATTGACTCAGCTCGTGCTCAGATTTCAGATCTTACTTTGGATATAGATACAGCCGATAAGAAAATTGTAAAACTTGAAGATTCCCTGGATAGTTTGTCAGAAATACTAATAAATAGGATTAAAGAAACTTACATAGTCGGAAGCACGTCCCAATTTCAAATGTTATTAACTTCCTCAAATGTTGAAGACTTTGTTAAAAAAGCTAATTACTTAAGAATAGCCCAAGCTCATGATAAAAGATTAATTTATGATACTGTCCAAGCAAGGAATGATTACTCTAATCAGAAAGATATTTTTGAAGATAAAAAAGCAAAAATTGAACAGCTAAATGCAGAGCTTGTTAGCTATCAAACTCAACTTGATACTGAGAAGGCACAGAAAGAGCAGCTTTTAGCTGTAACTAAAAATGATGAAGCCAAATTCCAGGAGCTTTTAGCTCGCCTTAAAGCAGATGCTGCTTCTATTAATATTGCCTTAGGAAATATTAATGCAAAAATTGGCCCGGTAAATAAAGGAGATATAATTGCAGGAGTTGGATCAAGCGGATGCTCTACCGGACCGCATCTACACTTCGAGGTTTATGTTAACGCTAGTGTTCAGAATAATAGAGTAATTGGAAATAGAGTGGATCCAAAACCATACATGGAGAATTCAGCGTATCAGCAGCCTGTTCCCGGCTATCCCGGAAATGTTACCACATGGTATGGAGAAGTTTATTTTCTTGGAACCCACACAGGGCTTGATTTGGCAAATCCGTTTGGAACACCTATTAGGGCCATGGAATCAGGAGAAGCATATGCGACAAGCGCGACTTGCAGTTATAACGGATCACTTGGAAAAGGAATAATAGTGGATCACAAGAATGGAACAGTTAGTCTTTATTGGCATATACCCTAAAACCAAATGAAAAAGCAGATTTTTATTATCTGTTTAGTCATAACTAGTTTCTTCCCGTCTGTTGTATTCGCTTCTCCCGTGATTAATGAATTTTCTTCTAGTACATCTGACGATTGGATAGAAATTTATAACCCAGACACTACTCCCATTGATCTTTCAGCATTTAGAATAAGAGATTCGACTGAAAATAATAAATTAGATTTATCAGGGAACTTGATGCCTCAGAGCTTTATGGTTTTTGATTGGGCGAATAAATTAAATAATGGAGGAGACTATATAAAATTAGTATTGATTTCTGATAATTCTTCAATTGATCAGATCACTTATGGAAATCAAGGAGGTCTAATCGCTCCAGATGTAAATCAATCAGCAGGTAGAATTACGGATGGCGCATCTAATTGGACAGTTTTTAGTTCTCCTTCAAAAGGTTCTTCTAATAATTCATCATCTGTTTTTACTCCGCCAACACCTACTCCTTCAAAAACTCCTACTCCAACTAAGGCACCTCAGGCTTCAAAAGCAGCCACGAACCTGCCAACTAAAACTCCCACACCAGCAAGAATTATTTCAATTGCATCTACGGTTTCAGTAATTCCAACTAGAACTTCGTCAAACAATGATAATTCTGGTAAAATAGCGCAGGCTTTTAAGACGAGTAACTATACGACTATTAGAAATTTAACAATTACGCCGGAAGTTTCGGGTAAAACTGAGGTTTTGGGTGCAGCGGATAGAAAATTCCCAGTAGTAAGTATTTTCGGAGGAGTCTTGCTAATTTTAGCAGGAGCAATAGCTTTTAGTTTAAAATATATAAGCATAGAAGAAATTTATGAAAAATTATTTAACAAATAGCGATTCTGAAACAATTAAGCTAGGCGAAGATTTTGCTGGTGAGCTTGAAGACGGAGATGTCGTACTGCTGACTGGGGATTTAGGTGCAGGAAAAACCACATTTGTTCAGGGAATAGCAAAAGGACTGAAAATTAAAGATAGAATTTTATCTCCAACTTTTGTTCTGGTTAGAAATCATGAAGTTGATTCAGAAAAATTTAATAATTTAAATCACATTGATTTATATCGAATTGAAGGAGAGAATAATTTAGAAAAACTTGGAATCTCAGAGTTTGTTTCAAATCCCAAAAGTGTAACTATTATAGAGTGGGCTGAAAAATTAAAAAATTTTAATCCAAAAAAAGGTTACAAAATTAAATTTGTTTATAAAGACGAAAATAAAAGAGAGATTGAAATAGAAAATATATGAATCAAATTGACGAAGCGATAAAAGTTTTGAATCAAGGAGGGATTGTGATTATTCCAACTGACACAGCATTTGGGATAAGCTGCCGAATAGATGATGAATCTGCGATTAAGAGGTTATTTGAAATTCGCAAAAGACCAATAAGCCAGGCTACGCCGGTTTTGTTTGACTCAATTGAAAGAGTTCGGGAATTTGTTTATCCGTTTGATCCAAAGGTTGAAGACTTGATGGATAAACAGTGGCCGGGAGCATTGACAGTTGTTTTAAGGTGTAAGGTTGATAAAGTGCCGGATTTGGTTCGGGGTGGAGGAGAAAATTTGGGAGTGCGAATTCCAGATCATGAGATTCCCAGGAAAATTGTTGAAGGAATTGGTGTTCCAATTTTAGGTCCATCTGCTAATTTCCATGGAGAAAAAACTCCGTATACCTTTTCGGAACTTGATAAATCCTTAATAAAACTAGTAGACTTTATAGTAGAAGGAAAAACTAAGGGAGAAAATTTAGCCAGCACTGTAATCGATTGTACAGATAGGCCCTGGAAAGTTATTAGGCAGGGGGCTGTAGAAATCGATTTATGAATAGAATTGTAATCGACACAACGGATAATACTAAGACTCTCATAAAACTTGAGGGAGATGATTCTTCCGACGAAATAATTGAACCCGCAAAACCTAGAACCCAAACAACTCTTTTACTTGTAGAAAAAATACTTAAGAAAAATAATCTTAAACCGCAAGAATTAGATGAAATTTTAGTGAATACCGGTCCCGGATCCTTTACTGGAACAAGAGTAGGTGTCGCAATCGCAAATGCGTTAGGATTTGGTCTTGATGTTAAGGTTAATGGTTCTAAACTTAAAGAAGCTCTTCCTAAATACTCGTGATATACTTTCTTTATGCGGGATTTTTTTTACTGCCTAATACTGCCACATCCGCGGAATAATCATAGGGCACACATTCTTCACCCCAAGGCAATTATATTTTTAATTGCATTCTTTATTTTTAGTTCTTTATTTTTTTCTTCAAGTATAAATCCGATCGCATCACAAATTAGAGCATATGCTGATATTTCTACCCAGGAGCTTTTAAACTTTACTAACCAAAAAAGATCAGAAAATGGTTTGCAGTCATTATCAAGTAATCCACAATTAAATGAAGCTGCAAGTAAAAAAGCAGATGATATGTTTGCTAAAAATTACTGGGCGCATAACGCGCCTGATGGGACTACGCCTTGGGTTTTTATAAAAGCATCAGGTTACAATTATGTTTATGCAGGGGAAAATTTAGCAAGAGGATTTAATAGTGCGAATGACGTTGTAAATGCATGGATGGCTAGTCCAAATCATAGGGCAAATATTCTCTCCTCTAATTTTAAAGATGTTGGATTTGCAGTTAAATCAGGAACTTTAAATGGAGAGCAGACCTTTTTAGTTGTTCAAGAGTTTGGAAGTAAAAATTACGCTGCTGTTGCTAAAAAAAGTCCCCCAAAAAAAGCAACCACCAGAAAGGTTTTAGGATTTGAAGTGTCAGATATTTCAATAAATGCTGGAATGAGCAGGTCTGGAGAGCTGGCAATTATTTTACTTCTTGGATTCATCTCAGTTCTCCTGCTGGATTTAATTCTTATTGAAAGAAAGAAGATTGTCAGATTTGTAGGACATAATTTAGATCATGCGTTATTTCTTTTTGCGATTGTAATTTGCCTAGGTATTTTGGGAGGAGGAGTAATTATTTGAGAAACAAAAACCATGTAGCGTACTATTTTCTGTTATCAGCGATACTTTTAGGGGGTTTGTCTTTGGTGCTTGCAGTTTCTCCTGATAGGCAATCTCAGATGATGATAGTGGTTGGCCTCGGATTTTTATACGTTTTAGTTGGTGTGATTCATCATTTGATAAATCACGATTTAGTAGCTAAAATTGTGATAGAATATGTTCTTATTGCATCCCTTGGGATAGCAGCAGCCTTCTTTATCTTTAAAGGAGGATTTGGAATTTAATATATGAAAGGTGTAATTTTAGCAGGAGGATTAGGTACAAGACTTTATCCTTTAACCCATGTAACAAATAAGCATTTGCTCCCCGTTTATAACAAGCCGATGATTTATTATCCGATCGAAACTCTCGTTAAGGCTGGAATCAAAGACATTTTAATTGTAACTTCAGGACCTCATGTTGGTCATTTTCTGGGAATTCTAAAAAATGGAACTGAGCTTGGAGTTGAGCACTTAGAGTACGCCTATCAGGAAAAGCCTGATGGGGGAATTGCAGACGCACTGTCACTTGCTGAAAGTTTTGCCGATGATGGTCCTGTAACCGTAATATTAGGAGATAATACGTCGGATGCTGATATTAGCGAACAGGTAAGAAATTTTAAGGATGGAGCCATGTTTTTCTTAAAAGAAGTTCATGATCCAGAGAGATTTGGAGTTGCCGTTTTCGATGAAAATAAAAAAATTACTGGCATTGAGGAAAAGCCTAAAGAACCAAAAAGTAATATGGCAGTAACCGGCGTTTATATTTATGATAACAAAGTTTTTGATTACATTCGACAAATTGAACCCTCTTCAAGAGGACAGCTTGAGGTAACAGATTTAAATAATATTTATATAAGAGACGGGAAAATGTTTTGGGCGGAGCTCAATGGATTCTGGAGTGATGCTGGCACATTTGAAAGTCTTTTTGCTGCAACCAAATACTGGGCGGAAAAAGATAAATGAAGATTTTAGTAACTGGCGGCGCAGGCTTCATCGGCTCAAATTTCATCCTCTATTGGATGAAAAATCATCCATCAGACCAAATAGTAAATTTTGATAAGTTAACTTACGCTGGGAATTTAGAAAATTTAAAAACAGTTGAGAAAAATCCAAACTATTCATTTATTCATGGGGATATTTGTGACGGTGCAGCTGTAAACCTTGCCATGGAGGGGATTGATACTGTGGTTCACTTTGCTGCTGAAAGTCATGTAGATCGCTCAATCATGGAGCCGGCATCTTTTGTGGTTACAAATGTGGTGGGAACGCAGGTTTTACTTGACGCTGCTCTTAAAAATAATGTTAAAAGATTTCATCACATCTCAACAGACGAGGTTTTTGGTGCGCTTGATCTTGATTCTACTGAAAAGTTTAACGAGAAAACCCCATATGATCCACACAGTCCCTATTCTGCAAGTAAAGCTGGATCAGACCATTTAGTTAGAGCATATTACGATACCTTTGAACTTCCTATCACGATTACAAATTGCGCAAATAATTATGGCCCGTATCATTTTCCTGAAAAATTAATTCCTCTCGCAATCACTAATATTATTGAGGGGAAAAACGTTCCCGTCTATGGTGACGGTCTTTATGTTCGTGATTGGCTTTATGTAGAAGATCATTGCCGGGCAATAGATTTGGTTATACAAAAAGGAAAAATCGGAGAAACATATTGTGTCGGAAGTATGACTCAAGATGTAAATAATTTAGAGGTTGTTAAAAAAATATTAAGTATTATGGGAAAAGATGAGTCGATGATTGAATATGTTAAGGATAGACCGGGACATGATAGAAGATATGCTATAGATTTTTCAAAAATAAAAAATGAATTAGGGTGGGAACCTCTTCACTCTTTTGATGAATGGCTAGAATTAACTGTTAAGTGGTATCAGGAAAACGAAGCTTGGTGGAGGGATGTAAAAACCGGAGACTATAAATCTTACTACGAGAAACAGTACTCCAAATGATAAATTGCACCTTTGAAAATGACGAAAAAGCTAGTCTTCGCCATGTAGTTGTTAATTTGATACTTCTAAACGATGAAAATAAAATTCTTCTTGTAAAGCGCGCCGATCATCTCTTAAATGGCGGGAAGTGGTCTCTGGTAGGAGGTTTTTTAGATAGAGATGAAAATACTAAAGAGGCATGTAGAAGAGAGGTTAAAGAAGAAACAGGATATGAGTCAGAAATTAATCAGCTTTTAAGAATTGCCGATAACCCTGATAGACCGAAAGAGGATCGGCAAAATGTAGCCTTTGTTTATGTTGCAAAGGCATTAGAAAAAACTGGAAAAATGGATGCTGAAAATTCGGAGATGAAATGGTTCGGATTTGATACACTTCCTGATAAAGATGATTTTGCTTTTGATCATTTAGAAAATATAAAACTTTTCTTAGAATATCAAAAGCAGAAAATTGAAATACCGGTAATTGGAAAAATATGAAACAAAAAATAATTGGACTTGGACTAAATGGTCTAGTTGGTAGTAGAATCACTGAACTTCTTGGCGATCAGTACGATTTTATTAGCTTAAGCCGCTCAACGGGAATTGATATTACAAATCCGGAAAGTTTAACCATTTTAAAAAATTACACTGATGCTAAATTTGTACTTCAATTATCCGCAAAAGCGGATGTTGATGCTTGCGAAAAAGACAAAGAGCAAGGAGAAGAAGGCGAAGCATGGAAAATTAACGTAGAAGGGACAAAGAACGTAGCAGTAATTTGCAGAGAATTAGGAAAGAAAATAATTTATATTTCTACAGATTTTGTGTTTGATGGTAAGAAAGAAAAGGGAGATTCATATAGCGAAGAGGATATCCCAAATCCCATAAACTGGTACTCAAAAACAAAATATGAAGGAGAAAAAAGAGTTGAAGAGAGCGGAGCGCCATATATTGTTTTAAGACTAGCTTTTCCATACAGGGCATGTTTTGAACCGAAAAAAGATTTCGTCCGTGCAATAATTGACGCATTAAAAAATGGCAATCAAATAAAAGGAGTAACGGACCAAATATTTTGCCCTACTTTAATTGATGATATCGCTTACGCTCTTGATTCATTAGTAAAAAATGATGCTACGGGAATTTATCACGCAGTCGGAAGTGAATCCCTGACTCCATATGAAGCATCCATGAAAATTGCTGAAAACTTTGGATTCGATAAAGGTTTGATTACGCAAATAACGAGAGATGAATTCTTTAAAGATAGAGCTCCGAGGCCATTTAATTTACAACTTAGAAATGCTAAAATAGAGCAACTGGGAGTAAAAATGAAGGGATTTTCTGAAGGTCTAATTGAAATTAAATCCCAACTTTAACCCTCTATGACGATTACTTTTATAGGACACGGATATGTAGGACTTGTTACAGCAACTGTTTTCGCAGATTTTGGAAACACAGTTTATGTTATCGGGCACACAGCTTCGAAAATTGAAAACCTTAAAAAAGGAATAATCCCTATTTATGAGCCTGGTCTCTCAGAAATGGTAAAGAAAAATGTGGATGCAGGGCGTTTGCTATTTACTCTCGATTATGATCCAGCTATTTCAGAATCAGAAATAGTTTTTATCGCAGTTGGAACACCACCCCAGAAAACCGGAGACGCAGAGCTTTCTACGGTTTTTGAAGTAGCAAAAGAGATTGGGAAAAACTTAAAAAACTACACTGTTGTTGCAACAAAAAGTACAGTTCCAGTAGGGACCAATAAAAGAATTGAAAAAATTATCTCAGAATTTAAACCTAAGGATGTAGATTTTAACATAGCATCAGTCCCAGAATTTTTAAGAGAAGGAACAGCTATTGAAGATACGCTACATCCCGATAGAATCGTGATTGGTACGGATAGTGAGAAGGCCAGAGATGTGTTGGTAAATTTACATAAACCGATTAATGCTCCTTTTATTCATACAAATCTTGAGACCGCTGAACTCATAAAGTATGCAGCGAATTCATTCCTTGCTACTAAAATATCTTTTGCTAACGCAATCGCAAAATTAGCAGAGTCTGTTAATGCTGATGGACTTCGAGTACTTGATGGAATTGGGATGGATAAAAGAATCGGAAGACATTTTCTCTATCCAGGCGCAGGATATGGAGGCAGCTGTTTTCCTAAAGACGTAAAGGCTCTTATTTCAATTGCCTCAGACCATGATTATGACTTTTCATTACTTGATCAGGTTGAGGAGATTAACAGACAGGCTAAAAGAGATATTGTAAGAAAAGCTAGAAAAGTTTTAGGCGATATGACAGGAAAAAAAGTAGCAGTTTTAGGTTTGGCATTTAAACCAAATACAGATGATATGAGAGATGCTCCATCAATTGATATTATTGAACTTTTAAAACAAGAAAGAGCGCTGATAACAGCGTACGACCCACAAGCCATTGATAACTCAAGAAAGATCTTTGAAGGAATTGAATTCGGTGAAGATATTTATAAGGCAGTTGAAGGAGCAGAGCTTTTGATAGTGTTAACTGATTGGAATGAATTTAAGGAAGTAGATCTAGAGCAAATAAAAAAACTTATGAAGTCTCCGAATTTAATTGACGGAAGAAATATTTACGATCCGACAGAAGCCAGAAAATTAGGATTCTCCTATATTGGAGTAGGACGATGACGAAAGTTTTAATAACGGGAATTACTGGATTTGCGGGAAATTATCTATCAGATTTTCTTCTTAAGCAAAACAAATTTGAAGTAAGCGGCACGTATCTTAACGATAAAAGCCTTGCTAATTTAGATAACAAAGACTCTTTAAAATTATATAAAGTAGATCTTCTTGATCCGGATGCAACAGATAAATTAATTCAATACGAAAAACCTGAATATTTATTTCATCTGGCAGCATTAACTTCAGCTAAGAGAAGTTTTTCAGATCCTAAAGAGACTTTTGTTAATAATGTTTCGGGACAAATTAATTTACTTGAATCAATCGTTAAAAGTGGACATACTGATACGAAAATATTGATTGTATCCTCGGCTGAAGTATACGGACTCGTAAAGCCTGAAGATTTACCGATTGATGAGCAGACTCCATTTAATCCTACAAATCCATATTCTGTCTCAAAGCTTGCTCAAGATTTTTTGGGGCTTCAATATTTTAACTCAAACAATTTAAATATCGTTAGAGTTAGACCATTTAATCATGTAGGTCCAAGACAAGCTCCGCATTTCGTGGTATCCTCTTTTGCAAATAAAATTGCCCTTATTGAAAAAGGAAAAGCGTCCGTGATGACTGTGGGGAATCTGGAAGCAAAAAGAGATTTTACTGATGTGAGAGACATGGTTAGGGCATATCTATTAGCGATTGAGAAAGGAAAAAGTGGCGATGTTTATAATCTGGGTAGCGGAAAATCTCATAAGATTTCCGAAATTCTAGATATTATGCGTGGAATGAGTAAAACAGAAATTAGAGTTGAGAAAGATCCTAGCTTAATTCGACCGTCTGATGATCCGGAGCTTTTATGTGATCCTTCTAGATTCGAAAATCTTACCGGCTGGAAACCTGAAATACCGATTGAAAAAACACTTGAAGATACCCTAGAATACTTTAGAGGAATAGTCTAAAATAATTTTATGCCGAAAGCTCTTATTACAGGAATTACAGGACAAGATGCTTCTTATTTAGCTGAGTTTTTACTTGAAAAAGGATATGAGGTTTACGGAACAACTAGAAGATCTAGTACGGTAAATAATGAAAGAATAAAGCACATTGAAGACAGGATCCACATTCTCTCAGGAGATCTTCTTGATCAAAGCTCACTAGTATCAGCACTTCAGGTTTCTCAGCCGGACGAAGTTTACAACTTAGCAGCTCAGTCCTTCGTAAAAGCTTCATGGGACCAGCCGGTTCTAACAGGAGAATTTACTGCTATTGGAGTCACCAGGATTCTGGAAGCAGTTAGAAATGTAAATCCTAGAATTAAATTTTATCAGGCTTCCAGCTCTGAGATGTTCGGAAAAGTGTTAGAGGTTCCCCAGAAAGAGACAACAAGATTTTATCCAAGGAGTCCTTATGGAGTCGCTAAAGTTTATGGACACTACATTACTCTTAATTACAGAGAAAGCTTTGATATGTTTGCATGCTCTGGAATTTTATTCAATCATGAGAGTCCAAGACGCGGACTTGAATTTGTGACTCGAAAAATTAGTCATGCAGTAGCTAGAATTAGTCTTGGAAAACAGGATAAGTTAGAGCTCGGAAATCTAGAGGCAAAAAGAGATTGGGGATATGCTGGGGATTATGTTGAAGCAATGTGGATGATGTTACAACAGGAAAAACCTGATGATTACGTTGTCGCAACGGGAGAAGCGCATTCTGTTCAGGAGTTTGTTGAAATAGCATTTAGCTGTGTAGGAGTTTCTGATTGGCAAAAATATGTCGTTTCAAATGTAGACGCCCATTTACGACCAGCTGAAGTGGATCATTTGATTGGAGATGCTACGAAAGCTAGGAATGAACTCGGATGGAAACCTAAAACAAGTTTTAGAGAATTAGTAGAGATGATGGTTAAGGCTGATTTAGAGCGCGAGAAGAGGAACGAAGGTTAATGCAAACGGTTATCGTAGCTGGCGGGGCAGGTTTTATAGGAGTTCATCTTTGTGAATCACTTCTTAGTGATGGATATAGGGTAGTCTGTGTAGATAATTTCCTAACAAGCTCTGAAGAGAAAATTAAAGATTTAAAAAATAACCCCAATTTTTCTTTTATAAAACACGATGTTACAAATCCTCTGGAAATTAGTGAAAAAATCGACTATATTTTTCATTTAGCTTCTCCAGCCAGCCCAAATCATCATAGTAAAATCAGCTACCATGCGCTTCCCGAAGAGACAATGCATGCGAATACGACTGGTACTTTTAATCTATTAAGACTTGCTGAAAAAAATAACGCTAGATTTTTATTTGCTTCCACCTCTGAAGTTTATGGTGATCCAAAAGAAAATCCGCAGAACGAAGAATACAGGGGAAATGTATCCACCACGGGTCCTAGATCAGTATACGATGAAGCAAAAAGATTTGGAGAGACGATAACAGCATATTTTGGAAGAGATAGGGGTGTAGACGTCCGAATTGCAAGGATCTTTAATACATTTGGACCAGGGATGTTAAAAGAAGACATGCGAATGGTTATTGTTTTTATTTTGGAAGCCCTAAATGGAGAGCCAATATCAATCTTCGGCGATGGATCTCAGACAAGATCTCTTTGTTATATATCAGACACAGTTGACGGATTAAAGCGTTTTATGTTTACCTCGGATTTAAATGGAGAAATAATCAACGTCGGGTCAAACGAAGAACATTCTGTTATGGAATTTGCAAATCTTATTAAGAAGCACACAGGATCATTTAGTGAAATAAAAATGAGTGAAGAATTGCCTAAGGATGATCCGCTAGCGCGAAAACCAGATATTGAAAAAGCAAAAAGACTATTAGACTGGTCTCCAAAAGTTCCGCTTGAAGAGGGACTAGCTAAAACTATACAATATTTTAAGAGCCTATGAAAGCAGTTGTAATCATTCCAACATATAACGAAAAGGGAAATATAGAAAAATTAATTGAAATTCTTGAGAAAGAAATTTTTCCTGACATAAAAAATTATCAAATGGGGATTCTTGTCGCGGATGATAATTCTCCTGATGGGACCGGTGGCATTGTTAAAGAGCTGATGAAAAAATGGAAAAATTTAGAGATGATTACTGGTAAAAAAGAAGGATTGGGAGCGGCTTATGTTAGAGGAATGGATCATGCAATTTCCAATATGAAAGCTGATGTTGTTTTTGAAATGGATGCAGATTTTTTTCATGATCCAAAGAAAATTCCGGAGTTTTTGAAAAAAATAGATGAAGGACATGATTTCGTGATTGGTACCAGATACAGTAATGGTGGATCAATTCCAAAGAACTGGGGACTTCACAGAAAATTTCTATCAGTAGTCGGGAATTTCATAATAAGAAGTATTTTAATGCGCTTTTATATTCATGATTGGACAGGCGGATATAGAGCAATTAAAAAAGAGGTTTTTCTTAAAGAAAGAGAAAAAATTAAGAAATTTAAGGGCTATACTTTTCAGGTGGGATTTCTTTTGTCAGCGGTTGAGGATGGTTATAAAGTAGCTGAAATTCCTTTTTCCGCAACGGACAGAGTAGCCGGAAGATCTAAGATACCAGCAGGCCAAACAATATTTCAAACACTTTCATTTGTGATTGTCGCAAGAATAAAAGAACTAGTACATTCACCCTTTTTGAAATATGCAATAACCGGTTTTATCGGATATTTAATAAACGCAATTTCGCTTGAAATTTTTTCTCAATATTTTAAGTTGCATCCGATTCCAGCTGCGTCATTGTCCGCTGAGCTTTCAATTATTTTTAATTTCTTTGTAAATAATTTCTGGGCATTTAGCAGTCAAAGAATTACTAGTCCATGGAAAGTTCTAATTAAATTCCCGCAATTTAATTTAGTTTCAATTGGTTCTCTTGTTCTGATTTCTTCAACTGTTTTTGTCGGGACGCACTTATTTGGTAACACAACTTTGGTTCGTCAGGTTGCTCTTATAATCGCAATTGGTTTATTTGTTATTCCTTATAGTTATTCAATGTATAATATTTTTATATGGAAAAGATGGCACATCGCTTCTCTTTCAAAACTCCAAAAAAAGTTGGGTTAAAACCAGAGTGGTTCCCAATTTTTATTATTTTACTTTTAGGATTTTTCCTGCGATTTTATCGAGTCAGAGACTATATAGTTTTTCTGGGAGATGAAGGCAGAGACGCATTAGTTGTTTATAATATTCTGCATGGGGATCTTACTCTTCTGGGTCCAACTTCTTCAGTGGGCGGATTTTTCTTGGGTCCCATTTATTACTATCTTATGACTCCTTTTATGTTCCTTTCGCGCTATGATCCGATAGGCCCCGCAATAATGGTAATTCTTTTTGGAGTTGCCACAATTTTCTTAGTTTATAAAATTGGCCGAGAATTTTTTAATCCGCTCGCCGGAGTGATTGCTGCATTTTTATATGCGATTTCCCCGATTGTAGTTACCTATTCACGTTCTTCCTGGAATCCTAATGTATTTCCATTTTTTACAATTTCTACTCTTTACGTTTTATATAAAGCTGTTGTAAAAAATAAAATTTCTCTTTTTATTCTCGCTGGTTTTCTAATGGGACTAAATCTTCAAATTCATTATCTTGCAACATTTGTTGGAGCTATCGTATTTTTCTATACATTGGTCGCAGGATTTGAGTTAAAGATTTCATATCTTAAAACATTAGCTAAAAGATATCTAAGTTTATTAGCAGGATTTTTAATTGGATTTTCTCCATTTTTATTGTTTGAAATAAGACATCAATTTACAAACTCAAAAAACATCTTGGAGTTTATTTTTAACTCACCTGAAACTGGCGCATCAGGACAGTTTTTAGTTAATGTTCAGCATGTTTTCATTAGGCTTTTTGGGGGATTAGTTTTATCTTATCCTGACTTTTCTAAGTTCCACAAATTTGATCCAAACATTTTGCAAATTTGGTTAGTCGTATCAGCGTTCTTAGGATTAGTTTCGATTATTTTCTTTTTGATTTTATTAATTAAATCCAGAACTGAAAGTATAGAACTTAAAAAATTCTTATTAATTTTTATCTGGGCGTTACTGGGAATTGGACTTTTCGGATTATATAAAAAATCCATCTATGACTACTATTTAGGTTTTATTTTCCCGGTGCCATTTTTATTAGTAGGGCTTTTATTATCAGAAATAATTATTATTCTTAAAAAACCAGGGAAAGTAATTGTTGCTGCAATTCTAATATGTTTGTTTCTAGTAAATCTTAAGTTTAATCCAATCGCTGTTCCCGGAAATAATCAAGTAAATCAAGTAAAAGGAATTTCAGATTTTGTAATTTCTAAATCAGAAGGAAGGCCATATAATTTTTCAATAAGCGGAATTGGAAATTCAGATCATGCATATAGATATTTCTTTAAGCTTGATGGCAGAGAGCCTGTGACGATTTTAGGGATCGATCAGGACCCGGAAAGAAAAAGTGTCACTGATCAATTATTTGTCGTCTGCGAAACTAATCCATGTTATCCTCTCGGAGAATCCCGTCAGGAAATAGCAGGATTTGGAAGAGCAGAAATCGCAGGTCAGTGGGACGTGTCAGTATTAAAAGTATATAAATTAATCCACTACCAAGGTGAAGAATAGACCAAGACCAGATTTAAGAACTCAAGATTGCCCAGTTTGTAAAGAAGAGATGGGAGATATGCCGGGCTCACGCGACGCTTATTGTCCCAACTGCGGTTATAAAGACCCCTGTTGTGAATAATTTGACTCAAGGTGATATAATATATTAAGTTAAATAAATAGCGTTTGAGTTTATAGCAATAAACGAGCTGCGTGGATGTGAAGGCAAAAAATGCTTTACCGCGACGGAAGCAAACCGTAAAATTAGCAAAGCGTGTCGGTAACGGAGCGCTGAAATAAGGTTATCTTTTAGATAACGAATGAAGGTGGCACCACGGGAATTCCCGTCCTTGTTCACAAATTAAATTGTGAATGAAGACGGGATTTTTTTATGAAAAAAAATAATAAACTTTGGCAGAAAAATTGGGAGCTGAATTCTCTGGTAGAGGCCTTTGAAACAAAGGGAGATCTTCTTTTGGATCAAAAACTAATTCCTTATGATTTGAACGGCTCGATTGCCCACGCAAAAATGCTTCACAAAATAAACATTTTAACTAAACAGGAGCTGTTATTTATTGAAAAAGGCTTGGAAGAAATAAAAAAACTTTATGAAAATGGTGGGTTTATCCTAAAATTTGGAGATGAGGATTGTCATACAAAAATCGAAAAATATTTGACCCAGAGGTATGGGAGTGTGGGTAAAAAAATTCATACAGCTCGAAGTAGGAATGACCAGGTTTTAACAGCATTAAGACTTTTTACAAAAGATTACTTAGAGAAAATTGAAAAAGAGATTATTTCATTAAGTAATTTGTTTGAAAAGTTTGAATCTCTTTATGGAGATGTTCCAATGCCTGGTTATACACATATGCAAAAAGCGATGCCCTCAAGCATTGGTCTTTGGGCAGGCGGTTTTAAAGACGCACTAAATGATGACATTAAGGTTTTAAAAGTAATTTACGATTTAAACGATCAGTCTCCTTTAGGTTCTGGTGCAGGTTACGGACTTCCAATTAAGGTTGATAAAATATATAGCTCTAAGATTTTAGGTTTTGGTAAAGTTTTAAATAATCCGATTTATGCACAAAGCTCAAGGACTAAAATTGATGCGTTAACATTAGCTTTTTTAATTTCTGTTTTACAAACTATTAATAAATTTGCATCAGACTTAATGCTTTTCACTACATCTGAATTTAATTATTTTCAGATAAACAAAAAAATAACTACGGGAAGCAGTATTATGCCTCAGAAAGTAAATTTAGATATCGCAGAGTTATTGCGAAGCAAGGTTAATGTGGTTTTAGGAAATTATACTCAGATTATAAGCATATCTTCAAACTTGGTAACAGGTTACAACAGGGATTTTCAGGACACAAAAAAACCATTAATGGAAAGTTTGGAGCTAACACTGGAATCAATTGTCATTAGTCAAATCTTACTACAAAATATAGTTCCAAATGAAAATGTTTTGAAAAATTCCATGACACAGGAATTATACGCAACTGAAAAAGCTTTGAACTTGGTGATTAAAGGTGAGAGCTTTAGGGAAGCGTACAAAAAAATTGGAAAAGAGTACGAGAGAGGAGGTGTTAAAAAATGAAATCAAAAACGAAATATATAAAAGTCGCATCATATGAGGCAACTGATAAAGCAAAAAAAGTCCTACTTTTATATTCTGGCGGACTTGATACTTCAGTAATTCTTAAATGGATTAAAGATAAATATAAAGCAGAGATCGTCGCGCTTACCTTGGATTTAGGTCAGCAGAAAGATGACTTGGAATCAATAAAAAAGAAAGCAATTAGTCTAGGAGCTAAAGAGGCAATAACTTTGGATATTAAAGAAGAGTTTGCAAATGAATATCTTGCAAAAGGTATAAAAGCGAACGCAAGTTATCAAGGGGATTATCACTTATCAACTCCAATGGGCAGGGCAATTTGTGCAAAAAAAGCAGTTGAAGTCGCTAAAAAGCTTGGGATAAGAGTTATTGCTCATGGATGTACGGGAAAAGGAAATGATCAAGTGCGTTTTGAATCTTATATTTTGGCACATGATCCAGACATTAAAATAATCGCTCCTGTTAGGGAGTGGGATATGGATCGAAATGAAGAAATTTTATATGCTAAAAAAAATAAAATTCCGGTTCCAGCCACTATCGATTCACCATATAGCGATGATGACAATATGTGGGGAATGACATGGGAAGGCGGAGAAATAGAAGAGCCAAATCTTATTGCTCCTCTTGAAAAATTTCTTACTACTTATACTCTTGCCAAAAATTCTATAAAAGATGAGGAATTAATTAAGATTACTTTTAAAAAAGGAATACCAGTTCTACTTAATGGAAAAAAACTCACCCTAGCAAAGATTATTGTAGCTCTTAATAAAACAGCTGGACAGCATGGGGTGGGAGTTGCACACTTGGTAGAGGATAGGTTGGTAGGTATTAAGAATGGCGGCGTATATGAGCAGCCCGGTGCACATGTAATAATTGAAGCGCATAAGGCTTTAGAGAAATACGTTTCAACGAGAAATTTAAACGCTGTTAAGGCAGAGATGGATATAAAATGGGGATATTTCTGCTATGGAGCTCTTTGGTTTGACCCTGTCATGGATGCAATTAATGCGTTTAATGATTTAATTAATGAAAAGGTAAGCGGAGAAGTTACGGTTAAGCTTTATAGAGGAAGCGTTTCTGTAGTTGCATTGGATTCTCCAAACGGGCTTATGCATGCATCGTTTAACAAGAATGGAGGGTATAATTTTAATATTAATGCGAGTGCTGGTTTTATTGAAATATATTCGTTCCAAATGAAAGTAGCAAACGAAGTAAATAGAAAAAATAATTCAGTTTCTAAATAAAAGAAAAATCCCCTTTCGGGGATTTTTCAATCGTGTTTCTTGGATTCCAAATAAAGGATGTCCAAGAAAGAAATCTGCTAGTTAAGCTTTTCCGATCTTGTACATTCCTGTACCACAGACTGGACACTTTCCTTTCATTGCAGGTTTTCCATTTTTCATGGTAACTGGTGTAGCACTAGGATCATCTCTCTTAGCTCTACATTTTACACAATACATTTCTGCCATAATATTTCACCCCCTCTCGATATAAGTAAAAACTTATATGCTATTTAAAACTATAAAAAGGATTATCTGAGCTATTAGAATTGCACCGGTAACTACTCCGGTTTTTCTAAGATCTTTAATTACATGTGGGTAAGAGCTAATTGTTGCTACCTGAGGAGCTCTGGTTATGCTTGGAAGCTCTATTTTTGATTTTTTCTCACGAGGGGTACTTACTTGAGCAGATGTTTCGTTTTCAAGGTGATAGACGATGTGTCGAGAATCGGCAAGAATCTTTTGTTTTCTAGTTTTCTTCTTTGCCATTTTTTAGACTGTAGCCTTGATTTAAAGCTACATAAGGCAAGATACACTATTGACATCATGCCTGTCAAGGAGTAACAATGGAACACAATGTTGGGAACCGTCACGCTCATAATACTATTGGTTGTTTCTGTTTGGACAGTCTTTCTGACGATTCTTTTTTGGAGGATGCTTGTTCACTATAATAAGCTCTCAGAAGGTGTCGGAAAAGAAGGATTGAAGACATTATTAGAGGATGTTTTAAAATCGCAAACTCAAACAAAAAAGGATATTGAAATGTTACGAATCCTATGTGATAGAATAGGACAAGAGGGTCAATTTCATATTCAGAAAGTTGGCCTTTTACGATTTAATCCATTCAAAGACACAGGAGGAGATCAAAGTTTCATATTGTCCTTATTAGACAGTACTGACACAGGAGTGATTATTTCGGGGCTCTATTCTAGATCCGGTCTTAGATGGTATGCTAAGAGAGTAATAAACGGTAAAGGCACAGAGCATGAGCTGTCCGATGATGAAAAGAAGGCTTTGAAAGAAGCTGGAAGTTTAAAGAAATCATAATTTATGCTTAAAGATAAAAAGATCATTCTAATTGCTTTTGTTGTTTATTTACTAGCAACTGGCGCCTCATACTTCTTATTTGCCAAGTCTCCGTTAGCACAAAGATTTACCTCACCTATTCCGCCTGCTACTAAAGGCGCTGATGGGGAATTAGTTTTTGACGATTCTCTTCCAAAGACTGAAGCATGCCCTCTAAATGGTGCTAAATATTCTAAGCAGCAAAAAGACTGGTGGGAAAAACATAGACCTCTCGGAGTAATGATCGAGAATCACGAAAACGCTAGGCCACAATCAGGCCTTAATGGTGCAGACATAACTTATGAGGCTGTTGCGGAAGGCGGAATAACAAGAACTCTAAACATTTACTACTGTAATGCTCCAGTTCAGGTAGGGCCAATTAGAAGCGCTAGGACATATTTCCTTGATTGGATATCAGAATATGGCGACAGCCCTCTGTACGCCCATGTAGGAGGCGCAAATACCCCAGGTCCAGCAGATGCGTTGTCTCAAATTAATGATTATGGATGGGGCGGATATAATGACCTAAATCAGTTCTCAATAGGATTTCCTACATTCTGGAGAGACTACAATAGATTAGGTCATGCTACAGCTACAGAGCACACGATGTATTCCACAACAAGTAAGCTTTGGGAATTTGCTGAAAAAGACAGGGGACTTGGAGTAAAGGGTGAAGACGGGACACCATGGGACGAGGGTTTTACTCCATATAAATTTAAAGATGATGCTCCAAGCGGATCCAGGGGAAATACCAAAACAATTCACATAGAGCATTGGGATGGATATGACGAATATTTCATCGATTGGACATATGATAAAACCTCAAATGAATACAGTAGAAAAAACGGTGGAGTCCCGCACTTGGATAGGAATACGAATAAGCCTGTAACCGCTAAAAATATAGTAGTTCTTTATCAAGTTGAGAGTAGTGCAAATGATGGTTATGAGAATAATGCGCATCTCTTGTATGACACTGTCGGTACCGGGGATGCTGTAATACTCATGGATGGAAAAGAAATTGAGGGAACCTGGAGTAAGAAGTCAAGAACAGCTCAGACTATAATAAAAGATGAAGAAGGCGAGGAGATAGAGTTTAGTAGAGGTAAAATCTGGTTCCATATAATCCCCACAGAAGGTGTTGTAGACGTGAAATAGTTTGACATAGTTTACTAATCCTCTTATATCGAGTAAAATAACTGTTAATATTCACATATGCTTTCAGATCTTATTACATCAAGATCCCGCGTAAAGCTCCTGAATGTATTCCTGTCCAATCCTTCAGAGATGTATCATGTCAGAGAGTTGGTACGACGCACTGGGGATGAGATAAATGCAGTTAGGCGCGAGCTTTCATATTTAGAAAAAAAAGGAATTTTAACTAAAGAGCCCAGAGCTAATAGAGTCTATTATTTCCTTTCAAAAAATTACGAGTTTTATTACGATTTATTAAAAATTGGCAGTAAGACTGCAGGACTTGGTGAAAATATTCTTAAAAATAGAGTAAAATTAGGACGCCTTAAGTATGTGATGTTTTCAGGTAAATTTGCCAGACGTCTTCCAAAAGGACCAGAAGACGTAGATTTATTAGTAGTTGGGGCTGTAGTTTTACCAGAACTTGCATTACTCGTTCGTGAAGAAGAAAAGAGATTAGATGCAGAAATAAACTATACAGTAATGACTGAGGAAGAGTTTGATTTTAGAAAAAAGAAAAGAGATCCATTTATCCTCTCCATTCTTTACGATTCACGTGTTATGCTAATTGGTGACGAAGAGAATATGCTCTCATGAAAAATCCCAGGCTCCTTTTTGCTTTTATACTAGTTTTGACGCTTTTAGCTGCCTTTGTGAATCTTCCGGGTAGAATTAGTCTGCCGGGGTTTACTAAAGACATTAAATATGATTCTAATTTCGTTCTTCAAAGGCTAAATATTCCAAAGGAAATTTCTTTTAGACAAGGGCTTGATTTAAAAGGTGGAGTAAGTCTGAATTTTAAAGCTGAAGTTGAGAAATTGCCAGCTGGGGAGCGAGAGCAGGCACTTGAGAGTGCTAGGGAGGTAATTGAGAGACGCATAAATTTATTTGGAGTGTCTGAACCTTTAATCCAGACTGCAAAGGTTAATAACGATTCAAGGATTATCGTCGAGCTTCCTGGAGTAACCGACGTAAGTCAGGCGATTAATCTTATTGGTTCAACTGCACAGCTTACATTCTGGGAGCCGACTGCTTCTGTTGCAGCTGATGTTATGGCATCAGGTGAGTATCCAATTAATGCTGATGAATCTGGGATCGGACCTCTTAAGAAGACGGATTTGTCAGGATCAGATCTGAGCTCAGCTGTTGTTTCATTCGACCCTAATACTGGTTCTCCTGTGGTGCAGTTATTGTTTGATTCAAAAGGGAAAGAAAAATTTGGAAAAATAACGGAAAGAAATTTACAGCAGCCGGTAGCTATTGTTTTGGATAATATGATATTAACAGCCCCAACAGTTAGCGATGTCATTTTAACAGGAGACGCTATAATTTCTGGAGGATTTACGCAGGAACAAGCAAAAGCGCTAAGTACACAACTTAACGCAGGAGCGCTTCCAGTAAAGCTTACAGTTTTAGAGCAGCATGTGGTGGGGCCAACCCTGGGTCAGGAATCGCTTCGAAAAAGTTTAATAGCTGGAGTTATCGGTTTTATAACAGTTGTAGTATTTATGGTTTCTCTTTATGGAAGGCTTGGAGTGATAGCTAGTGTGGCGCTGCTCCTATATACACTTTTCAATTTGGCAATATTTAAATTAAGCAGCTTAACTCCCTATGGAATTACCTTGACGCTCGCAGGCGTCGCAGGTTTAATTCTCTCAATTGGTATGGCTGTTGACGCCAACATTCTTATTTTTGAAAGAATTAAAGAAGAGATGAGGCAGGGTAAGAGTAAGTCTTCGGCAATTGATTTAGGATTTTCGAATGCCTGGATGTCAATAAGAGATTCAAATGTTTCAACAATAATAACCTGTATAATTTTATACAGTTTTGGTACAGGAATCGTGAGAGGTTTTGCATTGATCTTGGCAATAGGAGTTGTAGTTTCTATGTTCTCAGCGATAACAGTTACAAAAACATTATTAAAACTAGCATACAGATAATATGAATATAATCGGCAGAAAAAAAATATGGTTTGCAATTTCACTTCTGGTAATGGTCCCAGGTTTAGTTTCTCTTGTTCTTTATGGATTGAATCTATCAATTGAATTTACAGGCGGATCTAGGATGTCTGTCTTATTTCCAACTGAGGTTACAGGTGAGCAGAAAGATTTCTTAAGAAAAACACTTGAAGAAAAGGATATAAAAGTTTCTGTAATTGAAACTTCAAATAAATTAGCAATTATTAGAACCGAGGAGATTGATCAAAAAAAGAACAACGAATTCGTAAAGGATCTTTCGGCAGAATATAAAAATGCAAAGCAGCAGGAGTTTTCGACGATCGGGCCAACTATTGGAAAAGAAACGACCATAAATGCATTAAAAGCGGTGGTGGTAGCATCTCTTCTTGTTGTTGTTTATATATCTCTAGTTTTCAGGAAAGTTCCAAAGCCTGCTAGTTCAATCCGTTTTGGAATATCAGCAATTGTAGCTTTAGTGCATGATGTTTTAGTTGTTGTCGGAATATTCTCTATCCTAGGGCATTTCTTAAATGTAGAAATTGATAGTCTTTTTGTTACAGCGCTTCTTACGGTAATCGGATTTTCCGTTCACGATACGATTGTCGTGTTTGATAGAATGCGTGAAAATCTTGAAAAAAATGGGGGAGGGAATTTTGCTAAAGTTGCAAATGATTCTATAGTTCAAACAATTGGAAGATCTTTAAATAATTCAATCACTGTTCTATTAGTTCTTTTCGCATTACTTTTATTTGGGGGAGAAAGTATTCGCTGGTTTGTGGTCGCTCTAATAATCGGAATGATTTCAGGAACTTATTCCTCTATATTTAATGCCACACCAATTCTTGTAGTCTGGCACGAGTGGAGTCTTAAGAGAGCGAAGAAAGAATAATTAGGAAAGTTTTGAGCGAACTAAGTTTGAGACCATTCCCATATCTGCTTTTCCTTTAAGTTTTCCATTTAAAGCTCCCATAAGTTTTCCCATGTCGGCCATTGACGAAGCGCCAGTTTCTGAAATTGTTTCCTCAACTATTTTAGTAACTTCTGCTTCTGACATTTTTTCAGGAAGATAGGCTTCTAGAATCTTTAACTCTTCGGTTTCTTTATCAGCCAAATCTTGTCTTCCAGCTTTTTGATACTCTGAGATTGAATCGCGTCTTTTTTTAGCTTCTTTTTCGATAACTGCTAAAACATCTTCAGGAGTTGCCTCATATCCTGCTCCGCCTTTTTCGATTTGATAGTAGTTGATAGAGGAAATAAGCATGCGAACAGTAGACTTTTTGGTCTCATCTTGCGCTTTCATTGCTGCAATTAATTCTTGTTGTAGTTTTGCTTTATCCATTAAATTAATCTTCCAAGTCCTTTTTGTTTACTTTTTCTAAATGCCCAAGTAAACAGCATGATTGATAATAGCAAATAAGTAATGCTTAATGCAAAGCTTATCGCCAGTTTGTCTAGGCTTACATTTCCAGATTTAATATGTTCCCTCATCGCTTCAAAAACATAACTAGCCGGAATTATCTTAGAAACTTTGATTGCCCAGTCTGGAAGAATAGCTGCTGGATAATAGATAGCTGAAAAAGGAACTATGATATATGCGCCAGTCCACGCCATAGTTTGAACCTTTTGTCCGTACCTAATAATTAAAGATGCTACGGTAAATCCAATCGCCCATCCTGTTATACAAAGATTAATTGCGAATGGAATTATCCACCAGCCAAATTGAAAGAAATCATAACTATAAAGAAGGAAGGCAATTGATGCAGAAAATATAAGGCTTGCCAGCATTTTTATTCCCCCATAGATCATTACTGAGGAGATCCATTCAGACATTTTAAGAGGGGAAGAAAAAAGATTTACTAAATTTTTATCCCACATTTCTGTAAGTAAATTTACCGTTACTTCATATTGGGTTCTCCAGGTAATTATCCAAAATATTAATCCAGTTAATAGAACTGTAGTGGTTTCTTCTGGATTGGTGCTAAGTTTTGCGAAATAAATTCCGGTTAATCCCCAGATAAGGATGTCCATAATTGGCCAATAAAACATGTCAGATAATCTGTCGTAACTATGAACTAGGGTATAAAAATACCTTTTATTCATAGCATAAATCCTACGTAAGCTCATTTTTTCCCTCCTTTAGAATATTTCAAGAAGTAGTCTTCCAGGTCTGGTTTGTTAATCGAAATATCTTGGAATTCTATTTTTTCTGCAGCAAGAGCTGTAAGAATTTTTGATATCTCATCGGTTTTTATGTTTAGATTGAAAATATTTTTTTCTTTAGAGAAATTAATATTGTTTTTTTGAAAATATTTTTCAGCAATTCCAGAGTCTTTGATTAAAAGTTCGATGTTTGAATCAGTGATTTTTCTTGCAAGATTTTCCGGAGTATCTTCTGCCATTATTTTTCCATGATTTAGAAAAATTACACGGTCACACATTTCCTCAACTTCTGTCATGTTGTGAGATGTAAATAACATGCTAACTTTATATTCTTTTTGTTCTTTTTTTAAAAATTGTCTTATTTTTACTGCTATGTCAGGATCAAGGGAAGCAGTAGGCTCGTCAAGTAAAATTATTTCCGGATAATTTATAAAAGCCTTTGTTAATAAAAGCCTAGCTCTTTCACCAGCCGAAAGTGTGTGAACTGCTTTTTTCCTAAGATGAATTATTTCGAATTCTTCTAAAAGTTTATCTATTCTTTTTTTCTTGTTTGGAACTTCATATAGATCAGCAAAAACAGAAAGGACTTGATCAATTGTAAAAAACCATGGGAGTGAAATATATGCTGAAGAATAATTAATTTTTTTAAGAATTCCGCTTCGGTCTTTTTTAAATGATTTTCCAAAATATAATATGTCTCCGCTAGTTGGCGACATCACATCTAATAGCATATAGATACTTGTAGTTTTTCCAGCACCATTTGGTCCTAAAAGTCCCAAAATTTCTCCTTCTTTTAAAGAAAAAGAAACGTCATCAACTGCAGTGAACTGTCCAAATTTTTTCGTGAGATTCTTAACCTCCAGAACATTTTTAGTCATGAATAGATAATACCATATTAAATATTTGTAGCAAAAAATATAAAAAAAGAGGCGAAGTTGAATTATATATCGATATATCGATATATCGATATATCATGCAGCGATTTCTTTCACTCTTTTAGTTAAATACTCTTTAGTGTTTTTTGATTGATCTTCATCCGTTTCTTCAAATAATTTTTCTAAAATTTCTCCAATTTCCTTACCTGGTTTAATGTTTAAGATTTTCATTACATCGTTTCCGTCTATTTTTAAATCATTTATTGAGAATGCAGCAGGCGCAAGCTCTTTTTCTATCCTGTCTTTAAATAATTTAAGGCGCCAGCTTTCAGCTGTTTCAGTTCCGCTTCCTAATCTATCGCCAATTCTTAAATCTATTAAATCTTTAACATTTTCTACACCAATTCTTCTAATAAATCTTCTGACTGCAGCATCAGTTATTTTGTCATCCACAGAAAACATGTGCCATCTTATTAGATTAATCACTCTATTCCGGTCAATCTTGGAAAATTTTAATCTTTCACAAATATCGTAAGCAATTTTTGCGCCAGCTACTTCGTGATTATAAAAAGTAACTAATCCGTCTTTATCTTCACCTTTTACTTTTGGTTTTCCGACATCGTGAATTAATGTCGCAAATCTAACGATAGGATCAGTGGATGGGCAGAACTTAAGTGACAAAATATTATGTGTAAAAACATCTGTAGTGTGATGACGTCCAGGACGAACTTGAGAAACATTTACTCCCTCCAAAAGCTCTGGAATTATAAACCTCAAAAGTCCTGCATCCTTTAAAAGTAAAACCCCCTTAGATGGATTTTCACTTGCTAAAATTTTTAATAATTCGTCTCTAATTCTTTCAAAGGAAATTTGTTGGATAAGCGGTGCATCTTCGACAAGTTCTTTTCCTGTTTCGGCATCTATGTCAAATGAAAGGACTGTTGCAAACCTAATCGCTCTTAACAGTCTTAGCGCGTCTTCTTTGAATCGTTCCGAGGGCGCACCAACAGTTCTAATGATTTTATTTTTAATATCCGTCTTTCCGTCATATGGATCAATAAATTCTGGATCTGACTGTTTATCCTTAGGAAAACGAAGTGCAATAGCATTAATTGTAAAATCGCGTCTGCTTAAATCTTCTTCAATTGTTTTTCCCCAAGCGACTTTATCGGGATGTCTTTTGTTTGAAAAACCCTGCTCGGTTCTATAAGTTGTTATTTCTACAACTGTTTGGTCATTTAATGGAACCCCAACAGTTCCGAATTCATTATTATAATATCCATCTGGAAAAAGTTTGAGAATTTCTTCGGGTGTTGCATTGGTCGTAAGATCCCAATCTTTTACGGGTAAATTAAGAATAATGTTTCTTACAGATCCACCTACAAAATATGCTTCAAAATTGTTTTTTTCAAGACTGTCATGGATTTTTAAGACACTTGGCGGAATCAAATCTTTCATTAAAATTAGCGCTCTGATATAGTATAGCAGATGAAAAAGTGGGACCTATTAAGTGAATCAAGAATTAAGAATCATGAATTAAGAATTGATGACTTGATAAGTTTACTTCTAGAGAATAGAGGGATAAAAACTAAAAAAGAAATTGAAAAATTCTTAGATCCAAAACTATCTGACTTAGACATTAATCTTCTCGGTATTAGTAAAGTTGATCTTACAAAAACTCTCAAAAGAATTAAAACCGCGATAGAAAAAAAGGAGCTGATAATTGTTTTTGGAGATTATGATGCTGATGGAATAACTGGCGCTGCTATTCTTTGGGAATCTTTAAATACACTAGGAGCAAATGTGATGCCGTATATTCCCAACAGAATAACGGAGGGGTATGGGCTATCAAAAAAAGGCGTAGAAGGAATGATGGGGAAATTCCCAGATACGAAATTGGTTGTAACAGTGGATAACGGAATAGTGGCATTTGAGGGAACTGAATTTGCAAATAGTTTAGGAATCGATGTAATAATTACAGATCATCACGTCCCTTCTAAGAAACTCCCAAAAGCACATTCTATAGTTCATTCAACTAAAGTCTGCGGATCAGCGGTTGGGTGGTTTCTCTCCAGATTTTTAGAAGAAAAAATAAATGGAAAAACAGATCTTAAGAAACATTTAGATTTAGTTACAATTGCGACTGTCGCAGATTTAGTTCCACTAACTGAATTTAATAGAATAATTGTAAAAAATGGCTTACCTGTTTTAAGAAATACAGATAGGGTTGGCCTGGTTTCATTATTTGAAGAGGCGACGTTAGATCCTAAAAAAATAGGGACTTATGAAATTGGACATATTATTGCACCCCGACTAAATGCGATGGGGCGTCTTGAAGAGGGGATGGATAGCTTGAGGCTTTTATGTACAAAAGACGCTAAGAAAGCAAAAGATTTAGCTAGGACAATTGGAGAAACGAATAGAAATAGGCAGCAGATTACAGCACAAGCAGTAGAGCATGCAAAAGACGCGGTTTCAGGTAAAATTTCAAAAAAACTATTATTTGTTTATCATGAAAGTTATCAGCCGGGAGTTATCGGTTTGGTGGCAGGCCGTTTAACAGAGGAATTTTATTTACCTTCAATTGTTCTTTCAAAGGGAGAAGAATTTAGTAAAGCATCTGCGCGTTCTGTGTCAGGTCTTAATATTATCGAATTCATAAGGGAGGCTTCGGAATTTTTAGTAGATGCCGGCGGACATCCTATGGCGGCAGGTTTTACAGTAGAAACAAAAAAACTGGAGCTTCTGGAGAAGAAGCTTGAAGAACTCGCAGAAAAATTAATCTCAAGTGATCATTTAATTCGAAAATTAAAAATTGATTGCGAACTGCCGATTGAGTTAGTTAATTTAGATCTGTATGAAGAATTATTAAAACTTGAACCTTTTGGAATGAAAAATCCCGCACCAGTTTTTTTAAGTAAGAGTTTGGAAATCGCAGCGATGAAGTTTGTAGGAAAAGAAAGCAAACACGTTAAGCTTGAGTTTAGCAAAGATGAAATTAAGATCAGCGGAATTTTATTTAACTTTGATAAAAATCTGGATCTAAAAATTGGAGATTTAGTGGACGTCGTTTATTCGATTGAATTAAATGAGTGGAATGGAAATAAAAAAATAGAGCTAAAAATTAAAGACCTGAAGAGGAATTAACCAATTCTTTGTGTTCTTTTCGCTCTGCGTTTTTCTTCCAATAGATATTCTCTATCTTCTTCAGGATTTACCTCGGGGTAGATTGATTGTGGAAAGAGAAGTTGAAAGAGCCCACTGTCGAAAAATCTCTTGATTTCAAAATCATCATGACCAGTCCTATCTGAATACTGATAATTAAGGTAAGACTCATGTGTATGGATTATAACTTCGATTCTCATTCCGTGCACCCTTGCATAGAATTTCATCATTTCTGTCTCATTCGAGCTTCCTGCGTTTTTTGCACTGTACTTTTTCTTTTTTCCTTTTCTTTTGAGATTATCTTCTATGCCTTCTGGAAGAAGTATGCTTCCAGTTCTTCTGCCTGCCATCTGAAGTTGTTCCACAAGCATGTCAGCTTCTTCGGTATCTTTAACAACAAGCATCATTCCAATTCTATCTTCGACCGCCACTGTTGGTTCGTCCTCACCTTTACGAAGCATTTTCATGACCCATGAATGAAACTTTTTCTGTCTTTTATCTACAAAAGCATGATGTGAAACACCGTTATGTTTAAATAATCTGGATTGCAGAGTGGTTAATCTAAGATGGTGCCCCATTTGATCAGGATCGCTTTTTCTTACCGCAGTTTCAATAGCATCCTTTTCATTTGCTGGGACTTCAGCGATTGCAGGTTTTGCTGTTTCTCGCTCTGCATCAGGTATTTTATCAAATGTAACTAATGTTCCATCCATTAATTCATAAAGAACGTCGTAGGTTTCCATATCGTGTTTACTTAATAAGACTACATCTTCTGTATATCCCTTAGGATGTTCCTGATCCCAGACTAACTTATCGAGTAAATCAGTAAACTTTCTATATGTATCTCCTTCTTCGAGTTCCGCAGATACAGCATCGACTGCAGCAATTTTAGTTCCAAGAAATAGTTTTCTGAGCGCTTCAAAACCAAGCTTTGGTGAATTTCCTGGAGTAAACGCAAGCTCCAGAAGTTCATACGGATTTGATCTACTTACTGCCTCTTCTGAGGGACGAATTTTGTATGCGATGGGATTTAATATTCCATCGTTTAATCGAAGACCGCTAATGAAGGTGTCAGCAGATTTTGCATAATCTTCAACTGTTTTAGCTTTTCGAGAGTCTTTTGGTGCTCTTCTTCCTTCAGTTTGCGGTGAATACAATCTCCCAATAGCTCTGTTGATATCGACTATTTTTGCAGCTTTCCCTCTTGCGTCGAATGCTCTTGGAATTTCTCTTGCATCCGTAATATCTAAAAGTTGTAAAACATTTCCCATAGCAGTCCTGTATTCTGTTCTATGAGCTAGGAATTCTTCACGAAGTTCTGGAGAATGTGCAAGAGCAGCTGCCCATGCGAAACGGGGTTCGAAGGGGGTACTGCTGTCAGCTTGTCGCTGCTGATATGGTCTCGCAAATCTAATATCAAACGGAAAAGTTTCGCCCTGCATTAAGGGAACGTATTTATGTCTTAGGTGGGGATCTTCTTGTAAGGTTGTTGGGGGTTTTGTCCTTTTACCAGGTCCTTCTTTAGACAAATCTACACGCAAAGCAGATCCTTCGCCAATTTTCTTCCCTGTTTGTCCGGTTGGTGTGCCTTCAGCTCTTGTCATAGCGGGATTTTAGCATAGCTTATAGTAGTAGTCAATTGAGGCTTGTGTAGCTTTGGGCAAAATATTAAAATACACATATGCAAAGAACACTCATAAAAGATACTGTTAGTAAGGTTGGCGAAGAAGTTTTAATACAGGGTTGGGTAGATATAAGACGCGATCATGGGAAATTAATCTTCTTAGATCTTAGGGATAGATCAGGAAAAATCCAGGCAGTAGTTATCCCAAGCAGTTCTCCTGAAGCACATACTAAAGCCGGGGAATTAAGGCCAGAATTTGTAGTAGAAATTACCGGAAAAATTAATGCTAGACCCGAAAAAAATATTAATAAGGATCTTTTAACTGGAACTGTAGAGCTTGAGGTTTTAGATGTAAAGATTCTAGCTAAATCAGAGACCCCACCCTTTGATGTTACAAGTGATGGTTTGGATATCAATGAAGAAGTTCGTTTGAAATATAGATATCTTGATTTAAGACGGCCAAGAATGCAGGACAACATAAGACTAAGGAGTGACTACATGCAGGCGCTCCGCCAGTCTTTGATCAAGAAAGATTTTGTAGAGATAGAAACACCGGTGCTTTCCAAGGCTACTATGGAAGGTGCGAGAGACTTTATAGTTCCATCCCGTTTTCAGCCGGGGAAATTTTATGCACTACCCCAATCACCCCAGCAATATAAGCAGCTTCTGATGGTGGCGGGATTTGAAAGATATTTCCAATTTCCAAAATGTTTTAGGGATGAAGATTTAAGAGCAGACAGAGGATTTGAGTTCGCGCAGTTAGATCTTGAGATGAGTTTTGCAACTCGAGAAGACGTTATGGAGACAACTGAAAGCGCAGTTAAGGACGCAGTTAAAGCAGTTGGCGGAAAATTAAAAGATGAAAAATTTCCAGTAATTACTTATACGGAAGCGATTTCGAAATATGGAGCGGATAAATTTGATTTAAGGACAGAAGAAGAAAAGAAAGACGGGACACTTGCATTTGCTTGGGTTATAAATTTCCCATTCTTCAGGAAAGTAAGTAAGACTGAAATCTCAGATAGTTTGGATAGTAAGAGCGAATGGACTTTTACCCATAATCCTTTTAGCATGCCTCTCCCAGAGCACTTGGATAATTTAATGAAAGGCGAAAACATCCAAGAGATTATGACTACGCAATATGATTTAGTTTGTAATGGACTTGAGGCAGGTGGAGGAAGTGTGAGGGCACATACCCCTGAAATACTCAGAGCTACTTATAAGATTATGGGTTATTCAGATGAGGAAATAAATGAAAGTATCGGGCATATGCTTGAAGCATTTTCATTTGGTGCTCCTCCTCATGGAGGAATCGCGCTGGGACTTGATCGTCATATAGCGCTCTTAAAAGGTGAAGAGTCTATAAAGGAGGCAATGGCATTTCCGATGACTTCAACTGGGAGAACTTCTGTAATGGACGCCCCAGCTCCTGTTTCAGAAGATCAACTAAAAGAACTAGGAATTAAAATCGTCACAAAGTAAAATGGATGAAAGTAAAGATCTTCTACTTCATATCTCTAGTAATCGTTTTTGCAACATTTAGTTTTTTAGCACTCCTAAATATAGAACTAAAAAAACAAAATTCGTTAATTGGAACTTTCACGAGTCCGATTGAATTTTTTCCTGCAAGGTATCCTCAGGTTAATTTCTCTTTGTATCCAGTAATTTCTGCTCAGGGTGCTGTAGTAATTGATAAAGAGTCGCAAGTGGTTTTATTTGAAAAAAATCCTAATTTAAGGTTTTCTCCTGCTTCTACTACTAAGATTATGACTGCGCTCGTCGCATTAGAATACTATAAATTAGCGGACACTTTGACTATTTATAAATCGAATGTAGAGGGAACTACGCTTAAGCTTCCGCTTAATTATGAATTTACATTTGAAGATCTTCTTTATGCCATGATGCTTCCTTCTTCAAATGATGCAACGCAGGCAATTGCCGAAAATTATCCTGGGGGAGAAAAAGCATTCGTAGCCAGAATGAACGAAAAAGCACAAGCGTATAACTTACACGATACTTATTTTGAAGAACCGATTGGATTGCTGGACGAAAAAGACTATACCACTGCAATTGATTTGGCAAGACTTACGAGTATTGCAATGAATGATCCTAAGTTTAGAGAGGTAGTCTCTACTAAAAGCCGACAAATTCAAAGTTTGGATGGCGTAAAATACACTATAAAAAATATAAATATATTACTTGATATTCCTGGTGTAAACGGCGTAAAAACTGGTTTTACAGATGGGGCAGGTCAGGTTTTGGTAACTTCCCGAAATTTGCCTTCGGAAAATGCTGATTTAATATTTGTAGTTATGCAAAGCCAGGATAGATTTGGGGATACACAAACACTTCTTAATTATCTGGATAATAATATTACTTATCTATCCATTCGTCCTTAACAGCAGAGATATAGGCAATAAAATCGTTGGTACCTTCAAAAACAATAACAGGCATCAAGTAATCCTGCTGTTTTCCTTCTGAATAATATCCCAGGTAAACATTTTTAATAACAATATTTAAACTGTCACCTTTTTGACTGACTATTCTTCCTTTACCATTTTTCAATTCCTCAAATGCTTCTTGGGAAGTTTTTATTGGATACGTTGCGGATTTATCTGTAGCTTTTTGATAAAAAAATCTTGCATTTACAACAAGAGATTCTCTGTCACCAGATCCGATTACTAAATTCATGGTTGAATTTTTACCCCCAGGATAAACCATTTTTATTTCATCTTTATCTTTCTGAAAAAACGAAACACTTATAAGTTTTGCTCTAGATAAGCTTTCTGCCGGGCCCAATACCTCGTTGTTAATTGAGAATAATTCTATCTTTGTTTTATCATCATCAATATCTTCCGGGTAAAGATTTAGTGCATTTAAGAACGTTTTTGCAGTGTTTACTGCATCCTCCTCATTTCCAAGCGAAGCACCAGAAAGAACGAAAGGATCAGTAAGGTATGAAGAATATAGGGTAAACGAAGCCATGTTTACATTTAAAACAAGACTTTTCGCAGGTGGACCAAGACTTGTCCAGCGGTATTGTATGTCTGAGAGTTGCTCTGGCTTTGATGTAAATCCCACAGAGGAAACTTTTTCGATTGCTCTTTGTACTGCTAGGATGTCGGGTCCTGGTTTTTCCATTTCATAAACTTTGGTTCTGTCTGGTAGAGTTGGGAGTTCCCCACTAAGAGTGTCTACCGAGTATGTAAACTTTTTATTTATGCTCTCAGGGAAATAGATAGGAGGTAATTTACCAAAACTAACAGTAGGCGGGGGTGGTGGAGTAGGAGAAATAAGCTCTTTTACAAAAAAAGCTATTTTTATCAAAACAAAAATTCCAACGAGAATCCCAGTTATAATTGCAGCCCATTTGGCCACCACTAAAAACTGACTCTTAAATTTACTTAGAGTTGTGGGCATATATTGAGTATAAAGGAGATTTTAGCTACAATGCAAATGACAAGGTTGCCCAGGTCGCTCGCAAAATTTTCGAGACTGCGCGCGCGGAGAAAGTTTTTATTTTCCCGGTTCCTGCCCCGCAAATTCTCGCTTCGAAAATTTCGTAAGCTCTCTGAGCCTTTTTAGATATATAATGAATCTATGACTAGAACTAGAGTTGCACCAAGTCCAACCGGGTTTCCGCATATAGGGACTGTTTATCAGGCCTTATTTGATTATGCATATGCCAGGAGAAATAAAGGAAAGTTTTTAGTAAGAATTGAAGATACAGATAGAGCTCGTTTTGTAGAAGGATCAGAGGATAAAATTTTTGAAGCAATTGACTGGTTTTCACTAATTGAGGATGAAAGTGTGAGAAAAGGCGGGGACTTTGGGCCGTATCGTCAATCTGAAAGGCTTGAGATTTATGCCAAATATGCATTGGATTTAGTTGAAAAAAACGGCGCTTATTATTGTTTTTGTACAAAAGAAAGACTAGATGCTTTAAGGGCAACCCAAACTGCAAGTCATCAGCCCACAATGTATGATGGTCATTGCAGAGGTTTAAAAATTGAAGAATCAAAGGAGAGGCTTTCAGAGCCGCACGTTCTTCGCCTTAGAATTCCAGAAAATACAAAACTTGTAGGACGGGATGAAATTCGAGGAGATGTAGAATTTGATTCTAGTCTAATTGAAGATACGGTTCTTGTGAAGTCTGATGGATTTCCTACATATCACTTCGCTGTAATTATTGATGACCATCTAATGGAGATTACAGATGTAGTAAGAGGGGAAGAATGGCTTTCGAGTCTTCCAAAGCATATTTTACTTTATGAATATTTTGGTTGGGAAAAGCCGAAGTTTTATCATACCCCGGTTTTAAGAAATCCTGATAAGTCTAAATTATCTAAAAGACATGGACATGCAAGCGTAGATTGGTATAAAGATGAGGGATTTTTACCGGAAGCGATATTAAATTTCCTGGCTCTAATGGGTTGGAGTCATCCAGAGCAGAAAGAAGTATTTGATATCCAGGAATTTATAAGTCTTTTTGATCCAAAAGACTTAAAACCTGTCGGGCCTATTTTTGATCTCGCAAAATTAGAATGGATAAATGGTCAGTGGATTAGAAATATGGATTCCTTAGAGCTCAAAAAACGCTTAGAAAAGTTTTATAGAAATGACAAGGAATTTAGTGCAATGTTTGATAGTAAGCATGTAGATTTACTAATTGGCCTAGCTCAGAGCAGGATGAAAAAACTTTCCGAATTTAGAAATTTAGTTAATGCTCCACAAAAACAAAGAGAATTTACGTCCGAAGAAAAAGAATCCGGCAAAAAGCTTTTAGGAGTTTTAGAAAAAATAAATCACACCGACTGGAGAGAGGACATAATCTTAAATCATCTTAAGAATTTTAGAGATCAGGAAAATGTTTCCATGAAAATAATCTATTTTTTGATTACAGGAAAAGAACAAGGTTTGCCGCTAATCGAGACAATGGTAAAAATAGAAGGCCGTGATCAAATAATAGAAAATCTTAAAAAAAGAGTTTAGTGTTTTCTCTTCTTCGTAGTGTCAAGTTTCTTTTGAATGTCTTTTAACATTATTCTTATTTCATCATCTCCATCTTTTGATTGAGGACTTCCTTTATGAATTAGGTATGTAGCTAGTACTACAAAAGAAAATAGTTGCAGGAATTCTGACTGCCAATTTTCAAATGTTGCTGATAGGAATTCATTTGAAAAATCTTTTACATTTATTTCCGCATTATGTTCCTGTTGGGTGGAGGTAAATTCATTCCACTGAAAGTAAGCCTGTCCTCCCCATGAGCCTGCAAATAAAAGAAATAAAGCAATGGAAAGTCCATAATTTTTTAATATTTCCATATTATTGTTTCTTTTTTCTAGGAACCTTTGCTCCCTCAGATCTCGCTTCTGAAAGTCCAATCGCTATTGCTTGTTTAGGGTTAGTAACTTTGTCGCCACTACTACTTTTAAGTTTTCCCTCTTTCATCTCATGCATTGCTATGTGGACTTTATCCTGTGCTCTTTTACTATACTTAGCCATGAGTCAATACTAGACTAAGCTTTTGAGATTTAAGTTAGAGAATAGTAGAGGAAATGTAAGAAGTTGTGCTGCCAGACTTGGATTCGAACCAAGATGAACGGATTCAGAGTCCGCTATCCTACCATTAGATGATCTGGCAATGTATGGTAATTTTAACTTATCGAGGCTATAAATGCTAGTTTTATCGCCTCTTTAGATATGCGGTTACGAAGCTTAGTAGAAGATATAGAAGTAAAAGCTGCCAGAAGACGATTGAAATAAGAGTGGTACTTAAGATAATTCCTATTAATTCTCTTTTTAAATCATAAACAGTTATTAGAAGAGAAGTAAGTTTTCCGACAATTAATAAAACTCCAAGTCCCATTAGTGGGCTAATAATTACAGGTAGTAAAACTGGGCGTCTTAAAGTTTCCCTAACTGAGCTGTATGGATGAAAAGTAAGACCGAGTAAAGTTTTTGTCCAAACATATGCAACGTATATAAAAAATGTTCTTTTCTTCATATTGTTCTAAATATATAAAGCACAAAGTCAGTGTATTTTGGGCCTAAAACACCTCTAAAAAGTAAAGTCAGTATGAATGCGATTGGCACCAGAATTCTATATGGATGACGTCCCAGCCAAAGACTAACGGTCGAAAAAATATTTGAAAATGGCATATCTTTAACAATTTTTTCTTGAGTGCGAGCTCTTTCCTGGAGTTTTAAAATAAATTCATTTTCGTTCATCCCGTTTAAAAGCAGATCGCGATCACCTGCCTTTCCTTTCTCTGACCCCAATTTTTAAAAGCGATCGCGGCTTTTAGCGGGATTCATATGCTAGTTGGAATTGTTTTCTTGCTCTAAATAAAAGCGATTCCGTAGCTTTAAAAGACATATTAAGTCTTACGGCAATTTCTTTTACTGAAAATCCTTCTTCGTAATGAAGTCTTAATACTTTTTGATATTTTTCAGAAAGGCTTATTAAAGTCTTTTCAATCTTATCTCGAACTCTGTCTTTCTCGAATTGAAATTCCGGCTGATGAACTTCTTTATCGATTATTTCTAAATATGGAATCTGAGACAGAAGAAGAGATTTAATTTTTCTTTTTCTATAATAATCGACCATTTTATTATGTGCGATTTTATAAAGCCAAGCCTGTAGATTATCCTCTTTTGTTAGGAGATTTAAGGAATCAATTGCTTCGAAAAAGACATCATTAGTTAAATCCTCAGCATCTTCCTTACTCGGTAGATGTTTGAGTAAGTACTTTAGGATTCTGGGTGAGTTAGATTTATAAAAATCTGCAACTGCCTCTGGATTTCCTTTTAAAACTTCGTCTATCAGGCCTCTCACAGTCATATTATACATTTTTTTGTACTTGGAGTGAATTATTTTGCTTCGAATGATTTTGAAAATATTTACGACTATAATAATGAGGGCTTATAGCGCCCATTTTTATTTATGAACCTAAGAGATTTTAGTTCAGTTAAGTGTCGGAGAGAAGAAGTTGAGAAAAAAATGAAGGTTGATCTAATGAATATTGGTAATTTTTCTCTGGATGAAAGTGTGGCATCAACTAGAAATTGCGAGAACATGATTGGAGTTGCGCAAGTGCCTTTGGGCTTGGCAGGGCCTTTAAAAATTAACGGATCTTCATTTGAAGGAGATTTTTATATTCCACTAGCTACAACTGAAGGAGCATTAGTCGCGTCAGTTAATAGAGGGGCTAAAGCGATAACTCTTTCAGGAGGAGCAAAAGTTGAAGCAGAAAATATTGGGGCTACGCGAGGACCGGTTTTTAAAGCTGAAAACATAGAGCAAAGAAATGAATTATTAAATCTATTAAATAAAAACTTTTTAAATATAAAAAAAACCGCAGAATCCACTTCTTCACATTTAAAACTTCTTAAGTACGAATTTTCAGAAACAGGCAGGTTTATATACGTTCGTTTTTATTTTGATACTCAGGACGCGATGGGATTAAATATGATCACGATTGCAACAAACGCGATTGTTGACTATATTGAAAAACACTCATCAGTTAAATGTATTTCTTTATCTGGAAATTTTTGTGTAGATAAAAAGCCAGCGTGGCAGAACGTAATTAATAAAAGAGGAAAAGCAGTAAAGGCAGAAGTTATAATTCCTGAAAAAGTTCTTAAAGAGATTCTTAAAACAAGCGCAAGTGAAATATATGAAGTTTGGCTTGCTAAATGTATGATAGGTGGAGCAATGTCCGGATCAATGGGATTTAATGCACATGTTGCCAATGTTATAGCTGCTATATTTATCGCAACAGGTCAAGATCCTGCTCACGTTGTCGAGGGGAGTTTGACTATGACAACTGCGGAAGTTATTAAGGGAAAAGATTTGTATATTAGTGTTCATTTGCCTTCTTTAATGGTGGGAACCGTAGGGGGAGGGACAGGGCTTGGGACTCAGAAAGAAGCGTTATCTATTTTGGGAGTTGCTGGGCCAAATGAAGGCAAAAACGCTCTCAAATTCTCTGAAATAATTGGGGCGGCAGTTTTAGCTGGAGAGTTATCCTTGTTATCTTCGCTTGAGCAAGGAACTTTGGCAAAAGCACACAGTAAGCTGGGAAGAGGAGGAAAATAATATGGCTGGAATTGTAGGATACGGAGTCTATATTCCAAGATACAGGATAAAATTATCTGATATTGCAGAGGTTTGGAAAAAAGACGAAGAAGAAATAAAAAACGGCTTGAAGGTAAATGAAAAATCAGTTCCTGCAATTGATGAAGACGCAATTACCATAGGAATTGAGGCGGGAAAACGAGCACTTCAGATGTTAGGAGTAAATCCTAAAAAAATAGGATGTGTTTATTTCGGATCTGAAAGCCATCCCTACGCAGTTAATCCCTCATCATCAATTGCTGCAGAGTATCTTCAAATAGGACCGGATTATATGGCAGCTGATTTAGAATTTGCATGTAAAGCTGCAACAGCCGGAATGCAGGTAGCGAATTCTTTAATTGAAAGTAAGCAAGCAGAGTACGGACTAGCAATTGGATCTGATACGGCCCAGGGAAAACCTCATGATGCACTTGAGTATACAGCGGCTTCAGCTGGTGCTGCATATATACTTGGTTCTAAAAAAGAAGAAATAATTGCAGATATTTTAGAAACTTCGTCATTCACATCAGATACTCCAGATTTTTGGAGAAGAGATGGAATGCGATATCCATCACACTTTGGGAGATTTACCGGAGAGCCGGCATATTTTATGCATGTAATAAATGAAGCAAAAAAGTTACTTACAAAAACAAAATTAAAAGTAGAAGATTTTAATTACTGTGTTTTCCACATGCCAAATGGAAAATTTCCTAGAGTAGCTGCAAAAAAATTAGGTTTCACAAAAGAACAGCTTGAGCCATCATTAATAGTTGACCGGATTGGAAATCCATATTCAGCGTCATCTTTAACTGGACTCGCTGCAGTACTTGATATCGCAAAACCTGGTCAAAAAATATTTTTCGTCAGTTACGGTTCTGGCGCCGGATCAGATGGATTTATTTTTAAAACAACAAAAAATATTTTAAAGAAACAAAAAAATATTATTTCTGTTGCATCACAAATTGAAGACAAGAAATATATAAGTTATCCGCAATATCTAAAACAAATGCATACATTATGAAAGTAAATATTTTAGGAGTTGCTACAACTGAATTTGGTGAATTATGGAATAAATCGCCGCGCGCATTAGCAAGGCAAGCGATTGAAGGCACACTTAAAGATGCCAAGTTAAAAGCTAAAGATATAGATGCTCTATATGTGGGAAATATGCTTGCCGGAATTTTAGGAAACCAGGCAAATTTGGGAGCCTTTTTCGCTGAAGAATTAGGATTATTAGTTCCGGCAATTAGAGTGGAAGGCGCATGTGCATCCGGCGGTTTGGCTTTGAATTCCGGCGTGAACAGTATTTTGGCAGGCCAATATGAAACAGTTTTAGTGTTAGGAATAGAAAAAATGACTGACTCTTCACAAGACGATGTAACAACAGGACTTATGGCAGCTGGGTCTGACAATGAAAGGATGGCGGGAGCTACATTTCCAGGAATTTACGCATTAATGGCGCAAGATTATATGGACAAATATAATGTGACAGAAGAGACATTGGCTTCTATTTCAGTAAAAAATCACTTTCATGGATTTCTAAACGATAAAGCTCAGTTTAGAAAACAAATTACAGTTGAGGATGTTATGAAAAGCGGAAGAATTGCAGATCCGTTAAAGCTTCTTGATTGTTCGCCGATTTCAGATGGAGCATCTGCTGTGGTGATTAGCAGTAAATCTTCAAAAAGTAAAAATGTTTATATATCAGCTAGTGAAGTTGGTACTGATACCCTGGCGCTTCACTCAAGAAAATCTTTCGTAAGTCTGGGGTCAGTTGTGGGTGCTACAGTTAGAGCGTATAAAAAAACTGGCTTAAAACCCGAAGACATTGATGTTGCAGAAATTCATGATTGTTTTTCAATTGCTGAAGCCATAGCGGTCGAGGATTTAGGATTTTCAAAAAGAGGAGAAGGAGCACGAGACATTGAGAGTGGAAAGATGACCATAGGTAAGGGAAAAATTGTTACAAATCCTTCTGGGGGACTTAAAGCGTGCGGTCATCCAGTTGGAGCAACTGGAATAAAACAGATTGTAGAAATTACAACTCAGCTTAGAGGGGAAGCAGGGGAAAGACAAGTGAAAGGCGCAAAGATAGGACTAACTCATAATGTAGGAGGATCGGGAGCTGTTGCGGCAGTTCACATTATTCAAATATGATTACAACACCAGTAAAACTTTGGAGAAGACAAAAAAATGTTGCAAGCCATATTGGCAGAGTTGGCAAGATTTTAAATTGGACAATAGTTAGAGTTCCACCCCGCGCTTTTCATCATGAAGCGCCGTATCCAGTTGTTATTATCGAATATGAAAATAAAGAAAGAATGATAGGTCAGCTTGTAGATTGGGAAGAAGAAGATCTTAAAAAAGGGCAGAAAGTGGCTGCTGTTCTGCGTCGTTCATTTACAGGAGATACTGAAGGGGTTATTGCATATCACATAAAATTTAAACCAGTTTAGTGTATAATCAGCAAAAATTATTATGAAACTAAAAACAGTTTTTGTATCAGCTCCTGGCAAATTACATTTATTAGGAGAGCATGCAATTGTATATAATAAACCTGCAATTTTAACCGCTGTCAGTAAAAGATGTTTTGTTACTATCACTCCCCGTAAAGATAAGAACATAAAAGTTTCTTCAAAAAATTTTGATAAAGACGAAATGCTTTCTCTTGATAAAGTTGTTAAAAAATTTCATAAAGCTCAGGAAAATTGGGATAAGTATGATAAAGAAAATGATATCCCTCTTTTAAAATCAATAACAAAAGATCCTTTAGATTATCCATTTATAATCGTCGGTCAATTCATAAAACATTACGGTTTGAATTCAATATCTGGATTTGATCTTTTAATTGATTCTGAAGTTCCAGTGGGAGCAGGTATGGGATCCTCTGGTGCATTATCTGTTTCAATCATCGGCGCATTAAGTTTGTTTACTGGTAAAAAATTGGATAAAAAAACAATTAATGAAATTGCATTTTTATGTGAGAGAAAAAAACATGGTAAGCCGTCAGGCGGAGACAATTCAACATCAGCATATGGAGGACTAGTCTGGTTTAAAAAAGATGACGGTGTAAAACCAATGGACATGAAAATGTCAGAAGATATTACAAAAAACTTTTACATAATTAATACCGGTACTCCAACTGAATCGACTGGAGAAATGGTGAGTCTTGTCAGAAAGTTAGTTGAAGAGAACGAACTTTTAACAAAAGAAATTTTTGATAGACAGGAAGAGTTAGTAAAAGACCTTCGTCTGGCGATTGAAAAAAATATTCCGCGACAAATTCCAGGAATTATTAAAAGGGGAGAAGCAAATCTGGAAAAAATTGGAGTAGTTTCTAATTATGTTAAGAAAATAATTAGAGATATTGAGGAATCAGGCGGAGCTGCTAAGATTTGCGGAGCAGGAGGAACTACGAAATCCACGGGAATAATTCTTATTTATCACACGGACTTGAAAAAACTAAAAGAAGTGCTAAAATCACGAAAGTTAACCCCTACCCAACTGACCCTGGGAGTTGAAGGATTAAGAGAGGAAAAAATATGACAGCACCAGATGCTAGGCCAGGCCAAGTGCCGGCACCAGATATGCCAGAAATATACGCAAAAAGAGACTGGGATAAAGGACCCAAAACATATACAGATCAAGGTTTTTTGGATATGATCCACAGAGCAACTGGTTTAGGCGATATCCAAGGAGAAGCTGTAGTTTTAGATCTAATGTCAGGGCCTGGAAAGGTAGGAAAGGGTTTAATGGATCGTTCACCAGGGCATAGATTTGTAGCAGTTGAGGCTAGTGCTGTAAGCTTAGGAAAAGTTCCTGAAGGAATTGAAAGAATTCAAGCTGATGTTAGGGATTTGTCTGGAGTTCCACTTGCAGATGTTGCTGTTGTTAGATATGGCCTTAAGGACATTCCTCAAGATCAACAGCCTAATGTTCTCGCAGGAATTAATGATGTTTTAAAACCTGGTGGAGTTTTGGTAGTAGCGGATATGGTTTCACCTGATGGAATGAAAGCTAGAACAAACGCACAGCATAGCGCAAAACAAGTCCTAGGGGGAAGAGATTTAGACGAAAGAGGAAGATGTAATATACCAACTGAAGATCAATGGGTAAGTTTGCTAAATAATGCGGGTTTTAGGGTTTCTAGTATTAAAGACTATGTTAGTCAGGTTTCTACGCAGGACTGGGAGAATGGCGGACAGTTTAAACAGCCAGGCGGACGAAAAGCTATGGATCATTTATTAGCAAGACAACCTGAGTATTTTAGGCAAAGATTTAATATAAGAGGAAATCAAGATGGACCAGTTGGAATTGACTTCCCTGTGTTGGTCATAAGAGCAGAAAAACCATTAAGACCAGTTGAACCAAGAATTAGAGCTCTTGCCCCATCTGCAGTTGTAGTACAATTTTAATATATGAATAAAGTAACTGTTTCGGCGCCGGGGAAATTAATGCTTTTTGGAGAACACGCTGTAGTGTATGATCATCCATGTTTGGTTACTGCAGTTGACCAGAGAATTCGTTTGACTGCCGAATTACTTGATGAGCCAAACTTTGAATTAGAAGCATCTGACGTAGATGTTACGGGTTATAAAAAGTCTATTTCAGAATTAGGACAGGGGGATATTCCAAAAGGTGCAAAATTTGTAGAGATCGCAGTTAAAAATCTTTATGATAAGTTTGGCTTGAATAAAGGTTTACGAATTACAACTTCTTCAGAATTTTCATCTAAATTTGGATTCGGATCTTCTTCTGCTTCCACAGTTTGTGCTGTAAAAGCACTTCCAGAACTATTTGAATTAAATTTAGATAACAAAGCAGTTTTTGACTTAGCATTTAAAGCAGTTTTGGATATTCAAGGAAAAGGTTCGGGATTTGATGTAGCTGCTGCGACCTATGGCGGAACTCTTTATTTTGTAACAGGCGGAAAAACTATTGAGCCTCTAAATATTGATTCTCTGCCGTTAATAGTTGGCTATACAGGTGTTAAAGCAGATACTGTAACTCTCATAAATCAAGTTAAGGAAAAATTCGCAGATAATAAAACTAGACTTGATGAAATCTATAACGAAATTGACACACTCGTTGAAAAAGCAAAACCCGCTGTTATAGGTAGCGATTGGGAAACTGCAGGAAAACTAATGCTAGATAATCAAAAACTTTTAGTAGAGCTTGGAGTAAGTATTGATAAATTAGATGCGATGATACAGGGCGCAGTAAATGGCGGAGCATATGGAGGAAAATTATCAGGAGCAGGCGGAGGAGATTGTATGATTTCATTTGGGCCAGAGGATAGTTTGGATAGTATTGAAAAAGGAATAACAGAAGCAGGCGGAGAAATTCTTAAAGTTAAAACAAATGCAGAAGGAGTAAGAGTGGAAGATGATAAAAGCAATAGTTCTTGATATAGACGGTGTAATAATTGGAAATCTCCCCGGAATTAATTTTCCCCAACCCAGTAAAAAAGTTTCTAAAGCTTTGAAAAAGATTCATGAAAGCGGAATTCGTGTTAGCTTTTTAACTGGCAAAACTACTTTCGCAGCGAAGGAAAATATTGCAAATATCGGGATCGATAATCCTCACATTGCGGATGGAGGAGCTGTAATATTTAATCCGATCCAAAATAAAATAATAAAAAAAGAAATCATAAAGCCTGAACATCTAATTAAGTTATTAAACTTATTAGGAAAAGATGTTTACGTAAATATTTTCACTACAGAAGACTATTACCTATTAAAATCAGCAGAAAATGAATATACAAAAAAATATGAAAATTTTATAGGCAGAAGACCAATTTTGATAAATGATTTTTCGCAATTAATAGAAAAAAAAGAAATTTCAAAAATAAATATTTCAGCATTTAATAATAGTGATAAAGAAAAAATTAATGCAGTTTTAGAAGGAATAAAAGATTTGTTTAATTTTTCTTGGTCAAGTGGACCAAACACAGGCGACGTTAAAACTGCTGTAGTAACTTCAAAAAATGCATCCAAGAAACATGGCGTTAAATATTTAGCAAAATACCTTAATGTAGATCTTGACGAAGTATTAGGAGTGGGAGATACGATTCATGATTGGGATTTCATAGAAATTTGCGGATATAAAGGAGTAATGGGAAATGGAACAGAGGAATTAAAATCTAAACTAGATAAAAACGAGAAAAGGCATTTTATCGGAGGCCACGTAAATGAAGATGGTATAATTAGTATATTCAAAAAATTTGAATTGATATGAAAGTAACTGCACAAGCACCATCGAACATAGCATTTGTAAAATATTGGGGGAGAAAAGATGAGGTCTTAAGGCTTCCTGAGAATGGAAGTATTTCCATGAATCTTTCAACACTTTTAACTACAACTACTGTAGAATTTGGAGATTTTGAAAACGATCATGTGAGTTTTAACGGGAAAATTGAAGAATTAGAAAATAATAGAGCGATAAAGCATATTGACAGAATTCGAAAACTGGCAAATATCCATAAAAAAGTAAAAATTATTACAGAAAATAATTTTCCAACTGGAACTGGTCTTTCTTCTTCTGCCTCTGGATTTGCAGCATTAACTTTAGCGGGAGTCTCTGCTGCAGGTTTGAAATTAAGCAAGAAAGATCTATCGATTCTAGCTCGTCAGGGGTCAGGATCTGCATGCCGTTCAATTCCAGACGGATTTGTAGAGTGGAGGGATGGAAACACAAGCGAAGAGTCATATGCGCAGTCTGTTTTTCCAGCTGATTATTTTCAGATAGCAGATGTTATAGCAGTAGTAAGTACAGAGAAAAAATTCTTAGCGACAAGTGAAGGACAAAAATCCGCCAGATCTGGAATATTTTTTGAAAAAAGATTAGAGGGAATTCCTGAAAAAATAAATAAAGTAAAAAAATTAATTGAAGAAAAAAACTTTTCTGAATTTGGAGATATTATAGAAAGAGAAGCTTTGGAATTTCACTCAATTTTATTTACATCTAATCCGCCGTTATTTTATTGGACACCAGGAACTGTAGCTGTTATGAAATATGTTCAGAGTCTCCGCCGAGAAGGATTAGAATGTTATTTTACTATTAACACGGGTCAGGATGTTCATGTAATTTGCAGAAGCGAGGACGCAGAAAAGATATCTGAAAAATTAAAAGAATTACCAGAGGTTATTAAAACGATTATTAATTATCCGGCAAACGGAGCACATTTAGTTTAGGTACTTCTCTAAGATTTCCAGTAATTCGTCCACCTTAAAAGGCTTTGCTAAAAAATCGTCAGCTTTATATTCCTTTAATGTTTCACTTGCAGTTGGGTGTGCAGAGATCATAATAACAGGAATGTTTTTTGTTTTTTCAATGCTTTTTAAATTTTTGGAAATAGTTCTTCCATCTTTTCCAGACATTAAAACGTCTAAAAGAATTAAATCTGGATTAAATTTTTCTACTTCCTTATATACTTCATCACCTTTAAAAATTGCTTTTACCAAAAATCCCTCATCTTCGAGAATTAATTTTACAGCATCAAGTATGCTTTCCTCATCATCGACTACTAGTATTTTTTTTGCCATATTTTTATTTTATAGGAAGAGTGAAAAAGAAAGTAGAGCCTTTACCTTTTTCGCTCTCTACCCAGATTTTACCATTATGCTTGTCAATTATCTCCTTAGAAATATAGAGTCCCATACCTAGCCCTGGAAATGTTTTTTCCTGTTCATCAGTTACTTGATAAAGTCTATCAAAAATTCTACTTTGCTCCGACTTATTAATTCCAATTCCTGAATCTTTAATACTAACCACAACTTCATCTTTATTTATAACTGAGTGAACATTAATTTTACCTTCTTGGGATGAGTATTTAATCGCGTTAGAAATCAGATTCATTAAAACTTGATTTATTCTAAATTTATCCCCAGTAACTTCTACTGGTTTATTTTTCGAAAAAATAATATTTTGTGGTGTGGTTTCCTGCAGAGCGTTCACAACTTCATTTATTAATTTATTTAACTCAAACTTTTCATAATTATATCTAAGTTTTCCTGTATTTAGTCTTGAGACATCAAGTAAATCGTCTACTAACTCTTTAAGATTTTCTGTTTGGCTCTGAATTCTTCTTATAGTGTTAATAAGTGTCTTGTCGTTATTATTTCTAGATCTTTTATTTAAAGAACTAAGATAAAGAATCATGCTTGTAAGCGGAGTTTTTAATTCATGAGAAGCCATATTTATGAAGTCATCTTTTCTTTTTTCTAATTCTTTCTGATGTGTGATATCGCTAATAATCGATGCAGCGGCGATGATATTACCATCCCTATTTTTGATAGGGCTAGAGCTAACATTTACGAACACCAATCTTTTGTCGCCCCTTTTTATTATTAGTTCCTGGTTTATTACATTTTTACCTTTTAAGGCTCTTGTTAATGGATATTGGCTTAAATCGAGAGATTTATCTCCATCCAAGTAATTAATAAATCTTGATTTTCCAACAACAAAATTTTTTGGAATTTTAGAGCCCACCATGTTCTCAATTTTTTTATTGGCTGACAAAAGCCCGCCATTTTTGCTCGCTACGATTATTCCTACCGGGAGTTGCTCAAGTATTGCCTCAAGCCTTTTTCTGGCATCAGCCTCTTTTATTATTAAGCCGTCAATTGTTTGCTTAAGCCAGCCAACTATTATGGAAATTAATAAGTATAAGAAAGTTAGCGCTATGGTTGTTTGGATTCCTGACCTGAGTTCATCGCCTGTATAATTGAGCGAATAAATTATATAAAAGTAAAAACAAATAGTAACTATAGTTGCTGTAAATCCCCCTCTTATTCCGTCTCTAAAAGAGGAATAAACGATTAAAGCAAGTGGAATAAAGATTGCTAAAAGCCCTAACGAATTTGGATCTCCGGTTATATAAATAAATTGTAGATATATTAATGAAGCTGCTATCAGACTAATTAATAGTGGAACCATAACCGAGTATCTTGCATACCCAAGCCTAGCTATTGGATTAAAATACCGTATTATACGGCGAATAATTTTTTTCACATCTGAATTTTAACACATTAAATGTGATTAAATTCAAGTTCTAAAATTATGGAGACAGATAAGTTAAAAGTGCCATAGTTTTGTTTTCGTGAACTCCGAGTCCATCAATTGTAAAGTATCTTTTTTTCTTAGGTAAGTTTTCCATATTTGAAATTATATATCCTTTTGTATAGCTTTCAATTATTGCCGGGTGAATATAATACTTTTTGCAAGTTGCAGGGCGGTTTCTTAAAAAGCTCGCAACTTCCTTTACAGTATTAACCACATTCTCCTTAACTAAATTTTCTTCTTCTGCTAATCCTAATTTATTAAAATGCATGGCAGCCAAAACTGTTCCACCCCAAGTTCTAAAATCTTTAGCTGTTACTTCCTGACCCGTAATTAGTTTTAAGTATTCATTCACATCATAAGAGTCAATTGTTTGAATTTCTCCATTTTCATCCATATACCCAAAAAGATCCTGACCTGGAATTTCTTTTAAGCGTCGTAATACTTTTGCAACTTTTTTATTTCTTATGCTCACGTTGTGATATACGCCGCTCTTTCCCTTAAATTTAAAAACAACTTTGTCAGTTGAGGTAATTAGTGCATGCTTGTTTTTAAGAGTTGTAAGGCCATATGAGTTATTATCTATGGCATATTCTTCATTCCCAATTCTTATTAATGTGTTCTCGAGCAGCCAAACGATTGTTGCTAAAATTTTTTCTTTTGAAACTCCTGGTTTTTCCATATCTGAGCGGACTTTACTTCTTATTTTAGGAAGAGTTTTTGCAAATTCCATAATATGAGTGAATTTTTCTCCCTGACTCATCTTTATCCATAAAGGATGATAACGATATTGTTTTCTGCCTCTGGCATCTATTCCTGTAGCTTGGATATGCCCATTTGCGTATGGAGCTATCCAGACATTTTTATAAGCAGGAGGAATTACTAATTTATTTATGCGGTCAATTGTAGCCTGGTCCGTGATTTTATTTCCTTTTGTATCGAAGTAAATAAATTTATCATTAGTTACTTTTCTTGTGTATCCCGGTTTTTTATCATTAGAATAGCGAAGATTAACCTGGTCTAAAATATCTTCTGTCGCCATAATCCGATTATACACAATTTATATAATAGTCAATGGTATACTTCATATGTGGACATAGTGCTTCCATTATTAATTGGATTTGCTGCTGGTTTTATCGGTGCATTAGCTTCAGGCGGTGGTTTGATTTCTATTCCCGCACTTATATTTTTAGGTATGAGTCCTCAGGCTTCAATTGCTACCACAAGACTTAGTGCGTTAACCGGATCATTAACATCTATTTTTAAATTCAGACGAGCGGGAATTATTAACATGAAATATGTTTTTCCATTTTTAGCGAGTGCCATTTTAGGAGGACTAGTCGGCTCGAAACTGCTTCTGGAAATTGATGAAAATTTACTGGAAAAAACTTTAGGATTTATTTTATTATTTTTTGCGCCAATTTTAGTTTTCAATAAAGATTTTGGATTGGCAGAAAAAAATAAGGGAAAACACCATAAGATAATTGGATTTTTCGTGATCTTTATAATTATGATTTATGCTGCAATGTTTGGCGGAGGCGGAGGAACATTTCTAATTTATGCGCTGGTTTATTTTTATGGTATGTCAATTATTCAGGCAAATGCGAATGGAACTACGATGGGAATTTTTGCAAATCTTACGGCGCTAATAGCTTACTGGTCATCAGGTTTAATAGATTTTAGAATAGGAATTCCACTAATGATTGGCTCAGCAGTAGGTGGATACTTAGGAGCTCACACTGCAATTAAAAAAGGCAATGAAGCAGTCAAATGGATTTTTCTCACAATCGTTTTAATTTCCGGAATAAAACTAATTTTCTTCTGATATAATCTCATCATGAGTTTGTATTTAACTTCTTCGGTTCAAAAAGTAGCTCACGATGTAGCTAAGAAAATTGACAAAAAAGGCGCTAAGTTGGTTTTTATTTCAACAGCTGCTGAAGTGGAAGAAGGGGATCTTAAATGGAAAGAAGATGATAAGCAGTCTTTAATTGATGCTGGGTTTGATGTAACAGAATACACAATTACTGGTCAAAACAAAGAAGAAGTAAAAAACTTCCTAAAAGATTTTGACATAATTTATTTTTCAGGCGGAAACACGTTTTATTTGCTCGAAAAGATCCAGCAATCTGAATGCAGGGATGTAATTATTGATTACATAAAAAATGGAAAAATTTACATAGGATCTAGTGCTGGTTCTGTATTAGCTGGACCGAACATAGAACCACTTCGGGATTTAGATAACTATAAAAAAGCTCCGAATTTAGTAGATTTTGCAGGTTTAAATTTAGTCGATTTTGTAGTTTTCCCACACTGGGGACATGAACTATTTAAAGAAAGATATTTAAAACATAGAGTGCATCATACATATAACGAAGAAAATAAAATTATTCTACTTACAAATCACCAATACATAGAAGTAAAAGACGACTGGTATAGAATCGTTGAGGTAGATGAATAAAAATGCGTTGATACTTCATGGGACTGGCTCAAATTCAAATAAAAATTGGTTTCCGTGGATAAAAGAAGAACTGGAAAAAATAGGATACAATGTTTGGGTTCCTGATCTTCCGGGCGCAGATGTGCCAAATGTTAAGCGATATACAGAATTTTTACTAGCTAGTGATTTCAAGTTTGGACCTGACACTATTATAATAGGACATTCATCTGGATCTGTAGAGATTTTTGGATTACTCCAAAGTTTGCCCGATGGAGTTAAGACTGGGCCAGTTTATTTAGTTGGATCTTTTAAAGATAGTTTGGGGAGAGAAGACTTAGAAGAACTTTTCTTAGAACCTTTTGATTTCGAAAAAATAAAAAATAAAGCTCGAAAGTTTATATTCATTCATTCTGATGATGATCCATTTTGTCCGCTTGATCATGCAAGATATTTGAGTGAAAAAGTTAACGGAGAACTTGTTATAATTCCAGGACAGAAGCATTTTAGTATTTCTACATCAGGTGAGAAGTACAGGAGGTTCCCAGAGTTATTTGAAAAAATTAAAGAAAATGAATAAAAATTTAAAAGCTATATTTATTCCAGGAAATGGTGGCGGATCACCTAAGGACGGATGGTTTCCTTATCTTAAAAAAGAACTCGAAAGTGTTGGAGTCCAAGTAATTGACGAAGACTTTCCTGATAGTGATTTAGCTCCGGAAAGTTCCTGGATTCCATTTCTTCATAAATTAAATGCTGACGAAAATACGATTCTTGTAGGATATTCAAGTGGTGCAATTGCTGCAATGAGATTTGCAGAAAAAAATAAAATTTACGGTAGTGCACTTGTCGCTACTTATCACACTGATTTAAATAATCCCTGGGAAACTAAGGCTGGATATTTTAATAGGCCGTGGGACTGGGAAGCGATAAAGAAAAATCAAAATTGGATTCTTCAGTTTGGCTCCGTAGATGATCCTTTTGTGCCAGTGGAAGAGGCTAGATTTGTACATGAAAAATTAGATTCAGAATATACTGAATTTAAAGACCAAGAGCATTTTGGTGCAACTCGCCCCAAGTTTGAATTTCCAGAACTCGCAAATGCAATACTAGAAAAATTAAAGTGATATAATCCTCTCATGGCAGAGAAGATAATTGCAGTAGTTTTTGATTTTGACGAGACCTTAGGCCCCGATACAATCTCCCTGTTTCTGGAAAAACAAAAAATAAAGGCACCTGATTTCTGGAAAGAAATAAACCAAATGGTAGAAGATGGATGGGATCCTCCGCTAGCATATATGCATAAAATTCTTAATCTATCGTATGACGGAAAAATTAATATATCTGAAAAAGCTTTAAGAGAAACTGGTAAATCATTAAAACTTTTTCCAGGACTCCCAAACGCAATTAATGAATTAAAGGAATATGTTTTAAAAAACCCAAAACTAAAAGAAGCAAGGATAAGTCTCGAATTTTATATAATCAGTGGCGGATTTGAAGAATTAATTAGGGGGACAAAAATTGCACCATTTATTGATGGAATTTTCGGATGTAATTTTGCATATGATAAAAAAGGAAATCCAGTGGGAATTAAAACAGCAATTAGTTTTACTGAGAAAACAAGATATCTTCATGGAATAAGAAAAGGAGTAAGCGTCAGGGATTTAAGAAAAAATCCTTATAGAATTAATGATGCTATAACAACTGAGTCTCAGCGAATTCCTCTTTCAAGAATGATTTACATTGGAGATGGACCAAGTGATGTCCCGTGCCTTTCTGCAGTAACGTCAAATGGAGGGACAGGGATTGGGGTTTCGGCTCCTTTTGGAGATTTTGAAAAAGGATATGAGTTGGCACGCGGAAAAAGAATAACGGTAGGCCCTTATACTGCAAATTATAAAAAGGGATCAGACATGAGAAAAGTATTAGAAGAAACAATTTTGAGAATTGGACTTGAAATAGATCTTGATCAAAAAAGAAATGTTGTAAGAGCACCGGGACACTGATATTATTAAACAAATGGAAGATACGATTACAAAAACTAGTATCCAAGGGCTCGTTCTAATTAAAAGACCAACATTAGTAGATAATCGCGGTTTTTTTAGAGAACCAGTTAGAATAAGAGAGTTGGAAGATGTTACTGGAATTAAATTCGATGTAAAGCAAATGAATCACGCGAGATCTTCTAGAAATACACTTAGGGGAATCCATATCGCTCCGTGGAATAAATTGATATATGCTGTAAGAGGAAGAGTTCAGGTTGTTGCGGTGGATTTTCGTGAAGGATCAGGCACATACGGAAAATATGAGTCATTTATAATTGGAGAAGATAATAGGGCAAGTATCTTTGTACCGAAGGGGATAGGAAATTCATATCTTGTTTTAAGCGAAGAAGCAGATTACGCATATTTAACAGATGATGAATGGACTCCCGAAAGAGAACGAGGAGTTGCATGGAATGATCCAACTTTAAATATTCCCTGGCAATTAGACGGAGAACCAGTTTTATCGGATAAAGACAAGAATAACCCGAATCTCTAAACGTTCCTATCACTTGACTACATCAAGCAATAAATGATCTACTAATACTGTATGGTCGAAAAACAGTTTGAAAAAATTGTAGGTGCCCCAGCTGATGTTTTAGATAAAACAGTAACTATTTCAGAGAATCTAGTAAATCGGGGAGGTGTAAAAAAAGCTAAAAAGTATTGGCATAATTTAGGACCCGGACTCACGACAGGTGCAGCTGATGATGATCCTTCGGGAATAGCTACCTATTCTCAGGCAGGAGCGCAATATGGATTTCAACTGCTGTGGCTTGCCGGTTTTACTTTTCCCTTAATGTCTATAGTTCAGGAAATGTGTGCCCGGCTCGGACTCGTAACTGGACGAGGGCTTGCTGGTAATATAAGAATTCATTTTCCAAAGTGGGTTTTGTATCTTTGTACTGCACTTTTATTCTTTGCTAATACTCTTAATATTGGGGCAAATATAGGTGCCATGGCTAAATCTACACAGTTAATATTTCCCAGTGTTAGCTTTGCTACGTTGGTTCTTGGATTTGCAATCGTGAGCTTAGCACTCCAGATATTTGTGAGTTATGAAAAGTATGCGAAATATTTAAAATATTTAGCATTAATTCTTCTTTCTTATATTGCGGCAGCAGTTTTAGTAAAGCTCGATGTCAGAGAATTAATAACGGGCGCACTAATCCCAACAGTTGTTTTCTCTAAAGAGCAAATATTTCTTATATGCGCTATATTAGGTACAACTATTTCTCCGTATTTGTTTTTCTGGCAGACATCTCAAGAGGTGGAGGAAAGTATATTAAAAGGACAAACCACATTAAAGCTTAGGCAGGAAGCGGTAACTGATAAAGAAATAAAATTAATGCGCCAGGACGTTTGGAGCGGTATGTTTTTAAGTAATCTGGTAATGTTTTTTATAATTGCAGCTTGTGCCGCCACTCTTTTTGCAAACGGCGTAACGAATATCCCAACCGCTGCAGAAGCTGCAGCTGCACTTAGGCCTATTGCTGGAGAGTATGCATATCTACTTTTCGCATTGGGAGTTATTGGAACAGGTATGCTTGCGATTCCTGTGCTTGCTGGCTCTGCGTCATATGCTATGAGTGAAAGCTTTGGGTGGAAAGTAGGACTTTATAGAAAACTTAAAGAGGCAAACGCATTTTATGGAATTATAATTATATCAACGCTTCTTGGTGTAGCGCTTAATTTTGTGGGAATTGATCCAATTAAAGCTTTAATATTTTCTGCTGTAGTTAATGGACTCGTGGCCCCTGTTATTTTAATTTTAATCATTTTGTTAAGCAGTAATAAAAAAGTAATGGGAGACAGAGTTAATCATCCAATAGCAACTTTACTTGGAATTCTTATAACCGGTTTGATGACATTAGCAGGCATTGCTACAATCGTTTCACTCTTTATTTAATGACACCCCGGAAAAAAATTAATTTACTTTTCACGCTTATCATCATCCTTGTTTCTTCAGTTGCAATACTTCTGTCAGACGATAGCTCTAAGTTAACTGGTTCATTCGTTAGGCCAACACCGACTCAAGCTCCAATTGAAAGTGAAAGTACTCTTGGAGTTTATATAACTCGGGCTCCAATCATTACGCCAATCTTTGAGGATTTAAATGACAATAATATTGAATCTGAAAATGGATATGAAGTTATTAAAGTTGTGGACGGAGATACAATGGATGTAAATATCGATGGGAAAATTGAACGTCTGAGATTGATTGGAATAGACACGCCAGAAACAGTAGACCCTAGAAAAGAGGTTCAATGTTTTGGAAAAGAGGCGAGTAATAAGGCAAAAGAATTATTAGAGGGAAAATTTGTTACTTTAGAATTTGACGATACTCAAAGTGAGCGGGATAAATATAAAAGACTATTGGTTTACGTTTTTTTTCCAGACGGAACTAATTTTAATAAATATATGATAGAAGAAGGTTATGCATATGAATATACGTACGATTCTTCATATAAATATCAATCGGAATTTAAACAAGCACAGATTGAATCAAGAAATAAATATAAAGGCCTCTGGAATCCTTCTACTTGCTCAGGCGTTAGATAAAAATTATAATTCCACTTATGAATCCCGTTAGAAAATTTACGGGAGCTTTTGTTGAATATGAAGAACAATAAATTGTCTAACGGGATAAAATTATCAAGTTTAAATGTTTGGGGCGGAACTATTTATGAAGAACTGATTGAATATATAAAAAAACAATCAAAAGATACTGATATTTTTTGTTTTCAGGAGGTATTTCATTCTAAGGAGTCAAAAATTAGCAATGGTGTTAAAACAGATTTATATGATAATCTTTTAAAAATTCTCCCAGAATTTACTGGTTTTTATGCTCCGATTATTACTGGTTATGACACTCAAGTTAAGGTTGATTTTGATTTAGCTTTTGGTCAGGCAACTTTTGTTAGAAAAAATGTTGAATTGATTTCTGAAGAAACATATTTTGTACATGGCGAATATGATTTTGCTCCTCCAGCAATAATTGAAGGGATTACAGATGGAATGGATCTTCCTCGAAATATTCACTGCATTAAAATAAAAGTAAACGGTAAAGAAGTTTTAATCGGAAATTTTCATGGATATTGGATGCCTGGTGCGAAGACAGATTCATCGCAAAGCATTGCTCAAATAGAAGCAATTTTGAAAATCTATGATTCATTTGAAGGCCCAAAGATTATTACCGGAGATTTTAATTTAAGGCCAGATACTAAAAGTATTGGAATACTTGAAGAAAAAATGACAAATTTAATTAAAGAGTTTGGGATTGGAACAACTAGAAGCACTCACTATAAAAAAACTACGGAAAAATTCGCTGATTACATATTGATTTCGGATGAAATTAAAGTAAAGTCTTTTGATGTTCCGAATGAAACAGTTTCAGATCACCTTCCATTGCTTCTGGAATTTACTATTTAAGTAACTCATATATCAATATATGATGTATTTATAATCTGTGAATGAAGTTTTTCAAAGGACACTCAGTGTGTTTGCAGCGGGCGGTACAGTACTTTCTTCCATATTCTGCAAATAGATAAGTAATTTCTCCCCACTCACTTTTAGGAAAAGCAGTCATAAGATCTTTCTCTATTTTTACAACATCGTCAGTTTTGGAAAATCCGAAAAGCTGGCTAAATCGTCTGGCATGAGTGTCAATCGCGATTCCTTCTGTTTTTCCAAAAATAGTATAAAGAACAACATTTGCAGTTTTTCTTCCAACTCCTGGAAGTTTGAGCAGATCTTCCATAGTATCCGGAACTTTACCATCATAGTCTTTCTTTATCATTTCTACTGCCGCCTTTATGTTTTTAGCCTTTGCCCTAAATAATCCAATTCTTTTTATGTCATGTTCAAATTCCGGAAGGGGTGTCTTTATGTAGTCTTCAATTGATTTGTATTTTTTAAATAAATCGGCTGTGATCACATTCACTTGTTTGTCAGTAGACTGGGCTGACATAATGACTGCGATTAGAAGTTCAAGGGGAGTAGTATAGTTGATGGCGATTTTTACATTTGGAAAAAGTTTTTGAAGTTCAATAAAAATTTTTTCTGCCTTTTCGTTTTTGGTCATTTTTAGCTTTTTGTTTTATCTGAGGAGGATGGGATTTTTTCGAGGCCTGAGATTTTCTGCTGAATAAACGCCATTGCGTTTTTAATGTCATCAAGATCTTTTTGAATGTCCTGAACGTCTTCCTCTAACTCTTCCTGTTCCTTTTCTTCTTCGAGCTCCTCAGCATCTTCTTCAAGCTCTCTAACGGTGTCTACGAGCGCTTGTCTGTTCTGATTAATCATGATAAAGGTTGAAAGAAAAATCGCCTCCAGGGAGACGATCATAGTAAGCAATCCATAGGGGAAAGGATCGAACTTAAAGAAGCCAATTGTTCCATGATTTAATAATACCCAAGCTCCAAACCAGAATACATGAAAGTAGACGAAGTACATGCTTCCAGCAAATCTAGATATAAAGTCTGCAAGGCGACCTTCAAATGAGTGCAGTTTTTTTACAAGCTGTTCAGGGGTGACTCCGATCGGAAGTGTTGGATGCTGATTTGTTAATCTCTTCTTCATATATTAATTCTAGACTCATAATATTTTTTGTCAACCCCCAAGAGTTAAATGCGAGGCTAGATTTACCGGTTGACAACTAGCAGGTCCTATGATAGAGTGCTAATACTATATGGAGAAGGTAGTCCCCATAATCCCAATTCGAGACGGAATAATATTCCCAAATACAGATTCAGTTCTTACTTTTGGCAGGCCAAAAAGCCTTGCTGCGCTTGAGATTTCGTTCAGCCAGGAAAGAATTGTTTGTTTTGTGCTTCAAAAATCTGCACGCGTGAATGATCCAAGTCCATCCGATATTTTTAGTACAGGTACTCTTTGCCGAATTGAGCGAATGATAAAAACTGATGGAGAGATTAATGCTCAGGTGCGGGGTATTTCCCGTGTAAAAATAAACTCTTTCCATGAGAATGATAATTTCTTGGTAGGTCATGTTGAAGAACTTCCCGAAGATTCAAATGAAACCGCAGAAATTAAAGCCTTATGTAATCACTTAACAAACGAATTCAGGCGCGCTATGAATCTAGGAAAAACTGCAGATTTTCTTGTATTTATGAATATTATGTCTCCTGACAATCCTGCTGGTCAGCTTGCTGACCTTATTGCTTCAGTTTTGGATCTAAAACCTTCACAAAAACAAGAATTACTCGAGATGACGGATGTAAAAAAGAGGCTTGAGAGAGTGACTGAGCTTTTAGCTAAAGAAATTAAAGTTTTAGAGCTAGAAAGAAAGATTGCTTCAAAAACTCAAGAGAGATTTGAAAAAGGTGCTCGCGAAGTTATGCTTAGGGAGAGACTTAAAACAATTGAAAAAGAACTTGGTGAAAGTGATGAGGATAATGAAATCAGAGAGCTTATGCAAAAAATTAAGGAAGCCGGAATGCCCGAAGATGTAGAAGAGAAAGCAAAGAAAGAAGCTAAAAAGCTATCCCAAATGGCACAATTTAATCCAGAAGCTGGATACATAAGAAATTATCTTGATTGGTTAATTGATCTTCCATGGAGTAAAGAAAGCAGGACAAATCTAGAGGTAAAAAAAGCTGAAAAGATGTTAAATAGCGACCACTTTGGGCTAAAAGACGCTAAAGAGAGAATTGTTGAGTACCTAGCTGTTCAAAAACTTTCAGGAAAAATGAAGGGACCGATCCTTTGTTTCGTCGGGCCTCCTGGAGTTGGAAAAACTTCTATCGGAAAATCTATTGCGCATGCACTTGGTCGCGAATTTGTAAAAGTTTCACTTGGGGGAATTCGCGATGAAGCTGAAATTAGAGGACATAGAAGAACATACGTAGGAGCGCTTCCGGGAAGAATAATTCAGGGAATTAAAGATGCGGGAACTAAAAATCCAGTCTTTATGCTGGATGAAATCGATAAAGTTGGAGCAGATTTCAGAGGTGACCCTTCCTCTGCACTTTTAGAAGCACTTGATCCGGAGCAAAACGGAGCATTCTCAGATCATTATCTGGAGGTTCCATTTGATCTATCTGACGTAATGTTTATAACAACAGCAAACGTTCTTTATACAATTCCGCCAGCTTTAAGAGATAGATTAGAAATAATTAATTTTGCAGGTTATACTCATGAGGAAAAATTCCATATCGCTAAAGACTTCCTAATTAAAAAACAGATGGAGGCTCATGGATTAACCTCAAAAGAAGTAGAGTTAACCGATGGAGGCTTGAGATTTATAATTGAACATTACACTAGGGAATCAGGTGTCAGAAATTTGGAGCGCCAAGTAGCTAGATTGCTACGAAAAATCGCAAAACTCGTAGCTGAAGGAAAGAAGAAAAAAATAATAATTACAAGTAAAAATGTGACTAAATATTTGGGGCCAATTAAAATGAAAGCAACTCTTATTGAGAAAAAAGACGAAATAGGAATGGCAACTGGACTTGCTTGGACTGAAGCTGGAGGGGATATACTATTTATAGAAGTAGCACTTATGCCAGGAAAAGGAAGTTTAATTTTAACCGGTCAACTAGGGGATGTTATGAAGGAATCTATGCAAGCCGCGATGTCTTATATCAGAGCAAGGGGAGTTGAGCTTGGGCTATCAGCTAAGTTTTTCCAAAAAATTGATGTTCATGTCCACGTTCCGGAGGGAGCAGTTCCTAAAGACGGTCCTTCAGCTGGAGATACAATTACGACTGCTATAGTATCAGCTCTCACAAAAATTCCGGTAAAAAGAACAGTTGGAATGACAGGAGAGGTGACTCTCAGGGGAAGGGTTCTTGAAATAGGCGGAGTTAAGGAAAAAGTAATTGCAGCTCACCGCGCAGGACTAAAAACTATAATTCTTCCAAAAGATAATAAAAAAGATCTTATAGATGTACCTAAAGAAGTCATGAGAGATTTAGATTTTAAATTCGTTTCTCACATGGATGAAGTACTAGATATTGCCTTGGCCAAACCATTAGTAAGAACAAAGAGTGTCGTTCAAAGGCCTCTTCTTCATGCACCTTCGCCTACGCAGGCTGATTAATCTCTTCTTACTTGACAAGACTTTTCAATTGTGACATTAATTAACTAATGCCTAAAAGAAAAGTAAAAAAATCAGTAAGCCACAAGAAGGAAACTTGGGCTGGATTTAATTCCACTCAAGTTATAATAATATTTGCAGTCTTTGTAATCTTCGCAGTCTTCTACATGATGTAGGCTTCAGGTTGTAATTCGAATAGCTTCACCTTATAATCTTTTTCATGGGAAAAATTGTGGCAATTGGCGGAGAAGATATAGAAAAAGGAGACTTTGAAAAATATGGTCCAGAGATTGAAATTACTGGAATAGATAATGAAATAATTCGCTTAACTGGTAAAAAGAATCCTAAAATTCTATTCATTCCTACTGCGAGTAAAAATTCCAAAAGATACATAAAAGCATTTGAAGAGTGGTTTCAAAATCTAAATTGCAAGACTGATGTTTTAATTTTAGATAATAAGTCGCCGAAAAAAGAGATTGAAGAAAAGATTTTTTCCACGGATGCTATTTACGTCGGAGGAGGGAACACACTTAAGATGATGTTAGTTTGGAGAAGGCTTGGCGTAGACAAAGCATTAAGAAAAGCGTTTGATCAGGGAATTGTCTTGTCGGGTCTTTCAGCTGGAGCGATATGTTGGTTCTCTTATGGTCATAGTGATTCAAGAATGTTCACGTCTAAGAATGGGGAATCCTGGCCATTTATAAAAGTAAAAGGACTTGGTTTATTTAATTTTATATTCTGTCCACATTATCATTTTGAAAAGAGGGAAAAAGATTTCTCTCGTTTGATCAGTCGCGATGGAGGTATTGGTCTAGCCGTAGATAATCGCGCTGCTATAGAGATAGTAGACAACGTATTTAGAATTCTAAAGATAAATTCTAGAGGAAAAGCATATTTAGTTAGAAAAATTAAAGGGAAAATTATTAAAAAAGAGCTTAGTAATGATAACTTCGAGCCAATATCAAATTTAATTAGTACCCCGTAGGGGAGTCGAACCCCTGATCTCAACCTTGAGAAGGTTGCGTCCTAGACCACTAGACGAACGGGGCTAGTGGCTATATTTTACCTTAAATTACGCATAACTTCCAGTTTTAGGGATTTGTTTGAGAGCGTTTTTTTTCGTATAATCAGTGAGTGAATAAAGTTTATCTCTCCGTTGTTATCCCCTCATATAATGAAATGCCCAATCTTCGAAAAGGTGTACTGGATAAAATAGATCATTATTTAACTCGTCAAAAATATACATATGAAGTAATTATTGTTGATGATGGTTCAGACGATGGATCTTCAGAATTTTCCGAGAGATATGCCAAAGAAAACAAAAATTTTAGATTGATAAAAGGGTCACATTCCGGAAAAGAAGGTGCTGTTACAAAAGGAATGTTAGAGGCTAGAGGAGAAATTCGTCTTTTTACTGATATGGATCAGGCAACGCCAATTGAGGAGGCAGAAAAGCTTTTGCCTTTTTTTGAAAAGAACTATGATGTTGTGATCGGCTCTAGAAGCAGAAGTAGAAAAGGTTCGCCTTTTTCCAGGCGTGTGATGTCTAGAAGTATGATAATTCTTAGAAAAGCTATGGTGGGAATTTATGAGATTCAAGATACTCAATGTGGGTTTAAAATGTTTACCGAAGAAGCTGCAGATAGGCTATTTAAGAAAATAAATACGCTCCATAATGGCTTTTCAGAGATTCATGGATCAAACGTTACAGCCGGTTTTGACGTTGAGCTTTTATTCCTTGCAAATAAAATGGGGTATAGGATTAAAGAAGTTCCAGTAGAATGGCTTTATGTAGAGTCTCGAAGAGTAAGTCCTATTAAAGACTCTATAAATGGCATTTTTGATTTAGGAAAAATTACATTAAATAAATTTTCAGGAAAATATAATCTATGATCGAGGTGATCAGAAAATATTCCTTTTTTTTAGTAATTGTTCTGCTCTTTTTTTATTCCTTTACTCAAATTGACTTGAGCCTAACGCTCTCTCAAGCTTCAATCTGGCAGTCAATCCAAAAGAATTTTCAATATATAGGTTATTTTAATCGGCCGCTTTCTACGATTCTATTCATTTCAATATTAATTTTAATGTTTGCTTACTACGTATGGTTTTTAAGAAAAGCAATTAGAAACGATTTAAAGATAAAAGACTTGATTGTTTTGATAGTTTCTACTGCTGCGATTCTTTCATTTTCATATAATGCATTTTCTTATGATTTATTTAATTATATTTTCGACGCAAAAATTGTAACTTTCTATCACGAAAATCCATATTTTCACCGAGCAATGGACTATCCTGAGGATCCAATGCTTTCTTTTATGCGGTGGACGCACAGAGTCTATCCGTATGGACCTGTTTGGCTAGGATTAACGATTCCAGTTTCATTTATTGGAATGAATATCTTTCTTCTAACTTTTTTTCTTTTCAAGTTTTTAATTACAGGATTTTACTTAGCATCGGTATTTTTAATTTACAAAATAAATAAAAAAATAAATCCAGATCATGCTATTTTTAACACAACATTTTTTGCACTTAACCCGCTGATAATCATTGAAAGTCTAGTTTCATCTCATCATGACATTGTTATGGTTTTTTTCGCTTTATCAGGAATTTATTTATACTTTTTAAGAAAAAGAATCTTCGCAATTATTTTGGTAATAATTTCTTCACAGGTAAAAATTCCTACAATTGGATTATTGATGCCTTTAATCGTAAGCTTTATTCCTTTTAAGGAGAAGCTAGATAATAATAAATTTATAATTCTTTCTATTATTTCTATGCTTATTGCATCAGGTTATGCGCTATCTAAAATAGAAATTCAGCCCTGGTATTTCATATGGGTTCTTCCATTCGTAGCACTACTTAAGCCAAATAAATATGTTTTGAGCCTATCGATTGGTTTGTCTTTGGGATTATTGTTTCGATATACAGTCCTACTTTATTTTGGAAATTGGGACGGAATCGGAGTTCCAATTAGAAACGCATTAACTATTATAACGCCGTTAGTTTTTATAGCTTTTGTTTATGTTTATGGTAAGCTCCCTAAATCTATCGGTGCACAAGAATAGCGGTTTCTAGTATAATTTACACAGATGAATTTAGTTATAAAATTTAAAAAAGAAATTCTTTTAGGTTTTCTAATTCTTATATCTTTTCTAGTTTCAAGATTAATTATTCTTGGAAACTTTCCAATTTTTACAGATGAGGCTCTCTACATAAGATGGGCACAAATTGCTTCACAAGATGCAAATTGGCGATTCATTTCTTTAACTGACGGAAAACAACCCATGTTAATTTGGTTTGGAATGATATTTTTAAGACTTATTGAAGACCCAATCGTAGCTGTGAGGCTTGTTTCAGTTGTTGCCGGATTATTTTCTCTAATTGGATTATGGTTACTTACCTACGAATTATTTAAAAGCAAAAGAGCTGCATTTGTCTCATCAATCCTTTATGTGGCATATCCATTTGCAGTAGTTTATGATCGCCTGGCTCTTTATGACAGTTTGGTAGGGGCTTTCGCAATTTATGCAATTTATTTTTCAATTCTTTTAGTCAGAAAACTAAGGCTTGATGTGGCCCTAATTTTAGGAGCTATACTTGGTGCAGGAATGCTCACTAAGACAAGCGCTAACTTTAGTATTATTCTTCTCCCCTTAACGCTAATTCTTTTTAATTTTAAACAGAAAAAAATATTAAAAAAATTATTTGTGTTGGGATTATTTGCGGTTGTAGCAATTGGAATTGCTGAGGTTTTATATAACAGCTTAAGACTCTCTCCATTTTTCCATATCATAAAAGAGAAAAATACTATTTTTGTTTATTACCCATTCAGTATTCCAATTATGGATAATATAAATTTATTTTTGGGAAATTTAAGAGGACTTTTAACATGGCTTTTTACTTATCTCACACCATTTTATTTAATTTTAATTTTGGTTTCGCTTTTATCCAAAAAATTTATAAAAGAAAAACTTTTACTCATAGCTTACTTTGCGCTCCCTTTAATAGCTCTCGCTTTATTTGGTAGAGTAATTTTTCCTAGATTTATATTTTTCATGAGTCTTTATCTTTTACCTTTAGCAGCGGTAGGTCTTACTCAAATTATTGATTTACTAAATAATTACTTAAGTAAAAGAAAATTAAATAGTTATTATGCGGTTTCTGCTTTGGCAATCATTTTATTCACACTTTACCCTGCAAAAGTATCAATGGATTTTATATTCAATCCTTCTAAGGCAGCAATAGCTAGTGCAGATAATGCGCAGTATATTAGCGATTGGCCAGCGGGGGGCGGAGTAAAGGAAAGTGTTAAGTTTTTTGAAGATAAATCTAAAGATGAAAAAATATTTATAGGGACAGAAGGAACTTTCGGTCTGATGCCATATGCTTTAGAAATTTATTTAGCAAATAATCCAAATGTAATAATAAAAGGTTATTGGCCTATTGAAGAAATACCTGCTGAGGTTTTAGAGTCAGCAAAAAAAATGCCTACATATTTTATCTTCTATCAGCCTTGCATCGCATGCGAGTATGCAGGAGATGCGCCAGATGACTGGCCGCTTAAAAAAATATCTGAGTTTAAAAAGAATGATCGTGTATATTACACAGTTTATTCAGTTGAACAAAAATAATCGTGAGATTTGTAAAATTTTATCTTCCAGTTTTTATCTTTTCCTTATTAATTTCTATCCCTCTTCTTATTCCTTACATTCACTCAGGATATTTTCCCACCCATGATGGCGAGTGGGCAGTCGTAAGACTCTCAGATATGTTCAGAACGCTTCGGGACATGCAGATACCAGCAAGGTATAGTGGAAATTTGAACTTCGGTTATGGTTATCCATTATTTAATTTTACATATCCATTTCCGTACTATTTAGGAGTTGCGATTCACATGTTGGGAATTGGATTTGTGGATACCGTTAAATTAATGTTTGCAATTACAATCCCGACATCTGCTTTTTTCATGTTTTTGGCTTCCAGAAAGATTTGGGAAAATAATTGGGCGGGAATAATAAGTTCTGTTCTATATTTATATTTCCCGTACAGACTAGTTGATTTATTTGTAAGAGGGTCAATTGGAGAAAGTTTTGCATTTATGCTTTTTCCAATTGTACTTTATTCCTTTGCATCATTAATTAAAAAACCAGATTCTATTTTATTTAAATTAGTTGGAGCTTTTTCTTACGCTATCTTAATTACTTCTCATAATATTATGGCGATATTGTTTACGCTGACTTTAGGATTATTTTTTCTCGGAAATTTTAAAAAGAATGATCTCAGTCTTCTAAAAAATTATCTCTTTGTTTTAATTTCAGGTCTTGGTCTTTCTGCATTTTTTTGGATACCTGCGCTTTTAGAAAAGGCGAATATACTTTTGTCAGAAACCCCGATTGCTGATAGAAATTTATATTATGTAAATTTAAAACAACTTTTAAATTCACCATGGGGTTACGGAACTCCGACTGATCCAATCAGCCCTTTTACATATCAAATTGGCTGGCCATTTCTTATTGTATTGGGTTTAATTTCCATAACATTATTACTACGAAAAATAAACTTACTAAAAAGAACATCAAATGAAACATTAGTAATTGTTTTATTTTTAGGATTTTTTATATTCACATTTCTGCTTGTTAAAGAATCGAAATTTGTCTGGAAGCTTCCTCTTCTTTCAGAAATAAATTATCCTTGGGTGGTTTTATCTCAGATTGGTTTAATTATTTCCCTGCTTGCGGGATGTCTGTCAAATTTTAGGTTTTTTAAAATTTTATCTTTTGCAATAGTTTTAATGGCTCTTGCTCTCTATATTCCTTTTTCAAAACCATCAGAATATGTAAATAGAGGAGAAGGATTTTATTTTACAAATGATGCTACTACTACTTCTTCGAAGGAACTGATGCCGCTTTGGGTTAAGGAATTTCCATTCGAAAGATCAAAAGAAAAAATTGAAATTATTAAAGGATCGGGATACATAGAAAATATTTCTTTCAATTCCAAAAATATTACTTTTGCAGTTAAATTGAATCAGGAAGGAATTGTTAGAATGAATACAATATATTATCCTGGATGGAAAGTTAGCGTAAATGGCACTCTAAAAAAAATAAACTATAATAATACTAGAGGAGTTATGGATTTAGAACTGCCTGCGGGAGATCACACTGTTGCTGCATCATTTAGTGAGACGTCAACTAGAATGCTAAGTAATGTAATTTCAGTTGTAAGTTTATTTGCGCTATTAATATTAGGAGCTAAGAAATTATGGAAATTTTAAAAAAGAAAATAACCGCCTTAACTGTTTTAATGCTAAGTATTATAACTGTTCTTCCACTTTTTAAATCTGGTTTTTTTAATATTCACGACGACACTCAAATCCAGAGAGTTCATGAGATGAAAGTTGCACTAACTGATGGAATGTTTCCAGTGAGATGGGTTCCTGATTTGGGTTATGGATATGGATATCCTATTTTTAATTTTTATGGTCCGATACCGTACTATATAGGCGCATTTTTTAATTTTTTAGGATTTGATGCATTAACGGCTACAAAAATAATGATTGCAGTCGCAGTAATTGGATCTGCTTTTGCTATGTATTTATTGGCAAAAGAATTCTGGGGAAAGATCGGAGGATTAGTTGCTGCCGCTTTTTATGTTTATGCGCCATACCATGCGCTAGATATTTATGTCAGGGGAGACATAGGGGAAGTTTATGCATATTTTTTTATTCCTTTAGTTTTTTATTCTTTATGGAAGTATTACAAATCAAATAATTTCTTATTTATAATTCTTGGGAGTTTATCTTACACTGGGATAATTGCATCTCATAATTTGACTGCAATGATGATTAGTCCGTTCATAATATTAGCTGCACTTATTTTGTTTACATTAAAAAGAAGAGTACTCATTTTGGGAATTCCAGTACTTGGTATCTTGATTGCGTCATTTTATTTTCTCCCAACACTTCTTGAAATGAACTATACAAATGTCCTTTCAACAATTGGGGGAAAAGCGCATTACGCGGATCATTTTGTTTGTGTCAGGCAATTCTGGGATAGTCCTTGGATGTTTGGAGGCTCTATTCCTGGTTGCGTTGATGGTTTGTCTTTTAGGCTTGGAAAGCTGCATATTTTATTTTCCCTATTCTCAATAATCGCAGGAGTCTATTTATTCAAAAAAGAAAAAATTAAATCAATAGTGATATTTATTGTGGGTATTTGCTTGACGGGCGTAATGTTCTTAATGGTGAGTCAGTCAAGTTTAATTTGGAAAATTCCATACATGGATTATTTTCAATACCCATGGAGGTTTCTTTTAGCTGCCTCTTTCTTTTCATCATTTCTTGCAGGTTCTGTAGTATATGCATTATCAAAAATAAATTTAAAAAAATATAATTTGTTATTTCTTTTTGTCTATGTTTCGATCATTGTGTCGCCAATAATTTTATACTCCAAATTATTTGTTCCGCAAAGTTATTTAACAAAAACCTCAGAAGAATATACAAATAAACATTCTTTAAATTGGACCACGTCAAAAATTTCTGATGAGTATTTGCCTAAATCATTTTTAAGGCCAGTTAGTCCTGAGGAAATAATTAAAGAAAAAATTACCGGAGAAAATATTGAGGTTTTGGATCTTAATACCAAGACAAACAGGATTTCAGCTCAGATAAAATCAAATGTCGAAAACGAATTGACTATTCACATTCCATATTTCCCGTCATGGAAATATTATGTTAATGGAGAAAGCGTAGAAGCATTAGAATCTAAAACAGGAGTGATAGTTAAGGTTCCAAAGGGGGAGAGTGAATTAGTAGGTAAATTTGAAGAAACTATGATTCAAAAATTAGCTAATTTGCTAACTCTGTCTGGTGTTTTAATCCTCGTAGCTGGTATAATTTATGCCAAGCGTAACCAAAAATGAAACCTACAGTAGAAATTACAATCCCGGTTTATAATGAGGAAAAAGAGCTTGAAGTAAATGTAAAAAAGCTTGCGGATTATTGCTCCAAAAACCTTAATGGGTACGATTGGAAAATAACCATAGCTGATAATGCATCGAGCGATAACACGCCTATAATTGCTGCTAATTTATCTAAAAATAATCCAAGAATCCAACTCTTTAGACTAGAAGAGAAAGGTAGAGGAAGGGCCGTTAAGAGGGCATGGAGTAGTTCAGAAGCTGACTATTGTGTGTACATGGATCTTGATCTTTCAACTGATCTAAAGCACCTTCCAAACATCCTTAAAGCCCTTGAGAATGGATATGACATAGCGATTGGCTCACGGCTTGCAAAAGGCGCTAAAGTGGAGGGAAGAACAATGCTTAGAGAGATTACGTCAAGAACTCTTAATTTCTTTTTTATTCAATTTTGGTTTAGAACGCATTTTACTGATGCACAGTGCGGATTTAAAGGAGTAACTAAAAAGATAGTTAGGGATCTTATACCAAAGGTTAAAGATAATGATTGGTTTTTTGACGGAGAATTATTAATTATCGGAGAAAAAAGCGGATATAAAATATTTGAAGAGCCAGTTCATTGGGTTGATAACCCTGGGTCAACCGTTAGACTTGTATCAACTATCTGGGGAGATATAAAAGTGATGTGGAGACTTTTTTCTACAAAACCCTGGCAGCAAAAACCCTAACAAATAATGGACAAACTGGATATAAAAAAAGTTTCTCAGAAAACCGTTCACGGAATTTTTGCGCTGGCAAGTAGAAGCCTTATTCTTCAGTTAATTAATTTTGTAGCTTTCCTAACGATCTCTGTAATTTTATCTGCGAGAGAACTGGGAATATACACTGCAGTAGTTGCAATTCAGCGAGTAATAAGTTTTATTACAGACTTTGGGTTAGGAGCTGCATTAATTCAAAAAAAAGAAGATTTAAAAAAAGAAGATATTGCCACAGTTTTTACAATTCAGTTTTTAGTAACTTTTGGAATATTTCTCGTTTTTTTAATCTTCATCGGACAGATAAAATCATTCTTCGGTCTTAATGATGAGGGCGGAAGACTTCTATTAGTTTTGGTCTTTACCATTTTTCTTTCATCCTTCAAGATGATTCCCTCAATTCTGCTTGAGAGAAATATTAATTTTGGAAAACTTGTAATTCCTCAGATTGGGGAATCAATAATTTTTAATATTATTCTTATCGCACTCGTTCTAAATAAATTCGGTGTTGATAGTTACTCATGGGCATTTCTTGTTTCTAGTCTTGTCGGGATTCCTCTTTATTATCTAATTTCACCATGGAAACCAAAGGTAGGGATTTACAGAGCTTCAATTAGTAATTTAAAATTTGGAGTACAGTTCCAGGCAAAAAATATTCTTGCGACAATTAAAGATGATTTCTTGACAGTAATCCTGACTAAGTTTTTATCTTTCGCTCAAATTGGTTACATTGGATTTGCGCAAAGAATTGCATTTTTCGTTTACCGTTATATTGTTGATAGTGTTACAAAAGTTACATTTTCTTCTTACTCAAGAATTCAAGACAATAAAGTTTTTTTAAGAACTGCAATTGAGAAGTCACTCTTTTTTACAACTCTTATCTTATTTCCTTTATTGGTTGGTCTAATTATCGTTTCACCATACATGATGATGTATATTCCAGGGTGGGCTAATAAATGGGAGCCAGCGTTATTAAGTCTTATTTTCTTCTCTCTTAATGCGATAGTTTCCTCGATGTCCTCAGTTCTTGTAAATGTGCTTGATGCAACTGGCAGAGTAAAAACTACATTAAAGCTAATGGTTTTATGGACTTTCATGACCTGGAGCATAACACCTCTATTTATTTATCTCTGGGGCTTTAATGGAGTCGCTATTGCGTCATTCGTAGTTACTTTAACAATATTCATTACGATTTATCTGGTTAAAAAAGTAGTAGATTTTAATTTTATTAAAAGTGTTTACAAACCCGCGATTGCTGCAATAATTATGGCATTAGGTACATTTATACTTGCAGATTTATTAATTGAAAATCTTTTAACTCTTTTCTTTGTTATAATTTCAGGAGGGGTAATTTACATATCTAATATTTATTTATTATCAGGAAAACAAATAATATCTGATATAAAAAATCTTTATCATTAATGCAAAAACTAACTGTAGTGATTTCAGTATTTAATGAGGAAAATAAGATTGAAAACTGTCTTAAGTCAGTTATGTTTGCCGATGAAATTATAGTTATAAATAATTCATCTACTGACAAGACAATTGATATTGCAAAAAAATATGCTACATCCATAATAACTCAACCGAATGATCCTCTTCTAATTGATATTCAGAAAAACGCAGGTTTTAAAAAAGCTAAAAATGATTGGGCTCTGTCAATTGACGCAGATGAAATCGTTACTCCTGAACTTCAGAGAGAGATTGAAGAACTATTGAAAAAAAATAATTTAAAAAATGGATATTTTATTCCAAGAAAAAATATTATTTTTGGGAAACAAATCGAATACACAGGTTGGTATCCAGATCACCAGCTAAGGCTTTTTAGAAAAAATAAAGGGGAATATAAAAATAGCCATGTTCATGAGGGAATACAGGTAGAGGGTGAAACAGATTACTTAAAAGAGCATATGCTTCATTATAACTATGAAACGATAATTCAGTTTGTTCAAAAAAATATGATAAATTATGCGCAAAATGAAGCAAATAATTTGATAAATAAAAATTATGCTTTGACTCCGGGTGATTTAATTAGTACGCCAACTAAAGAATTTTTAAGTAGATATTTTGCAAGACATGGTTATAAGGATGGAATTCATGGATTATTTCTTTCGCTTTTAATGGCCTCTTCGCACTTAATTGTTCTGGCAATTGTTTGGGAGAAAAAAGGATTTAAAAAATTTGACGAAAAGGAAGTTCTAAGAAGTACTGAAGGAGAACTCGGAAAATTTGGTAAAGATTTAAGATATTGGTTTTCAAAAATTAAGACAGATGAATCAAAAAGTATTGCTGCTAAATATTTCCACAAAATAAAAGGCAAAATTTAATGAAAAAAGTTTTTATTGTGATCTTAAATTACAGAGGTCACAACGACACATTCGAGCTTTTAAGTTCGCTTCAAAAAATTAGAAAAGATAATTTTTCTCTAAATACTATTGTTGTAGATAATTATCCAGAGGATCAGATAAAAATTGATGAAAAAAACTATAAAGATTTAAATCTTAAAGTTATTTACAATAACAAAAATCTTGGATTCTCTGGCGGAAATAATGTGGGAATAAGACATTCTTTGGAAAACGGAGCAGATTATGTGCTTTTGATAAATAACGATACTTATGTGGATCCTAATTTCGTAGAAGAACTTTTAAAAGTTGCAGAAAGCGAAAAAGAATCAGGAATAGTAGTTCCAAAAATTTATTTTGCTAAGGGTTTTGAGTATCACAAAAAGTATAAGGAAACAGAGCTTGGCAGAGTTATATGGTATGCAGGTGGGAATATGGACTGGGCAAATGTTATCGGATTTCACAGAGGAGTAGATGAAGTGGATGATGGTCAATTTAGTCAAATAGTAGAAACTCAGATTGCGAGCGGATGCTGTCTAATGCTTAAAAGAGAATTGTTAGAAAAAATTAAAGGTTATGATGATAAATATTTTCTATATTATGAAGATGCTGACTTAAGTATGAGAACGATTAAAAAGGGTTATAAGATATTATTTACCCCAAAATCGATAATATGGCATAAAAATGCTCAATCTAGCGGAGGATCGGGATCTGGACTTCAGGATTATTATATTTCCAGAAATAGAATGATTTTTGGATTCGAATACGCATCAATGCGTGCTAAGTTTGCATTATTCAGGGAAAGTATAAAGTTAATTTTAATCGGAAGATCTTGGCAGAGAAAAGGAATAATAGATTTTTATATAGGAAATTTTGGAAAAGGAAGTTTTAAGTAATGGCAAAAATTTCAGGAATTATAATAACTAAAAATGAGGAGGAAATGCTTGATGACGCATTAAAAAGTCTAAGTTTTTGTGATGAAATTTTAATAATTGATAATTATTCAACTGACAAGACTCTAGAAATTGCCCAAAAGTATAAGGCTAAAGTATTTAAGTCAAAAGCAAGCAGCTTTTCAGAGCTTCGAAATATCGGTAAGGAAAGCGCTATCCATGATTATATTTTATATATTGATGCTGATGAGAGAGTCGATGAAGCATTAAGAAAAAGCATTTTGTACGAAATAAAATCTAATTCTTCGTACTCAGCATACAGAATTAACAGGAAAAATTTTTATTTAGGAGAGAACGCATGGCCAAAAATAGAAAGGCTTGAAAGATTGTTTAAAAAAGAGAAATTAATGGGATGGCGTGGTGAAATTCACGAAAGTCCAGTTGTGGATGGAGATATAGGTAGTCTTGACGGAGCCATTCTTCACTTTACGCATCGGAATTTGTCTCAGATGTTAAAGAAAACGATTGAATGGTCAGATGTGGAAAGCAAAATACGAGTTGAATCAAATCATCCAAAGATGAGCTGGTGGAGATTTCCCAGAGTCATGATCACAAGCTTTCTGACTTCATTTATCTCGCATAAGGGGTATAGGATGGGTGTAGTTGGGCTAATTGAGAGTATTTATCAGTCTTTTAGTACGTTTATTACTTATGCAAAGCTCTGGGAGATTCAGAATAAGAAAAATTAAGGGAGAAATTTTTTTTCTTTTATTTCCTGGACAGTAAGTTTGTTTTTTGCGAATCTAAGCAAGTAGATGAGTTCAAGAACTCCAAAAGAATTTATTAATAAAAGGCCCACAAACCAATATCTTTGATTTCCCTTAGCCGCTCTCCATAGTGCCAAACTTTTCCAAAACAACGACCAAATTAAAAGTGCAGCCACTAAAAACGGATTAACTCCTGGTATTGGGCTCATAAAATTCATAACTTAATCCTAGCATAAACTTTGATAAAAAATCAAAAATTGTTAGAATGAATTATATGAAGATTGGTATTTTCGATCCTTATTTGGACGATTTAGGAGGAGGCGAGAAGTATATGATGACTATTGCCCAGGTTTTGTCTCAAAAGAATGATGTTGATGTATTCTGGGACAATAAATCTGATCTCGATGGGTTGCTAAAAAGATTTTCCCTAAACTTATCAAAGGTTAAAATCGTTCCTAATATTTTTTCACCTAAATTTTCCACTTTACAGAGGTTTTTGGTTTCAAAAAAATATGACAGAATAATTATTTTAAGCGATGGATCAATTCCGTTAGTTTATCCAAGGTTGCTAGTTCATATTCAGCAGCCATTAGATAGGATGCAGTCAAATTCGCTAGTCGGTAAACTTAAGGTTAAGAGGGTAAGTGTCTTTTTCTGTAACTCAAATTATACAAAATCATTTATCGATGATAAGTTTCATCTGAAAACTAAAATTCTTTTCCCTCCAGTAAGAATTAAATCGACGAACACAAAAAAAGAAAATATTATTCTTCATGTAGGCCGATTCAGAACAAGAAATGTAATTAATGACGATTATAAAAAGCAGCATGTTATGGTGAGTGAATTTAAGAAAATGGTAGATAAGGGTCTGAAAGGCTGGAAGTTTGTTTTAGCGGTTAGTGTAAATGAAAAAGATATAAAAGAGTTTGAGGGCATGAAAAACTTCGCTAAAAATTATCCAGTTGAATTTCTTGTTAACAAATCAAATGATGCACTCTGGGATATTTATGGCCAGGCCAAGATTTACTGGCATGCGAGCGGGTATGGTGAGGATTTAAAAATTCACCCCGAGTTCGCTGAGCATTTTGGAATCTCAACAGTTGAGGCAATGGGTGCAGGAGCAGTGCCAGTGGTTATAAATGCAGGAGGACAAAGAGAGATTGTAAAAAATTCCGTGAATGGTTTTCTTTGGGACACGCTGGAGGAGCTTCAAATCAAAACCTTAGAATTAATAAATAATGAAAAACTTTTAAATGATTTATCTAAAAATGCAAAAGAAAAAGCTAAAGATTTTAGTGAAGAAAAATTTTCAGAGACCGTAAGCGGATTTATAAATGATTAGGGGAATAATTCCTTATTTAGTAATTATCTTTTTTGTATTTGTCTTTTTTTGGCAATTTTTTGCAAAAGGATTTCTTCCGATCCCATCTGACACCATAATTGGTCTTTATCATCCATATAGGGATTTGTATGCTAAAGATTACTCGAATGGGATTCCATATAAGAACTTTCTAATTACCGATCCCGTTAGACAGCAATACCCTTGGAAAGATTTATCCATAGAAAGTTTGAAAAAAAGAGAGCTTCCAATGTGGAATCCGTATTCATTTTCCGGTACCCCACTTTTAGCAAATTTCCAGTCTGCTGTTTTTTACCCTTTAAACATATTATTTTTAATCTTGCCATTTAATTATTCCTGGTCTTTTTTTATTATACTCCAGCCATTGCTAGCTGGGATTTTTCTGTTTCTATATCTAAGGAGCTTAAAGCTTGATATTTATTCCAGTCTATTAGGTTCAGTTGTATTTTCTTTTTCAGGATTTTTTACAACATGGCTTGAATGGGGAAATATACTTCATACAGGTTTATGGCTGCCTTTAATTTTATTATCAATTGATAAAATTATAATTTCTAAAAATATTAAAAAAATATCTGCTTGGTCGGGGATTCTTATTTTTTCAAGTATTTCATCATTTTTTGCAGGTCATCTTCAAACCTTTTTCTATCTGTCATTAGTCTCTTCTGTTTATCTGCTTATTCGAATATGGCAGAGTAAAAAAAATAAAAAAGTTGGAATTGTTTTTTTAATAACCTGGTTTATTACTCTTTTAATTACTTCAGTTCAACTAATTCCGACCTTTAAACTTATATCTCTTTCAGCAAGAAGTTTGGACCAAATACTATGGCAAAAAGAAGGATGGTTTTTGCCTTGGCAAAATTTAGTTCAATTTTTGGTACCTGATTTTTTTGGAAATCCCACAACTTTAAATTATTGGGGGGTATGGAATTACGGAGAGCTGACAGCATATCTTGGAATAATTCCGCTTATTCTTGTAATTTTAGCTCTAATTTTTAGAAGAGATAAGAAGACTTATTTTTTTGGTGGTCTGTTTTTTGTCTCACTTTTATTTACTTTGCCTAATTTTATTTCCAGGTTACCATTCATTTTGGAAATTCCTTTTATCTCCTCAGCCCAGCCAACTAGATTAATTTTTTTAGTAAACTTTTCATTATCAATTCTTGCAGCACTTGGGCTTAATTATTTAATAAAAAAAGAAAAGATAAAAGAATTAATTATTCCGCTAACATCTATTGCACTAATTCTTGGGGGAATATTTATTTTTATTCAAATTGGAAATCAGTTTGGGATAAAACAAGAAAATTTACTAGTATCAAAGAGGAATTTAATATTTCCGTCAATTGTTTTTGGTGCATCTGCAATTTTATTATTTTTATTTATTAAATCCAGAAAAGAATTTAAGAGATATATTCTTTGTTTAATTATTCTCTTAACTGTTATAGATCTCTTCAGATTTTCTTGGAAGTTTAATACATTTTCAAAACCAGAATATTTATTTCCGAATACAAAAACTTTAGATTTTATTTCTCAAAATATTGGAAATCATAGAATTGCGACAACGGACGCTAGAATTCTTCCTCCGAATTTTTCTTCAGTTTATAGAATCCAGACAGTTGAAGGTTATGATCCACTTTTCTTAAATCGATATGCCGAGCTAATTTCTGCTATTAACAGAAATGGGCCAAATATAGAGCCGCCGTATGGATTTAATAGGATCGTTAGGATTGAAAATTTTTCAGGAAATCTAATTGATTTGCTTGGCGTTAAATATGTTTTAAGTTTGGACGACTTAAATGAAGATGGCTTTGTTAAGGTTTTTGAAGAAGGGACTACTAAGGTTTATGAAAATAAAAATGTTTTGCCACGTGCTTTTTTGGTACAGAATGTAATTAGCGCGTCGAGTAAAGAGGAGGCTATAAAGTTAATGTTTGACCCTCTTTTTGATCCTTCTAATACTGCAATAGTTGAAGAAGAATTTGGCCCAAGCGACAATCTTTCTGATGGGTCTGTAAAGACTCTAAGTTACACTGATAATAAAATTGTAGTGGAGACTAATATAGAAACCAAAGGCTCAGGATTTTTAGTGCTATCTGATTCATATTATCCAGGTTGGCATGTTAAAATAGAAGGATACGATTCAGAGGGTATGATAATTAGGACTAATTATAATTTTCGAGGCATATTTATTCCTGGTGGTAAACAAGTGATCACTTTTTATAAAAACATATTATGAAAATAAGCATTGTAGTTCCAAATTATAATGGGGAGGAAATTCTCAAAAAAAATCTTCCAGTATTGTTAAAAGCAGTCGATAATTTTAGCGATAATAAAATCGAAGTTGTTATAGCTGATGATTGCTCAGAAGATGGCTCCATCCAGGTAATCGAAGAATTTATAAAAGAAAATAAAAGCTTAAAATTAGTAAAAAGCGATAAGAATAAGGGATTTTCGACTAATGTAAATAAGGGTGTTAATGCATCCAGCGGAGAAATTATAGTTTTATTAAATACTGATGTAATCGCTAATAATTCATTTTTAAAACCATTAATTGAACATTTTTCTGATGATTCAGTTTTTGCCGTTGGATGTTTGAATGAAAGCGTTGAAGAAGGAAAAATTGTTTTAAGAGGAAGGGGGATAGGAAAATGGGAAAAAGGTTTTTTGATGCATAGAGCTGGAGATCTTGAAAAAACAAACACCCTTTGGATAAGCGGAGGAAGCGGAGCTTTCAGCAGGAAAATTTGGGATAAGTTAGGGGGACTTGATGAAGTGTATGACCCATTTTACTGGGAGGATATAGATATTTCGTATAGGGCCCAAAGGGCGGGCTTTAAGACACTGTTTGAGGGGAAAAGCGTAGTTCGACATGAGCATGAAAAGGGGGCTATTAAAAGCAAATACACACCAAATCAAGTAAAAAGAATTGCATATAGAAATCAATTTATTTTTGTTTGGAAAAATGCCGACCCTAGAAAAATCAATCACCATCTTATTTGGCTTCCTTACCACTTAGTAAATGGAATAAGAGGGGACAAGGCATTAGTACTGGGATTTATTGATGCACTTTTTATGTTGCGTAAAGTATTAAATTTAAGATCTAAGCATAGAAAGCAGTTTGTTATTTCAGATAATGAAGTTTTAGGTAAATTAACCTCATGATAATTCTAAATTTTATTTATTTTTTCTTTTTATTAATTTTTACATTCTATATTCCAGGCTTCCTTCTTCTAAGATTATTTAAATTTTCTGCAAGAGATAATTTAACAAATATAGTATTAAGTTCTTCGGTTGGAATTGCTCTTTTTATGATTGCGAGTTACCTGCTTTCCTGGATCCATCTTGAGTTTTACTACAATATTTTTCTAATTTTCTGCATTCCTGTATTTATTAAAAGTGTTGGAAGATTTCCAAGTTTTGACTTCAGAAAAATATTAAAAATAGAAACTTTAATTATCCTAGCAGGAACTATTCTTACAAGTTATTTAATGTGGAGATCAGGTTCTATCGAAAATAATAATTTAGTTTTTTACGGCGTAAATACTGTTGATGCAATTTATCATTTAAGTTTGATTGGAAATCTTAAATCAAATTTCCCCCCGACTCATCCTGGACTTTTTGGGCTTCCTTTAAATGGATATAACTTTTTTTATGATTTAGTCGTGGCATATTTTTCTAAGTTTTACAGACTAGAAGTTCTAGATTTATTCTTTAGATTTTTCCCGGTAGCTCTATCAGCATTTTATGGACTCTCAGGTCTTGCTCTTGGGAGATTTATGGGAATGAAAAGAGAATCTCAGTTGATTTTTATAACACTTTTATATTTTGCTCAGAGTTTCTCCAGATTCGTTTTCCCAGATAAGATTTCTATGGATCCGGGAATCGTTCAAACAATTGCAAATATAGTAGACCCATCAGTGATACTTTCTGTCTCGTTATTATTTGCTTTCTACATTTTAGTTTTCTCAGCAAAAACTAAATACTCATTTATTTTGGCTGCGATAGTTCTTAGTGTTCTCCCAATGATAAAAATTTATACTGGATTTCTTGCATTTTTAAGTATTGGAATAATTTTCTTAATAAGACTAATTAGAAAAAAAGATTTATATTATCTTCCTGTGATTTTATTTGGGGGGGTTATATTTGCGCTCACATACCTCCCGATAAATTTTGGTTCAGGGAGATTGATTTTTGCTCCAAATCTTCTATACAGACATTACTTGGAAAGCATTGCTGCTATTTATCAGCTTGATTGGTATCAAAGGCTTTTGGTTTTTGAAGCACATGATAATTATATTAAAATTATTTTTTATAAATTTATTCTAATACTTCCATTATTTTATTTACCAAGTCTTGGGGTGAGATTGGTTAATCTGCTCTATGTAAAAAAACTTTTGGATAAAAATTTATATACTGAGAGAAATCTTTTTTTGGGGTTTTTAATATTACTTAGTTTTTTAATTCCAAGTTTTTTTATTCAAAGCACTGCTGTTTTTGTGGTTCTTCAATTTCTTTGGATTGGATATTTTATTCTGCTAATTCCAACTGCATTTTCATTAACAAAAATATTAGGAAAAATTAATAATCTTAAGCTTGGAATCATTATTTTAGTAATTATTTTACTAAGTTTGCCGGATAACTTAAGGCTTATAGATATTTATTCAAATAATCCTTATAAGATTGATTTAAATTTGGTTGAAGTTTCCAAAGAACTATCAAAAATTCCAAAAGATCAAAGTATATTGGTTTTAAATGTGGAAAAAAATGGAGATGTTTATTCTGCCCCATATTTGGCTCCAATAATTTCAGGGCTCTCTGAGCGCTCATTATATTTTGAACCAGAGCTCATGGAATTCGGTGGAATAGATGAGGAAATTAAAACTAGGAAGAAAAATGTGGGAGACATAAGCGAGCTACTTGATAAATGTCAGAATGTTGGGGACCTGGAAGCAGATATTAGTAAAAGATTAGAGCAAATTGAAACATCATATATCTTAGACTTGAAGAAAACCCCTTGTTTTGATAAGCTCGAAAACATCGAGTTAATTTTTCAAAAATCTAATTACTCTCTTTACAAAACATTATGAAATTATCCATTATAATTCCAGTTTTCAATGAAGAAAAAACTATTAGTGAAATAATTAAGAGAGTTAAAGCTGTAAAAATTAAGGATGTAGAAACTGAAATTATAGTTGTAGACGATGGCTCAACCGATAAAACTTTAAATCATCTTCCAAAAGATGGAATAAAACTTTTTAAACAGCCAGCGAATATGGGGAAGGGGGCTGCTGTAAAAAGAGGAATTGATGAATCAAGCGGAGACTATATTATCATTCAGGATGCAGATCTGGAATACGATCCTAATTTTATTCCTGTGCTTATGGAGCCAATTCTTGAGAAAAAAGCTGACGTCGTGTATGGTACGAGGCTTAAAAGACTTCCGCATATGAAGAGTGAAGAAAGAACCGGAAGATTTTTTTTGCATTATATTGGCAACAGATCATTAAGTTTGTTAACAAGTGTTTTATACGGCAGCTGGTTAACAGACATGGAGACATGCTATAAACTCTTCCCGGCAAAGGCAGGGAAAAAATTTAAATTAAACGCAAGAAGATTTGATTTTGAGCCCGAGATTACTGCTAAGCTTCTGAAAGCCGGTTACAAGATATTGGAAATTCCTATTACAACGGTACCCAGGGATTATAGTGAGGGTAAGAAATTAAGAACATTCCACGATGGTTCAATTGCTCTTTGGACTCTTTTTAAATACCGCTTCGTTGACTAATTCTTTATGTCAAAAGAATTTATTAATAAATTTCTTCAGAATAAAAGAAAGAATAGTTTCTTCCTGATAATTATCCTTTTAATTGCATTTATGTTAAGATTTTGGCAGCTTGGGGGTATCCCAATGTCTATAAATTGGGATGAAGCTGCTTGGGGATATAATGCGTATACGATAGGGATAGACGGGAAAGACGAATTTGGAGTAAGTTTTCCTTATAAATATATAGAATCGTTTGGTGATTTTAAGCCTCCAGTTTATGCATATCTAGCAAGTGTTCCTGTAAAATTATTAGGACTTAATGAATTTGCCACCCGCTCGCCATCGGCTTTGTTTGGATTTCTTACTGTTCTTCTGACCTATTTTTTAGTAAAAGAAATTTTTCATAAAAATGAGAATAAAGAAAAGCTGGCATTATTTTCCACGTTGTTTTTAGGAGTATCTCCTTGGCATATTATGCTTTCCCGCGCTGCTTTTGAAGCCAATGTTTCTACGTTTTGTATAGTTTTAGGGATTTTATTATTCCTGCGCGCCATAAATAAAAACATGTGGCTTTTAGTTTTATCAGCAATTTCATTTGCAGTTTCTTTCTATGTATTTAACACAGCGAGAATTTTTGTTCCATTGATTGGTTTGGTTCTCGTAGGTGGTTTTAGAAGGGAACTATTTAAAGCCAAAAGGGAGGTTATTGTTTCCCTTGTTGTTGGTCTGCTTATACTTCTTCCTTTAATTCCTTTTCTTTTTTCTCCTCAGGCAAAATTAAGATATCAAGAAGTTAATATATTTAGTAATCCTGAAATTGTAAAAACAGCAAATCAAAAAATAGAAAATGATGACGGAGCCATTTGGTCAAAAGTTATTAATAACAGACGGGTTTATTACGGAACAGAATTTGTTAAGCATTATTTAGATAATCTAAATCCTAGTTTCTTATTTATAAAAGGGGATGGAAATCCTAAGTTTTCCACTCAAGATATCGGTCAGCTGTTTATTTGGGATTTACCGTTCTTAATTATTGGCGCCTTCATATTGTTCAAACGAAAAGAAGGGTATTACTGGTTAATTCCTATCTGGCTGCTTCTAGGAATTATTCCTGCGGCGACAGCCAGAGAAACTCCACATGCGCTTAGAATCGAAACGGTTCTCCCAACCTTTCAAATTTTAACTGCAGTAGGATTTGTATTTTTTATAGATCAGCTTAAAAATAGACTAAAGCCTCAAATGATTTCAGGAATGTATGTTTCAATTTTATTCTTACTTTTTGTAAATGTATTTTATTTTTTACATTCTTACTATTCTCATTATGGCAGGGAATCTGCAGCAGACTGGAACTACGGATATAAGGAGGCTTTTAAATATCTAAGTGAAGTAGAGGACCAATATGAAAATATTTATTTCACTGATGAATTGGGAAGACCGCATATTTATTATTTATTCCATAATAAAATAGACCCTAAGTTTTATAGAAAAAATTCAGATATTAAAAGAGATGTTTTTGGATTTGTTCATGTAAATAAAATCGGCAAATATAACTTTAATAATGTTTCACATTCTAAAAATAGTATTCATGTAGAGCGGTGGGATAAAACTCCCGAGAACGTAACAGTTCTAAAAAAGTTTGATTTGCCAGATGGTAAGCCTATGTTATCAGCTTATGTTCAAAACTAAATTTATACTAATTTTTATTCTATTCTTAGCTTTTGCATTGAGATTCTGGCAGTTGGGAAGTGTCCCAATCAGTCCAGATTGGGATGAGGCATCTCTTGCGTATAATGCTTATTCTATCGCAACAACTGGAAGAGATGAGTATGGGATTTTTTTGCCAACAACCCTAAAGTCATTTGGTGACTACAAGCCTGCTCTTTATGCTTATCTCGCAATTCCATCAGTAATACTTTTTGATGTTTCTACTTTTGCAATTAGATTTCCTTCAATGGCGATTGGAGTAATTTCAGTTCTACTTACATTTCTTTTGATTAAAGAATTATTTAAAAATGAAAAAATCGCATTGCTTTCTGCGTTTATTCTTGCGATTTCTCCTTGGCATATTCAATTTTCGCGTACGGCGTTTGAAGCAAATCTAGGAGTATTTCTAAATATTTTAACTGCCTATTTATTTATAAAAGGATTAAAGCGTCCGTATCTTTTGTTTGCCTCCGCAATTATAAGCGGATTATCAATTTACGCATATCAAAGTGAAAAAATATTTGCTCCGCTTTTCATGTTAAGTCTAATAATAATTTTTAGAAAAGAATTGCTTGAGCTAGGAAGAAAATATTTAGTCCCATTCGTTATTATTGGATTAATAACCGTTGCGCCGCTTTTATTCTCGATGGTTAAAAATCCCGAAAGTCTTAACAGGGCAAGATCCACAAGTTTTATCGCTGAAAATAAATTTTTCTCACACACCGCAGAAAGGGTATCAGTTGATAAAGAAAATAATGATTTGATTGGTTTGGTTCTAGATAATAGGCGAGTGGTTTATTTAAGACAAAGTGCTGGTGCTTATCTATCACATTTTAATCCGAATTGGTTATTCATAGAAGGAGATTTGCCGCGCCATCACGCTCCAAATATGGGGCTTTTATATCTTTGGGAATTACCATTTATCTTAATAGGTTTGTATTTTTTAATATTTGGGAAATTCAGTAAAAAAGCTAAACTATTTATTTTTTCGTGGTTTTTAATTTCTCCAATTCCAGCAGCGGTTACAAATGATGTTCCGCACGCAGTAAGAACTTTAAATTTTCTCCCAACTTATCAAATATTTACAGCACTTGGAATTTATTCATTTTTAGTTTGGTTAAAAAGTTTTGTAAAAATGGATCCATTCAGATATTTGATAATCGGTCTTGGAATTTTATTAGTTTTGTTTAATTTCTTGTTTTATTTAAATCAATATTTTTCTCAGCAGAATTATTATTATTCTAAAGAGTGGCAATATGGATATAAGGAGGCTGTAGAATATGTATCATCTCAAGCAAACGGCTATGAAAAAATTGTTATTTCAAATGAGGTACCTTTGGATCAATCATACATTTTCTTTTTGTTTCATCTAAAATATCCGCCCCTTGAGTTTCAGGATGCCAAAACTACAGTGGGGAATCATAGTTTTAGTAAATATGAATTTAGGGAAATTGACTGGAATAATGATCAGAATTTAGAAAATACTTTGTTTGTAGGACGCGCGGAAGATATAGGGAGCGGGAAAATTTTAAAAACTATTAATTATTTAAATGGAGAAACAGCGATAGTGATCGCTAAGCCTTAAAGTTTTCTAGTAATAACATAGTAGGCGTCTCTTTTTTCATCCTCATACATATAAAATACTTTAATTATTTGCTCACGTGTTTCATCGATATCTTTTAGATGAAGGCCGCATCTAACGATAAGTGAATCTTTTTCGGAGTTTTCTACGGCTTCATAGCCCGGATAAAGATGGATGTTCTCAAAAGTGTGCGATGGAATGGTAGTAGCATCATAATTATCGAAAGGACTGCCATTTTTGTATCTAATTTCTCTAAATTTATTGTTCCATATAACCATTTCTGTATTATCTAGATCCGCAAAATACCAGAAGTGAAGATCATCATGTGCCCACTGCCTGCAAGATCTTTCAGTTAAAAAATAAATTGGTGTTTGTCTGTTTTCCGTTCTAAAGTCTTTAATAAAAATAGCCATATCACGAGAAGCTTTTGGGAATTCCGGGAGAGAAGTTTTCTTAAAATGAACAAAATAAATATGATAAAAAAGAGAAATTTGAAAAATGAGGATTACGATCGTAATTGCATACGAGGGAATTTTTATAAACGGTTTAATTCTTTCAGTTTTCTGAATTAACATATCTATTCCTAATGCTACAAATATAGAAAAAGGAATGAGTATTGGTAAAATTCTGGTTCCGTATGGAGTGCTTGAAGTTAGTGCGGATGGGAAGCCTATTACTAAAGTAAGAATGATTAAAAATGGAATTGAAAAAGATTTATTTGAATAACGCCTGATGACATTAAGAACGCCTAGGATAAAAGGAATAGCGAATATTGATAGAAATAGTCCTTGTTCTTTTGTACCGTGTCTAAAAGCAAATAGATCGCCTTTTTTAAATAAGAATTGAAAATCAAACATATAAAGCCATGAATTTATCATAAGAAGCGGTTTTTTTGTAATAATTCCTATTAGCGTGCCATCTGTGCCTTCTTTTAGGTAGCTAATTGGTCTTTTATCAAAAATCGGGTTAAGGAGTGCAGGTATGTAAACGATTGCGCAGGTAGTAAGAAAAATTAACGGAATAAGTATTAGATTTTTTCTTTTAAATTCAAAATTTAGATTAAATAGGCCGAGCAAAAATATTGATAGCGTTACAATTGGCACGATAAATTTAGCACCTGGATATGTCCAAAGACTAATTCCTGCACATAGAATTCCTATAATCATCCAAATTAGGTTTGGCTTTTTTAACAAATGAATTATTGAAATGAAATAAAGGAGCATGAGAGTTGTCGCAAGCATAGTTTCGTATCCAATTCTAGAAAAATGAATGTGGAATGGCGAAATCGCAAGAACTGCCATGGAAATAAGCGGAAGTAGTTCTCTTTTAGGAAATAATAATCTCGTGAAATAGCCAAGGAGAAGTATTCCTGCGATTGAAGAAAGAAGAGATACTATTCTTACTGTTAGGGTTGTTGGTCCTAGAAATTCATATGCTAATGCTGTTAAGTAGACATATCCTGGAGGTCTGAAATCAGAAAGGGCTTCAAAGGCAAATGGATAATTTCTTTCGTACTCATCAAATCCATTTTGAGCAATTGATTTCGAATCAACTGCAATTGTGGCTTCATCCATAAAAAGCCCAGCAGGAATTTCGTTTATTTGATAAAACCTTAAGAAAATGCCTACCGCTATTAAAATTATGAAAAATATTTTTTTGACCATTTTTGATTTAAAAACCAATCAGAAATTCCTAAAAATATTAGTGTTCTTGTCACAATAACTAGCGGAAAAAGCTTCAGAGGATGAAGCGGGTGGATAAAAAATCCGGATATTAAAAGCGATAAAAGAAAAAATAGAAATAAATAAATATACTTATCTTTTCTAGGTTTCCAATTTCTTACTATATAGATAATTGCCAAAATAAATAAAGGAAGTTCAAGCGGAAAAAGCATTTTTACGTCCGTGGGTCCAGAGTAAAGCGGGGAGTCTTTAGAAAGTGAGAATAGAAAAACAGGATCAATTGATTGGAACAATGAACTTGTGAATGTATCAAAGCTCATCGAAATTTTGTTATGAAATGCTCTTGGGATAAATGTGCTTCCGGTATTTGGATCAAGTGCAAGTGAACTTACGATTTTGTAGCTTATATCGCTATCCAGAAAGAAAAGTTTTAGCGGTTTATTTTTTATTTCCCAGGAATTAGTGTTTAGGAAAATAAGAGATGTTGAGAGAAGATATAAAACGTAAACCAATAAGATCTTCTTAGAAAACTTCATTATCTTTCTATTTTGGTTATATTAAACCAGTATTTGTTTTCTAATAATTCTTTGTCTTTTCCATCATATTCAAAAAATCCATTTGCTTTTTTCATTTCTGAAATTGGAAGTAAAAAAAACATGATTGTTTTATTGTTATTTGTAAATATCATAGAATGTTCGTTTTGAAACGCAATATTTTGAATTGAATTTAAATCGATAATTTCACTTAGTGATTCATTTTCGGTTAATCCATCCAGGCTAATGGAATGTTTTGATTTGAACAGGGAAGTGAATGCGACGCCCTTTGGCTCTAGGCCAATTTCATTAATTGCCGAATTTACTTCAGAATTTTCTAGGCCTTGATCCATTAGTTCAAAATAACCCGGTGAATAAAATTCTCTAAATTTCCAAAACTCTTGAGGATTTATTTTTTGTTCTTGTTTTGTTTTATCTAAAAATGAATTTAATGTCATTTCTCTTTTTGGTGAAAATAGTAACGCTGAAACACGAGGTGTAAAAATTACGAAGCAAATCGTAATTAAGATCATTAATAGAGCTAGAAAATATACTGGATTATGTAACTTTAGAAAGATACTTTGTTTTTTATTCATTTCTTTCTATAATAACCTTGTGAGGTTATCAAGAGCCGATATTTTTGGTTCAGTCGCCATTATTATTCTATCAGTTTTTTTCGTATTTGACTTATTTTTAACTTCAGCGCGCTTAGCCTCTTTTGATGCTCCATATCATATTACCAATATGGCGCAATTTTTTCTAGCTCTAAAAGGCGGGGATTTTCCGGTGGTTTGGAATAATGGAATAGGGAATTATGGACTTCCTATGGGGCTTGTTGCTCATCAGTTAACAAATTATCTTGGAGCAGCTTTTATTTTCACTGGTTTCAGTCCAGAAAATGCATATAAGCTAATCTCATTTTTTGGAATAAGTCTATCTTCTTTGACTTTTTACGGTTTATTACGATTGTATTTTAGATCTTTGCCTTCTTTTGCTTCAACAGTTTTATATACATTAACATCTTATAAAATAATAAACTTTTATATAAGAGGCGCCATGCCGGAAATATTTGCCGCCACTTTTCTACCATTAATTTTAATCGGGCTATATTTATTTATTAAGAAAAGAAAAATAATCGGACTTTTCATCACATCATTTTCGTTGTTTCTCCTGGCATTAAATCATCCGATGATGCTTTTGATTTATTCATTTATATATTTGCCATACTTATTTTTTCTATTAATTCAGGACAAGAAAGAATTCAAAGGTTTAATTTCTATTAATCAAATTAAAGATATCATTTTTGTTGGAATATTTTCAATTTTAGGAATAGGACTTGCCAGCTATTATTTATTGCCTCTAAATTTAGAAATAAAATATTTTTATTATGGAATTGGAAATCATTTAACGCCAAATTCATTTTTAGGAATAGCAGATTATTTAAAATTTGATTGGAAATATTTTACAAATTCAGAAATATTTCCAAGAGGTCATATCATTTTTCCAGGAATAATTGAAGCAGCATCAATATTAATTGGTATAGGGTTAATTTTGTTTAAATGGATTAAGAAAGATAGGGCTTTTGGAATTTTGGAATTTGGGGTATTAATATCTATATTAATTCTTTTTTTCATCTCACCTTTTTCAAATATTTTTTATGAAAAAATAAATATTTTAAGTAATATTCAATTTCCTTGGAGAATTTTGTCAGCATTTATTTTTATCCCACCCATTATTTATGCAGCTTTTCTTACTAAATTAAATAAAAATATTTTTATTTTTATTTTTGTAGCTTTAATTATTGTTCTTCAGTTCCCACAGCTTTACGGGAAAAATTATATTAAATATCCAACGGAAATTTATTACTCATCGATTTATAATCCACATTCAGTTCTTATGAACCCAATCTGGACAGGGAAGAGTGAAGATTATCCGGTAAAAACTGAAAAAACAGAAATACTTGAAGGAACGGGAGTAGTTATAGATAAGAAAGTAAACAATTCATCCAGAGTCTATAAAATAAAAGCAGACACCACGCTAAAGATGGTAGACTACACATTCTACTTCCCAGGATGGAATCTATACATTGACGGTAATAAAGCTCCCATAGAGTTTCAAGATCCAAATCAGCGAGGTGTAATCACATACCAGGTTCCCCAAGGAGAACACACCATAGAGCTTAAATTTGAAGATACACGGGTAAGAGAATATGCCAAAATTCTGTCTTTAACGTCACTAATAGTATTTATTTTATTATTCGTTTTTAGAAATAAAATATTTAAAATTTTTAAATTAAAAAATGAAACTAATTAGGCAATTTAAGCTAGATTTATTTGCTGGGTTTATAATTTTATTTGTTTCAATTCTTACTGTTATTGATTGGTTCATAACCCCAGTTAGATCTTCAAACATGGATGGAATTGTCCACACACTAACTCCTAATTTATTTTATAAAACTATTGCAGGCGGGGAATTTCCAGTAAGTTGGGTGGATGGATTTGCGAATTACGGACTACCTCTTGGAGTTATTGCGCATCAGTTAACTACTTATCTTACAGCCTTTTTTGAATTTTTTGTTTCTGATCCGGTGATCGCATTTAATCTAGTAGCTTTTTTAGGTTTTTTCTTGTCATTCTTTTTTTTCTATTTCTTTCTAAGAATTTATTTTACTGAAACTGTTTCTTTATCAGCAGCGCTTCTTTTTCATCTTTCTACATACAGAATTTTAAATATTTATATTAGGGGTGCACTTCCTGAATTTTTCGCTGCGGTATTTATGCCCTTACTTTTAATAGGAATGTATTTAGCAATTCAAAAAAAGAATATTTATGGATATTTTTTAGTTGGAATTTCCATAGCATTAATTTCTCTAACTCATCCATTTATGTTAGTAATTGGCTCGTTTCTAGCTGGTCCATACTTTTTATTTTTAATTTACGAAAATAAGCTTTTTAAATTTAAGGCATTAAGAGAGATATTAAGTTTGGCAATAATTTCTTTACTAGGATTAGGAATATCGGGTTACTTTATACTTCCACTTTTTTTAGAAATAAAATATTTTTATTATGGTACTTCAAGTAATCACCTAACTCCGGGAAATTTTTTATCATTATCAAATTACATAGACACCAAATGGTATTACTTCACTCAAATTAATATTTTACCCAGAGGTTTTGTAGTTAACTTTGGTTTACTGGAAACACTAATCATTTTATTAGGAATAATTTTTGTTCTATTAATTAAAGTAAGAAAAATAAAATTAAAAAATAATTCCATGCTTGTTTTCGCAATTCTTACTAGTGCTGGAATAATTTTTCTTACTACTTCTTTTTCAAAACCGATATATGAAAATATTAATTTTTTGGGAAATATCCAATTCCCCTGGAGATTACTCTCAGTTCTGATTTTTTTGCCTCCTATAATTGCTGCAGTGATTTTGGATAGGATAAACAGCAGGGCATTAATTTTATGTTTTATTATTTTAATTTGTGTATTAAGAATGCCAGAGATTTATGGTAAAAATTACGTAAAATTTCCAGATAGTTATTATTCATTCACAAATCTTAATCTTCATGCAATCGTTATGAACCCAATCTGGACAGGGAAGAGTGAAGATTATCCGGTAAAAACTGAAAAAACAGAAATACTTGAAGGAACGGGAGTAGTTATAGATAAGAAAGTAAACAATTCATCCAGAGTCTATAAAATAAAAGCAGACACCACGCTAAAGATGGTAGACTACACATTCTACTTCCCAGGATGGAATCTATACATTGACGGTAATAAAGCTCCCATAGAGTTTCAAGATCCAAATCAGCGAGGTGTAATCACATACCAGGTTCCCCAAGGAGAACACACTATAGAGCTTAAATTTGAAGATACACGGGTAAGAAGAGTAGGAAAGGTTGTTTCTATATTTTCTGTTATCGTCATATCTGTGCTATTCTTATTTAGGCGTAAAATCCCGATTAATAAATGAAATTATCAGTAGCCATCGCGACATTTAAAGAAGAAAAAAACATTGAGAAATGTTTAAATTCTATAAAAGAAATTGCGGATGAGATTGTGATCGTCGATGGGTCATCAACGGACAGGACCGTAGAGATTGCCGCAAAATTTAACGCAAAGATAATAGTCACAACAAATCCTCCAATTTTTCATATTAATAAACAGAAAGCAATTGACGCTTCATCAGGTGACTGGGTGCTTCAATTAGACGCAGATGAGGTCGTAAGTAAAAAACTTTCAGATGAAATTGAAAAAGTTATAAAGATGTCAAATGAGGAAATAGGGGAATATGAAAAGAATATCCCTGAGTTATTCAGAAGGCATCAAGACATATTAAAAGCAAGAGATGGTCAAATCGGTGAGGAGACTGGCGAATATAACGCTTTTTTTATAGCAAGGTCTAATTATTTTCTTGGAAGATTTCTAAAATATGGAGGAGTATATCCAGATGGAGTTATAAGATTATTTAGAAAAAATAAGGCCAGACTCCCTCAGATGGATGTGCATGAGCAGTATGACGTTTCCGGAAGAGTCGGTTGGTTAAAAGAAAATCTACTCCACTATGATTCTCCAACTTTTTCTAAATACTTAAAGAGAAATAGCAGATATACTTCCCTTATGGCTAAGCAATTCAGAGAACAAAAATTATCCAAAAATCCCCTCACGGCCTTTAATTACTTGATAATAAAGCCAATTTATTGGTTTTTGTTAACATTTATAAGACATAAGGGGTTTATGGATTCATGGCAGGGGTTTGTGTTTTCATTTTTTTCCTCCCTTAGATTTCCGATTTCATTCATAAAATATCTGTTATCTAATTGAAAATTAAAGAATTTATTAATAAATTTTCATCAAACTACATACTAACGGGAGTAGTGATCGCTGGGATTTTATTGCGATTTTATAATTTTCCTAATAGATATGGTTTTGATTTTGATGCTGCAAGGGATAGTTTGGTTGCCTCCCTTTTTTCAGACAAATTATCATTTCCTTTGACCGGTGCTGCATCTTCTGTGGCTCCTTTTAATTTTGGTCCGTTGTATTACTGGGGGTTAATAATTTTTGAAAAGTTTATTCCATTTTACGGTTCCTGGATTTTTATTAGCGTAGTGAGCATGTTGACAATAATAGTTGCCTATAAAATTGGCGAAAAATTGGAAAATAAAAACTTTGGATTAATACTAGCCGGAATTTTTGCATTGTCACCCTCTCAATTAGTTTTATCTACAACTTTAAGTAATCCAAGTATAATTCCATTTTTTTCCGGGTTAGTTATTTTATTTTTTGTTTCATATTTAAATACAAAAAAGTCTGTGCATGTTTTTTTAATGTCTTTATTCTTGTCCATCGGGATTACAATTCATTTTCAATTAGCAGGATTTATTATATTTCCAATTTTAATCCTTTTCTTTTATAAAGATCGTTTAAAGAATATTATTTCAGCCGCTTTGGGATTCTTAATTCCACTAATACCAATAGCAGTTTATGATATGAATAGTAATTTTTATAATCTCAAAGGTCTCATTTTTTATTTAACGCAGTCTAGGGAAAATGTTTATGTGGCAAATAGATGGCTTTTTTATGTAAGAGATTTCTGGCCGAACTTCATAAGTGAAACTTTAGGGTTAAATTTAATTATTTCAGTGTTGATAGTTGCTTCGTTGGGGATCCTATTTATCTATTTGAGTTATAAAAAGCTTTTAAATAAAAAACATTTTATGATTATCTTGGCATTTGTTTTTAACTTTATACTTCTTAGATATTTTCCTTCTCAAAAACCAATCTACTATCTATATTTCTTGCAAATATTTATTTTCTTATTTTCAGGATTTTTATTATTTAAAAGCATAGAAATAAAAAAAATCAAACCAATTGCATATCTATTTAGTATGTTTCTTATTGTTCTAATTCTTAATAAAGATAGAAATATAATAGTATCTGAATCTTCAAATAGAGAAGCGGTTAAGATTAAAAATGCTTTAATGGATGAATATCCGGAAAATAAATTTAATGTTTATTTTTGTGATTCAAAAATGAGTGAGGTAATGGGCTTAAGTTATCTCTTAAATAAACAAGATTTACTCTCTAACGAAGGGAAAAAGATAATTATTGATCCAAGCTGCAGTAGCGTAGTTAGTTTTAATAATATCTCTCCAAATGACTTAAAGAATATGCAAGTTCATAAAAGTTATTAAATGATCAATAAAATATTAGAAAATAAAAATATTACCCTATGTTTTTTATTTGTATCAATTGTTCCTTTCATCGTTTCGGTTTCGGATATTTATTTCGGAAGAATTGCATTTTGGTACGATCCTGCAAGAGATTTTCTACTAGCTCTTAAAAATTTGGAAAACCCTACATTTATAGGGCAACCCTCTGGTCTTCCAGGTCTTTTTTACGGCCCATATTGGGTATGGATAATTAGCGTTCTTACTTTAATTTCAAAGGACCCAAGAGTAGTTGTTTTTTCCCTTTTAACTATTCCTTATTTTACGATTTTCCCTTTTATCCTTTATAGAATTTCAAAAAGTTGGGGACTATTTATATTCATTAGTATCTGGCTACTGTTTATTCTGAATTTCGGAAGTTATGCAAATCAAATTTGGAATGTTCATTATGGCGCTCTATGCTTAATCGGTGCGGTTTATTTATTTATAAATTCTGATAACAAAAAGCATAATGCGAGTTTTGTTTATATTGCGCTAGGATTTTTAGTTGGGTTAATTACAAACTTTCATTTATCATTTGGAATTCCCACAACTGTCGCATTTATATCCTCATTAGTATTAGTTCACGTTTTTGAATATAGAAAAAAATTCGTAGAATCCCTTGGTCTATTATTTAAAAAAACTCTCCTGTTAATTATGGGAATTGGTTTTTCTTTCTTTCCGTTTTTATTATTTGAAATAAGACATAATTTTATTCAGTCAAAAACTTTTATTAAAGCAATAACCAATTCTATTGTTTATAACACTGCATCGGTTGGGCAAACTGGAATGACAGACAGAGACATAGTAACAAGTTTTTTTAGTAAATTTTCTGATTTAATAGGAGCTCCAAATTATTACTCTGTTTTAATTTTTAGCATCACTGTTATATTTATTTTAATTTTATTTTTGAATAGAAAGATAACATTTAAGAAATTTGAAATACGTTTAATAATATTAATTCTAACTATCTCATTTTTCTTAATTTCATCATTCATATTTAATGAAAATCCCACTTGGGCATATTATTTTATAGGCGTTGAAATATTATTTTTACTTTTTATCGGATTATTCTTAAGTAAAATTAGTTGGGGAAAATACATAATAATTATTCCCTTATTGCTGGCAGTGTTTTCGAGGAGTGGTGATTTGCAAAATGTTTTTGAAAAAAATAACTTTACTAATTCCGATTTGGGATCTAGAACACATATTGCAGAATTTGTATTTAATGATGCGGAAAAAGATTTTGGGTACATAGCTTATAGCTCAGCAATTTATACCTACGAATATGATTATTTGTTTAATTGGCAGGACGAAAAGAATGATAAAAATGTTGATCAAAATTCCAAATTAGTTTATGTAATTATTCCAAAAGTAACTAAAGTTACTGAGATTGACTTTATAAATTATAAAACACCCTCTGATAAGTATAATTTAGTAGAGAAATGGAGTTTTCCAGATGGCACAAACGTCTATAAAATGTTAAAAAAATAATATGAAGATAAATTATAAGTTAGCTCTAGTAGTCATAATTTTTATTTCATTCTTATTGAGATTTTATAATATAGATACAAACCCACCAGGTCTTTACATAGATGAGGCTGCAATTGGCCATAATGCGCATGAGATTTTAAAGACAGGAAAAGATGAGCATGAATATAGAATGCCTTTATTTTTTAAATCATTTGGAGATTATAAGATGCCTGTTTATATTTACTCAACTTCAGTATCCATGGCAGTATTTGGTAAAAATGAATTTGCAATTAGATTTCCATCAGCTTTTTTTGGAATCCTAACAATCTTATTAATTTATTTAATTGTAAAAAAAGCGCTTTTATTTGAGAAGGAAATTTCCAAGGATACTGTTGAAAGGGTGGCATTACTTTCAGCATTCTTAATGGGAATTTCTTCTTGGCATATTCACTTTTCAAGAGGTGGATTTGAAACTAATCAGGCCCTATTTCTTTTTTTGCTTGCCGTTTTTCTTTCGCTCAGTTATCTGAAGAATAAGAAGATAATTTTTATTTTATTAGCTGCGATATTATTTGCAGTAAGTATTTATGCATATCATTCATATCGAATTATTTCGCCTTTAGTTTTTGGTGGGTTTTCATTAATTTGTCTTTACAAAGACACCACGAATAGGAGAAAAATAATCCTATCAATGATATCTTTTTCTATTTTGTTCTTGCCAATTCTTTTGTTTAGTTTTTCAGGACAAGGCAGTGCAAGATTTAGCGCTACAAGTGTCTTTTCAGAACTAGGAATCATGACGAATACCCAGAAAATTATTGAGTATCCTTTTGCAGTTTTTAAAAATTATCTGTCCTATTTTTCATTTTACTTTTTATTTGACACCGGAGATGGAATAGGCAGGCATCAGATACCAGAATTCGGACTTTTATTTAAATGGCAATTGCCCTTTTTATTAATAGGACTCTATGCATTATTAAAATCAAAGAAAAATATTTTAAAAATATTAGTTGTCGCTCTCTTATTAATTTCCCCGCTTCCTGCCTCCTTAGCTGTTCCAAGTCCGCATTCTTTGCGCAGTCTTCTGATGGTAGTGCCTTTACTAGTATTAGTTTCTTTAGGCGTAGTATATTTTTTTGATAATTTAAAAAGATTTAGGCTATATATTGCACCTTTGATTTTAATAATTGCATTTTTTGAGTTTATTTTTTACTCGCACTATTATTATGTTCATTATCCACAAGTTAATCAAAAGGATTGGGGAGCAGGCTATAGGGAAATAGTAATAAATACTGACAGATTAAGAAGCGAATATGATTACATAGTGGTTGATAAAAATTTAAATTTTGCGCCAATATATTATAAATTTTATTCAAATGGTGAAATTCCCGAGATGGTCGACGTAACATGGAATAAGCCAAAGGAGTGGGGAAATAAAAAAGTGTTATATATTAGGCCATTTTATGGATCCCAAAACTCTGAAGGAATTATATTTAATGTTTTTTTAGATCAAAAAAATAATGAAGATATAATTGCACAATTTTGGAAATTATGAAAATAAAGGTATTTTTAATTCTTGGATTATTAGTTTTACAATTGATTCCTTTAAAAGCGTGGACTGCGTGCAAGAATTTTTTTGATTATTATCATTTCTCTTTATATGATTTAGAGCTTCAGCTTATTTATGCCATAAATCACGATCAGGGTTTACCCGTTTTGCTAGCAAGAACATTTCATAACAAGTTACTCCAATTTTTTATAGACGTCTATAAAAGATATACTCATTTTCTTGATCCTCAGCTTTTAATTACGTTGTTAACATTTGTTGGTGTTTTTGGGGTAGTTATTTCAATCTGGTATTTTCTCAATGCAAAAAACAGAAATAAAAAATTAGGATTTCTGATACTGATTTCGTTTGGAATCCCGTTATTTGAAGTTCTTATTAATTTTAAATTATCTTTTATTTATAAACTACTAGTAGTCGCAATTCCTTTTAATTTACTATCTTTTTACGGTCATTTTAAGTTTCTAAGTTCCAAGAATACAAAAATGGTTGTATTAACTTATTTTGTATTAATAGCGTTATCTATTTTCTGGATTATTTTGATTCCAGATCAGGCTCTTAAATATTGTGAGGTTTAACTGCTCCATATTAAAAAATTAAAAATAAGTCTGTTTCAATAATGAATAAATGAATTTTACACCCGTCAAGGTTTTTAGTTTTGATTTTCCCCATTTTCTTGCCATTTCTTGAGTTGGAATTTCTTTTATAGCGTAACCTTTTTTAAGTACAGATACGATCATTTCCTGCTCAACACAGAAATCATCTGATTTAAGTTTAAGGTCAATAGCAGTTGATTTTTTAATAGCTCTGAGACTAAATAAGATGTCGGTTAGATTAACTTTATACTTGTGATTTACAATTGCAGTTAAAAAATCCGATCCCACTGATCTAACTATTCCAATAAAATCAATATTCATGTCGAAGCTTCCGCCAGTTCGTCTGGATCCAATAACTAAGTCGGCCTCGTTTTTTAAAATCGGAGCTGCTAGCAAGGGAATATATTTTTCGTTATGTGATCCATCTGCATCAAAAAAAACCAATATATCTTTTTTTGCATTTTTTATTCCTATTTTTAGAGCATCACCTCTTCCTAATTTATGATCAAGAAAAAATCTAGCACCCATTTTTTTTGCTATTTCTCTGGTACCATCTTCAGAATGACCATCGATAACCAATATATCCTCTGAATAATTTTTGACAGATTTTAATATTTTAAGAATACCTTCTCCTTCGTTTTTGCAGGCAATTATTATGCTAATTTTTGATTTATCGTATGACATTAATTCTAAATTCTTATCACATAAACAAGACAAATATCAAGAAGTAGGCGAAAAGTGGATTAGCGATTTTTTTTTGCTTATTGTAATATATTGGTATGAGAGTTTTAGTTACCGGTGGAGCTGGATATATCGGAAGTTTTATGACTGACGCTCTTGTCAAAAGAGGATATGAGGTTATTGTTTTGGATAGTTTAGAAAGGGGACATAAGGAATCGGTAAATTCAAAAGCGAAACTAATTATTGGAAACATAAGAAATACTCAGCTTTTGAATGAAATTTTTTCGTCAGTAAAGATTGACGCAATTCTTCATTTCGCTGGATTAATTTCAGTTGAGGAATCTACTAGAAATCCTCAAATATATTTTGAAAATAATACTGAAGGTTCAAAAAATTTATTCAAAATTGCATCAGAGAACAATGTATATAATTATATTTTTAGTTCCACGGCAGCTGTGTATGGAAATCCAAAAATTATTCCAATTCCTGAAGATCACGAGAAGAATCCGACCAGTCCTTATGGGGAATCAAAGTTAAATACTGAAGAATACTTAAAATCTATGCGTTCTGATAATCAACTGATAAATTTTGCGTGTTTAAGATATTTTAATGCAAGTGGCGCAGATTTTAATGGTGAAATGGGGGAAGGACATAATCCTGAAACACATATAATTCCCCTTGCCATTAAGGCAGTAATGAATAAGAGTAGTTTTAAATTGTTTGGAACTGACTATGATACTCCTGATGGAACATGTCTTAGGGACTATATACACGTACTTGATCTCGTAGAAGCACATTTTTTAGCGCTTAATCATATATTAAATAATAAGGGTGGATATTTTTACAATGTAGGAACCGGAAATGGTGTCTCAAATAAAAAAGTTATTGAAACTGTCATGAGCGTAAGTGGCTTAACAACAGATATTGAGGCCTGTCCAAGGAGAGCTGGGGATGCTGACAGGTTAATTGCTGATCCAGCTAAGATAAAAACAGAGCTAGGATTTGAAGCTAAATATTCTGACATTGAAACTATAGTAAAATCAGCTTGGCTTTGGCATAGTAAAAATGGTTAAGTACATATTTTTAGCTATTCTTGTTGTTTTCATAATAAATTTAACCTTCCCTAAGTTTGTATTTGCTGAATCAAGCTACGTATTACCCTACCCTTCCTACATGCCGGGTAACTTTTTATATCAGCCTAGATTATTTATTTCTAGAATAAGTAAGTATATATACTTTGGAGATTTTGGTAAATTTGATTACAACTTAAAAGAGGCGGATCATTACTTAGTAGAAGCAAAGACCCTGTTTGAGTATAAGCAATATTTACTCGCCGCAGATGCTCTTAAAAAGTCAGACGAATATTTTAAAAATATTCATCCCGCATTGGAAAAAGCGGAAAAAAATAGAAAAGATATTTCCGAGAGAGATCTGATACTGAAAGAAGCTTCCAGGAAGCATATGGAAACCTTAGGGCATCTTAGCGAGAATTTGCCTGAAGAGGTTGAATGGAATCCGGAAAATTCCACTCCGACTAATCTTAATCTTAAGAAGATTTTAAATGACTCTATTAACATAAGAAATAGCGTTTTATGAGGTTATTAATAATTATCTATGGGACATTTCTCCTGGGATTTACCTTCTTTTCTTACTTATTTGTAGATCAAAACTTGATTTATATGACAAATTTATATACGGGTTTTGCAAATCTAAATAGAGAAATAGTGACATTGCTGTATATATCTTTTATTTCAGTTTTTTTTATTTTTTACTTCTATTTCCTAAGAAAAATTACGCAAAAAATATTGATGAATCTGATAATGCTTTCCGCTGTTTTTCTTTTCTTATCATACCCAGCAATTCTTTCGTATGATATTTTTAACTATATATTTACAGCAAAAATTTTGTTTTGGTATCAGGAAAATCCATTTATTGTTATGCCTATAGAATTTATTGGCGATCCCTATTTAAACTTTACTCACGCAGCGAATAAAGTGGCATTATATGGTCCCTCATGGGTGACAATGACCGGCATTCCTTATTTGTTGGGATTAAATAATTTTATTTTAACTTTGTTTAACTTCAAGCTTTTTGTGGTGGTTTTTTATTTTGGAATATTATATTTGATTTATAAATTGACCGGTAGAGTTGAAAGCGTAGCATATTTTGCGTTAAGCCCTCTGGTTCTAATTGAAACATTCGTTTCCGGACATAATGATGTTTCTATGATGTTCTTTGCGCTTCTTTCATTTTATTTGCTAAAAAAAGAAAAAATATATTTAGCGTTAATTCTTTTGATAATCTCTATTTTTATAAAATACGCAACAATATTTCTTATTCCAATTTTTACTTACTATATTTTTCAGAAAATTAAAAAAAGAAAAATTAACTGGGAAAAAATATATATATCTAGTGCACTTTTAATGCTTATTGTTTTCTTACTTTCGCCAATAAGAGAAGAAATATATCCATGGTATGGAATATGGTTTTTAACTTTTATTTCACTTACAAATATAAAGACTTTAAAGATTTTAGGATTTGTTCTTTCATTTGGACTAATGCTCAGGTACGTTCCTTATATGTATTTAGGAACTCATTTTGGAGTTACACCAATCATTAAAATTTTAGCAACATACATACCCTTGATAGCCGTAGTTTTATATGTTCTTAAAGATTTTAAAAATATAGATATAAAAAGTTTCCTTAAGTTTCTACCCTATAAAAATAGTAATTGATGATTGGATTTGTTTTCTTGGGATTAGTTTTCTTAGATGGGCTTTTCCTTGCTCGCATTTTTAATATAAAGGATAAATTAATAAATGCAATTTCAGCATTTATATTAGGGTCTGTACTTTCAGTTTCTTTACTTTATATTGTCACTTCATATTTGACTCATGATTTGCATAAAAGTCTTCTTTTCTTTTTTATAATTTCATTTATATTGCTAGTTTTAAAAGTAAGAAGTATAAAAAATATTTTGTTTGAAGCAAGAAATATGCGGTCCCCGACTACTGTTATTAGTATTTTATTTTTTGTTTTATCTTACTATATTATGAATAAATCATTTTCATATGATCAGGGAAATTTTTTAATTTCATCTAATACTTATCTTGATTTCGGTGCTCATATTCCATTCGTGCGTTCTTTTTCTTTGGGTAACAATTTTCCTGCAGAGATACCTTTTTTTGGGAATTCTAATCTTGTTTATCATTTTATGTTTGATTTTTATGTGGGTATTTTAGAGTATTTGGGACTTAATATTTCGCTTGCATTTAATCTAATTTCTGCAATATTCTTTACTCTTTTATTGTTGATTATTTTTCGACTAGGGATGCTGTTTTTTGAGAGTAAAGCAGTCGGGTTATTAAGCGTAATATTTTTTCTTTTCACTCCTAGTATTTCTTTTATAAGCTTTTTCGTAGATAAAGGAATTAGTTTTAGAGAAATATGGAATAATTCTGTTTTTCTCCTAGATTCACCATTCGGAAATAATACAATTTCCGTATTCTGGACTCTGAATACATTTATAAATCAGAGGCATCTCATAGTGGCATTAGCCGCAGTACTTTTATTGGTTTATTTTATTTACACAAGTGTAAATAAAAAAATATCTGTTTTTCAGGCAATAATTTTAGGAAGCCTGATTGGCTTAATGCCATTTTGGAATACTCAAATTTTTTTATCAGGACTAATAATTATTGCGATGTCTTTAGTAATTATGCCAATAAATAGGAAGGGTTATGTGTACATGTTATTTACAGCAATTATCATTTCCTCTCCTCAGCTTTTCTCGATAATAAAAAATTCCGATAATTCAATAATTTTTAACCCAGGTTTTATGGTGGCCGATAATTTAAGTATTTCATCGTTTTCCAAGTATTGGATTGCGAATTTTGGGTTATCTATAAGTTTTTTTATAATTGGAATTTGGAAAGCGGGCAGGGCGAAGGGATCGCTTCTGATCTTGTTTCTGCCATTATTTATTCTTCCGAATATTTTCCAGTTTACTAAAGATATTTTTGATAATCATAAATTCCTTAACTTATGGATCATCTCATTTTATTTTTATGCTTCTTATGCAATTATTTATCTATTTAAGAAAAATCATATTTATAAATTATTTATTCCGCCTTTAATTTGTATTTTTTTGTTTTCTGGTTTTCTAAATTTTTTAACAATAAAAAATGATGTCAGGGAGCTGATTCCAGACTATAAATCAAATGGAATTACAAAGTTTATTCAAGTTAACATACCTATGGATAGTTTAGTTTTAACAAATGGAGAAATCTACGACCCGGCATCAATTGCTGGAAAAAAAACTTACCTAGGTAGAAGTCATTATATTTTTCTTTATGGAGGAAACCCTGAAGAAAGATTAACCAAAAGGCGTATTATGTTTGAAACTCAGGATATTAAGCGCTTGAGGAATATTCTGAAAGAAGAGGAAATATCGTATATTATTATTTATAAGGATGATTTTGCAAAAAACTCTATTATTATGAATATTAATCATTTTGAAGATTTCCAACTAATCTATAGCGATGATAAAGGAAGCATTTTTAAAATATAAGTTTCTATTTCTTGCAGTACTAATATCGGGCTTGTCTGTATGGAGTCTGGTTTCTTACGGGATTCCTCCTACTCATGATGGCGAATATCATGTGATGAGGTTTGAGCAGTTTTTTAAATCTATAAATGAGGGGACGCTTTATCCGAGATGGGCACAAGATTTTAATAATGGTTATGGAATTCCGCTTTTTAATTATGTGTACCCACTCCCAAATTACGTAGCATCATTCACTCATTTACTGGGATTTAGTTTTATTGATTCACTCAAGTTAAATATGATCCTAGCTACAATCGTGGGATCAATATTCTTTTATTTATGGACTAAGAAGTTTTGGGGTGAATGGGGGGCGGTGGTAAGTGCTGTTTTCTATGCGTACTCTCCGTACCATCTTTTAGACATTTATGTTAGAGGGTCTGTTGGGGAAGTATGGAGTCTTGGCTTGGCGCCGATGCTTTTATGGGGATATCAATCTTATTTTGATTCAAAAAAAATAAAATATTTTGTATTTTCGTCATGTTCTATTGCGCTAATCGTTCTTGCGCATAATATCCTTGCGGTCGTATTTTTTACCTTTTTTCTTTCGTATGCATTTTTTCTTTCCTTTGCTAAGAAACAAGACGCTCGAAATAAATTAAAGGAATTTAGTTCTGCGATTTTTATTTCAGTTCTGGGGACTGGGCTTTCAGCGATTTTTTGGCTACCTGCAATTCTCGAAACTAAATACGTCAGAGGGCTTCAAATTTTTGATCCAACCCAGCATTTTCCGGTTGTTTATAAACTAATTTATTCTTCCTGGGGCTATGGTTTCTCAGGAGTGAATGTTCCTGATCAAATGTCTTTTCAAATTGGCATAGCAAATATACTAGTAGTCATGATTTGTTTACTTATTTTTATCTTTAAAAAAAGAAACAATATGATCGGATACTTCTTGTTCATATTTATTTTTGCGGTTTTTTTAATAACACCCTTTTCTGAATTTACTTGGAAAAATGTTCCTTTTATTCCATATGTTCAGTTCCCATGGAGACTTTTAAGTGTCGTGATTCTAACGTCTTCTTTTCTGGCAGGTTTTATAGTATCTCAGAATTTAATAAAAAATGAAAAAGTGAGAATAATCATTTCAATATTATTAATAGTGCTTTCCATCGGATTTTCACTAGATTATATTAAGGCTCCATTCCATCATCTTAGGGATGATCAGTACTACTTAAAAAGAGAGAATTTTACAAATGGAACTAATAGCCCGGGAAATGTTTTCAATACGCTTAATTTCAATGCAAAACTAACTCCAGCAAAAGAAAGAGTTAAAGCAGATGGCTTTAAGATTAGTCCGATTTCGAGTAGTGTTACAAAAGAAAAATTTATTTTAAAAGGGGACAGGGATGGGGAAATTTTAATAAATATAGCCCATTTCCCTGGCTGGACAGTTAAGATCGACGGAGTTCCCGTTCCTTTAACAGTTACGAAGGAGGGAATTTTTAAGGCAAGAGTTCCAGAAGGTGAACATATCATTGAAGTGGTTTTGAAAAGTACCAGACTTCAAACCATCTCGCTTGTAATGACAGTATTTTCGGCTCTTATTTTATTTTGTTTGTTTATGTGGGATAAATACATTAAAATTAAGAAATGAGTCCCATTAAGCAAATAATTTATTCCGAGCTTGAAGTATCACAGAAGGAGGCTTTTCTAACTGGATGAAGGTAGCAATTGATATATCCCCTATTACGTCCGGTCATTTTCTTCAGCATAGAGTAAGGGGAACAGGATTTTATCTAAATAACCTAAAAGAGGCTCTTCTAGAGAAATACGGTGAAGGTGAGTTTTTATTTACAAAAAGGGGTGAAAAGTTGGATGGGAAAATCGATCTAATTCATTATCCATATTTTGAACCATTTTTTTTAACACTTCCATTAAAAAAGACTGTTAAAACGGTAATTACGGTTCACGACTTCACACCAATTGTTTTTAAAAATGAATTTCCGTCAGGACTAAAAGGCGGAGTGAAGTGGCAAATTCAAAAAAAAATTCTTAAAAATTCAGATTTTATTATTACTGACTCGGAATCCTCGAAGAAAGATATTGTTAAAATCGCAAATTACGAAGATTCTAAGATCCGGGTAGTTTATCTGGCAGCAGGAAAACATTATAAACCAGTTTCTGTAGAAAAAAAGAACCAGGTGATAAAAAAATTCAATCTTCCTCAGAAATTTGCGCTTTATGTAGGTGACGTTACATCAAATAAAAATTTACCTAGACTCATGGAGGCAATAAATCTTACAAACTACCCGCTCGTAATTGTAGGTCAAGCTTTTAAGAATAAAAACTATGATAAGAATAGTCCTTGGAACAAGGACCTTAAAAACTCTCAAGAGTTAGCTGCTAAAAATAAAAATATTATTTCGCTGGGATTTGTAGAAAATGAAGACCTTGTGGGAATTTATAATTCAGCCGTAGTTCTTTGTATGCCGTCTCTTTACGAGGGTTTTGGATTGCCAATTCTCGAAGCTATGCAGTCAGGCTGCCCGGTTATTACTTCTAAGTCGGGCTCACTCCCGGAAGTGGCGGGGAATGCGGCTTATTATGTTGATCCGTTAAGTGTTGACTCAATCAGAGAGGGAATTGAGAATATATTTGAAGACAATGAATTAAGAGGAAAGTTTATAAAACTTGGATTTGAAAATGCCAAAAAATTCAATTGGGAAAAAACTGCTATGGAAACTTATGAAGTATACAAGAAGATTTCTGAATTCAGTTAATGGATAAGATTAAAAAGATTATTTTAAGTAGTATAAAGCACGATTTGATTTCAGGAAGTTTTTTTGTACTTATCGGGACTACTGCATCAAGTTTTCTCGCATTCATATTAAATGTTTATTTTGCAAGAAGTTTAAGCTATTCGGATTATGGAACATTTGCTAGTCTGATGTCTTTAATAACTCTCGTAACAATTCCTGCTAGTTCTTTGTCGTCAATTATTGTCAGATATGCAGCACAATTTTTTTCTAGGAATGAAAACGAAAGAGCCGGAGCATTTTACATTAAAGCATTTAAATACATCCTAGTTTTCAGTATTGTTCTAAATGTTGGCATCATTTTGGTATCTAGTCTAATTATGTCGTTTCTCAAAATTGACGAGCTGGGACTTGTAGTTATGGTGGGATTCTCAATAGCGATTTTTTATCTTGCTACTTTAAACATGGCATTTGTTCAAAGTATGTTGAGGTTCAAGCTCTTAGGTTTCCTTTATTTGTTGGGCGGAATAGGAAAGCTTGCATTTGGTGTACTTCTTATAATTTTAGGATTTAAGGTTTTTGGAGCATTAGGCGCTGTTATTATTTCTTCGATAATAGGATTTTCGATAAGTTTTATTGTTTTAAGGAAAGTAATTGTTGGAGCAAATAAAAAAATAAATATAGATAGGTCTGATATTGTTTTATATGCAATTCCAACTTCGATTGCGATATTTTCATTATCATCATTTATATCATCTGATGTTTTATTAGTTAAGCATTTTTTCAGTTCTCAGGATGCTGGTTTTTATGGAGGGCTATCTTTAATCGGAAAAGTAATTTTCTATTTTACTGGTCCAATCCCAATCGCCATGTTTCCATTAATCGTTAAGCGTCATACAAACAAGGAAAACTATAATAATCTTTTTTATATAGCCCTCGCTCTTGTTCTTCTGCCGTCAATTTTCATGACTGGTTTTTATTTCCTTTTTCCTAATTTCACCGTTTCGCTATTTTTAGGAGGAGGGGATTATTTAGTGATTGCCCCATACCTTGGACTTTTCGGAATTTTTCTTACAATCTATAGTGTTAATAATGTTTTCATCAGCTTTTTTCTCTCAATTAAAAAAACAAAAGTATTTTTAATCACTCTATTATTTGCGTTATTTCAGATAATTTTAATGTGGATTTTCCACTCAACTTTCAGTCAGGTTATCTATGTTTCAATTTTTTCATCTATGTTGCTAATGATTTCTCTCGTCGTGTATTATTTGAAAATAAATCAATTCAAGCTCAGCTATAGATAATGCTTATGTCGGCTAATTTTATCTCATTAATAGTTCCTGCCTATAAACAAGAGAAAACAATAATAGAAGATGTAAAAAATCTTGATTTGGCGTTAAGTTCTATAACATCTGAGTATGAAATAATAGTAGTTGTTGATGGATTCCTGGATCAGACATTTGAAAAACTAAAACAAATAAAAAACAATAAACTTATTCCTCTCGGCTACGAATTAAATAAAGGTAAAGGTTTTGCAATAAAACTTGGGGTGGAAAAGGCAAAGGGAGATGTAATCGGGTTTATAGATGCCGGTATGGACTTGAGTCCTTCAGAAATATCGCTCATGTTAAACATGATGGAATGGAATAAAGCAGATATAGTTATAGGAAGCAAGCTTCATCCGGACTCGATTATTAAGTACCCGTTAAGCAGAAAAATATTGTCATGGGGATATAGGAGTCTAATTAAAGTACTTTTCAGGCTTAGTGTTAGGGATACTCAGGTTGGACTTAAATTCTTTAGAAAAAAAACAGCTAAAGAAGTATTTCCTAAGATAATTGTTAAAGCGTTTGCGTTTGATGTTGAGGTTCTTGCTGTAGCAAGAATGTTAGGTTATACAAAAATTATAGAGGCTCCTATAAAATTAACTTTTAAACAGGGAAGTGTAACTAGTACTAACTTCTGGAAAATTTCATTCCTGACACTAGTTGACACGTTAGCAGTTTTTTATAGATTAAGAATCCTAAATTATTATAAATAATGGTTAAAGAAATTTTAAAAAGAAAAACATTAATTATTATTGCTTCAATCTTACTGATTGGACTAGTTTTACGAGTTCATAATTATGCAATAACACCCAGATTTGGAGCTACCATGGATGAGTTTGCTTGGACATGGCTTGGAATAAATCTGATTCAGGAAGGAGCACCAAAATCCTGGTCTTCGCATCCGCAGTATTTAAATTCTGAAAGAGAGCACCTGATTTATAAAGGTGCTGCTTTTTGGATTGTCAGACCATATTTAGAGCACCCGCCATTTTTTGGAGTCGTAGCAGGCTCATTCGCACTTTTAAATGGCGCAGATAACATGTATGACATTGATGTTGGAAGGATCCGTCCGCTAGCGATTATTCTTGGTGTCATCTCAATAGGTGTTTTATTTCTTCTCGTAAAAGAAATTTATGATAAAGAAACAGCTCTTCTTGCTAGCTTTATTTATGCGATTATTCCAACTGTTGCAATAGGTTCTAGAATTGTTCAGAACGAGAATTTTTTCATTCCAGGATTCCTTATAGCTCTTCTGTTTACGATAAAATATATAAAAACAAAGAATAAGATATTTATCGCTATAGTTTCTGTTCTGTGTGGTCTTTTACTTGTTTCTAAAATACCCTGGATCGCTGCAAGCTTGGCTGTAATTTCCATTTTAATTTATTCTAAGAAATATAAAGAGAGTTTGTTAGTTTCTGGAACAGTATTGGCATTTTTTCTGGGGTACTTAGCTTATGGATATTATTATGACTGGAATTTATTTGTAAGTCTTTGGAAACTTCAACTCCAAAGATATGACCTGACTTTTAACAGTGTTTACGCGCTTTTTAAGGAACCATTTATGGTGGACAGACATATGATTGACGGCTGGATATATTTTGGCTGGATATCATTCTTCCTTCTTTTAATAAAAGACTTTAAGAAAAATTTCCTGCCGATTTTAGGGATTTTTGCCTACTTAGCAGTATTTATTTTTGCAATTCCAAATGAACCGGGACACGGTTGGTATAGATATCCTTTTTATCCATTTCTGGCAATTTCTTTAGCAATTTTTATAAAAGAGTACTTTAATAAAAATATTTTACTTACATTTTTATTTATTTTATTCCTTGGTCTTTCGCTTTTAGAACTCACATGGACAAATATGTTCGGGTTTTCATTCCTAGCTTTTAGAGGATTCTTAGTTTTATCTAGTATTACTCTTTTACCTTTATTTTTTCCAAATATTAAATTTAAGAAACAAATATTTTCACTTAACTATTTATTTTTAACTGTAATTTTTTCACTAAGTTTTCTTGCTGTAATTCTTTATAGAGATTTATGAAAATATTAATTTTAAATTGGAGAGATATTAAAAATCCTTCATCCGGGGGAGCTGAGATTCTGACTCAGGAATTAGCATCTGGATTTGTAAAAAAAGGACACGTTGTAACGCAGATTAGTGCGAAGTTTAAAGGCGCTAAAGAAGAAGAAATAATTGAAGGCGTTAAAATAATTAGATCAGGAGATCCTGATGCAAGAAGATTATTTAGATCAGTGCATTTTGCTGCTTACAAACTGTATAAGAGAGATTTTCAGGGGAAAGTTGATTTGGTAATTGACGAGGTGCACGGAATTCCCTTTTTTACACCGTTTTATGTTAAGGAAAAAAAAGTTGCATTAATTTGTGAAGTTGCAGGAGATCTTTGGAATATCGCGGTAGGTTTTCCATTTAACATATTTGGAAAAATAATTGAAAAAATTTATCCTAGCTTTTATAAAAAAATACCAGTTGTTACTATTTCAGAATCTTCAAAAGAAGAAATTGAAAAGAACGGTTTTACTAAATCACAAGTAAAAGTAATTCCCATGGGTTCAAATTCAAGAATGGTTAGTAGTCTTCCTAAAAAAGAAAAGGAAAAAACATTAATTTTCGTTTCCCGTCTTTCTAAAACAAAAGGAGTAGTTGACGCGATTAAATCAGTTGAGATCCTTAAGAAAAACATTCCAGATATCATGCTTTGGATAATAGGCCGGGGAGAGGCTGAGTTTGTAGTTGAGCTTCATAGGCTTGTGAAGGATTCGGATCTTAAAGAAAACATTCGGTTTTTTGACTATGTTACTGAGGAAAAGAAAGAAGAGTTATTAACTAGAGCACATATTTTAATTGCTCCATCAGTTAAGGAGGGGTGGGGCTTAACCGTACACGAAGCAGGAGCGAGAGGTACTCCCGCAGTAGTTTATAACGTCCCGGGTCTAAAAGACATCGTTAAGGACAATGTTAATGGAAAAATTTGCCAGGAAAATAATCCAGAAAATCTTTCAGAAAATATTCAAAAAATATTGCAGGATGAAAATTTATACAATAAATTACAAAAAGGAGCTATAAGTGAAAGAAAGAAACACACGTGGTCTAATACTACGAATAGGTTTTTAGAATTTGCATTAAGTTAATAATTTAAAGCTCAATAACAAGCAAAACTATAATACTGCTCAGTAAAAACTAATTTCTTGTGTTAATATATAGACTGATAAAAGTAGGGCAATATCAGGTTCACTTCTGCCATGAATTAGGTATAGTTTCTTTTAAGAATTAGAAAACCATATGATTCCGTTAATTAAGTCGACATTCTACAAAGAGGAGAGTGTCAAAAGAGAACTAGCAAGATTTATAAAGAAGTCCAAAAAGTTAAGCTTCAGTTCAGAGTGTGAGAAATTCGAAAAAAAATTTGCGAAGTATCAAGAAAGAAAATATTGTGCGTTTGTTAATAGCGGAAGTTCTGCAAATTTGGCGCTAATTCAATCTTTACTTAATTTACGGAGGCTAAAGAAGGGAGATAATGTAGGTTTTTCAGCATTATCTTGGAGTACGAATGTTATGCCCTTGATTCAGTTAGGTTTAAACCCGGTCCCAATTGATATAGAAATTGATACCCTCAATATTTCAAGTCAAAAACTTAATGCTGTAATTGCTAAAAAAAAGCTTAAAGCTTTATTTGTTACGAATGCTTTGGGATTTTGCAGTGATTTGGATAATATACAAAGTATTTGCAAAAAAAATAAAATAATTCTTATTGAAGATAATTGTGAGTCTTTAGGGACAATATATAAGGGGACAAAGTTAGGTAATTTTGGATTAGCAAGTACTTGCTCTTTTTATGTTGGGCATCATCTTTCAACTATTGAAGGCGGGGTAGTTTGTACTGACGATGAAGAGTTGATGGATATGTTATGTATGGTAAGAGCGCATGGATGGGACAGAAATCTTAATTTTGCTAATCAGGACCAAATTAGAAAAAAATTTAAGGTTAATTCTACTTTTTACTCAAGATATACATTTTATGATTTAGGATATAACTTGAGGCCAACAGAAATAAATGGATTTGTGGGTAATATTGGAATAAAATATATAGACGAAATTAATAATAGACGGAACAGCAATTTCTTAACAATCGCTGAATCTATTTATGATAATAAAAATTATTATCAGCTAAAGTACGATCATATAGATTTTGTTTCAAACTTCGCAATTCCTATTATATGTAAATCAGGTAGGATAAGGGATAATCTTCTAAGAAAGTGTGAAAATGTAATTGAAACTAGACCAATAGTGGGCGGTGATTTAACTAGACAGCCATTCTTTAGTAAATATATTAAAAGTCGTGTATATAATAAAAATGCGGGCATTGCGCATGATCAAGGATTTTATATTGGAAATAATCCCGAATTATCAAAGAAAGATATTAATAAAATAATTCGAATTCTTTCATAGCAATGCAAAGTCTAGTCGAATTAATTCTTTAAATAAGCGCAATTTATGTGATAATATGGACCATGCTGAACAGAAATGAAAAAGAACAATAATTATAAATTAGTATCCATTGTAATCCCGACCAGAAATTCAGCTGCCTTTCTTGATAGTTGCTTAAAGCATATCAGGCTTCAAACGTATCCTAATATAGAAATAATAATAGTTGATGGAAAATCTACAGATAATGTAAAAGAATTGTCCGATAAGTATAAATGTGAATTTTATACATATGTTCCCAAGGTTAGTAGCGGAATTTTCGATGCACCTCACAAAAGAAATTACGGGATGAAGAAGGCAAGGGGAGAATATGTTTATTGGCTAGATGCCGATATGGAATTGTCTAAAAATCTAATCAATGAGGCAGTTGAATTGTGTGAGAAAGGTGTGGATGCTGTGATATTGAGAGAGGATTCTTTTGGAATTGGTATTTGGGCAAAGGCAAAGCAATTAGAAAGGCGCTGTTATTGGGGAGATGATAATGTAGAGAGTCCACGTTTTTTTAAAAAAAGCGTTTGGCATAGCATAGGTGGTTTTGATTTATCGTTGGGTGCAGGCGGGGATGATATCGATTTATCTCAAAAATTAAAAGAAAAAAATTTTAGAATTGGCAGAGCGAAAAGCGTAGTTATGCATAACGAAGGCAATTTGTCGATCATTAAGCTATTTAAGAAGCGCTTCATGTATGGAAGAGAAATGGTAAATTACCTAAATAAAAGACCAAAGTCATGGTTATCAAGTTACAATCCAATTAAAGGATCTTATCTAAGAAATTGGAGATTGTTTGCCAAAGATCCTTTAGTTTTTATATTTTTTGTTGTGATGCGTGCAGTTGAGTATTTTGCGGGATTTTGCGGAATGGTCTATAATTTTTTTCAAGCTAAATATGACAAAAAATAAAATAATTAACAATAAAAATAAAAAACTAAATAGCACAAATAATAACTTAGAAAGGCATTCAGAAAAGTTTGTGCAATTCTATGGCATGAAGGTTCCGACGCTTTTAGCCAAGTATTTAAAAAAAACTAAATTCTCTTCGATTATTGATTGTGGATGTGGTGACGGAATACTTCTTGACGCTTTGATAAAAGGTAATTATTTAAAGAATAAAAAAATCATTGCTATAGATTTATCCAAAAGAAGAATTGCAAATATTAATAAATTGGACAAATCAATAAGTGCTCGTGTAGATAGCGCAGAGGATCTTGAGACAGTTAAGGATAAATCTATTGACTTCTTTATTTCTACTCAGGTTATTGAGCATGTTGACGATATAAAAATGATAAATACTATTCATAGGGTGCTTAAGAAAAATGGAACTGCATATGTGACCACTGTATTCAAAAAATGGTATGGATGGTATTTTTACAGGAGGAAGGGGAAGTGGGTATTAGATTCAACACATTTACGAGAATATGAAAAAGATGATGAACTCCTAAGCTTAATTGACAATAAAAGATTCATAATTATTGAAACTAAAAAACAGCAGATTTGGTTTCCTGTTATGGACTTTGTATTAAGAAGGTTATCTATTAATAATAGTAACTTTTTTAATAACAATAATTTACTTAAACAAATAAGGAGGATTAGCATACCAATACTTGGATATTATGATTGGGAAATTGTTTTTAAAAAAAGATAGGCACTTTAGATAATGAAAAAAGTTCTCTTTACAGGCGGAAAAGGTTTGCTGGGAAAATATTTCTTAAATGAAATTCCTAATGATTATTTTGTTTTTGCTACATTTTTAAACAACAATAGAGATAAATTAAAAGCTAAAAACATAAAATATCTTGAGTTAGATATTACTAAAAGGAAAGATGTTGGGATACTTCTTCGTCAGTATGAGCCAGATGTAATTGTTCATGCTGCTTCAATCGGGAATGTAGATTATTGTGAACTTCACAAGAAAGAAGCCTGGAAAACTAATGTTAACGGAACAATAAATATAATAGAAGAATCCAAGAAGATTAATTCGTCGGTTATTTATATTTCATCAAATGCCGTTTTCAATGGAATAAGACATCCGTATTCTGAAAAAAGCAGACCATCCCCAATTGACTATTATGGCAAGACGAAATTGCAGGCTGAAGAGGAAATGAAAACGAGATTGAATAAATACTCAATTATTCGTTTAATTACTATGTATGGTTGGAATAGTAAGCATGAAAGATCGAATCTTGCTACATGGATGATTAGTGAACTTGAAAAAGGAAAAGATATTAAAGTAGTTGATGACATTTATAGTAATTTTCTTTATGCACAAGATGCAGCAAAAATCATATGGAAGATTTTGTTAAATAAGAATAATAATCTTGAAGATAGAGGTATTTATAATGTAGCAGGGCCAGAATGTATAACCCGTTTTGAGTTTGCAAAAAAATTATCATCTGTTTTTGATTTTAATAGTAAACTTCTGACACCAGTTTCAAGTGATTATTTTCCTAATATTGCACCGAGACCAAAAAATACATGTTTTAACATAGATAAAATAAAAAAACTTCTAGATGTGGATCCAGTTTCTGTGAGAGAAGGCTTAAGGTTAATGAAGAATGAAGAAAATTAATTATTGCGTAGTATGTCATACAGCAATAGGTAAAAATAAAACTGATAATCCGGGCCCCGGCCATGCTCTTATATATTACCTCGAAAAGGAAAAGCAGCCCTATTTATTCATAAGGCATTCTATATACGCCGAAGGAATAACTTTCATGACTTATTCTGACGGAGTAAATAAGACAGATAAAATAATTGAGCACAAAATATATTTTGGAGAAATTGGTGCGCGAATTTTTGAAGGTTGGATAACATTTAGATTGATTCTAAAGTATTATAGGAAGTCAAAGATTGTTTATATTGGTGAAGATCCCTTAAACGCATTCTGGGGTTTGGTACTTAAGAAAATATATAAAGCAAAGATGTTTATTACCTTTAATCCTGATTACACTAAGACAAGATATGGTAATCTTTTGTTAAATAACTTTTATCATTTTCTAGATAGATTAACTAACAGAAATTCAGACCTAATCCTAGCAGTGTCAAGGCGAATTTTGGATATAAGAAGAAGCGATGGGATTCCAAGCGAGAAATTAATTTGGGTCCCTAATTCTCCAGCAATTTCACGTACAAAAAAACTAGTATCAAATTCCGGTGATCCCCATAAGTTAATAGTTGTTTCCGCAAGAAGAACAATTAGCGAGTTCACCATGCTTTTAAATTCCATTGAGGTTTTATCGAAAGAAATTCCCCAAATAAAATTAACTTTCGTCTGCTTACCGTTAATGGAAAAAAAATTAAAAGCTCTAGTTAAGAAAAAGAAATTACAGAAAAATATTTTCTTTCTAAGCTCAATGTCTCATGATGAGCTTTTCAAGGCTATAGCGAGTCATGGAGTTGGTATTGCCTTTTATATTAATAGTTATTCAGGTGAATATTATATGGATTCAATGAAAGCAAGGGATTATTTGGCTTTAGGATTACCTGTAATAATTTCCGGGGATAATGGAACAGCAGAGGATATCGTAGAAAATAATGCGGGAATTCACATAAAAGCTAATGAGAAAGAATTGATCGCTGCTATTAAAAAAATTAGCGGAAATAAAAGGTTATATTCGGAGCTAAGAGCTAACGCATTAGCTCTAGCGACTAAGAGAGACAATGAGCAAATCTTAAAAAAAATTTTTGAGAAAATTTCCATAGAATATTTTAAGAAAGATTAAAAATATGAACTTTTTTTGGTTTGTAAAAAAGTCACTCATCTTAGATTTACATTTTCTAAGAGTATGTACTTGGTCAAATGAGAAAAAAATTATTTTCTTAATAAAAAAATATTTAGAAATACTTTTATATTTATTTAGGCTAAAAAAATTTGAGTTAGGTATTAGTTTTGTATCACTTTTTAATCGGCAGATTTATTATGATTCCCCTCTCGGGCTTAGTGGATACCAAGGTATTTTAACAAGGCACAATAATTTAATTAAGTTAGCAAAGATACGTGATGTAAAGCTTACTGTTGATATTGGAGCTAATGTAGGTTTTTTCTCACTATTAATAAGAGAGTCATTTCCTAGGAGTAGAATTATTGCGGTAGAGCCAGCAGAGCAGACTTATAAAGCACTTTCTAAGAATTTTAATAAGGATAAAAATATTATATTATTTAAAAAAGCTATTTCAGATCGAAATGGATTTTCCGATCTTACGATTAACACGCAGTCCTCGGCGATAAGTTCACTGAACGGTCTGGAAAGAAAGGGAAATAGTGAGAAATTTATTGTTGAAAAAGTGGGCACTACGACATTGGATTCACTAATTCCGAACAGGTTTCGAACCGTTGATATTTTAAAAATTGATGTTGAATCGTTTGAAAAGCAGGTTTTGAAAGGTGCAAAGAAAACTTTAATGAAGACAAGATATTTATTAATAGAAATTACGATTGAAGGAAATAAAAACTATACTTTTAGTGAAATAAATTCAATGCTGTATAGTAAAGAATATAATTTTCAGCTTGTGGGATTTAGAAACTATGCAGATGTTAGTGAGGGGAAAATGCCATTAGGGGATTTCTTATTTAAGAATATTAATATAAGTTAGTTTTTTGCAAATAACATGGAATTAAATACGAAAAGACTTTAAAGTTTCAAATAAATGTGTTAAATTATACCAAGTAATTCAAAATGAGCAGAATAGAAAAAAAATCAACTAAAACAGCACTTGTTTGTGGAGCAGGAGGATTTATTGGTAGTCATTTGGTTAGAAAACTGAAGCAGGAAGGCTTTTTTGTAGTAGGGGTAGATCTCAAAAAGCCAGAATTTAGTGAAACAGCTGCTGATAAGTTTCTCATCGGAAATTTAACTGATCAGAAATTCGTCGATAAGGTTTTTGATCGAAGATTTGATGAAATCTATCAATTAGCTGCTGATATGGGTGGAGCAGGCTATATTTTTACGGGAAATAATGATGCTAATATAATGACCAATTCGGCGCTAATAAATTTAAACATACTTCCAAAAGTTATTGAAACAAAATCAAAGAAGATATTCTTTTCTTCTTCAGCATGCATATATCCAGAGCATAATCAGCTCGATCCTAATAATCCCAAACTTTCTGAGGAGTCTGCATATCCTGCAGCACCGGATAGCGAATATGGTTGGGAAAAGTTATTTTCAGAGAGACTATTCTTATCGTACCATCGAAACTTTGGACTAGAGGTCAGAATCGCTAGGTTTCATAATATATTTGGTCCTGAGGGTACATGGAAAGGTGGAAAAGAAAAAGCTCCAGCTGCAATGTGCAGGAAAGTTGCTGAAGCAAAAGATGGCGGAACAATTGAGATGTGGGGCGACGGAAAGCAAACAAGATCATTTCTCTATATAGATGAGTGCTTAAATGGTATAAGGCGGCTTATGGACAGCGATTTTACGGGACCAGTTAATATCGGATCTGAAGAGATGGTAACACTAAACGAACTTGCTGAGATGGTAATGAAAATTGCAGATAAGAAAGTAAAGATAAAGCATATCCCAGGTCCTACAGGGGTGAGAGGTAGAAAATCGGATAATAAATTGATTAAGGAAAAATTAAAATGGGCTCCAGATGCTCCGCTGGCTGATGGATTAGCAAAAACATATTCATGGATTCATGCGCAGGTTGTTAAATTAAAGTAGTAGGGTAATTGAAGATATGACAAAAAATTTAGTTATTGGCTCCGAAGGTTTTATTGGAAAACCGTTCTCCAAATTTCTCGAAGAAAAAGGAGAGGAAGTAGTTCGTTTCGATATTAAAAGAAATAAAAATGAGGATGGGAGAACCTATGAGTTCAACTTCAAGGATGTAGATAAGGTATATTTTTTAGCTTGGGACGTGGGAGGATCTAAATATTTATATGACCCAAATCGCCAGATGACACAGCTAAAATGGAACTTGGATCTCATGAGAAATGTATTTGATCAGCTTGATGGTATGAAAGATTTTCTTTTTATTTCAAGTCAGTTGTCGGAAGAGGTAGATACAGTGTATGGAGTAACCAAAAGACTTGGTGAAGTTTGGACTGATCAGCTTGGTGGAAGATGCGTAAGGGTATGGAATGCATATGGAGTAATGGAGGAAGAGAGCGTAAAAAGTCATGTGATATCAGATTTTATCTATCAGGCACTTAAGACAAAAAAGATTGAGATGATGACAAATGGCGAAGAATGGAGACAATTTACGCATATAAAGGATTTGAGTAGTGCATTTTATATGGCTTTAAATTCAAATAATTTAAGAAAAACTGTATTTGATGCAAGCAGCTATGAATGGGTAAGGATAATTGATATTGCGGAAATGATTTCTAAAATAACTGGTGCTAAGTGCTATCCTGGAAAGCTAAAAGGAAGAGATCCGCTTCCGTCGGATAATATGGGAAGAGTTCCGGGATGGCTTCCGAAAGTATCACTAGAAGAAGGTTTAGAGCAAATGGTTAACGAAGCAAAAAAAATACTCACAAATGGCTAAAAAAGATATCGGTAGCTTATTAGAGGGTAAAACCGTACTCTTTGTTAGCTTCTCCAAATGGTTAGAGGGTAAGCGTATGCCAACAAATGGAAGCATAGAGCCCATGAGAGATTTTATGGTTCCTTATGCCAAAAGATTTGTACTAATTGACCAAACTCATCCGGGCAGTGACGATGTAATGCCAAAGATTGAAGTATATTCAAAGAATAATAAAGATTTTAAATCTTATAATTGTTCTTTTTATTTATATTTATTAAAACCACTTCTTAACAAATTTAATACAAGTACTACTCAGCCTATATTTAAAGTACGTGATTTTTTATCAGTGATTGATTGGTCATTCAGGGACAAAACAACTTTTGATTATTGCATTTGTCTGGAGAGTATCAATACGATTGCGGCAATATTTTTGCGAAAAATTGGACGAGTTAAGAAAGTTGTTTATTATGTTTCTGATTATTCCCCGAATAGATATCCTGGTAAGATTTTTAATAATATTTATTTATTTTTAGATCGATTTTGCGCAATGCATGCAGATTACATATGGGATGTATCTAAGGCAATGCAGCCAGCAAGAATAAGCGTGGGTCTTAATTCTAAAAAGTCTGCACCGGTGATACACGTGCCAAATGGTTTGTATCCTGATCAAATTAAAGCAAACCCCATCTCGAAGATTGAAAATCACTCTATGGTTTATATGGGAACCTTAGGTCAAGAGAATGGTCCCGATATAGCTATTTTATCGCTGGAATTGGTCATGAAAAAATTTCCGGATGCAAAATTAAACATAATAGGAGGTACCGCACAGGATTTTGAGTGGCTTAAAAAAATTGTTCAAAAAAAAGGTCTTGAAAAATCTGTTAATGTTCACGGTTTTGTTGAAAAGAGCTCAGACATGTCCGATCTTATAAGAAATTGCACCGTAGGATTAGCGCCATATAGGGATATACCTGGGTCATTAAGGTATTATGCAGATGCAGGTAAAATCCGCGTATATGCTGCTGCTGGAATTTCTATCGTTTGCTCGCAAGTTCCGCCTTTGGGTGTTGAAGTAGCGGAAAAAGGCGCAGCGTTGAGAGTGCATGATGATCCAAAAAGTTTTGCTGATGCAGTGATAAATATATTTTCAGATAAGAAGTTATACTTGAGACTTAGAAAAAATGCGATGGAGTTTGCAGAGCATAATACATGGGAAAATTCATTTGCAAATGCTTTTAGACAAATGAATGGGGGTATATAAAAATAATAAATGATTAAAAATTTTAATTTAGTTTTGAAATCAGTTAAAAAGAGAGGATTCATTGAAACAATAGTTCAGATAATTAAACACGTTTTAACTAAACTATGTTCACTAATCAAAATATTTATTCTCAATGTTCGAGGATATAGGATCAGTCAGTCTGTAGTTTTAAGAGGTAATAATCATTTTTTCCAAAGCACAAAGCAAGCTATTAAGATATTAAATAATACGACTTTGGGTAAGGGGACAAGGGTTACTTGTGGGGAAAGCGGAAAGATTTTTATAGGAGAAAATTCATTAGTTGATGACAACACTTTTATAATGGCTCACGAATCTATTTCAATTGGAAAAAATACAAAGATTGCTGCTTTTTGTTTTATTACTGATTTTAATCATAAATTTGAAAATAAATCATTACCCATTGATAAGCAGGGATATGAAACCAGTCCAGTTTCAATTGGAGATGATGTATGGATTGGTACACATTCAGTAGTGTTACCAGGCGTTGTAATAGGAGATAGAGTGGTAATTGGGGCTGGTTCTATTGTTACAAAGAATATTCCAAGCAATACGATAGCGGTTGGAAACCCGGCAAAAGTGATAAAGCATATTTAAATACTACGCAAGTTTTACTAAAGCACTAGTTGGTTTATGAGGATTATTAACTTATTTAAGAGAAAAAAAGCTTACTTCGCAGCTATTGTAATAATCAATTTAATTATTATTGGATATCTAATATATCTTCCTTATTATTTGTTTGATGGTAGACTTTTTTTAGGAGGGGATGATACTAGATTCTATTACTATTATCCCTCAGCCTTATTAAAAAGTTTGTCCTTATTTTCCTGGAATAATATTTCATCACTCCCGTTATATATTCCAAATCATCAATATATTCCATTGCTGCTTGTTTCTACGTTTTTTGATAATTTATTAAATTCAAAAATCATACTATCTTATTCATCATTTTCAGCGGTTTTGATTTTAGGTTTTATTTATTTTCAAAAATTAGTTAGAGAAATTATCGGTAAGGAATATTTAATTTCTATAGTTGGGGCGGTGTTTTACATATTCTCGCCTATAATTGCTGCGAGTCATCTTGCTTATTTCTTAAGTCCTGTTTGGTTGGTATGTTTAGTGCCAATCATTTTTTACTATTACTTATGCTTCCTTCACAGAGGTGAGATCCAAGATGTTTTTAAAGTTGTTCTCTGGTGCATATTCCTTTCGTTAGCATTTTATGCGGTCGTATGGATAGCAGGATTATTATTGCCATTATTTAGCGCTTTTATTATTTTCCTCATTTTTGTTAAAAATCCACTTAAGAACAGAGTAAGAAAGACTTCAGTTTTTATTTTTTCTATTTTCGCTAGTCAATTATTTTGGTTATTTCCATTTGTGATGTCTTTAAGGAATGTGGGCGATGGCGGTCTTGGTGTAAGGCCGGTTTCAAAGGAAATTGTAGATAGCTTTGCCCCCACAGTTCTTTCTATTGCATCTGGAAATATTATTAATCCACTCTTAACTTTTTATCATAGACAGATTTTATTCGATTTCGACGGTCAATTAAAAAATGTCTTCCTTAATTATTATGATTATGTTCTGCCTCTCAGCTTAGTTTTTGTTGTAGTTTTATTCATCGGATTAGCTAAATACAAACAGGTTTTAAAGATGGATGAGAAAAATAAGTTCATTTTTTTCTTTATCGCATTTTTAGCTGCACTCTATTTCTTTACTATTAATGTAGGAGTATTGAAAAACATTTTTTTATTTCTTGGTAACATTCCAGGTTTTTCTGTATTCAGAAATTTTATTGATAAATTTTCGCTAGGTTACATTTTTATCTACGCAATTTTCCTTACGCAATGTTTATTTGTAATAAAAAGATTTTTTAGATTTTACCTTATTTTTTTAGTTTTAGTTATTCTTGTGGTTATTGTTAATTTCATTCCAATAAAACAAGTAGTTAATAGGCCAGTTTGGAGAACTAACAATATTTATCAAACAGTTCATTTTCCAAAAGAGTATTTGGATTTTGCAAAAGAGACAGGCAGCAAGCTACCAAAGACTGAGAATGTAATTGGATTTCCTCAAAATATTGCTTCCTACGCTATCATAACTGAAGAAAATGGAGAAAATGCATATGTGGGAACATCTCCATTCAAATTCCTAACAGGAGTTAATGATCTGAGCGGTACAGCATCGTATCCAAGTAACATCTCCAACTTAGTTGTTGAATCTATTAGAAAGAGGGACTACGAGAGGCTTTTAAATCTTCTCGAACAGGTTAATGTAGGTTATGTCATGGTAACAAGAAACATTCCAGATGAAGTCAAAAAATCGTATTTGTTTGACCATGAATACTTGGAATTTCAAGATGATGAGCTAATCAGATCAATTTCAGATAGAGAGTTGGTTCGAAGTGAATCTGGTAAATATATAATATATAAGTTGAAAAACTCTCCAAAAGTTATTGATTCAACTGGAGAAGTATCTTTTGAAAAGATAAATTCAGTTAAATATAAAGTTAAGATAAAAAACTTAGACAAACAAGAATCATTATTCTTTTATGAAACCTTTAATTCGGGGTGGAAGATATTTCCAGGTGATAAAACTTATGATAACACGGTATCTGGTAATATAGCTGATATTTTATACTTATTTAAAGAGCCAATATTTGATGAATCTCACTTGCCAATTGATCCGTATGGAAATAAATGGGCAGTAGATGAAGATGAAGTTAAAAATAAAATACAAAGTTCTTCTTTTGTACAAAACAAGGATGGAAGCATAGATATTATTTTTACTTTATATTTTTTACCCCAGGTATATTTTTATATTGGTATTTTAATGAGTGCAATTTTACTATCGATGGGATTCTTGTACTTATATTTAAGCAAAAAAAATGAAAAATCTTAAAAAGATATTCCTTATAGCAAAAATAGTACTTCAGAAAAAAATAGTTAGGATAGTAATAATTCCCGTATCGCTTTTAATGTTTTGGATATTTTCAACTTTTATTTACGGTTCCTATAAAAATTTTTCTGTTCTTGAATATTCTCATGTTCAAGACGCACCAAATAATTCTGGAGGAAAAATACTCAAAGATCAAAAAATAATATTTAAATTTAATGCAAAGAAAAATAATCTGGGAATTGTAGCTGTGAAGTTAGAGAATGTTCCTCGTGTAGATTTTAATAATGAAGATACACTGGTATTTAGAATAAAGGAAGTTAACTCTAAGGATTGGCAGTATATAAATAAATATAGATCTGGTCAAATGAGTTCGAAAATGTATTTCCCGTTTGGGTTTTTAGAGATTCAAGATTCCATTGGTAAAGATTTCATCTTCGAAATTAAATCCTTAAATGGTAATGAAGTAAATGCAATAACTTTAAAGGATGAAAATGTCAGATTCATATCAAAATACAAATACTCAAAATCGCAAATTTTTACTAATAATCAGTCAGCGCTTAGCTTTTTAAAGGATAAAGCATTTACAGTTTTTACCAGCAAGTATATTTTAATTTCTTCTTCTATCTTCCTGCTTCCTTTTATTTTCTATATATTATTTTTAATTCTTGGTAATGAGAGTAAAGCTAGTAAAATTTTTAAAAAAAATAAATATGTATATAAAATTATAAATAGATTTTTTATTAAGTGTTATAAAATAAAAAGATATTTGTTTTTGGGTCTATGCCTCTTTTTTATTTTCTTATATATTTTTACTACTGAAGTTTTTGTTAGTGGGTTCGTGATTGGACTTTTAGGATTTTGGGTAATTTCTATTAGAATAAATAAGATTAGTAGTAGGGTAACATATTTTCTGTCTTTTATAATTGTTTGCATTTCTGTCGTTAATATTTATTTTAATTTTGGTTTATCTTCAGATGAAGTTTCATCGTTTGCATATATGCTTTTACTTCTAGGACTTCTACAAGATTTATTAGGATTTAGGTTAAGTTCTAAAATAAAAAATTAAAATTTGTAGTGGTTAATAGCTATAAATCTTATGTGATATAATCTCAGAATGTTTCGAAAATATGCTATTAATTTATATGATTCTTGGGCAAGACAATCTGAAAAAACCCTACTTTCCTTTATAGAAAAAAATCCAAATGTAAGACTTTTAGATCTAGGGTGTGGTGATGGGAAGTTAACGGTAAAAATAGCAAAAAAGATTGGCACCAAGGATGTAAATGCAATAGAAGCCCTCCCTATAAAAATTAAAAGTATTAAAACAAAAAGAACAAATCTTAATGAAAAATTCCCGTTTAATTCAAATTCTTTTGATGTAGTTATTAGTAACTATAGTATTGAACATTTGTATAACACTTCATTATTTATTTCTGAAACGTATAGAGTTTTAAGAAAAGGGGGATATGTTGTTGTTGCAACTGATAATTTAGCGTCATGGCCAAACATTATTTCATTAGTTTTTGGATATCAAGCATTTTCAACAACCTTTATGATAAATGGGAAAAGCATTGGTAATCCATATGCGCTTAGAGTTGAGGGGCCTGTAGAAACTGGTCCTGCACCAGATCCAGAATTTGCACGTAAATGGAGAGATATCGGAGAGTTTGGACACAATAAGGTATTAGCCTATAAAGGGTTAATTGATGCATATAAGGCACATGGATTTGAAATAGAAAAAGTTAGCGGGGTTGGTTATTTCCCATTCAAAGGATTTTTATCTAGCATTATGGCAAGATTAGATCCAAGACATTCACATCTTATTATCTTAAAAGCTAAAAAAAATTAGAATTTATTTTATAAAATGAAGTCAAAAAAAGCTGTTTTAATTACAGGTGGTTGTGGTTTTGTAGGCAGAAATTTAATACGTAAGTTATCTCAAGAAAGCAATATTTGGATAGTTGATGATTTATCCTTAGGTATTCATCCAGAAAAATGGATAGGGAAAGATTATAAAAAAAATTCTAGAAAAAGAAATTTAATTGAATATTCTAATAAATCCCAAAGAATAAATTTTATAAATGCAGATGTAATTGATGTTTTTAGAAAGAATGCTGAAGAAGAATTACCAAATTTTTATAAAATTTTTCACTTAGCTTCTATCGTCGGGGGTAGAGAATTGATTGAAGGGGATCCCATATTGGTAGGAAAAGATTTAGCTATTGACTCCGTATTTTTTTATTGGCTAACACGCAAAAATAGAAATGTTGAATCTGTTCTTTACGCAAGTTCGAGCGCTGCATACCCAGTTGTTCTGCAGGGTAAAAGAAAATCAAAGGCTTTGAAAGAGGATTTTATAAAGTTTGATGAGTCATTGGGAGTTCCTGATATGACTTATGGATGGAGTAAATTAACAGGAGAGTATTTGAGTCAAATTACGGCAAAAAAATACAATATACCTATCGCTTGCGTAAGGCCATTTTCCGGCTATGGAGAGGATCAAGATTTTTCCTATCCAATTCCTGCAATAACAAAAAGAATTGCTATGAGAGAAGATCCAATCAAGGTTTGGGGTAACGGAAAACAGGGAAGAGATTTTGTTCATATTGACGATTGTATTGATGCTTTTTTTAAAATTATGAAAAAAATAAACGATGGCACTGCAGTAAATATTGGTAGCGGAAAGCTAACAACTTTTTTGGAAGTAATTAATTTACTATCAAAAATAGAAGGTTATAACCCTAGGGTCCAGCCAATTCTTAATAAACCTGTTGGAGTTACTAATCGTTATGCTGATACGAAGAAAGTAATTGAAATTGGGTGGAAGCCTAAAATTTCCAACGAGGAAGGGTTCTTGAGAGTTTTAAACTACATTAAGGAGAACAGAATTTAATGAGGTTCATATTTATCGCTAACTTTCTTCCAGACTCCAATTACACAAGAGATCTAAGTCAAGGATTTTTACAAGTTATGAAAAAAAGGGACGAGCTGTATTTGTGTGGTAGAAAAAATGAGCCTGTTTTAGATGGCAAAACACCTAAGGTAGATTTAGTGTGGAATAAGGGAGTCTTATTCTTCATACCGATCTTAATATATGTGTTTAAAATAAAACCAAACGTGATTCACTTTCAGCACGAATTTAAAACCTATGGAGGAATCGGATCTGCGCTAATTTTCCCCTGGTTAATTGGACTCTTAAGATTATTTGGATTCAAGGTTTTTGTTACCTGTCATTTAATCGTTTCTAAAAATCAGATTAACGCTAACTTTTTAGAAAGTTTTGGGTTAGCAAATAATATTTTAAATAAATTTTTGGGCAAAGTTTTTCTTTTTTATGTCTTTAGATTAATTGGTATATTTTCTAGCGCTGTTACTGCTCATACTGAAATCTTAAGAACAAGACTTGTAGATGAATATAAATGTGATCCAAAAAAAGTATTTACAATCGCGCACGGTATACGAAGAATTAAGGATCCTGATAAGCTACCAAAGAGTATGGAGGTATTAAGGAAGCATCCAGTTCTTAAGAATAAAAAATTAATTCTTATATTTGGATATTTTTCTCCAAGAAAAGGATATGACTACCTGATAAAGGAATATAAGTATTTTATAGAAAACACTAAGTCAAAAGATTTTTTATTAGTCTTAGCTGGGGATGTTCTCCCGGAATTCGCTTATTATAAGAAAAAGATAGAAGCATTGATTAAAACAAGCAAAATCTCAAAATCAGTTTTGATTACTGGATTTGTTAATGGAGATGAGTTAGATGAGTTATATAGACTAGCCAAGGTTTGTATAATTCCTGCAGTTTTTTCATATAATTCTAGCGGAGCACTTGCGATGACTTTGGCATATAAAAAACCATTAATAGTTGCGGATGTGAAGCCCATTTCAGAAGAAGTAAAATCAAATAATATTGGACTAGCTTTTGATATCTCTGATCATAATTCTTTTGCAACTCAGCTCGAACGAATATTAAATGATAAAAAAACTATTCATAGTATAAATAAGTCCCTAAATAATGTAACTCAAGAAAGGTTTTGGGATGTAATAGCTGAAAAACATTACAAGTTATATCAAAGCATATGAAAATTCTCGGAATACACATAAGAACTCATGACACCTCAGTAGCATATGTGGAGAATGGTACTGTTTTATACGCTGCATCTAATGAAAGGTTTTCCAGAATAAAAATGGACAGAAATGCGCCGATCGGCGCTCTTAAAAACTTTTTAAGCTACACCAAGATAACGCCAGATGAACTTGATGCGATTGTATACGTTGAGGATCCTTTTCCTAAATCTATTTATCTTAATTTTAAAGAAAATATTTGGCCCATATCATCTACAAGGGGAAAGTATTTAATTTGGCTTAAAAAGCCCTCGTTAATTGTAGGTGAAATTTTAATTTCACCAGGAATTCTTACCTACCTTTATAGATATGTTTACTCAAGGAAAAGAGTTGAAATGCACCTAAAAGGCTTTAAGGGAAAAGTTTATCTTGATCATCATCACATGGCCCATCTGCACTCAGCATATTATACGTCTGGCTGGAATGATTGCTTAGTTATGGCAAATGAAGGTTCAGGTTTTGATCAAACAGTGTCCATATATAGGGTAATAGATGATAAATGGGAAAAAATTGTAGAGAATAAGTTGCCTAATTCAATGGGTAAATTTTATGAGTTAGTTACCGAAGTCCTAGGCTTTAATAGGCATAGACATCCAGGAAAAATTACGGGATTAGCTGCTTATGGAGATCCTAAAGTGGTTGATGATTTTGTAAGAAAAATGATGAGTGTTAAGAAGGATAAAGTTATTTTTAATCATAAGAAGTATTTGAGTATTCTCGCTTTCTATTTTAATAATAAGAAACTCCCAAAAGAGCTGGAAAAGTATTCAAGGGAGGATATCTCTGCGGCTTTTCAGAGAAGACTTGAGGAGTGCGTCGTTGAATTAGTGAATTATGCTGTAAAAAAGACGGGAGTTAAGAAGATTGCTATAGCTGGTGGAGTTGCAGCTAATGTAAAGGTGAATCAAAAAATTCATGAAATGGAAGAAATTGATGAGATACACATCCATCAAGCAATGGGGGATGATGGGTTAGCGCTTGGAGCTGCACTTCACATAGCGCATTTAAATAAAGAAAAGATTAAAAAACCGGAAACAGTATATTTCGGACCTGATTATACCGATAAGGAAATTGAAAAAGTTCTAAAGAAACATAAGTTAAGCTTTAAAAAAGAAAAAAATATCGAGAAGAAAATTGCTAAGCTGCTTGTAGAAAAAAAAGTAATCGCTAGATTTTCCGGAAGAATGGAATATGGTCCGCGAGCACTTGGTAACAGATCCATTTTATATGAAGCGAAAGATAAATCTATCAACGACTGGCTTAATAAGAGATTAAAAAGAACAGAGTTTATGCCTTTTGCTCCTGTTACTCTTGCGGAATATGCCTCCAAATGTTATAAGAATTTGGAGGGTGCACTGTACTCTTCAAAATTCATGACAATTACATTCGAATGCACTCCCTATATGATTAAGACAAGTCCTGCATGTGTTCATGTTGATGGCACAGCACGTCCCCAAATTATAAACAGAAAAGACAATGAAAGTTACTATAAAATTCTTAACGAATATTTTAAAATAACTGGTATCCCAACGCTTGTAAATACGAGCTTCAACATGCATGAGGAGCCCATTGTATGTACTCCCGAGGATGCTTTAGATGCTTTCCTTCAGTCAAAGATAGACTATCTAGCAATAGGAAATTATTTACTGGATATAAATGACAATGATAAAAACATAAATATTAGAGCTCTTAGTAATTCATCTAAAAAAAGAAAGTCTTTAGTAGAATTTCTATATCATTAAGTGAAGTATTTATTAAAAAATTTCGTCTTTTTATTTTTGGTTTTTTTTGTAATCCTATTTCTTGCCACTCATGGTCTTCTAAATGCTTATTTTGAGCAAGATGAGTGGGGAGGATTCGCAGACACAATTAATTCCTATACTCTTCCCTGGTGGAGTTTTTTCGCGAGCAAAGGAACGCATTTCATTCCGCTTGGCTCAATTCTATGGAAATTTTTATATGAAGTTTTTGGTTATCAAGCACAATTCTATTATTTAATTCAACTTGTAATTCACTCCTTAAATTCTGTATTGGTTTATACTTTAGCTTTACAATTATCAACTAAGAAATCAATTGCGCTTCTTTGTTCTTTTTTATTTTTACTGAACGGTCGTGCGCAGCAGGCGTTTACGCATTTAGCAATATTTAACTCAACCGACATGGCGATGCTTTTCATGCTCTTATTTTTTATATATTTGGCGCACATAAAAGAAAAAATTATAACAGCAAAGAATTCTGTAATTTTAATATTAATATTCTTTATTTCGATTTGTTTTAGAGAAGAAGGTTTTATTATTATTCCGCTTTTTGTTGTTTATCTTCTAACTTTTGGAAAATCAAAAATTAATAAGTCAAACTCGAAATCTTTCATTTATTTAATAATTGGAGTTTTTATAACTTTTCTAATAAGAATATTTGCTCAAAGCCTGAATACGGCAATATTACCCGCTAGTCAGCAGATTACCGGTAGTGGCGCAGAATATAATCTTTTGACAATTCCAATCAAGTTTATTGTGCAGAATTTAATATATTCTGAGCGAATAGTAATATTTCTTATAAACCACGCACACCAAGCATATCCAGGATATACATATTTTACTAGTCAAGCTCCTCTCATGGATGCAGCATTTTTTTATATTTTCGGATTAATAATCAGTGTTTTAGCTTTATGGTTATGGTTATTTAAGCCAAAAGATATTGCGAATTATATAATTTTTTTCCTCGCCTGGATCGGATCTAACGCGTTCATGCTATCTTTTGTAGGTAGACACATTAGCGTTTTAGAACCCAGATATCTTTATTTCGCAAGCTTTCCGGTATTTTGCTTCCTTGCAATTTTTATTCATAGCGTGTATGTTTCTAGAAGTAAATTAAGGATTCTTGACTATATAAAGAAGACTTCAGTGATTGTTGTTTTTGCCCTGCTGATTATAACTTCTTTACAAGAGATTAGATTATCCGTAAGCGATAAAGTTCATGGTGGGATTGCTAGGAAAACCTTGTTGAAAAGTTTACATGAGGAAAATCCATCTCTTTCCAGAAATACAATTTTTTACATTAAATGTAAAAAAGTCTGTTACAGAAATGGTGAGTTTGGAATACCTAATGAAAATGTCCTTCCGTTTTCATCTGGACCTGGAATGATATTTTTGGCAACCTACGCTCGGGGAAATGAAAAAGAGTGGGGACCATTTTTTGCAGACTTTTTCCTATGGGGATTATTAGATGAAGGATATAAGAAAATTGGAGACAATAGCTATGGATATTTTACGAATAAAAATAAACTTGAGGAGACGCTTAGAGTAAATAATCTTTCAAAAGATGTAGTGGTTGCATTAGAGTACGACGAAGAAAAATTTATATTTAAAAATATTACAAAGAGTTTTATAGGTACTATTAATTAAAAATTATGAAAAAGAAAAAAATTTTAGTTACAGGAGCTGCAGGGTTTATCGGAAGTCATCTCGTAGATTCATTAATAGACTTAGGGCATGAAGTATTTTCAGTTGATGATTTATCTGGTGGTTACCTGGAGAACATAAATCCAAAAAGTAAATTTACAAATTTAGACCTTCGTTTGGAGAAAGATGTTGAGAAATATATTGACAAAATAAAACCACAATATGTTTTTCATTTGGCTGCAGATGCTGCAGAGGGAAGAAGTCAGTTTACTCCGCTATCTTCAACGCAGAGAAATTATAACGCATATTTAAATGTTTTAATTCCTTCTATTAAAAATGGACTTGAAAAAGTCATACTGACAAGCTCAATGAGTGTCTACGGGTCTCAGAAGCCTCCTTTTTCTGAAGATATGCCTAGAAGACCTGATGATATATATGGTATTGCAAAAGCTGCAATGGAAAATGCAACTGAGGTTTTAAGTAAAGTGTATGGTTTTAAGTATACAATCATTAGGCCGCATAATGTCTATGGAGAAAGACAGAATTTAGCTGATCCATATCGGAATGTGGTAGCAATATTTATAAACAGATTGCTTTTAGATAAGCATTATTATATTTACGGAAGCGGCAGGCAAAAAAGATCATTTACTCATATCGATGATTTAGTTCCATATTTTGTAAAAGCAGGATTCAGCCCAAGATGCAACGGAGAAATTATTAATATAGGACCTAAGGATGAAGTTAGCATTAATCAGCTTTCAAAGGCCGTATTGAAAGCTTTTTATCCAGATCGCAAAATCCCAAAATATCTAACACCGAAATACATTCCTCTTAGACCGCAAGAAGTAAGTTATGCATGGTGTACAGTCGATAAAGCAGAAAAGCTCTTAGGATTTAAGCAAAGAGTTACTTTGGAGGAGGGCATTGGGAGAATGGTTAATTGGGCTAGGCAAAAAGGCCCACAGGAGTTTAAATATTTAGACAACTTAGAATTGGTCCATAAAAATACCCCTGTTACTTGGAAGAAGAAGTTGATATGAAGTCATCAAGGAGAGACCCTCTTGTTAGCGTAGTCATAATTACTACAAATCAATTTAAATTCATTGGTAAATGTATAGATACAGTACTTACCTCAAATTATAAAAATATTCACATATACCTCGTAGATAATAACTCTGAAAAATCGGCATATGAAAAATTTTATAACGAATACAAGAATAATAAGAAGCTAACTTTTTATCGTTTAAAAAATAACAGAGGTTTTGCGAGTGGATGTAATTATGCTTTAAAAAGAATAAAAAAAGGATATGTTGTTCTTTTAAATGACGATACACTAGTGACTAAAAATTGGCTTAATCCGATTATTAAATATATGGAAGAGCATCCAGATGTGGGTGCATGTCAACCAAAAATAAAGTCCATGAGGGATAAGTCTATGTTTGAATATGCAGGTGCGGGTGGTGGATATATGGATGTTTTTGGATATCCATTTTGCAGGGGAAGAATATTTTTTTCAATTGAAAAAGATCGCGGGCAATATGATGATATTGTTGATGTAGCTTGGACGTCTGGAAATTGTTTGATAACAAAAATTGATGTAATAAAAAAAGTCGGGTTACTCGATGAAATGTTTTTTCTTTATGGTGAAGAGGTGGATTTATGTTGGAGGATGAGTTATTTTGGGTATAGATTAGTATATATTCCAAAATCTGTTGTATATCACTATGGCTCGGGTACTTTTGGAAATAAGTCACCCAAAAAAGTATTCCTACATCACAGAAATCACATTATTTTGATTTTTAAAAATTATACGTTGCTTCAGTTGCTTCGATATCTGCCTTTTAGGGTTATCTTAGATTCAGTGGCTTTTTGGTATTATTTAGTTAATGATAGGTTGCCGCTTAATGCATTGGCAGTAATTAAGGCTTATTTTTCTCTTATCGTCCTACTTCCTCAAATATATAAGCGAAGAAAAAAAGCTGCATTCAGAATTAAAGGTTCTCAGCATCCCTTATATCCTTTATATAAAAAAAGTATAATAATTGATTACTTTATTTTTAAAAAAAAGAAATATAATGAACTTAGTCGGGAATATTTCTTTAAGTCCTGATCTGATATGAGTAGAATTGGGAAAATAGTAGTGCTAATTATTACTTTATTAGTAATATTTATTTTTAGATCCTGGTTTTCATTGGAATCTTTATCAACGGGCGATTGGACTTTTAAATTTCCCCAAGCTATCTCTTCTTCTCCGCTTTATTTTTATGCATGGGATGCTAATTTTTCTAATGGAATGGGTAATAATATAACGTTTTTGCTTCCCTTAAGCACATATGCGCAACTTGCTCCGGCAATTCTTTTAAAACTGGCAGGATTTGAATGGAATATTTCGGAAAAAATTGTTTGGTATTTTCCATTTTTATTGCTCTCGCTTATCGGATCATTCGTTTTTTTTAAAAAAATAATTATAAATAACAATGCACTTGCCGCATTGTCTGTTCTGATATTTACAACAAATACATATATTCTAATGACGATTGGAGGCGGTCAAATAGGTGTTGGGGTAGCATACTCACTAATCCCACTAGTTTTGTTTGGTTTTGCGAACATTTTAAAAAACTTAGCTTCAAAACAGATTATAGCTATCTCAATTGTCGCTGGGATTTTATATTCTGTTCAGTTGATGATCGATCCCAGAATTGGTTACATATCATTATTTATAGTAGGTATTTATTACATTATTTTTCTTTTGAGCAATAATTTCTTTAAAAGCTTAAAAGAAACTCTAGTTTCATTTTTGATAGTTCCTGGAATTGTAATTGTGTTTTTAAATTTCTTTTGGATTGTTCCATTCGTTCTTACAGGGCAAAATCCTTTAAGTAATTTAGGAGAATCTTATACAAATCAAGGTATGGTTGATTATTTAAGTTTTGCTCGATTAGAGAACACAATTTCACTGCTTCATCCTAATTGGCCTGAAAATATTTTTGGAAAAACACACTTTATGCGTCCGGAATTTTTGCTAATTCCCCTGATTGGATTTTTGAGCTTAATTTTACTTAACACCAGAAATTTACTTGAGAAGAGAATTGTTCTAACATTTTTAGCTATCGGGATCTTAGGTATTTTTCTGGCTAAGGGTTCTACGGCTCCGTTTGGAAACATATACCTATGGTTGTTTAACAATATCCCAGGATTTCTGATGTTTCGAGATCCTACAAAATGGTATGGCTTAATAGCTGTCGCTTATTCAGTTCTTATACCATATAGTATTTTCCTACTTTCAAAGCTAATAAAGATTAAGTCAAAACCCTTAAATCAAGAAATTTTAATATTAATTTTTATTGTAATTTGGGGTTTATTGATTCACCAGACGTTTACGGGAGGCTTAACGGGGACATTTACTTCTAGGAGTATCCCCGGGAACTATGTTGATCTGGCAAATTATCTGATTAAAGATAAAGATTATTATCGAACTCTTTGGGTTCCAAATTTTACTCCTTATTCCTATTACTCACCTACGAATCCAATTATTCCTGCCCGCGCATTGTATGAAATTTATGACAACAAAAAACTAGTTAACCAGGTCAGTTTAGATAGGAGATTGGTGGATCTTTCTTCAGTTAAATATATAGTGGTACCAGATGATATTAATAACCAGATTTTTGTGAATGATGGAAATCCTGATATCGTTTTATACGAAAATACTATTAATAGTCTTAGAAAATCGAGTTTTTTAGAAGAAAAAAGTAAATTCGGGAAATTAGTTTTATTTGAGGTTAAGCAGCCAAAAAGCCGTTTTTATATTTTTAATTCTGGTTCTGAAAATATCGATGCAAAAATAAAATATCAGTACATTAATCCTGTTGAATACAGAATTAATATTGAAGGAGGCAGAAGAGGAGATTCGGTAATTTTTTCTGAAAATTATGACCCTGGTTGGGTTGCGGTAGACGGGGATATGGTGATTGGTAGCGCTGTATATAAAAATAAAATCAATAGTTTTATCCTACCCAGAGATGGCAACTATAACCTAAAAGTCTACTACAAACCTCAAGATTGGGTTAATAAAGGGATTATAGTGAGTCTGTCAGCTTTTGTGGTAATTATTCTTTTCTTAATTATAAATTTAGCAAAAAGAGACAGGAAATGATAAAATTAGGTTTGAAACTCCAAAAATTATGATTAGTTATGTAGTACCAGTTTTTAACGAAGAGGAAAGTGTTCTTCATTTTTACGAAGAGTTATTAAAGCACGCAAAAATTTTATCTAAAGAATACGAAATAATTTTTATTGATGATGGTTCACAGGATAAAACACTTGAACTTATTAAAGATCTAGAAAAAAAAGACTCAAATGTCAGAATCTATTCATTTAGGAGAAATCATGGAAAGGCAGAAGCATTAACTTTTGGATTTCAAAAAGCTAAAGGGGATCTGATCGTTACAATGGACGCTGATCTTCAGGACAAGCCGTCAGAGGTCCACAAGCTAATTGAAAAACATAAAGAAGGATTTGATATGGTTTCTGGCTGGAGAAAAGACAGAAAAGATTCGCTTGCGAAAATTATTTTTTCAAAGGTCTTTAATTTAGTCGCTTCAACTTTCTGGGGAGTTAGACTTCATGACTATAATTGTGGTTTGAAATTATATATTAGTGAAGCTGCGAAATCTGTAAATTTATATGGTGGAATGCACAGATTCATACCGCTTTTAGTAGCGCAGGAAGGGTTTCGTGTCACAGAGGTTCCTGTTGTTCATGATGTAAGAAAATGGGGAAAGAGTAAATACGGTGCTATAAAAGTTCTTACTCAAATGCCAGATATGATGACAATGGTTTTTTTAAGCAAATACAGTAAGCGCCCGCTTCATTTCTTCGGATTTTTTGGAGGAGCTTTAGTTTTTCTTGGATTAATAATCCTCCTTTATCTTTCATTTATTCATTTTCAGGGAGAGTCAATAGGAAGACGTCCATTACTTTTCCTTGGAATGCTTCTAATTATTTCTGGTCTTCAGGCAGGGTTTACAGGGTTAATTGCAGATTTAGTTCTTAACATAAACAGCAAAAATGAAAACGATTCTAAAATTCTCTTAAAATATTCCAGCTAGATTCAAATGGATTTTAAACCGCAGGATTTACTGTTTATTGCCGTTTTTTTACTGCTCTTAATCAAAAGAGATCCAAGGTATTTTGCTATTGCAGGCTTGATATGCATCGGAATATCTGTTCCTCTTTTTTCTCAGTGGGTGTTTTTTACGGCGCAAAGACTTGTTTGGTTCGCATTTTTATTCTTTTCATTTGCAGTCATTTTAAATTTAATAAAACTCCGTCATAATAAATAAATGAGAATTGGAATTGATGTCAGTCAGGTTGTTTATTCAAAAACTGGTGTTTCAAATTACCTGATAAATTTAGTTGAAAACTTACTTAAAGAAGATAAGAACAATGAGTACGTATTGTTTTTTTCTTCTTTAAGACGGGATTTGGATCTTTCTCTATTTAATATTCAGAGTAGCCCGAGAGTTACAATTAAAACATTTAAGTTCCCGCCAATTTTACTAGACCAGCTCTGGAACAGATTGCACATCCTTCCTGTGGAATGGTTAATCGGAGACATTGATATTTTTATTACATCTGACTGGACAGAGCCTCCTACTAAAAAAGCGAAGAAGGCGACAATCATATACGACCTAATAATTTATAAAAATCCAGAAGAAACTGCAGGGAAAATAATCGATACTCAAAAAAGAAAAATAAAATGGTTAAAAAAGGAGTCAAGTATTGTTTTTACAATTTCAGAATCTAGTAAAAAAGACATAGAGGAGATTTTAAAAATTGATTCAAATAAAATAAAAGTAATATATCCTGCAATATGACCCTCATTCATGGAAATTTCGGAAGGGTCATGCTTCTGAAGCTCCAAGCGAGTTTCGGAAAAGAAAATATTGAAGTAGGTATGAGAATGATAAGAAGGAGCGAAAGAGCATGAAAATAGGAATTAATGGCTACGAAGCGGTAGTTCCAAGATTTGGTTATAACAAAGATACCGGGCTTCCAAATAGAGTTGGGAGCAGTGTCTATTGTTTTGAGCTTTTAAATAATTTATCAAATATTGATAGAGAAAATAATTATGAAATATTTTTACCCCAGAGTCCTACCAGCGATTTACCGAAAGCAAGTGATAAATGGAAATATAGAGTTTTAGCTTCTCGGAAAATGTGGACGATTACGTCTCTTTCGTTTGATCTTTTAAAAAACAGATCAGTTGATGTTTTTTTTACTCCAACTCATTATCTTCCCTTGTTTGCGCCTAAAAAAAGCGTAGTATCAATTCTTGATGTTTCTTATATCTATTTTCCAGAGCTTTTTAAGAAAAAAGATTTAATTCAGCTTAAAAAATGGACAAAATATTCAGCTAAGAAATCAAGAAAAATTCTAACAATTAGTCAGTCAAGTAAGAATGATATAATCAAAGAATACAAGGTTTCGAAAGATAAAGTAGAAGTAATTTACCCAGGAATTAGTAGAAATTTAAGCGTAAATAATAAATTAAGCATGGAAGATTTGAGCAAAAAATTTGGAGTGAGCGGAAAATATATTTTGTTTGTAGGGACACTTCAACCAAGAAAAAATATAAAACGCCTTATTGAGGCATTTTCTAAAATTGACACTGATGTTAGCTTGATCATCGTAGGAAGACGCGGGTGGCAATATGAAGAAATACTTAATGCTCCGGAAAAATATAACGTTAAGGATAAAGTGATCTTCTTAGAAAATGTATCGGACGAAGATCTACCATCTCTTTATAAAAATGCAGAGTTTTTTATTCTTCCAAGTCTTTATGAGGGTTTTGGAATTCCGGTTCTTGAAGCGATGAATTATGGGACACCTGTTATCACGAGTAATATTTCAAGTCTTCCTGAGGTGGGAGGAGATGCAGCGCTTTATGTCGATCCAAATGATACGATGGATATAGCTGAAAAAATGAAAAAATTACTTCATGACGATAACCTAAGAAAGCAATTAGTAGAAAAAGGCAAAAAGCAGATTGAAAAATTTTCCTGGGAAAAGTCTGCGAGACAAACCTTAGCTGTCTTGGAGGAGGTAGGACGTGGATAAAATAAATAGAAGATTAAGCGCTATCGGACTGGAATTTGTAAATGGATTTTTAATCTGGATAGTTGGATTTATACCAAGTCATCATTTAAGAAGATTTTCCTATAGAGTTTTTGGAATGAAAATAGGGCGCGGTTCTACGATTCATATGGCTCTTTCTACTTATAACTCAAGCGGAATAGAGATTGGGAATGATTCGATAATTGGTGAGTGGGCTGTGCTTGATGGAAGAGATAAATTAAAGATTGGAAATCATGTGGATATAGCAACAGGTGTTATGATTTATAATTCAGAGCACGACATAAATGACGAAAAATTTAAGGCGATAACAGCCCCTGTTGAAATAGGAGATCATGTTTTTATCGGGCCCCGCGCAATAATTCTTCCTGGGGTCAAAATCGGAAAAGGCGCGGTGGTAGGCGCTGGTGCGGTAGTTACAAAAGATGTCCCGGAGTATAAAATAGTAGGCGGAGTTCCTGCAAAAGAAATTGGAGAAAGAGGCTTGAAAGACCCTCAATATAAATTAGGTAGAGCTGCTTGGTTTAGATAATGACACTTTCAATTGTAATATTAAGCTATAACACGCTGGATTTGATCATCGAATGCTTAGATTCACTCAGGGAGCAGTTCGCTCAAGAACTTAAGGATGAGGTCGTCGAGATTGTAGTTGTTGATAATGCATCACGCGAGGAAGTTGTTAAGGGAATTGAGAAATACCTCTCAAGTAAAAGTCACATAAAACTCATAAAAAGCAAAGAAAATTTGGGTTTTGGAAGGGGATGTAATTTAGGAGCAGAAAACTCTAAGGGTGATTATATATTGTTTCTAAATTCTGATACAAAAGTTGGAGATAAGGGCTTTCTTAAGATGGTGGATTTTTTGAAAGAAAATCCGAAAGCTGGAATAATTGGCGGAAAACTATCTAATTATGATAAATCCCCACAGCCTTCTGCTGGAAAATTTTATAATCTTTTTAATTTTTTTCTCCTTATTTTTGGGGGAGAAAAATTAGGATTATTAAAAAGTAGCCCAAAAAAGATAACTAAAGTTGACTGGGTAGCTGGAGCGTGCCTTATGATTTCCAGGAGTGTTTATGAGCGGATTGGCGGATTTGATAAAAACATCTTCATGTACATGGAGGATATGGAGATCTCGTACAGAGCGAAAAAGACTGGACTTGATACCTATTTTTTCCCGGACGTTTTGGTGATGCATAAAGAACAGGGAAGCAGTAGTAGGACATTTGCGATAGTAAATATATATAAAGGCATTCTTTACTTTTATAAGAAACATAAAAGTAAGATTAGCTATAGAATAGTTAGAGCGGTTCTTTTTACTAAAGCAAAAAGTGTTTACTTATTAGGCAAGATCACTAATAATAGTTATTACATAAGTACTTATGGCCAAGCTCTCGAACTTTTTAAATAACAGGACTAAAAAATTTTTTAAATGGACTTGGGAAAATATTTTATTTCTTGAGAGTCTCTTTTTGTTAATTTTTATTCCGCTTTACCCAAAACTACCCCTTTTAGATATTCAAAATACATGGGTTTATATAAGAGTTGAGGACTTTTTAGTATTTTTCGTAATTCTTTCGTGGCTAACCTTACTCGTAAGAAAGAAAATTACCTTAAAAACTCCGCTAACTATTCCTATCTTAATTTTTTGGGTTATTGGAGCTGTAGCTACGATTCATGGAATTCTTCTTATTTTTCCCACTGTCTCAAACGCTTTTGCAAATGTCGCTTTCTTGAGTTTGGTGCGTCACATCGAATACATGAGCTTGTTTTTCATAGGTTACCACGGAATGAAAGACAGGAAATATTTGCCATACGTTGTGTCGGTTATGATTATTACTTTAGTAGCGGTTATTTTTTATGGGTTTGGTCAAAAATACTTAGGTTTTCCTGCATTCTTAACTATGAACGAGGAGTTTGCGAAGGGAACTCCGATCACGCTATCAGAATTATCTCGGGTTCCTTCAACTTTTGCAGGGCATTATGATTTGGCTGCATATCTGGTTTTGGTAATTCCAATTCTCGTGAGTCTTGCATTTGGGCTTAAGAATTGGTTTGTACGAATACTAGTTGTTGTTATTTCTCTAGCTGGGGTCGCTCTTCTTCTGATGACTGTTTCTCGAGTATCCTTCTTTGTATTATTTATTTCCTTAGGTTTTGTACTATTATTTCAAAAAAAGAAATTACTTTTAGCTTTAATTCCAGTTGCCCTAATCGGAGGAGTTCTTTTTATAACTCTTCAGTCGTCTCTTTTTGATCGATTTAAAAGTACAGTTTCGGAGGCTGATGTATTAGTAGACGCTGCGACAGGTGAATCAATTGGGCATGTTAGATTTGTCCCAAAAGAATATTTTAAGGATAAAATCGTTCTTCAAAGAACAGTAAAAGACCAAGTAGAGCTTGCGGATGCAATTAGAGCCAGCCAGAAAGAAGAAGTTGATTCAGAGGATGCGATAATTCTTCCCTATAGATTTATTCCCCAAGAAGTGCCGATCTTAACAGCAGTAAATATTTCAACTGGGGAAAATTTGCCTCAAGGTACAGGATACACAAATCTTTATTTATCACCGGTTGTAAAGAGAGCAAATAGTTTTTTTATAGAACTTCCATCCAATGCTGGGTCATCTTCTTCAGCGCTAGTTCTTAGGGGAAATTTTATTGTTAAAAGAGCTTCAGCCTATGATTTGTCGTTTACTACTAGATTTCAAGGAGAATGGCCAAGAGCAATTGAAGCATTTAAGAGAAATTTACTTGTTGGAAGCGGTTATGGATCAGTAAGTTTAGCGGTAGACAATAATTACTTAAGAATACTTGGTGAGACAGGGCTCTTAGGGTTTATCTCATTTTTACTTTTATTCTTAATTCTAGGAATTTATACAAAGAAAATATATCCTGATATCGATTCACCTCTAGCAAAAAGCTTTATTCTTGGTTTATCAGCAGGAATAATAGGACTGTTCTTGAATGCGACACTTATTGATGTTTTTGAGGCTTCTAAAATAGCATTCATACTCTGGATCTTAGTTGGAATTTCAATTGCAACACTTGAAATGTATCGAAGACATTCATTCACGCTCTTAAATGAAATAAAAAAATCACTGACCTCGAGTTACGCAGTGATAGCATATCTATTTGTATTCTGTCTTGTTTTGTTTGCTCCAATGATTGGAAATTATTTCGTTGCTGATGATTTCACATGGCTTAAATGGGCAGCAGACTGTGGTAACTGTTCTGCGCCAAATTTATTTGTTAATTATTTTGTTAATTCAGATGGATTCTTTTATAGACCAGGGATGAAGATATATTTCTATCTTATGTATCAAATATTCTGGCTTAACCAAGTTGTTTATCATTTTTCATCCTTAGTTTTGCATTTTATGGCAGCATCATTATTTTTCTTAATTGCAAGAAAAATATTTGGAGGAGTTAAGCTAGCAGCACTTGCCGCATTTACATTCTTAATTCTAAGCGGTCCTTTGGAAAATGTATTTTGGATTTCTTCAATTGGGCATTTATTTAACGCTGTATTTTCATTATTAGCAATTCTTTTGTTCATTCATTGGGAAGAAAAAAAGAAAATTTATTACTTAATTGGTTCCCTGATTTCTATTTGTTTTGCTCTGATTTTCCATGAGTTAGGAGTTGTAGCTCCACTTCTTATTTTTGCATACAAGATATTTAAGGATGGATTTATGGGAAGCATTAAAAGTCTTCTAAGAAAATTCGATTATTTAATTCTATGGATTCCAATTCTAGGATATTTAGTGCTACGTGTGGTTTCTAAGAGTCATTGGTTTAGCGGAGATTATAGTTATGATCCAATTAACCTTCCATTTAATTTAATCGGAAATGTATTTGGTTATTTTTCATTGGGTGTTTTGGGTCCGATGTCATTCCCGCTATATGAGTCTCTTAGAAATTTTGCCAGAGAGAATATTATTATTTCTTTAATTGCTGTTCCTATTCCTGCTTTAATTTGCTGGGTCATCTATAAATTATTCGCACATAGATTTAGCAGTTGGGAGAAAAGAATAATTGTATTTGGATTTATCTTTTTTGTAATTTCACTTCTACCATTCCTGGGGCTTGGTAATATGACCTCACGATATAGCTACCTATCAACGATGGGAGTTGTATTTATTCTCGTAATAATTCTTAAAAAAGTTTATGGATATTTAGAAGAAAGCGGTAAGGAAATCGCTATTGGTTTTACAACTGTTGCCATTTTAGTATTTGCACTATTTCACATAATTCAAATTCAAAGTACGTTATTTAATTGGCATGAGGCAGGAAATAAAACTAAGAGATTCTTTATTTCTATGGAGTCACAATACACATCATATTGGTCGCAAAAAGATACTCAGTTCCATTTTGTTAATGTTCCTACAAAAGATGGTCAAGCCTGGGTATTCCCGGTTGGTCTTTCAGAGGCTGTTTGGTTTGCATTTAAAAATGACGATGCTAGAGTGTTTATTCATTCCTCTGATGAGGCTGCGCTTAATACCGCTGGGTTATCGTTATCTCACCCGGTATTTAGATTTACCGATAGTGGGAATGTGATCGAGATAGAAAGACCGTTTGGTCCTCCTCCTGATTTGATAATGCCCTAGGGATAAATTAAAATGAACTTAATGAAAAGAATTCATCTGGGGCTTCTTGTAGGTATACTTATTCTGGGGTTTGTCTTAAGACTTTATAGATTTAATAGCCCGATTGCTGATTGGCATTCCTGGAGGCAGGCAGATACGTCATCAGTCTCAAGAATTTTTGTCCAAGATGGATTTAATTTACTTCGTCCTAAATACCACGATCTATCCAATGTTCCATCTGGCCTAAATAACCCAGAAGGATACAGGTTTGTAGAATTTCCAATTTATAATTTGTTCCAAGGAGGATTTTATAAGTTGCTTCCTGTTTTATCATTAGAGCAATGGGGAAGATTGATTACTATTTTTGCTTCTCTTTTAACAGTTCTCTTAATATATTTAATTCTTAAAAAACACCAAAATGAAAGAGCGGGGCTTATTGGAGCTTTTGTTTTTGCAGCTCTTCCATTCAGTATTTATTACGGTAGAACTATTTTGCCGGATACTTCAACCGCAGCGACAATTCTTGCAGGGATTTATTTTTTCGATTTATGGCTGTCGGAAAAAATGAAATATAAAAAAATAATATTTTATTCTTTATCAATCTTATTTACAGGAGTATCATTTTTACTAAAACCTTTTGCAGCTTTTTTTACACTACCGATGATTTATTTAGCATATCAAGCGTTTGGATTAAAAATGTTTCTAAATCCTTATCTCTGGGTGTTTGGTACAGCTTCTCTTTTTCCAATGATTGGCTGGAGGCAATGGATGACACAATTCCCGGAAGGAATTCCTAGTTCTAATTGGCTTTTTAATGAAGGCGGAATGCGCTTTAAGGGAGCCTTTTTTAATTGGATATTTGCTGAAAGAATTTCAAAACTAATCTTGGGATATTGGGGTGTATTCTTGGTAGTGCTTGGTTTAGTTGCAAAAACAAAAACCAGTTATTTATTCTTTTATTCATTTCTTGTTTCTTCAATTCTATATGTAACTGTAATCGCTAGGGGAAACATCCAGCACGATTATTATCAAATTCTTATTCTTCCAACTCTATGTATTTTTGCTGGACTTGGAGGAGACTTTTTATTAACACTCGGAAAAAATTTGGCGAACAAATATCTGGCCCCAACAGTTTTTATAGGAGTTTTAGGTTTTGCATTTATGTTTAGCTGGTATCAGGTAAGAGATTATTTTAATATAAATAATCGAGCAATTATTACAGCGGGTAATGCAGTTGATAAGTTAACGCCTAAGGATAGTTTAGTTATAGCAAATTATGAAGGTGATACATCATTTTTATACCAAACAAAAAGAAAAGGCTGGTCTAGTTATCAGGATGATTTAAATATAATGGTTAAAGATTTGGGAGCTGATTATCTAGTGATTGCAAATCCAAAACCTGCAGACGATTATTTTAAAAAGGACTATGTAGTTTTAGAAGAAACTTCTGAATATATAATTTTTGATTTAAGAAAAAGCCCATGAAAATATTAATTGTTTCGTCATATCTGCCTTTTCCTCTTTTTTCCGGCGGTCAAATCCGGCTTTATAATTTAATAAAAAATCTGTCCGAAAAACATTCGATAACTTTAGTTTGCGAGAAAAGAGATACACAATCTCAAAAAGATATTGATGAAGTAGGTAAGATTTGTGAAAAAGTTTATACAGTTGAGCGAAAAAAACAGTGGAGTGCAAGAAATATACTTAAAACCGGTTTTTCCTTAGACCCGTTCCTTATAACTGGACATAAGAGTCTAGAAATGAAAAAAATAATTTCAAAACTGATAAGTGAGGAAGAATTTGATCTTATTCACGTAGAGACTTTTTATGTAATGCAAAATTTGCCTAAGACAGATTTACCTGTAGTTTTAGCAGAGCATAATATAGAGTATGAGGTTTATGAAAAATTTGTTAAGAAAAGTTTAATTTTCGGGCGCCCGCTTTTATATCTGGATATAATGAAGCTAAAGAGAGCAGAGAGAGTATGCTGGAAAAAAGCCACAAGACTTATCGCTGTCTCTGAAATTGAAGCCTCTTTAATGGGAAGAAAAGTTGATGTAATACCAAACGGAGTTGATGTAGATAAATTTAAAATGAAAAAAATAATTAAAGACAAAGAAAATAAAAAAGTTTTATTTATCGGAGATTTTAAATGGATTCAAAATAAAGATTCAATAGTTTATATTATAAAAAATATTTGGCCAAAGGTTGTAAAAAATAATCCTAATGCAGTTCTTTGGGTAGTTGGAAAGAAGATTCCAGAATCTATTAAAAGTCTTAAAGATGGTTCAATTGTTTTTGACGAAAATGCTTCTAACGAAACTGAAAAAATTTTTCAAGAAGCCGATATTTTACTTAGTCCAATTAGGGTAGGAGGAGGAACTAATTTTAAAATTTTAGAATCTATGTCGTGCGGTACTCCAGTAGTGACTACAAAGCTTGGAAATGAGGGGATTAATGCGACTGAAAATGAGGAGATAATAATTAGCGATAAGCCTGAGGAGTTTTCAAACAAAACTTCATTACTTTTAACTGATGATTATTTATATGAAAAGATTTCCAGAAACGGAAGAAAGTTTATAGAAAAAAACTTTGATTGGAAAAATATTTCTGAAAAACTTGATAGAGTTTATGAAAGCTTAAATTAATGAAAAAACTTACAATTTCAATTGTTAATTATAATGCGGGTGAGTATCTAATAAGCTGTTTGGAAAGTTTAAGAAAAGTAAAACAAGAAATTGATTTTGAAGTTTATGTTGTGGATAATGCTTCATCTGATGGAAGTGCAGAAAAAGCAAAAAATAAATTTCCAGAATTTAATTTCATAATTAATAAAGATAATTTAGGTTTTGGTAAAGCGCATAATTTAGTATTAAGAAAATCAGAATCGCAATATATTTTGACATTAAATCCTGATACCGAAGTTCCGAGTGGTACACTTTCATATATTTATGATTTTATGGAAAAAAATAAAGAAGTTGGAATTGCGTCGTCCAAGGTTGAAAAAACTGATGGCTCAATTGATGCCGCTTCTCACAGGGGTTTTCCAACTCTCCTTGCATCATTTCTGTACTTCTTTTTTAAGAATGACAAGCTCTATCACTTAACAGATAGGGATATGACAAAAACCCATGAAGTAGATTCAGTAGTGGGAGCTTTCATGTTTATTAGAAAATCAGTATTAGAAAAGATCGGGTATTTTGATGAAGAATATTTTCTATATGGTGAGGACATTGACTTATGTTTCAGAGTAAAAAAAGCCGGATTTAAAGTAATGTATGTTCCTGAAGTAAAAATCATGCATGTAAAAGGAGTTTCTTCTGGCATAAAAAAACATAGTCAGGAAAAATCAGGTGCAAATAAAACTACAAGAAGTAAGTCCTTAGAATATTTTTATTCAACAATGAAAATTTTCTATAAAAAACATTATTCTAAAAATTATCCCTTTTTCATAAATTGGTTAGTGTATTTTGGAGTTGACTTAAAACTATTTTTAGCAAAAAGAAAAAACATTGTATGAAGATTGGAATTGATGTAAGGCTTTGGGGGCAGACCGGGGTAGGAAGATACATACGAAATCTTTGTTTTAATTTGTCTGAAATTGATGAAAATAATTCATATGTTTTGTTTGTTCAAAAAAAAGACAGAAAAGAAATAGAAGAAAAAATAAAAAATAAAAATTGGAAAATAGTGAATGCAGAATATAGATGGCACTCAATAAGAGAACAAGTATTTTTCCCACGTGTTATAAAAAAAGAAAAATTAGATCTAATGCATTTTCCTTATTTTAGTATCCCGGTTTTTTACAGGCGTCCATATATAGTTACAATTCATGATTTAATTTTCCACCACTATGTAAGTGGCGCATCTTCTACTCTTCCCCTATGGCTTTTGGGATTTAAAGTGATTGCCTACAGAATTGTTGTCACAAATGCAGCCAGAATTTCGAAAAAAATTATCGCAGTATCTGACTTTACAAAAAAAGATATTATGGATACTTTGAAAACAGACAAATCGAAAATTGAAGTTATTTATGAAGCTGCAGATGATTTAAGAAGTTCAGCAGGGAAAGAAGAAGGTATAAAAAATTATTTTCTTTATGTGGGAAATGTATTTGCGCATAAAAATGTAGGATTATTGCTTGAATCTTTTAGGAAACTGCATAAGGAGGATTCATCGCTTAATTTAGTTTTTGTAGGAAGCAACGATTTTCTATATAAAAAATTAAAAGATCATGTCAAGAAAAATTTTAAGACAGGAAGCGTACACTTTCTTGAGAATGTAAATGATGAAAAATTGTCAGAGCTTTATAAAGGAGCCATTGCTCTAGTCAGGCCAAGTCTTATGGAGGGATTTAGCCTGCCTCCTTTAGAAGCATTAGAAAATAATTGCCTTGTCTTGGCATCGGATATACCCGTACACCACGAAATATTTGGAGATTCAATTATCTACTTTGATCATTATAGAAGTGATGATATACTTTCCAAAATGAAATACGTTCTAAGTTTAAGTTCCCAGGAAAAAGAAAAGTTAGTTAAAAAAGGTATAGCGCAGGCAAATAAATATTCGTGGAAAAAAACTGCCCAGGAAACACATAAATTGTATGAAAGTAGCCTTGGTTTATGACAGGGTAAATAAATGGGGTGGGGCAGAAAGGGTACTTTTAGCACTGCATAGGATATTTCCAGACGCACCTTTATTTACTTCAGTCCGGAGTTTTGAAGGAAGCTCTTGGGCAAATGACTTTGAAATTAAAACTTCATTTCTTCAGAGCGCATCAAAGCTCCGAAAATATAATGAGCTTTTGGCGATTTTTATGCCGGTCGCTTTTGAAAATTTTTCCTTTGATGATTACGATTTAGTAATTTCAGTAACAAGTGAGGCAGCCAAAGGAATAATTACAAACCCGGGAACAATGCATATTTGCTACTGCTTAACTCCCACTAGATATCTATGGAGTGGATATGATGAATACTTTAAAAGCCCACTTTTTAAGTTCTTATCCAAGGGAACCGTAAGGTACTTAAGGAATTGGGATCTCGTCGCTTCGAAAAGACCTGATCATATGATTGCGATTTCAACTGAAGTAAAAAGCAGAATTAAAAAATATTACGATAGGGATAGTGAAATAATTTTTCCTCCTTTAATGTTAGAAAGGCCAAGAAAAATTAAAAAAAGAAAAAATGATTATTTTCTTTTGGTATCCAGAATGTCTCGATTTAGCAACTATAAAAGAGTGGACTTAGCAGTTGCGGCATTTAACCAGAATGGATTACCCCTTAAGATTGTGGGAGGAGGACCCATGATGGTTTCTCTTAAAAAACAAGCAAATAAGAACATACAATTTCTTGGAGAATTGACAGACGAGAAGCTTAGGTATTACTATGAAAATTGCAAAGCTTTAATTTTTCCAGGAAATGAAGATTTCGGACTGGTAATGGCAGAAGCGCAATTATTTGGAAAACCAGTTATTGCATTTAAAAGCGGAGGAGCTTTGGATATAGTATTAAAAGGAGTGACGGGAGAGTTTTTCCTAGAACAAAGCCCTGAGTCATTAAATAAAGTATTGGAAAGATTTGATGAAAGACTATATAATAAGGCTGATATAATAGGAAATTCTGAGAGATTCTCGTATGAGAATTTCAAAAAAAATCTAGAGAAATTTCTAGAAAACAAAACAAATTTATGAATCCCGTTAGAAGCCGCGATCGCATCAGGTTTCTAGCAATGAAAACAACTTATGAAATTAAATAAATATAATAAAGAAAGGAAAGATAAGTAGATCGCGATCTGCTTCTAAACGGGATGAAGGTAGTTATTTTTGCAGGAGGAGTGGGAACAAGACTTTGGCCTCTGTCGAGGAAAAATACTCCAAAACAATTCGGAAAATTAATTGGTGACAAATCAACGCTTCAAGAAGCTGTTGCCAGACTTCAGCCGGAGTTTGCGCCTTCTGATATTTATGTTGCAACCGGAAAAAGGTACAAAGATATAGTGATAGATCAGCTTCCAGATATACCCCAGGAGAATTTTATATTCGAGCCTGAAATGCGCGATGTAGGGCCTGCAATTGGACTAACTACTGCAATTATTAATAAAAAATTTCCTAACGAGCCAATGGCTATTATCTGGAGCGATCACATGGTTAAGGAGATAAAGATTTTTCAAAAAGCTCTTCGTATGGCTGAAAAATCAATAAAGGATGGTAAATCAGACTTCGTATTTATTGGTCAGAAACCAAGATTTGCAAATCAGAATGTGGGATGGATTTATTGTGGAGATGAATTATGGGAAGAAGATGGTCTTCGCTCGTTAGAATTTAAAAAACTCAAATATCGTCCTAAATTATCTCAAGCTGAAGATTTTTTCCAAGACTCACATTATGTCTGGAATTTAGGATATTTTGTCACAACACCTGCATATTTAATTGAAAAATTTGAAAGATTTGCTCCTCAAATGTATGAAGATTTAATGAAGATAATTAACTCTCAGGACTTTGATAAAACATTGAGTGAAGTCTATCCAACTTTAGAAAAAATTAGTTTTGATGATGCAATACTTGAGAAATTTACAACGAGTAAGATTTCTGTAATCTCAGTTGATATTGGATGGAGTGATATCGGCGCATGGGAAGCCCTCAAAGAGGCGCTTAGTGAAGAAGCTGACGAGAACGTTACAAAAGGAAAAGTTATGGTTGAGGATTCAAGAGACAGTCTTGTTTTTAACTACACGAATCAGCTTACGGTCGGAATCGATCTTTCTGAAATGCTGGTAATAAATACAGAGGATGTTGTATTGGTCTGTCCTAAATCATCAGTTCCGAAAATTAAAAAATTAGTTGAGAGTCTAGCAGGAACTCCTCACGAGCACCTTACTTAATATGCCTATTATTGAAGTCAGAAAAAGTGTTATTTATGAGATTCTTAAAAGACTTATTGATATAGTTTTTTCGTTAATCCTTATAGTTATTTTTTCTCCAATAATTATCATCGTAGCAATCGCAATTAAGCTTGATTCAAAGGGACCAATTCTCGCAGATACTCCTGAGAGGGTTGGAAAAAATGGAAAACTTTTTAAGATGTATAAGTTCCGCTCCATGATTGAAAATGCGCATGAACTATTGCGCGAAAATCCTAAATTTGCCGAGCTATACAGAGATTACAAAAAAGGAAGTTATAAATTAAAAGACGATCCGAGAATTACTAACGTCGGGCATTTCATCAGGAAACATTCTTTAGATGAAGTACCGCAGTTTTTTAATATTCTAAAAGGAGACATGAGTCTTGTAGGGCCTCGAGCCTACTATCCGGATGAGCTTAGAGATCAACAAATGAGATATCCGGAAACTCGCGAATCTGTAAAAATTGTACTTTCAGTGCGTCCCGGCGTTACTGGATACTGGCAGGTATCTGGCCGATCGGAAATAAACTTTGATAAGAGAATAAAAATGGATGCTGAGTATGTTAAGAAAAGATCTGTTCTTTATGATTTATCAATAATCTCAAAAACTCCCGGCGCAATGATTTCAGGAAAAGGCGCCCTCTAGCCTCGTCCTATTTTATATATTCCATACGCTCATATCACATTTTGTCAATTTGACATGGTAGTTTCTGACCTAGTATCATATATTAATGGATGGATTTGAAAAGATTGAATTAAGCTCTGATTTACCCGTAAAAACAACTCCCAACCCAGAAACAAAACCCCAAACTTCGCGTCTAGAATCGAAGTCGAGGTTTTCAAAGCTTGGTAAAGTTAAGAATAAAAAAGTAGGAATTGGGCTTCTTGTGGTTTTCATACTTTTTGTTGTTTTAATTATTATTCCAGGATTTTTAACTTATCTTTCTGCTAAGAAAACTTATGCGCAAGTTAATGCTACCGTGGATGCGCTTAAGAAGCAGGATATAGAAGCAACGGGTAAAGAGCTTAAGAAAACAAGAGAAGCTTTAAAGGATACCCAGAAGAAGTTAAATCTTTTAATGGTAATGAGGTTTATCCCAGGACCAAATATTTACTATAACGATGCAAGACATATGGTTAACGCTGGATTTTATGGACTTGATGCAGCGGATGTTTTTGTAGAGTCTGTAGAGCCTTATGCAGACGTTTTAGGACTTAAAGGTCAGGGAAGTTTTGTAGGAGGAAGTGCAGAGCAGCGAATTGAGACAGCGGTCCAAACCATGGGTAAAGTAACTCCAAGAATTGATGATATCGCTAAGTCTCTTAATCTTGCACAGAAAGAAATTGATCATGTTAACCCAAATGACTATCCCGCGTTTATAGCAGGAGGAAAAGTTAGAAATGGCATGGCCACCATGAGAACTCTCGCAGATGATGGGACTAAGTTTATAGAAGATGCAAGTCCATTTATTAAGGTTCTTCCTCAGCTTCTTGGAGAAAAAGAAGAAAAGAAATACTTTGTTCTTTTCCAGAATGATAAAGAGCTTCGTCCGACTGGAGGATTTCTCACAGCTTATGCAATTTTTAGAATTAATAAAGGTGTGATTAAGGTGGATTCCTCGGAGGATATTTATGTTTTGGATAATTCGATCTCCGGTAAAGAGAAAGCTCCAGAGCCTATCTTAAAATACCTTCCAAAAGTTCCTGTTTTGAATCTTCGCGATAGTAATCTTTCTCCGGATTTCCAAGAATCTATGAAGGAATTTAGAGACCTTTATGGGGAAGCAGATAAATATGTGGATGTAGATGGAATTATCGCAATAGATACCCATGCACTAGTCGCTGCGATGGAAATTTTAGGAGATATTCAAGTAAACGGACAGACTTATACAACTAAAATTGACGAAAGATGCGATTGCCCGCAGGTTATTTATGAGCTGGAAGAATTTGCTGGAATTAGAGTTCAATACATTCGATCGGACAGGAAAAGTATTATCGGAGACTTAATGCTTGCCATTATGAATAAGGCATTCCAGTCTTCTCCAAAGCAGTATTGGGGTCCTCTAATGCAGGCTATGTTCTCAGAGATTGGCCAGAAGCATATTCTTTTCAGTCTGGAAAATAAAGATGCTATGGAAGGCTTGTCTGCTGTTAATGCGACCGGAGAAATCAGAGATTTTGATGGAGATTATTTCCACTTAAATGAGGCAAATTTTGGAGGAGCAAAATCTAATTTATTTGTAGACCAGAATGTTTTACAGGAGTATACAGTTGGCGGAGATGGTGCAATTACTAAAAAAGTTACTGTTAACTATAGAAATCCTCATAAGCCTTCTAACTGTAACCTAGAAGCCGAGAACAGCCTTTGTCTTAATGCTCCATGGAGAAACTGGTTCCGCGTTTACGTTCCTAAAGGCGCTAAGCTTAAAGATTCCTCCGGATCAGAAGTAAAAATGACAACCTATGAAGAGTTTGGAAAAACAGTTTTCGAAGGATTCTTAACAGTTAGACCTCTTGGAATTGGAAAACTTACTCTTGAATATACCTTACCGTTTAAGCTGGAGAAGGGTTCCCCTCTTCCTGTAATGATTCAAAAACAGCCAGGAACAGCTGAGGATGAGTATACAATCAAAGTAAATGGTAAACAGAAGCAAAAGTTTATACTGGATCAGGATAAAGAAATCGAACTAAGCTTGTAATATGAGATCTTTTAAGACTGAGGGAATTGTTATAAAGAGAAAAAACTTTGGTGAGGCTGATAGAATTCTTACAGTTATTACTAAGAATAAAGGAAAAATTTCAGTTATTGCTAAGGGAGTTAGGAAGATTTCAAGCCGTAGGTCTTCTCACATAGAGCTTCTAAATTTGAGTGTTTTTAGCTGTCATGAAGGCCGTATGCCAATTCTTACAGAAGTAGAAACTCTAAATCATTATTCAAATCTAAAATCTGATCTTGAAAAAGCAGGGTATGCATTTTATGTTTGTGAGCTAGTAGATGGTTTGCTTCCAGAGCATCAGGAAAATCGCGCAGTGTTTAATTTACTCCAGCAGGTTTTTTATGATCTTGAAATAACTCCGGATCCCAGAAAAAGAATAAAAAGATTTGAAGAAGAATTAATAATTCTTCTAGGTTTCTGGCCAAGAGAGCAGATGTTTTTAGAAGATTCAGAGAGTTTTATAGAAGAAATCATGGAAAAGAAAATCAAAACAAAAAGAATAATCCCCCAGATCTTCTAGTTTATAAATAGCCTCTTATTTGCTATCATTGCCTCATGGAAGAAAATTTAATGGAAAAGATTGTGGCGCTTTCTAAAAGGCGCGGATTTATTTATCCAGGATCCGATATTTATGGCGGGCTTGCAAATAGCTATGATTACGGACCTTTGGGAGCAGAACTCCTTAGAAATATTAGGAATCTCTGGTGGAAAGCTTTTGTTCAGGAAAAATCAGACATGGTAGGGCTTGATAGTAGCATTATTTCTCATCACAAGGTCTGGGAAGCTTCAGGACACACGGCAAGCTTTGCCGATGCCATGATTGATTGCAGGAATTGTAAAGCAAGAATGCGAGCAGATCATCTTATTGAAGGATATTTTGAGAAAAGAAATGAGAAAAAATTAGTCGAGGGATTGAACCCTGAAGAGTTGGATAAAATTATCGACGAGAATGAAATAAAATGTCCTGTTTGCGGAAAAAAAGACTGGACAAAAGTCAGAAAGTTTAATCTTTTATTCCCAGTACAACTTGGAATAGTTGAAGGAGAACAGGGTCAAGCATATTTAAGAGGTGAAACTGCGCAAGGAATATTTATTAATTTTAAGAATGTAGTTGATTCTACTCGAGTTCGTTTGCCATTCGGAATTGGACAGATTGGAAAAAGTTTTAGAAATGAAATAACTCCAGGAAATTCTGTTTTTAGAACAATTGAGTTTGAACAGGGAGAAATAGAATACTTCTTTGATCCAAATAGATCGAATTGGGAAGAAATTTTCAATGAATGGAAGGAAAGAGTTTTTGAATTCGTTCTTAAGGATCTGGGGATTCGATCGGAAAATCTAAGATGGAGAGAGCATGACGACAAAGAAAGATCTTTTTACAGTAAAAGAACAGAAGATTTGGAGTATCAGTTCCCCTTTGGGTTTAAAGAATTATGGGGACTAGCCTATCGAACAGATTATGATCTAACAAAGCATTCTGAGGCATCGAATAAAGATTTAACGATTATGGACCCAAATACTAATGAGAAGATTATGCCTCATGTAATCGAGCCAGCAGTAGGAATTAACAGGCTTCTTCTTATGACTCTGATAGACGCATATACAGAGAATGATGGTAGAGTTTTGTTAAAACTTTCGCCTAAAATAGCTCCATTTAAGGCCGCGATATTCCCTCTTCTAGCAAACAAACCAGAATTGGTCGAGAAAGCTCGTGGAATTTATGACAGTTTAAAGAAAGATTTTAATGTTTCCTGGGATGATAGGGGAAATATTGGGAAGCGCTATCTTTCTCAGGATGAAGCAGGAACACCGTATTGTATAACTGTGGACTTTGAGACTCTTGAAAACGATACTGTGACCATCAGAGACCGCGATAGCGCTACTCAGGAAAGAATTGAAATAAGTAAGCTCCACGATTTTATTGCTGATAAATTAAAATAAATGGGTGAATCTGTAGAATCACCAGTTGAGATTGAAAATATTCCTTTTAGTGCTCAAGTCACAACAGCTATGAATGATTTAGCCGAGGGGATTGGTGCTCATTCGGAGGCATTTACGGAAATAGTTGCTCATGAGCTTGAGTATATTAGATCTGGAACTAAGCCCCCAGAGTTGATACCCTTTGACATAGATGGTAAATCTTATGGTTATTCTGCAGCTATGCAGGAAACTGAAGGATTAGAGCCTGTTGAGGCACTGAGAATCGTTGAAGGAGACAGGAGTTTATTTCTTCAGGTTTCTAGATCTCTTAGGGATTCAAATGAGCTTTTTGGAGAGGTAGAATTCTTGATTGGTGATGAGCATCTTGTTGGCAAAGAAGCTTTAAGTAGAGCAAGGGAAGGATTTCCTGAATTTTTTCCAGCTCCAAAAGCTAAGGCTTCTTGACAATGCATTTAATTTTTAGCTATTCTAATTCTAGTGGAAATAATAAAAAATAAAAAAATTATTGCAGCGGTGGCTGTATTTTTGATTTTAGCTTTAGCCGGTGGCTCATTTTTGTGGATGAAGCAAGGGTCAAGTACAGAAAGTCCATCTGACGAAATAACAGAGTCAGATTTGCCTACTCTTTCCCCTGAAGACATAGGAATGGAAGTAACCATAAGGCCTGATAACAAAGCTCTCATGTTTGAGCTAACAAAAGCTTCGGACATAGAGTTAGTGGAATATACGATTGAATATGAGAAAGAGGTTGAGGGTGAGACCGCAAATGAAGGAATCTTCGGAATCATGGAAATCGGAAAAGACGGACGAACAGACACAAATTATAGAGAGTTTGGTACTTGTTCAGCTGGAAAATGCCGTTATGACAACGTAACCTCAGATATAACTATTAACTTAAAAGTTACAAAGAAAGATGGAAAAGAATACCAAGTTCAAAAAGTCGTAAAGCTCTAATAATTCCTCAGACCAATTTCCTATAAGCCTACTTTATATAGTGTTTTAGCTTGCCAATTCACACTATTTTCGTGAAATGCCTCTTGACACTTTTCACGGAATTGAGCACAATAGATTTATTGTTCAAAGTGGGAAAAAGTGGGACAAATGATATAGTTTGAGGCAAATATGTTGATAGGCAGGCAGGACGGTAAAATTGATGAGAAAAACAGAATTATATTACCTAGAAAATTTAGAAAAGAACTGGGTGACAATTTAATTGTAACTCAGGGTTTTGAAAGCTCTTTGATAGTTATATCGGTTAGTAAATTTGAACTTCTTCTAGAGGGAACAAGAGGAAAGCCAATTATTGATAAAAGTGCTCGTGAAATTGAAAGATTTCTCCTGGCTTCAGCTGAAGAAGTTACGCTAGATAACAAAGGAAGATTCATAGTGCCTAATTATTTAAAAAATTACGCAAGCTTGACTGAGGATGTAAGTATTTTGGGAGTTATGAGATATGTGCAAATTTGGGACAAAAAACGTTGGGAAACACACAATTCAGAATTAATTAAAAAAATTGAACCAATTACTGAAAAATTATCAAAAACAAATGAAATATCATAAATCTGTACTTTTAAGCGAAGCAATTGACGCACTCTCTGTCGCAAAAGGCCGCAAATATATTGACGCGACTTTAGGCGGCGGCGGACATACCGAAGCGATCTTAAATAGTGGGGGATTAGTCTTGGGAATTGACCAGGATGATGAAGCTCTTTCATTTGTTAAAAGTAAGCTTGATAGTTCTAGTCTAATTCTAGCTAAGGGTAATTTCAGGAATATTGACACATTAGCTCGGGAACACGGATTTGAAAAAGTGCGGGGAATTCTTTTTGATTTAGGAATATCCTCACACCAGATTGATACTGCCCAGAGGGGATTTTCTTATATTTTACCTGGACCTTTAGATATGAGAATGGACAAAAGTCTTACTGTCACAGCTAGTGATCTAGTGAATGCCTTAGGTAAAAGTGAGCTTGTAGATTTATTTAGAAATTTAGGTGAAGAAACAAATGCGAATAGGGTTGCAGACTTAATAATTAAAAGAAGAAAAATAGCGCCTTTTAAGACGACTGACGATTTGACACTTACTTTAGCAACAGCATATGGATTTAGAACTGTTAACGATTTTGCAAGAGCAACATCTGGAAAAAGAGTTTTCCAGGCATTAAGAATTGCAGTCAACGACGAATTGGGAAGTCTAAAAGAAGCGTTGCCTAAGGCATTAGAGCTACTAGAGAACGATGGAAGGATTGCGATAATAACATTTCATTCTTTGGAAGACAGAATTGTAAAAAGGGCATTTATAGAGTTTGAAGATAAAAAACTGGGGAAAATAATAACAAATAAACCGATATTACCAACAGCAAAAGAAATAGAGGAAAATGGCAGGAGTAAAAGTGCAAAACTAAGGATATTTGAGCGTTCGGCAAGCTCAGCTTAAAAGAAAATATGAAAAAACCAATATTTGTTTTAGCCATTTTAATACTAGTAATCGTTGGTCTTTTTATAACGCGTACTGCAATTTCTAACAAAATTTCTACAAAAGGAGTAGCTTTAGGAAAAACTCAAGATGAATTAGTAAAAGTTAGAACCGAAAATGTGATCATAAGAGAAAAAATTTATTCTCTTAGTTCATTAACCCACATTGCTTCAGAAGCCGCAAGAATCGGTTTCGTTGACAGTAAGTCAAATTTTGCCTTAACGAAGGCGAGGCCGATCGCTTCTCTTAGATGATTTTAAGATATAGAACAGTTCTGCTAGTTTTTACGATAATTTTCGGGGTCATTTTACTTCGTCTTTTTTACTGGCAAGTAGTAAAAGCGGAAGAGTTATCTGAGCTTGGGCAAATACAGTACGGTCAGTCTATAAAAATTGAACCTGTAAGAGGCGAAATCTTAACTTCTGATGGATTTCCAATTGCTGCAAATAAGATAACTTATCTTTTATATGCAAACCCCAAAGAAGTAAAAAATAAATCACAGGTTGCAAGATTATTATCAGAAACATTAGGTATTGATAGGGCTTCAATAAGTGCACAGCTTGAGCAGGATTTGTTTTGGGTTCCAATAGCGCATGGTATTAGTCCCTTGATCCGGGAGCAAATAGAAAAGGAAGAAATTTTAGGACTAGGGTTCGAAAAGCAATTTGAAAGGTTTTATCCAGAAGCATCAATGGCCGCAAGTTTATTAGGTTTTGTGGGCAAAGATGAAAATGGTGGGAGTAAGGGTTATTCAGGAATCGAAGGGTATTATGACAGGCTTTTAAAAGGAAAACACGGATCCGCTGTCCAAATACATGACGCTATCGGCAGGCCGATTTTAGCGCGAGTAGATAATGAAAAATCATTCGGAACAGACGGAAGTAGTTTAAATCTTCACATAAATAGATCCATCCAGTTTTTAGCAGAAAAAAAACTTAAAGACGGAATTGAGAGATACGGTGCAGTTGGGGGGATGGTAGGAATTATGGATCCAAAGAGTGGTGCAATTTTAGCGATGGCAAATTATCCATCCTTTGATCCTGCAACGTACGAAGAATATTCAAGTGATCTTTATAAAAATACATTTGTATCAAATCTATACGAGCCTGGTTCTACTTTTAAGCCATTAGTAATGTCTGCGGCATTTAATGAAAAACTCTTAACACCTCAAAGCAAATGCCCGATTTGCGCGGGTCCAGTTTCAGTAGGCGGATACGATCTTCATACCTGGAATGATGAATATTTTCCAAATGCGACTATGCTTGAGGTTATTCAGCACTCAGATAATACCGGAATGGTTTATACTGCACAAAAATTAGGGTTAGATAGAATGCTTAAGTATCTAGATAGATTTGGAATTGGAAAATTAACCGGAATTGATCTTCAGGGAGAAGTGGTAGCAGAAATTAAACCTAAGGAAAATTGGTATGCAGTGGACCTTGCCACCACAGGTTTTGGACAGGGAATTTCCATAACCCCCATTGAACTATTAACTGCGTTTTCCTCGATCGCGAATAACGGAATTATGATGGAGCCTCATATTGTGGCATCTGTTACAGATATTCACGGCGAAGTTGCAAAAATACCCCCCAAAGAAATAGGAAAACCCATAACTCAGGCGACAGCCAAGGTGATGACTGAGGTATTAGTAAATGCAGTTGATAAGGGTGAAGCTAAATGGGCAAAGACTGAGGGATATAGGGTAGCTGGAAAAACAGGAACTGCCTCAATTCCGGTTGAGGGAAAGTATGATCCAACAAAAACCATAGCGTCATTTATAGGATTTGCGCCTGCGGACAACCCTAAATTCGTAATGCTAGTGATTTTAGACAGGCCAACTGCTAGAATCTACGGTGCAGAGACAGCTGCTCCTGTTTTCTTTAGTATAGCCAAAGAGCTATTTACATATTATGGAATAGCGCCTGAGAATTAAATTGAATAAAATATGAAGAATTTATTTATTAAATTATATCTGTCTTATATCAGATATTTTGCAAGAATTCAGCTAAAAAAAATTAACCCAGTAATAATAGGAATTGGAGGAGCGAGCGGAAAAACTTCCACGGCGCTTTTAATTGGGAAAATTTTAGGATCAAAATTCAACATAAAAGAGGGGAAAGGAAAAAATAGCGAGACCGGAATCCCCTTAAATATACTAGATATTGACATAGATAATTATACGCTTAAGGAATGGTTTAAGGTTTTATTTTTAGCTCCTCTCAGAGTTATCACTAATAATAAGAAATATGACTTTTTGGTTCTTGAAATGGGAATTGACAGTCCCAAGCCGCCAAAAAATATGGAATATCTTCTTTCAATTGTGAATCCAAATATAGGAGTACTCACAAATATAGACATAGAGCACAGTTTGAATTTTGATAATTTAATAAAAGAAGAGGATGAATCTAAAAGAAAAGAGCAAATTTTAAATCTTACTTCTAAAGAAGAAGGATTACTTCTTAAATCAATTGATTCAAACGGTACATCAATTGTTAACTTGGATGATAAAAATATCGCAAGTCTTTTGCCATTAAAATCCAAGGTCGTCACGATTTCAGCAAATGACAAGAATGCCGATTTTTATATTTCCAATATTCAAGTTTCTGAAAACGGTTTTAATATTAATTTTATTTTCTTAAAAGATCATTATATTTTAAATATTGATAAACCTCTTCCAAAATATTTTGCTTATTCCTTGATGGAAGCAGTAGCTGTTGCATTTGTTTGTAAGTTTAATATTAATGAAGCAATAAAATTAACGCAGGAAAATTTTTCTCTTCCTCCTGGCAGATTTTCCATATTTGAGGGAATTAAGGACACTACAATTATTGATTCTTCATACAATTCTTCGCTTAATGCTGCAAAAGGAGCGATTGAAATTATTAAGCAAATAAAAGCGGGAAGAAAAGTGGGAATACTTGGGGACATGAGAGAGCTTGGGACTTTGGGAAGAGTGCAGCATGTAGAGTTAGCAAAAGTAATCATAAAAAATTTAGACTATGCAATTTTAATAGGTCCCTTAATGGGAGAATATGTAAAGCCTGTTTTGGAAAAGAGCAATTTTCCATTTAAACATTTCGAAACATTTAAAGAGGCAAAAGAAATTCTGGAAAATGAAATTCGAAGGGGAGATATTGTGTTAGTAAAAGGTTCGCAAAATACTCTCTATCTAGAAAGAGCAGTGGAGATGCTGCTTAAAGATAAAAAAGACGAACAGTTGCTTCCAAGACGCGGTAATTATTGGAACAAAAAGCGCAGGCAATAGTTAATTAGTATAATTAATATATGTTTCAAAAAATAAAAAACGTTTACCATAATATAGTTGCTTTATTCGCAAACCTAACATATCTTTTTCCAGGCAGGAAACTAACTGTAATCGGTGTTACCGGAACCGATGGAAAAACTACAACAGTTAATCTGATTTATCACATTTTAAAATCAAGTGGTAAGAATGTTTCTATGCTTACAAGTATAGGTGCGTCTGTCGGAAAACGTGAATATGAAACCGGGTTTCATGTAACAACCCCTAATCCGTTTGCGCTTCAAAAATTTCTCAGACAAGCAGTGCAATCCGGCAGCGAATATTTTGTTCTGGAGGTAACTTCTCATGCTCTTGATCAACATAGGATCTGGGGTGTGCCTTTTAAGATAGGAGTGTTAACAAATATAACTAGCGAACATTTAGACTATCACAAGACCTTTGATAATTATCTGCATACCAAAGAAAAACTTTTAATAATGGCAAAAATCGCAGTTGTTAACAGAGATGATGGTTCCTATACGCTTTTATCAGAAGCAAAAAATACTAAAGAAAATAAAAATTGGATTACCTATGGATTTACTGAAAGTTCTGATGTTAATATCAAGAATTTTTCTTTTGAATCTAGTGTAATGATAGATAGTTTTAATAAGTACAATGTTCTAGCTGCGGCAGCTGTTGCTAAGTCGTTAGGGCTTTCTAATGAAGAAATAAGAAGCGCTATAAAAACATTTAAACTTCCTCTTGGAAGAGTAGATTTTGTGTATGAAGAAGAGTTTGCGGTTCTTATAGATTTTGCACACACGCCAAACGCTTTTGATCAATTACTTGGTTCGTTGCGTTCGCAAGCAAAAGGCAGAATAATTCATGTTTTCGGTTCAGCTGGGGAAAGGGATCATGCCAAAAGACCTTTTATGGGAGAAACTTCTTCAAAACATGCGGATATTTTAATTTTGACCGCTGAGGATCCGAGAAGTGAGGACGTAAATAAGATAATGGATGAGATCGCGAGCGGAATAAAGAAAAAAGATGCAAAAGTATTTAAGATGGCCGACCGGAAAGATGCGATAAATGCCGCAATTGAAATGGCTGGAAAAGGCGATCTAGTTGTAATAACTGGAAAAGCTCACGAGAAATCTATGACGTATGGAAACAGCGATTTGCCATGGGACGAATACAAAGTAGTAGAGAGCGCAATTAGAACTCGAAAATAATTTTAAAATATGGATTATAAAAAAATTAAGAAAATCCACTTTACAGGTATAAAGGGTGTTGGTATGACTCCGCTTGCGATTATCGCCAAAGAAGCCGGGTTTAAGGTCACTGGTTCAGACGTCCCTGACGTATTTATTACAGACAAAGAGTTAAATAAAGCCGGGATTATTAAGATTGAAGAATTTTCAGAATCAAACATTGAAGGAGTAGATCTTGTAATTGCTACCGCAGCGCACGGGGGATCAGAAAATCCAGAGGTTTTAAAAGCAAAAGAGTTTGGGATAAATGTTTTGAATCAGGGTCAGGCGCTTGGTGTTTTTCAAAAAGGAGATATTTTTGGAAAAAAATTAAAAGGAATATCTGTGGCCGGTTCTCATGGTAAAACTACTACAACTGCAATGGTTGCTACTATATTTGAAAGTGCAGGATTAAATCCTTCGTATGTAATCGGAACATCTGATATACCTTCTCTTGGTTCATCGGGGCACTACGGACGCGGTAATTATTTCATAACTGAATCTGATGAATATTTTGCAGATATAATAGATGATAAAGTTCCTAAGTTTTTATATCAGAACCCTCAGATACTCGTTGTGACTAATATTGATTTTGATCATCCGGATATTTACGGGAGTTTAGAAGAAATAAAAAAAGTATTTATAGATTTTACAGAAAAAATTACCCCATCAGGAGTTTTAATTGCTTGCGGTGATGGCGCTGATAATCGAGATTTCCTAAAAAGAGTAAACACAAGGAAAATTACCTATGGAATGTCTCCTGATAATGATTATGTTTTAGAGAAGGTTAATTTTGTAAGTGACAAAATGTTTTTCTGGGTAAAGTCTCACGGAGCTTCCTTAGGGCAATTTTCAATGAATGTGTTTGGGGAGCAAAATGCACTAAATGCATTGGGTGCAATAGTTACTGGAATTGAAGCAGGGCTAACCGTAGAGCAGATAAAAAAGGGGCTTGGTAATTTTAAGGGAACTAAGAGAAGATCTGAATTTATCGGAAGCCTTCCCGGAGGAGGACTTTTATATGACGACTATGCGCATCATCCAGTTGAAATAAAAAATACGCTTATGGCTTTTCGAAAAGCGTTTCCAAAATACAAAATAATTCCTGTTTTCCAACCGCACATGTATTCAAGAACAAAAGCTCTTTTTAAAGAATTTTCTACTTCCTTTTCTGATGCAGATCTAGTTTTGATTGCGGAAATATTTCCATCATTCAGAGAGAAAATTGACGAGAATTTTTCTTCAAGCTTATTAGTTTCTGAAATAAAAAAGTTTGGAAAAGATGCGTTTTATTTTCCGTTGCTTTCTGATGTGGTAAAATACGTGACTTCTAAGACTTTTGATAAAAATACCCTTATAATAACAATGGGAGCAGGGGATGTTTATAAAATTGGAAAGGAAATTTTAGATGGATGATAAATTTATAATAACTGGCGGTAAAAAATTAAGTGGAACTACTCAAGTTAGTGGAGCTAAAAATGTCGCATTGAAAGCGCTAGTTGCTGCATGTTTAACAAATGAGGAAATAGTCATAGAAAATGTACCTCTAATTTCAGATTTATTTACTATGGTGGATATTATCGAAGAACTTGGGGGAAGTGTTAAAAAAGATGATCACAGGCTGATTGTAAATTTACCAAATTTTTCAAAGACAAAAATAGATCTTGAGAATAGCGCTGAAATCAGAACTTCAGCTCTTTTTATGTCCCCGCTTCTCGCAAGAATGAATGAGGCAATAATTCCGAATCCCGGAGGATGCAGAATTGGCGCAAGGCCGATTGATAGAACTGTTGAGGGGCTAAGGGCCATGGGAGTCGAAATTGAGTACAGAAGCTCTGATGGGTACTTTTATATGAAAGCACCAAACGGATTAACTGGCGCAGATTACACTTTTAAAAAAAGCACTCACACTGGAACAGAAACACTTCTTATGGCAGCAGTATTAGCTAAGGGTGTAACGACTCTAAGAAATGCTGCGGAAGAACCAGAGATAGATGAATTAATTTCTTTCTTAAATAAAATGGGAGCTCGAATAGTTAAGAAAGATAAGAGAACAATTGAAATTACCGGAGTTGAAAAGCTAAGCGGGGCAACTTTCCAGATCGGGCCCGATAGAAATGAAGCAGTGACCTTAGCGATTGCTGCAATTATCACAAGAGGGGATATTTTTATAGAGAATATAAGAAAAACAGATATTTTGGAATTTGTAAATAAACTAGAGGTAATTGGAGGAGGAGTAGAAATAAAAGAAAATGGTATCAGATTTTTTTATAAAGGCCAGATTACAGCAACGGACATAGAGACATGGGTTTATCCAGGATTTATGACGGATTGGCAAGCGCCATGGGCTGTTCTCATGACTCAAGCCGTCGGAGAGTCAATAATTCATGAAAGAGTTTACGAAAGCAGATTTAGTTATGTGAGAGAGCTTCAGAAAATGGGAGCAGAAATTGAGTTATTTAATCCAGAGGTTGAGAATCCTGAAGAGTTTTATAATTTTAATATAGAAGATGATAAAAAAGACAACAAACACGCTGCGAAAATAACTGGACCTACAAATCTACATAACGCTGTAGTAACGATAACTGATCTCAGAGCCGGAGCCACACTTGTTTTAGCTGCCTTAGCAGCGCAGGGGGAAAGTGTTATCTTAGAGGTTCACCATTTAGATAGAGGTTATGAAAAGTTTGAGGATAGACTAAATAATTTAGGAGCAGAGGTAGTTCGGGAAAGAGATGAATAAAATAGGAGGAGTAATTTTAGCCGCGGGTAAGGGAACTCGCATGAATTCAACTACAACAAATAAAGTAGCACTTCCTCTTGCCGGTAAGCCCATGATAGTGCACGGACTCGATCTTCTGGAACGTTTAAATGTAGACCCGGTAGTAATTGTAGTAGGTTTTGCAAAAGAATCAGTGATGAAAGCGGTAACGAAAGATGTAATTTATGCTGAGCAGCTAGAGAGACTTGGGACTGCGCATGCTGTTCAAACTGCAATTTCACAGTTGCCAGATGGTGTTGAAAATATTCTAGTTATTCAGGGGGATGATTCAGCATTCTACAAAGAAGAAGCTCTAAGAAAAATGATAGATACTCATCTTGCGAATAAAAATGCGTTAACCTTTTTAACTGTAGAATTATCCGATCCGACTGGTCTTGGAAGAGTAGTGAGAGATGAGAATGGAGTAGTGTTAAGAATTGTTGAAGAAAAAGATGCAGGGGAAGATGAAAAGAAAATTAAAGAAATAAATCCAGCTTGTTATGTTTTTAGCGTCTCATTCTTGAGAAAATTTTTGCCTCAAGTTAAGAAAAGCGAAGTTACCGGTGAATATTATTTAGTTAATTTAATTGAACTTGCTCAAATTAATAACGAAAAATTTGAGGCAGTTAAGGGAGGTTCTATTGCATGGAGAGGCGTAAATACTCCAGATGAACTCCGTGAAGCTGAAAATCTATTTCAAAAACTAAACTCGTAAAACTCCAAAATTTGAATAAAAGTGTATCAAAAGATATAATTATAATCTATGGATTTAGCAAAGCTTTTAGGACTCATGCTTTTGTCCACTGTCGCGACTGGAATTCTTATAATTCCATTCATAGACTTTTTGTATAAAGTAAAGCTTAGACGTCAAAATCAAAGGACAGTAGATATTTTTAATAAGCCTACGCCTTTTTTTGATAAGTCAAACAAATGGAAAGTCGGAACCCCCTTTGGAGGGGGTGCTTTGATTATAGGAGTTGTAACCGTTTTATCTCTCTGGAGCTATGGAATTTTTAGCGTAGACATAAAGCTTTGGGAAGTGTTGGCACTTCTCTTTTCGTTTATAAGTTTTGGAATCTTAGGTCTTTATGATGATATTAAAAAACTTGTAAATAATCCCACGAAACACGCGTTTTTTGGTCTAAGATTTCGCCATAAATTCTTAATCCAATGGGGTCTCGCATTTTTAATTTCATTAATTCTATATTTTCCTCTCGGGTATAAATCAATTTTTATTACCGGAATTGGAACATTAGATTTAGGAATTTTTTATATTTTCCTTTCAATGTTTGCAATTGTTTCCTTTGTTAACGCATTTAATATCGCAGATGGACTTGATGGTCTAGCGCCGGGGTTACTTCTTATTTGTCTTGGTGCATTTTTGGCAATTTCTTCAACTGCTCTTGATTCAACACTCGCGATTTTTATCGCGATTTTGATTGGAAGCGTTTCTGCATTTTTATACTTTAATATTTATAAAGCAAGGATCTGGCTGGGAGATGTGGGGTCTATGTCACTTGGTGCGTCACTCGCTGTTATTGGTCTCTTAAACAACAAGATTTTAGCTCTTGCTGTAATTGGAGGAGTGTTTATTATTGAGATTGGATCATCTCTACTTCAGATTTTAAGCAAGAAATATTTAGGGAGAAAAATTTTTCCGGTTGCACCTTTTCATTTGCTTCTCCTAAAAAGAGGATGGGAAGAACCAAAGATTGTAATGCGTGCATGGCTCTTAGGATTTTTCTTTGCAGTTTTAGGTCTATTTATAGCGGTTTTATCTAAGTAACGCGCCCTCTTTCTCCCTTTCATTTTTTTACGTATACTATATGAATACCATGTTGAAAGTAAAAAAAATCTCAATAAGAAAGTCAGATTTTTCCTTACTTTTATCGGTCATGATTTTAACTGCCTTCGGGTTATTCATGATTTACGATGCCTCAAGTTATGTAGCTTTCAGAGATTTCGGAGATAAATATCGTTATATAAAAGATCAAATGATGTGGGTAGTCATAGGTTTTAGCGCATTAACAGTAGTCTCATTTATTGATTACCATAAGTATTATAATCTTGCTCTCCCGATTCTTCTTACAGCTATCGGACTTTTATTTTTAGTTTTCGTACCAGGGCTTGGAATATCAGCATTAGGAGCAAAAAGATGGATTAATTTAGGATTTTTCGTATTGCAGCCATCAGAGGTGGTAAAACTTTCACTTGTGATTTATTTATCAGCTTGGTTTTCAACCAAAGAAAAAGGGAGATTCATAGCATTTCTTATGTTAATTGGATTTGTAATAGGGCTTGTTATGCTTCAACCTGATATGGGAACAGCAGTAGTTATACTCGGGCTTTCAGTTATTTTATATTTTCTTTCAGGAGGAAGTATATTACATATTTTAGCGCTTGCCCCAGTTGTCGGAATCGGAGGACTGGGGTTAATCTTGCTTGAGCCTTATAGAGCTGCAAGACTGGCTACATTTTTAAATCCTCACCAGGATATCGCAACTTCCTCATATCACTTAAGACAAATTCTAATTGCTCTAGGTTCCGGCGGACTTTTTGGAGTCGGTATTGGAAATTCTCTTCAGAAATATGCATATCTTCCGGAAGCGACCACTGATTCAATTTTTGCAATAATAGCTGAAGAGGTGGGATTTTTTGGTGTTACAATTTTTATATTAGTTATGTTATTTGTGATTTATAGAGGTTTTTATATCTCAGTTAGAGCCAAAGATTCGTTTGGAAAATTATTAGCAGGAGGACTTACCTCTTATCTCGCGCTTCAAGCAGCAGTTAATCTGGGAGCACAAACTGCACTTCTTCCACTTACCGGAGTACCGCTTCCATTTATTTCTTATGGAGGATCTGCCTTAACAGTTAATCTAATTTCAATTGGAATTCTTCTAAATATTTCGCGCCAGAGCGCATCTCAACCAAGTGTAAGTTTGTTTAAGAAATGGCACAGATAATTTTTAATTTAAAATTTGAAATGAAATCTAAATGTTTAAAAATTCAATGAAAATTAAAAATTGTAAATTGAAAATTAATTTATGAAAATTGTAATAATTGGCGGACATCTGACACCTGCGCTTTCAGTTATTGAAGAGCTTGAGGGAAAAGCTGACATTCTTTATATCGGAAGAAAACACGCTATTGAGGGAGACAAGGCAGTTTCTCTTGAGTACACTACCATTCTTGAAAAGAAAATTCCATTCGCGGAAATAAAAACCGGCAGATTTCAAAGATCTTTGACTCGTCATACTCTTCCTTCATTTGCAAAAACTCCAGGAGGATTTCTTCGTGCAGTTTTAATCTTAAAAAGATTTAAGCCGGACGTTGTCGTGGGATTCGGGGGTTATGTTAGTGTTCCAGTGACACTTGCTGCAAAAGCCTTGAAAATTCCGGTCGTAATTCACGAACAGACGCTTGAGGCGGGTGGTGCAAATAGGTTTATCTCTAAATTTGCTGATAAAGTTTGCATTTCTTTTGATACCTCGCTTAAATATTTTCCTAGAGAAAAAGTAGTACTTACCGGAAATCCAGTTAGGCAAACTATTTATTATCCGAGAAAAAGGTTTTCATTATATTCAAAAGACCCGGTTATTTACATAACGGGCGGAAGTCAGGGGTCACATTTTATAAATCATTTAATTTCTCAGACGCTTGCTAAGCTTTTAGATAAATATATTCTTATCCATCAAACAGGTGACTCCAAGGAGTTTAAAGATTTTGACAAATTGACGATTCTTAAAGACGGGCTAAATAATGGAAAAAGAGACAGGTATATTATTTCCAAATTTTATTCACCATATGAAGTAGGAGCTGTAATGAAAAGGGCTGATCTTGTTATTTCAAGGGCTGGGGTAAATACTATTTCAGAACTTATTGTTTTAGAAAAACCATCTTATTTAATTCCCTTGCCAATTTCTCAAAAAGATGAACAGATAAAGAATGCAGAGTTTTTAAAAAAACTAGGACTCGGGGAAGTAGGATATCAAAAATCTTTAACTCCTGACATTTTTTTAAGAGAAGTAACATGGATGATGGATAATCTCAAGAATTATAAAATAAAACATCATAAATCACATTTTCCCAAAAATGCAGCCCAGAAAATAGCTCAGGAAATTTATGCTGCCTCGAAGAACTCTAACTAAAAAACAGAAGAAGGAAGTCTCCAGAAAAAGACTCGGAATAATTTTAATTTTTCTTGGTCTTCTAATTATTGCTTCTATGCTTTTTTTCATGGTGTTCCTAGAGAAAGATCCGCCTATTATTAACCCGCTCTCAAAAGATCAAACTTCAAATGGAAAACTGATAGTAAATTCTCTTCGCGAAAAGAAAATTGCATATAAAGATCTGGAGACTACAAAAGACCTGAAGTATAAAATAATATTTGAAGATAATGCTGAGGCGATAATAGATCCTAAAAAAGATTTAGAAGAACAGATAACCTCTTTACAACTCATCCTCTCTCAGCTTAAAATAGAGGGTAAGGCGTTTAAACGTCTTGATTTTAGTTATCAAAAACCGATCATTGCATTTTAAATCATGACTGAAGGAAAAATTGTTGTTGGAGTAGACATAGGTACCTCAAAAATCATAACCATAATAACGCGAGTTGATGAATTCGTAAATGTTATGGGTGTCTCAGAAGTACCCTCAACGGGCATAAAAAAAGGACAAATTGTAAATATTGAAGAGGCTGTTCTTGCGATCAATTCCTCAATTGAAGCGGCAGAAAGAATGGCTGGAGTATCTGTATCTCGAATCATTGCATCCGTTGGCGGCGGGAACATAGAATCTCAAAACTCTAGAGGAGTTGTCGCTGTTGCACAGCCTGAGGGTGAAATTAATTCTACTGATGTGTCCCGTGTTATTGACGCCGCAAAAGCAATTTCTCTCCCATCTACCCGAGAAATAATTCACGTTTTACCTAGAAGTTATACAGTAGATGGCCAAGAAGGAATAAAAGATCCAGTTGGAATGAGCGGTACAAGATTAGAGGTAGAGACACATATTATTACCGCAGGAAGTCCAACTGTTAGAAATTTAGAAAAGGCATTTTCTCAGGTCGGAGTTGATGTGGATGCCTTAGTTTTCTCAGGTTATTCTTCAGGTTTGTCAGTTTTATCTGACACAGAAAAAGAGCTTGGAGTTGTGCTGGTTGATATCGGTGCGGGGACTACTGATATTTCAATTTACATTGATGGTTCCCAAGCTTTTTCGGGAGTTTTGCCAATCGGAGCAAGACATATCACGAATGATTTAGCTATCGGACTTAGAATTTCACTTGAGTCTGCTGAAAAAGTAAAACTTTTCCTCTCAAAACCTATAAAAAAAGTGCTTAGATTTGATGAGGGAGAAGGAGAAGCTAAGGAAAAGAAAGCGTCGGACGAAGTAGACTTGGCCTCTTTAGGACTACCTGAGCAATTGAGTAAAGTTTCTCAGAAAACTTTAATTGACGGTATTATTAGACCCCGACTTAATGAAATATTTACTATGGTCGGACTTGAAATTAAGAAATCCGGATTCGGTGGACAGACTCCATCAGGATTGGTCATAACAGGAGGAGGCGCGCGAACAGTAGGAGCGGTCGATTGTGCAAAGAGAATGCTCGCCATGCCGGTAAGAATTGGACAGCCGACAAATATAAAAGGAATAATTGATGAAATACAGGATTCTCCTTACTCAGCTGTAGTAGGGCTTTCAATTTATGGTGCAATGATGGGGGTAGAATCCACATCTAATTTTAAAATGCAGATTCCCGGAATTCCTCAAATCAGGATGGGTAAAGCTCCTAAGAAAATAATAGATCTTATAAAGTCATTCATACCCTAATTAGACTCGTAAATATTGCTATAGTAATGTTTAGACCTATTGCAAAAAGATAAGTCATCTGTTACGATTTCGGGACTATGCTCATCAAGCCTCAAACAACAAATTTCGCTAAGATTCGTGTCATGGGAATTGGAGGCGGAGGTAGTAATGCTCTTAATTCCATGATCTCCCAATCCTCAATCCAAGGAGTAGATTTTATAGCTGTTAACACCGATGCTCAGAGTCTTCTTCTCAATCAAGCGGCCACAAAAGTTCAAATCGGTGAAGATTTCACCAAGGGTTTGGGGTCTGGCGGAAATCCTGAGGTAGGAGCAAATGCAGCAGAGGAATCTTATGAAAAATTAAAAGATATTTTAGATGGTACTGACATGGTTTTTCTTACAGCTGGAATGGGTGGAGGAACTGGAACCGGCGCAACACCTGTTATTGCTAGAGCAGCTAAGGAAGTAGGCGCGCTAACTGTAGCAGTCGTTACAAAGCCTTTTACTTTTGAAGGAACCCGAAGAATGGTAGCAGCTGAAGAGGGAATAGAACTTCTTAAAGATAAAGTTGATACTCTTATTGTCATTCCCAACCAGAGAATACTAGACGTAGTAGATAAGAAACTTTCTCTTCTTGAAGCTTTTAAAGTAGCAGATTCAGTTCTTACTCAAGGCGTGCAGGGAATCTCAGACCTCATCACTATGCCGGGACTTATCAATGTCGACTTTGCAGATGTAAGAACTATTATGCAAAATGCAGGCTCCTCTCTTATGGGTATTGGAACTGGAGTTGGAGAGAATAGAGCCCAAGCTGCAGCCAGGTCCGCTATCGCTTCTCCTCTTTTAGAAATTACCATGGAAGGCGCTCGCGGAGTACTCTTTAATGTAATCGGAGGTCCAGACCTAACAATGAATGAAGTTGATGAGGCAGCTAAAATTATTGCCCAAGCTGCAGATAGTGACGCAAATATCATTTTTGGTGCGACAATCGATGAGACCATGAGAGATCAGATGAAAATTACCGTTATTGCAACAGGTTTTGATAGTGCAAGGCAAACTTTAAGAGAATTTGTAGCTCCCCCTATTCAGCAAAATTATAACGTAACTCCTCAGTCAAATACGATTAATAATAATCAACAGCAGCCAATGGATCAAAATCAGCAGGATCAAAATACAGGGAATCAACCTTCAAATCCCCAAACCCCAGTCCCAGAAAACGACGAGGAGGTCTGGGATATACCAGCATTTCTAAGACAGAAAAATTAAAGAATTAGCTTCATAATTTTACTATGGCACCTAACAAGGTGCTTTTTTATTGGATGTGAGAAGCCTAATAGGAAGCGACTTGAGGAGGGGGTGTAGTTTTATCTATGCCCCTTTTAATTTAACTTTAATTATTAATTCATTGTCACTAAGACTTGGAATATATTCAAATCTATCATCCTCCTTAGTATAAATCTTTTCAAAAGAATTTTTATAATCTTGTAAAACCTCATTTGTAGATGTATAGCGAGAAAGAAGTGGATGTTGTCTGCTTGCTAGTTGTATTTCTTCAAAATCTGTGTGGACATATGTATCATGTGTAGTTTTGAAGTCCTTATGACCTAATAATCTAGCAACCATTGAAATATCGTGGGTTTTTTTGTAATAAAGCGTTGCATAAGTGTGTCTTAAAATGTGAGGATGAACTTTCTTGGTTATACCTGCTTTCTTTGCTCTTTTTTTAAGATTAGACCAAAAGTCTCCAGAATGAATCTCATTCCCTTTGCTATTAGTGAACACAAGATCATCTATTGATTTATTTTTTGTGAGTTGTCTAAGGTGTTCTTTAACTATGCCATCAAACAATAAATATCTGGGTTCTTTAGTTTTTGTATCTGTTAAGAATGACGTTCCTTCATCAATGTCTAATTGGGAAATTTTCAAGGATGAAGCTTCGTGATATCTGCAACCTGTAAATAAAATAAATTCTGTAAGTGTCAAATAAGTTAAATCTAACTTATTGCAATCCACCCCATTCCTATTTTTATATACTAAAGGTGTGTCTATTAGCTTATATGATTCTGATAATGATAGTGCAATTACTTTTGATTTTTCCTTTGGGAGAGTTTCAATATCTACCATGAAGAGTATCTCGCTACCATGTGATTTGAAATATTTTTGTAAATAATTTAACGATTGAATGTAGCTATTTATACCAGAATTTGAATATCCAGCTTTCTTTTTTTCAAACAAGAATTCTTCAATTGAGGTTCGATTTAATGTAAAATTTCTGTCAATTAGCCATTGATTAAATATTCGAAATCTAGCTGAATATGTTTTTATAGATTTGGCAGATAATCCTTTAATTGTAAGATATTTGACAAATTCTTCTTGTAACAGAGAAATGCTTCCTTTCTGGAAGCGACTTGAGAGTATTTGAGGATGTAAGAAACCTGTTTCCATATTAGTTTTCAATTAAATATATTGCAAGTATTAATTTTGAGACGTTTCTTCTTTTAGGTCTTCAATAATTAACCCCTCTAGGAGCGTTTTAACACTTACAGAAAGCGTCGATGCTTTAATTTTGATCCTTCTATGTAACTCAGAATCTATACGTACTTGCATTGTTAACTTTTTGTCGACTTGTCGATTTTTCATCTCAATACAATCCCTTTCTATATTTCCATACGAAATACTTTGCAGGGATTCTTACAGGTGTGCTTGTGGATTCTTTATCTTTAATGTCTTCTTTAACGACTTTCAGTAATCGTTTTGCGTTATCAACGCCAATCTTGTTTACAATATCCAAAAAACATGCATAGTTGTCAGTATCATTTAAAAACGATGCTATTTCCTGAGCCAATTGTGTTTTAGGAGTATTAGGAATAAAAGTATCTTTTAACGAATATTTACTAGAAGTATCGTTAGTATCGTTATTTAAAATCTTATTATTAACGTTAATATCGTTAATATTTGTCTTTTTATTTAAAATTTTGCTTATATGGTCCATTAAAATAAAAACTCCTGTCTCGGGTACTGGCCCAAACAGGAGCTTTTATCAGTACCCGAATTTTTCCAACAAAAAAGAAGCCTCTTCGTATTTTTCAACGATTAGGCTTCCTGAGTCACCGTTTACACGGCTTCGGTTATGGATTCTAAGCCGAAAGTCAGGCTTTTGAACCCTATTTTTATTGTACTTATATTATATCATGGGTCGTTTTTTTTGCTTAATGTAGTAAAATTTTATTGTGTATTTATAAGGTTAATTGAGATAATATAATTAGACTAAAGCAGGGGTATAGGGGGTATAGGCTTTTTAAGAAAAAACAATGAGTATAATTTATTCACTGATAGTTTTGTTCACAGATTGGACATTTAGCTGGGTGATTTTTATAATATTACTTTTAATTGACACTGCAGCATCATATAAAACTGTTAATCAAGAAGATGAAGAATGATCTTAACTGATGCCATGCAACTTAAATGCAAACATGAGAGCTTTGTATTTACTTACTTCTGATCCATTCTCGATCGAATATTTTAACTCATTAAGTATGTAGGGAAGGAAAGTCTTATCAGCCTCAATTATTCTATCAATTTCCCTTGATACCTTAACATTTCTTAACAATCTAGATCCTATAACTGATGCAGAGTTATCATTTCTCACGTTATAGATATCCTTAACAGCTTTGGTAGCATTTCCGTTGTGTTCGATATATTTCTTAATAAATGCTTTTTGTTTTAATGTCATATATACATTATACGTCCTTGGGTTTACTTGATTTCCTATAGGGTATGGTATATAAACAAGCCATGGTAAGGAAAAAAGCTCATGCAAGCAAGTTAAACGCTATTCTGACAAATAAACCTTTATTAGTTATTATATTTTTCTTAATTCTTGGATCTTCATATGTGTATGGAAGATCGCAAGCTCTTGTGTTGGGAACAGATACCTATCAATTTCCTGTCCAAGAAACGAAAGAAGACAGTTACATTACAAGTACACCAACACCAACAATAACTACCTCAATAAATTATGAAACAAATTATAAGCAAGTGATCTCTGAGCCTACGACTAAAGCAATTTATCAATCTTCACCAACACCTAGTCCAACTCAATCACCAAGGCCTAAGCCATTCGTTTATATGCCATCGAAAACTTCAAATACAATTGTAGTTCCTACAAGCAATAGGCCTGCGAACTGGGATGCTTTTTGTAAGGATTTGGCATCATCAAAGCAAATAGAATTTGAACAAAATGCCCAAAATAAATTAAGAATTGATTATCCAGAGTTATTCTCTTTTGAAATAGCAAAGAGTAAATACCCTGGCCGCTACACCTCCGAGTCTGCACCTGAGTACGATGGAGAATTAATGAAGCAGTGGGCAAAGGATAGTAATAATCAAATCTCGCTCATGACTTCTGGTATTAAAAATGAAGGACAAAAACTATATATTAAGATTTATAGTGATTGTTTAGTGCTATAAGAAAAATGAAAAATTTAATTGGTGGATCGTTGCTCATGTTCTTAGCAGTTTTTCTAATATTCATTTCATTTGAAGCTGGCAAAAGGAAAGTTGCTATGCCTTTCTTGGAAGTTAAGCAAAATATGGTTACCCCTACACCTTTTTGTAAGAATATATCATTTAATCAAGCACTTGATATTGTTAATGAATTGGATGAAGTTAAGGAATACTTCATTGAGATGCGAAAAGTAGAGGAGGGCAATCCTAATTTAGTTGGTATGGAATGGAATGAAGATCCTGAAAAAAGTAAAGTTTGGACAATTAAATTAGCAAATAATAATGGAATCATTAATTCAGCAAGCAATTTTTATATGGTTGATAAGTGTACGGGAAAGATAAAATGTCAGATGTGGGAAGGAGAAAAAGAAAGCAAAAACTTCCCCTGTAATTAATCTTATAGTTATGTACTTAGCCTCAATGACCTAATACAGAATGTGAACTAGCCTCAAAGTTATGTCGTACAATTACTGAAATGCGACGCGGATATTTTTAAGTTACTTTTATTCTGTTATTCAGGAATAAATTTAGATATAGGAACTTTTTTAACTAAAGTCATTTTAACTCCTTTAGAAAGAGGTTTTAATTCAATTAAATCTCCGGGAGGGATTTTATTTGCTTCTTCGAATAAGTCAAAATTTTGAACTTGAATATGTGGATGTAGACAAAAAAGGATATGCTTAGACGAATCCACTGATGTAGATGCAACAATCCAGATGTCAGAAATATTTATTTTTCCCTCTAGTTTTTTTGCAATTTTTCTCATATCACTAATATACTGATTTCTGTTTATGTAAACTAATAGACAAGTTTCTTTAGTGTAATATTTATTTTTTAATTTCTTTAATATCTCATCTTCTATCTCTGCTTTTGAATATTTTGTAATCTGAGTAATTTCTATTTCACGATGATTCATCTCATTTTGGTTCTTTTGCTCATTTGATACAAGTGTCATTGCTCGCATATCCGGTGGGTCGTCTTTGGGAACTTGAAGCCACCATTGTAAATTTGTAAGTTTGTTTATTCCCAGTAATGCTAATCCCAAGATCCATGCTTCTCTTGCCTTTTTATATTTATTGTCCTTATATGCTTGCTCACCTTTTTCGACAGCTAAACGTGCAAAGTAGTTTAATGCAAAGCGTGGAGTAAACCATTTATATACACTATAAGGACTTTCCACAGTAATATGATAGCAGGTTCTCTCCAAATTTCATGAAATACAATTTAAATTGCTTTTTTCCTAATTTAGGAGTATAAGCAAAATATGGAAGAAGAAAATAAAGGCGGCTGGATCGGTACAGTAAGTGGCATTGTAATCGGAGCATTAATTGTTTATTTTATTTTCGAGGGATCTGGAAAATATGAAGGTCGAACTTCAGAAGAGTGGTTTAATGCCTACGATGAGGAGACTGGAAGAACAGAAGAACTTCAAAATGCCTTAGAAGAGGCAAATAGCAATATTGAAGAAGCTAATTATACGATAAATTCTGCAAAATCATACGCCTGGGAACCTTACGATGATATGGGATATGCTCTTGAAAGTCTTGAAGAGATAGAGAGTGTGTCGGAACCTTACTAATAGCCCCATGATCCTCTGTCATTAATAATCTTATAAATTTACCGGAGTTTTTGGTAAATAATGAAGCTATCAATAAATCCCTATGGGTATTTCTCCCACTAAATAATAACAGCACCTTTAATAAAGGTTGATTTCTCAACCTAAATGAAGTATAAGCAAGGTTAATGAAAAAAACATTAGTGATGGTATATATTCTCTTGCTCGTATCTGTTTCTGGTGTTTACGCACATTCTGGTAGAACAGATTCATCGGGAGGACATAATTGTAATGTAGGTGCATGTGCTGGTACATATCATTATCACAATGGCGGGAGTGCTCCTGTTCAACTTCCAGTAATGCGTTATATAGCGACTCCTACCCCATCGCCAATACCAGTTAGTGCTACAATTACTAATGATTATAATAGTCAGAAAAATGAATACAGTATTAAATTTGACTGGGAAAACATACAGGATAGCCTTGGATATAGCGTTTCAATCTCTAAATATCCAGGCTCCAATCCAGGACCATTAGTAGACACATATAAAACCGTTTCTAGATTTAATCATGTTAAAGCAGGAACCTGGTATTTAAATTTAAAAAGTAAAAATCTTAACTCTTGGTCACAAGTTATATATTGGTCAATTACCCTACCGAATTCTGAAACTAGAACTGTAAAGTAATCGCTTGACTCCATTTCATAAAAGTTATACATTCTTCTTAGGTGTTTTTAGTAAGAAATGAAGCTAAAAATTAAAGCTGTTTGGGACATACCAGCATTTCTTAGGCAGAAGAATTAGAAACTAACTTCTGACATACGCATGCTGTTATAATGAGGGGCATGAAAGAAAATAATCTGCTTCTTAGATTTTTACCTATTCACGTCATAAATCCTAGAGCAAATAAAGAAAGATCAATCGATTCTGGTGAAGAGCTCGAATCATTGATCGACACATTAGGTGGAAAAATAATCGATCGGGTAATTCAGAAGTTAAATAATCCAGACATGGCTACATTTGTCGGGAAAGGTAAAGTACAGGAGATCGCTGAAATTGTAAAAGAGAAAAATATTGACGTAGTCGTTTTAAATAAAACTGCTAAACCCAAGCAAGTTTTTAACCTTAAATCTGCACTTCAGAAAGTAAATCCTAACATTGAGGTATTTGATCGAGTGGATCTCATACTTCACATTTTTGATAAACATGCTGTAACCAAAGAAGCGAAGCTTCAGATTGAACTGGCTCGTATGCGATATATGGGTCCTCGAATTTATGGAATGGGATTTGTGATGTCTCGCCAGGGCGGAGGAATTGGGACATCTGGAGTTGGGGAAACTAATACAGAGCTCATGAAAAGGCACTGGAGAAATGAGATAAAAAAAGTTAATGATCAGCTGGATAAATTAACCGATGAACGAGAAAAGAGAATTGAGAGAAGAAAAAAAGAAGGCTATAAAACAGTTTCAATTGTGGGTTATACGAATGCCGGCAAAAGTAATTTATTTAATAAGCTCACAGGAAGAGATGTTTTGGTAGAAAACGCTCTGTTTGCGACCCTTGATAGTGTGGTTGGAGAAGTTTATGTTAAGGAGCTTTCTCGAAAAGTATTATTTACGGATACGATTGGTTTTATAAGAAATTTACCGCCTCGTCTTATTCAGGCTTTTAAATCGACACTTCTAGAGTCCATTCATGCGGATGTAATTTTGCATTTGATTGATGCATCAGATCATGAAAGCTTTGAAAAATTAAAAGTAGTTGAAGAAATTTTAAATGATCTTAAAATCGACGAGTCTAAGGTAATATATGTCTTTAATAAAATAGATAAAATTTCAAAAGAAGACTTATCTAGGTTAGAGGAAGATTATAGGCAGTATACACCTATTTTTATTTCGGTAAAAAATAATATTGGTTTGGAAAAACTCATGAAAGAAGTCGTCTCAAGACTTAAAAGTTAATTAGCTTCTGGTAAAAGTTCCTCCTTCCACATATAATTTTAAAGATGGCAAAAATTAAATTCATGGGTTCGGCCGGTCAAGTGACCGGTTCTTCTTTTCTTCTGACAACTGATGCAAATGAACAAATAATGGTGGACTTTGGAATGTTTCAGGGCGGAAAACTCTTAGAAGATTTAAATTATGAAAAACTGGATTTTAAAGCCTCAGATTTAAGCGCCATTCTTTTAACTCATGCTCATTTGGACCACTGTGGAAGATTGCCCCTCTTAGCATACGGAGGATTTAAAGGAAAAATATATATGACTGCCCCCACGCTTTCACTGATTGAAATTATTCTAAATGATTCTGCCAAGATTTCCATGGAAAAGAAGGACAGATTCCCTCTTTATAGCGGTGAAGAGGTAGAAAAAATCCTAAATATGGTAGAAATTATTGACTATAATAGGCCGCTTAAGATTGGAAGTTTTACCTTTAATTTTAAGGATGCCGGGCATATTTTAGGTTCCTCAACTATAGAAGTCGTAATAAATGAAGATGGAAATTCAAAAAAGATTATATTTAGCGGAGACTTAGGAAATAGTCCTGAGGATTTAGTTCCGCCAACTGAGTTAATAGATGAAGCTGATTTTGTAGTAATGGAAACTACTTATGGAGATAGGCTTCATAAAAAAGAAGACTCATTAAAAATAATTGAAGAAGAAATTAATAATACTGACAAAAGCGGTGGAGTTTTACTCATTCCTGCATTTTCAATCGAAAGAACTCAGGATTTACTCCATAAGATAAAGCATTTAAAAAAAGACGGGAAAATTTCACAAAGCATTCCGGTATTTTTAGATGCGCCTATGGGAATTCGGGTCACTACTATTTTTAGAGATTTCAGAGAATTTTTTAATGATGAGTTAAAAGCGCATAAAACAGGTCCGTTTAATTTTGAAGGATTAGTAGTGACTGAGGATCAGAAAGAGAGCAGGCGGATAATTGAAGCTATGGATCCAAAAGTTATAATTGCGGGGTCTGGAATGATGACTGGAGGACGCATATTACATCACGCACAAAACTATTTAAATAGACCAAGTACCACTATTTTATTTGTGGGTTACCAGGCAGATGAAACACTCGGCCGAAAGATTTTAGAAGGAGCTAGAAATATAACGATTGAAAAAAAGAACATAAGTGTAAATGCTAGGGTGAGTCAGATTGAATCTTTAAGCTCGCATGCCGATCAAGAAAAGCTTATGAAATGGGTAGGACACATTAAAGGAGTTAAGAAGGTTTTCTTAGTGCATGGGGATGAGGATTCCAGAAAAGCATTTAGGGAAAAGCTTAAAAGTGATTTGAATCTTTCAGATATTAGTCTTCCAACCCACAACGAAGAATTCACGCTTTAATATAGTCCTATAGTTGAAAGTTTAATGCCTCTTTGATATAATTTCGCGATGGAAAGAAGACTAGTAAGTATCCCCAGAGCAGAAATTCCCGCAGAAGCAATTAGATATTCTGATGTAAGATCGCGAGTAGAAATAGCCTCAGAAACTCCTCCGATCGTAAATTTTAGAAATGCAAATATGAAAGTTCTTTACGAAGATTTAGGCATGTCTTCGAAAGGTGTAGGAAGAGCGGTAGGTTTTTCTAGGGATCATGCTAGACAAGTAATGATAAGACAAGGAATTGTAATGAGAAGTTCAAGTGACCCAGTTTATACAGATCGAAGAATTGCAGGAATCAAAGATTTTTATACAGATCCTGTTAGAGTTGCGGAGAAGAATGCCAGGGTTCATACTCCAGAAGCAAGAAGAAAGCAAGCTGATTCATTGAGACAAAGATATGAGACGGATACGCAGTTTAAAACAAGACAGATTGGTGTTTTAGAGAAAGCCTGGGCAGCGAGTAGAGTAGCTGGTGAGAAAAGGAGAGCAGATAGAGTAGATCAAGTTAATGAGCAGATAAGAATAGAAAGAGAAAAAGAGGCTCGGTTTGCTCGTAGATTGTTGAGAAGGCCGGAATTTAATACTTTAAGTCCACGACAAAGGCAGGTAATTGAACTCAGATTTAGAACAGACGGAGGACCAGCATTAACTCTTGAGCAAGTAGCTCAAGCTTTGGGAGGTATATCTCGTCAGGCTGTTCAGCAATATGAAACTAATGCGCTGGTTAAATTAGGAGTCTTAAAGCGATTCAGAAAAAGATCTTCTCAGGAAATTGGGGGTAAAAAGTAAAAAGACCCGCTTTGTGAGTAGGTCTTCTTACTTTTTGGCTATTCTGCTATTTTGTAGCAAAATACTCCGCTTCTTGTCCCTCCGAGCACTAGTTTTCTCTTCGGCAAGTCCATATTCATGCATTAACACAGACAATATTAGAATAAACCCCTTTTTAGGTGTTTGTCAAGTTTTTAGGTATAATTAGCCTCATGTCTAATTTTTGGAAAGATTTAAAGCGTCCTTTTACAGTTTTAGCTCCTATGGAGGGAGTAACTGACTACGTTTTTCGCGAAATCATAAATGAAATCGGCAGGCCGGATGTCTTTTTTACAGAATTTACAAATGTAGAAGGATTGAATTCAAAAGGCGCAGAAAAAGTTGAAGAATCTCTAAGATTTGATCCGCATGAAGCACCAATCGTCGCTCAGCTTTGGGGAAAGGATATCGGCGCGTTCACTAAATCTGCTAAGTTGTGTCAGGAAAAAGGTTTTTCTGGAATTGATATAAATATGGGTTGTCCTGACAGGGTAATTGTAAATAGAGGAAGCTGCGCTGCTCTTATCAAAAATCCGAAGCTCGCTGGAGAAATAATAGAAGCTACGAAAAAAGGCGCAGGAGATTTGCCAGTAAGTGTAAAAACTAGAATTGGTTTTAATGAATTTGATTTAAGCTGGATTAAGTTTGTCTTAACCCAAAATATTAACGTTTTAACCGTTCATTTAAGAACTGTTGCAGAGTTATCAAAAGTTCCAGCTCATTGGGATTTGATGACTGAAATTATCAAGCTTCGGGATGAAATAGCGCCAAACACTTTAATTATTGGAAATGGAGATTTAAAAACTTATGAAGAGATTGATGAAAAGTTCGAAATATATAAATGTGACGGATTCATGATAGGGCGGGGAATATTCCAGAATCCTTGGGTGTTTAATAGAAAAATAAATATTGAAAAAATAACTACAAAGGAAAGGCTTGATTTGTTTTTAAGACACATAGATTTATTTGATGCTACGTGGTCGGAGAAGAATCCAGCATTTTTGAAAAAGTTTTGTAAAACATATTTAAATAATTTTTCTGATGCTGCTACAACCCGAGAAAAAATTATGGAATGTGTTACTACTCAGGAGATGCGAGAAGTATTAAAAAATTGCAAGACCAACCACTAGAGGCCTTTTTAAAATTTATTAAAATTTGAAAAATCGAGGCTAATTTTCTATAAGAAATGTAAGAAAACACGAATTCTGGGCTGAATTGCTTGAAATGTAAAAATCGTGTAAGTATACTGATAGAAATCCGCAAAAATTAAAAACTTCATCGGAAAAAGGAAATTTATGACACTGCCAAAACTAAAAGACATAGCATACCAATCACTATTAGAACTAGCCTCAGAGGAAGGAATTTACGCATCAAGTAAAGAGGGATGCTTTGGATGTATCTTTGGAAGAGATTCAGCTGTTACTTGCCTAAAGATTTTAAGAGTTTTAGACACATATAAAGGGGATAGCGAGATTGATGTGATAAAGCTTCGGGAAATTGTTAGAAACTCTTTAATAAAACTTACTGCTCTTCAGGGGACAAGTATTAATAAAGAAAGTGGTGAGGAGCCAGGAAAATTCATTCACGAATTTAGAAAAGAAAAATACGACAGATTAGTAAACCGCCCAAAACCTTGGTATGTTTATCCTGATAAAATTTTAAGAAACTATGATTCGATCGATTCGACACCTCTTACTCTTATCGCAATTTATAATTATTGGAAATTAACCGGAGACCGCGAATTTCTATTAACTGTTTTGCCTTTTGTAGAAAAAGGACTTGTGTGGATAAAAAATTATGGCGATATGGATAAAGACTTTTTACTTGAATACGAATTGTCTGTTGATAGAGTTCACGGAGGACTTCGTGTTCAATCATGGACAGATTCAGCAGAGTCCCTTGAAGACACTTTAGGAAAATTTCCTTTGTACCCGATCGCTCCAGTTGAGGTTCAGGGTTATGCATGGCTTGCTCTGAAGCAGTGGGGAGAATTTTTTAAAGATAATCCAATGGAAGGAGAAAACAGTAGATTTGGCACTGAGCTTTTAGACTTTGCCAAAAATCTTAAAAAAGCATTTAACGAGAAATTTATTTTTAAAGATTCTGATCATTATTTTTTGTCTCAAGCGCTTGACGGTCATAAAAATCAAATTAAGACCATTACAGGAAATGCACTTTTAATTCTTTGGGCAACATATTCAGAGGGTGAAAGTAGGGAAACAATTCTGGAAGATAAGTATATATTTGATATCGTAAAAAGATCATTTCTTTCTGATATGTTTGATCCGGACGCAGGAATTAGAACCATGAGTGCTCTTTCTCCAACTTTTAATCCAAATAATAATTCTTATCATAACGGGTCATTCTGGCCGAAATTAAATGGAATGGTTTATGAGGGGTTAGAAAAATGGGATTTTGTGAATGAAGCAGAAAGATTAAGAATTGCTTCCTTAAAGCCGATAGCCTATTTTGGTACACCAATTGAATTATATATGAAGGACTTAGAAGGTCAATATTTCTTATACAAAAATTTTAGAGGACAGGAAAGCTGCAGAGTTCAAGCATGGAGTGCCGCAGCTCTTCTTGACTTCGTAAAGCACGACTAGTCACCTTTTTACTTATCCATTTCTAACACTTATCTAATACTTCTATTATCCCTTGCAATTATATTGTTAGCAGAAAGATTGCAATATGAGAAAACTAAAAATCGCCCAAATCGCTCCTATTATAGAAAGAGTTCCTCCTAGAAAATATGGCGGAACAGAAAGAGTTGTCAGCGAAATAACAGAGGAGTTAGTAAAACGAGGTCATGATGTAACTCTTTTTGCAACAGGGGACTCTAGAACATCCGCAAAGCTTAGTTCTGTCTACCCAAAATCAATCAGGCAATCAAATCTTGCAAAAACAGAAGCACTAGATTGGAGCATGTTTCATATAGAGAGCGCATACAAACATAATGATAAATTTGACATTATTCATGAACATAACAGTACCTTTGGAGTCCAAAGCGCAAATAATTCAAAGACTCCGACAGTGCTTACTCTTCATGGGCGAATAAGACCCGGAACAAAAAAACTATTGGAGCAGCATAAAAATCCATATTATGTTTCAATTTCAAAGGATCAAGTAAAAGATGTAAATCTCAAAAAAGTTACGTGCATTCCGCATGGAATAAATTTCAAGGGATATCCATTCGGGGCAGAACCGAGAGGATATCTTTTATATGTTGGGAGAATAACAAAAATTAAGGGAACACATATTGCGATTGAAATAGCTCGTGAATTAAACATGCCATTAATTATTGCAGCAAAACTAGATGTCTCTGATCAGGATTATTTCGATAAATTTATAAAGAAAAATCTTAATTCTAAGATTAAATGGATAGGTGAGGTAACGACATCTGAACGAAATAAGTTGATGAGTCAGGCACTTTGTTTAATTAACCCGATTACTTGGAGAGAACCATTCGGGTTAACCATGATTGAAGCGATGGCTACAGGTTGCCCAGTTGTCTCGTTTAATAAAGGTTCTGTTCCTGAGGTAATTCAAAATGGAAAGACAGGATATATGGCGCGCACAAAAAATGAAATGAAAAATGCAATTAAAAAAATTGGAAAAATTGACAGGAAATATACACGCAGTTTTGCACTAGAAAATTTTAGCGTGGAAACTATGGTGGACAGATATGAAGAGCTTTATGAAAAAATTCTAAATAAAAAAGATAAAGAAAAGGAGAGCCATTTTCATATCAGGCAAATTGAGAGAGAATCTACGCCATGGAATAACTATCCCTCATATGTCATGAATTATAGAACTGATCTTCCGCACCTCCTAAAGCATAAAGATAAATAGCTTGAAGCAAAAGTCGCGAAATGCTAAAGTATAGTTCCTATGCTGCCAAAGTCCATCTGTTTTATAGATACAGAAACCACAGGCCTGAATGCTTCATATAATAGAATAATTGAAGTCGGAGTTTTAAAAGTAGTTGAAGGAGAATTAGTAAAAGAGTTTAAAACTTTAGTTAATCCCCAAACTTACGTAGATCCTTTTATTCAATCTATGACTGGTATTAGTGCAACTGCTCTTGAGAAAGCGCCTACATTTGAAGAAATAAAAGATGAGCTTTCTGCGCTTCTTGAAGATTCCATATTTGTCGCACATAACGTGCGGTTTGATTATGGATTTATTAGAAATGAATTTAAAAGATATGGTGTTAAATTCTCCTCCAAACATTTTTGCACAGTAAAACTCGCTCGTCTTCTTTATCCAAATCAGAAAAGATATAACCTTGATGCGATCATTCAAAACTTTAACATTAAATGTGAGAACCGTCACAGAGCATTTGATGACGCAAAAGTTTTATGGGAGTTTTATCAGAAAGCTCAAGGTTCTATAAAGCCGGATCTTTTCGAACAGGCGATTGGGATTGTTATGAAGAAGCCAACACTTCCCGCAAATATAGACCCTGCATTTTTCGATACAATTCCAGAAAATCCCGGAGTCTACATTTTTTATGGAGAAAATGGATCAGTTCTCTATATCGGCAAAAGTATAAATATAAGAGATAGAGTTTTATCGCATTTTTCAAATGATCATCTTTCAACTACTGACATGAAAATAAGTAGAGAAGTAAGAAGCATAGAGTTTATCGAGACTGCAGGGGAACTTGGGGCGCTTCTTTTAGAGTCGACTCTTATTAAAGAGCAAAAGCCTTTGTTTAATAGACTTCTTCGTGAGTCCAGAAAGCTTCCTATTCTTTTAAGAACTACAAATGAGAATGGATTTAACGGCGTGGATATAAAAATACTAGATGAAATCGATATCAGTGAAATTGAAAATATTTTGGGAGTTTTCAAATCTATAAAACAAACAAAAGAATTTTTGCATAAAGTCGCTAAGGAATATTCTTTATGTCCTCGTTTGCTCGGTCTTGAAAAAGGCAAGGGACTTTGTTTTTATTTTCATTTAGGACAATGTAAAGGGGCATGTAATGGATTGGAGAATAATTTGAAATATAATATTCGTTTTGATGAGGGTTTTTATAATAAAAAAATTAGACCTTGGAGGTTTGATAATCCAATCATTATAAAAGAACTTGGGGAGAGGGAGGAGTCGCATGTGATAGATAAATGGTGTTATTTGGGAAGTATTAAAGATGAATCGTTTGATTTAGAGTCACTTCGAAAAGAATATAGATTTGATTATGATACCTATAGAATATTAAATAAATTCATAATGGACCCCCGTAACGAAAAAAAGATAAAAATACTAACGAAAAATTAATCAGAATACTGATCCTATTTAGATCATATTGTGCTATTTATCTTGATATAGCAATCTGTTATAGTCCAATCATAAGAAAGGGGGTGAATATAATGAAAAAAATTATTTCAGTTTTCTTTGTTTTGTCATTTTTCCTTCTAGCAAGATCCGCTTCGGCTGACTCTCTTTCAGTTAATTTCGAAAATCCACCATACAATCTCGGTGTAATTAACGCTCAAGATGGATGGAGCAGTACAGGAGCTGCAGGGTCTGGATGTGCAATTTACGATCACTCTGTCTCTGTAAATTCTTATGGATATGCCGCTTTTGGAGCACAATCATTTAGAATTTCAAATGGAGTTACAAGCGGATGTTTTGGTGATCAAACATTTTCAAAGTCTCTAAGTAATGAGGCTGGAGAAACTTCAGCAGTAAATAACGGTATGAGCGGAGGAGTAAGACAAGGACACTTCGAAAGTGAATTTTCTATAGCTTCAGCAGTTCCAGGATCTCAACAAGTAGGACTCGTAATGTCCGTATCTCCTGATAGGGGAGACGGAGCAAGAATGAGCTATTTAAGATTTGAGGATCAAGCTGACGGAATACATGTTTTCTTCGATGATTATCAAGATATAGCGCCATTCGGCGGATCAGTTGGAGACAGCACGAATGGTTGCGGAGTCGGTGATGATTTCATAGAGACCGATATAGCAACAATATCTAGATCAGCTCCACACTCTATTAAGTTCTCAGTAGATTTTGTAGACGGAGAAAGAAATGACGTTGTAAAAATCTACGTAGACGGAGTGTTAAAGCACACAGGAACAAGCTGGGAAGATTACTTTAGATATTGTGAAGGGAATCCAACACGCCCAGTTGACTCACTTTTATTTAGAACTGGAGGAACAGCTGCTCCTGCTACATTAGGAAATGGTTTCTTAATCGACAATTTAAGTTTATTAAGCGGACCTGTTTTAGTTGGACCGCCAACTTCTAAAAATGAGTGCAAGAACGGTGGATGGGAGAAATTTAATAATCCATCATTCAAAAATCAGGGAGCTTGTGTTTCTTATGTAGAAAAACATAAGGATAATAGTAAGCCTGATAAAAAGGATAAAAAAGATAAGCCAGAAAAGAATAACGGACACGATCAAAGTATGATTTTCTAAGCTTAGTCTTGTTTCTTAAAAAAGCCTACTTTAACCGGTAGGCTTTTGCCCATTTAAAAGTTAGTTGGATTGAGGCTGGCCGGTGTATAATCTTCCTTGAATTGCAGTTATGGCATCTAGAATTGCTGGTTGAACAAGCTCAAAAACAAATGCCTCGGGTCCAGTTACTCTATCAGAATTTGCCCAGGTTTCGTTAAGTCTAATGCAAAGTTCATAAAGAGCTGGATTACTCATTACATAATCCGCAACAGTAAAGAAGTTACCAAGAGGTTCACTTCCCAGTGAAATTTTCCCTGAATCAAGGAGCCTTATAATTGAAGGAGCCATAATTAAAGCTGGAGCAATATCTAAAACTGCTGATAACTGAGAATCTTTTGCTGACATTTCGCGGAATCCTACAGAATATCCAGCTCGCTCAACAGTGTCCCTATCTGTAATAGGAGTGCCGTTAGAATTATAAAGTGCTTGATCTACGGGAATAAGAAGCTGATCAACTTCTGCAAATACTTGAGTATCTAGCATTAAATTTAAAGTCTCTTTTGCTAGAAATAATGATTCTTCAATAGGATCAGATTTATCTAGCACTGAATCAGATCCTACATTTACTGCAACTGAAAGTGGCTTAATAAACTTAATTTCTCTCATACCTGATTCATTACCGAGTAAAAATCCATCGCTTTCTTCGCCATCAGAGTTTAGTGCAGCAAGAGATTGGCCTGACATATCTCTAGTGATAACCATTGGAAAGGTTGATGGATTTACGAAGTCGGGGAATTCGCTAAGATCTACATTACCGCTTTTTAAGTTAGCTGCATCTTTTCCGATTTTTCCAAGGAGCGGATCACCTGAACCCACTAGGGCATCTTTTAAAGCTTTAAATCTTTCATCGGTTATAAGAGGTCTTCCTTCGAGTTCGTTGAAAGGCCCACGATAAACTTCACTTGAAGTGCCTGTTTGGCCGCAGCCTTCTATAGCGCCTGCGGCAAGTGGCATCATTACCATTACAGCTGCGGTTCTTGCAGATTTTTCTAGGACTTCTCTTCTAGAATATTGTGCTTGTGTGACACCTTGTTCTCTAATTTGCATAAGGCGCAATTATACAGGACGCCCCGTAGTAAATCAACAGCCTCGTAATATTATCTGATCTTGATGAGTTAGCCTCGCAAGGCGTCCCCTTGCGAGGCCAGAATTTAGTTGTGTTATAATCCCAGCCTATGGGTAGCAGAGAAAATGGTCCTAAGGGAGAAAGAATCGGAATTCTTCAGCTTGAGCTTGCCAGTCAAGCAGAGAGACAATGGGAATCGCTTTTTAGCCTTGTATATGTAAAAAATCGCATAGCTGGTAGAAGTGCCACAAGTTTTGAAGGAAGTTTTCGATTTAATGAAGACGGCCCCATCGATTACATTGCGCAAGTTATGCCCCTTGGAACAGTATCTTTGAAGCCACACTTTTTAACTATTGTTGTTTTAAGAAATGATGATATTGTTATGGCTGGAATGGCAAGTGCTAACTGGGAAGGCAGCTCGCCAAAAGTAGCTGACATTAGACTATTTGGTCAAAGGACAAAAGAAATGGAATTAGATCCTTTGGTAATCGCTGCATTAGGACAATTGAGCGTATCACCTGTATCTGAAAATTTGCAGCATGCGAGTGCAAATGTAGATTTTCCGATGAGGCCTCAGTCAAGGGTACACTAATTAATTGACTTTAGGCTTAAGCTTTAATATAATCTTCTCCTGCCTCAATCTGCCTCGACTTGCCCTTCAGGGTGTGCCTAAATAATTCAGGCTAAACCCTCAAAAATGAATTTATTAAATAACTTATATAAGTCTGTTAGAAAAAATTATCTTAAAGCGCGAAAAACATTAAGTCCTCGTTTGGAAATCGCAAATAAAAAAAGAAAAGTTTACTACAAAAAATTTATAGGTCACGCAGAAAAGCGACCGGTTGCTACATTTCTTGGACTTCTATTAATGCTTCTAGGTTTGATCATAATCAGTAACGTTATTAATAAACCAAAACCAGAAGCCACTGAGACTTCTCTCCCAACAAAAGAGGTAGAGGTGTATACGATAGGTCAGTCTCCGAAGATTACAGTTCAAGCGCAGGTCGAAAAATCAGGAGTTATTAGAGTAGTATCTCTTGGGGCTGGAGTAGTACAAAGTATAAATGTTGAAGTAGGCCAAGAAATAGGAGCGGGTACAAACTTAATATCAATGTCTACGAATTATCAGGGGGGAAATGCTTTTTCGGTTCAAAGGCAGTTGGCGGGAGCCCAATATAAAAATGCAAAAGATACGTATAAAACAAATGTTGAATTAATTGATAAGCAGAAAGAATTAGCAGAAAAATCAGATCAAAATGCGGATGAACTTCGAAGTATTAGTAATCAATCGCTTGAGTCTACCAGAAGTTTAATCGGGCTTAACAATGAAATACTAACTACCCTTGAGGCGCAACAGAATGAACTGGAGGCTACAAATGTGGGCGGAGCAAATGATTCGGCGATTCTACAAACAAAACAATTGAGAAGTCAGCTCATGTCTGGAAACAGTCAGTTAGAAGCAGGTCTTAGAGCTTCTGAATACAGCGGGTCGTCTGATAAGATTCCAGCAGAAATCTCTAATCTATCAAAAGACATTGCTGTAAAGCAGCTGGAAATTCAGAAAAAAGCCCTTGGTCTTAATCTGGAGGTAACACGCCTTAGTCTTACACTAGCTCAAATTAATGAAGCTCTTATGTATCCAGCAAGTCCAGTTGCGGGTGTGGTGGAGAGAATTTTTGTGAGAGAAGGACAGGTTCTTTCTCCTGGAATGCCAATAGCTCAAGTTTCAGGCGCATCTGAAAGTCTGATCGCTGTAGCTTTTCTAAATCGAGAAGTTGCTCAAGGGGTCGGCAGAGCCAGCGCATCAACTCTTCATGTAGGAAGCGAGTCATTTGAGTCGGTGCCGTTTTATGTTTCCAAAGAAGCGACTGATGGTTCACTTTACACAGCTCAATACGCAATTCCCGCTGAATATGCTTCGTTCGTAACCGACAAAGGATATATCACAATCGAGATTCCAGTAGATTTCCCAAATACGGGAAGTGTTATTCCATTTGTGCCAATTGATTCAGTTTTCCAGACTCAAGATCAGGCATATTTGTTTGTAGTTAAGAATGGAAAAGCGGAAAGTAGAAAAGTAAGCCTTGGACAAGTTGTAGGACGCTTTGTTGAGGTGACAAAAGGATTATCGGAATCTGATCAAGTTATTCTTAATAGAAATGTGATCCAGGGAGATCCGGTAAAGCCAATTAATTAACTGAATGAAACATGCGTCATATCTTAAACATCTTCACTTTGATAAAAAATTAGCTACATCTATACAAGCTAAGTATTTAGCCAATCCAAGACTTTTAGTATTACTCCTTATCATAATCATAACTTTCGGAGCTTTTAGTTATAAGAGTATTCCTAGGAGACTTAATCCTGAAATAAAAATCCCTTATGTAGTTGTCAGTACAGTTCTACCGGGAGCAAATCCTGCAGATGTTGAATCGCTTGTTACAGATCCATTAGAGGATGAGATTGGCGGAGTTTCGAACATTAAAACCTTTACTTCTACTTCCCGAGATTCTGTTTCTCTAATTCAGATTGAATTTAACACCGGGGTAGATGCAGATAAAGCCGCGAGTGACACAAAGGCAGCAGTAGATTCTGTAACTTTACCCGCTGACGCTCAAAAACCAAACACCACCAAGGTGGATTTTGAGCAATTTCCTGTTTGGTCGTTTTCATTAACAAGTAAAACGGGTGATGCAGCATCTCTTATTACGCTCTCAAAGACTCTAAGAGACAGGCTTGAGGCAATTTCCACTGTGGATCAGGTTAGGATTTCGGGGCTTGAGGAGCAGGAGATTCAAATTGTTTTAAAGCCAGAGGCTATTTCCACTTATGGGTTTAATCCCCAGACTTTAATGGGTGCACTATCAAATGCGTCTAAGTCTTTCCCGGCAGGAACGTTAAAGACTGATTCATCAAGTTTTACTCTTAGCATAGATCCTGCACTTACTAACATTGATGATATCAGAAACATAAAAGTTAACTCGGGAAGTGCCATTGTAAATCTTTCCGATATAGCGACAGTATCTAAAAGGTCCAAGCCTTCACAGCTTCAAAGTTTTGTAGCAGATCATAAGGAGCCGGCAGGTCAAGCAGTTAGTTTTTCTATTTATAAAACAGAGAACGCCAATATAAGCGCTACCGCAGAGGATGCGAAAGAAGTAACGGATGAGGTTTTAGGGTTGTACGATGGTCAATTTAGTATTTTTACAACTTCAGATGTATCCAAGGAAATTGATGATCAATTTAACGAATTAATTCGTGACTTTATTTTAACTATTACGTTGGTGTTTATAGCTTTATTTATTTTCTTAGGAATAAGACAGGCGGTTGTCGCTTCTATTTCGATCCCCTTAACGTTCTTAATCACTTTTGGAATAATGAATTTTTTTGGAGTTGCTCTTTCGTTTATTTCTTTCTTTTCACTTCTTTTAGCCTTGGGATTATTGGTTGATGACACGATTGTGGTTATTTCAGCGATGACTGCTTACTATAGATCCGGAAAATTTACTCCGCAAGAGACAGGGCTTTTAGTTTGGCGCGATTTCATCATCCCAATTTTCACTACGACTTTAACCACAGTTTGGGCTTTTATCCCGTTACTTCTTTCAGGAGGTATAATCGGGGAATTCATTAAACCAATTCCAATTGTAGTATCAGCGACCCTAATAGCATCATTCTTTGTGGCAATGTTTATTACCCTTCCAATAATTGCCTATCTATTAAAGCCAAGAGCTCCAAAAAGAGTAATAGTATTACTCGGAATTCTTTTTACCGTTGGTTTAGCTGGAGCACTAGTTGCCATTTCAGGAAGAACACCATTGTTACTCGTTGAATTCATAATCTTTGGATTATTTCTATTTCTTTTATATAAGCTTCGCAGCATTGCTTTTAAGGGACTTGATAATAGAATTTCAAAACCATCTAGAAAATATAGAAAATACTTCGATCAAGGTATTATTAGTTTTGAAGTCGTATCCATCAGATATCAGGCACTCATTACTAAAATCCTTTCGTCAAAAAGATGGCTAAAAACAACTGTAATAATAGTAGTGATTTTTTCAATTTTTTCATATCTTTTAGTGCCATTAGGATTTGTTAAGAATGAATTTTTCCCAAAGACTGATGCTGATCAGTTAAGTGTTTCCGTAGAGCTTCCTCCTGGAACAAATGTTGAAACTTCCAAAAAAGAGGCCCTTAATATTTTTTCTCAGCTTCAAAAACAGGATGATGTAGAAACAGTTTCACTTAATCTAGGTCAGGCTCCTGATGAATTTGGCGGTGCAGGAGGGGCAGAAGCAAATAGTTTTCTGTTTACTTTAGTATTTGAAGAAGATAAGGACAGAAGTTCGTTTGAAATAGCTGAGGACATAAGAAAGCAATTCTCAGATTATTCCAAGGGGAAGTTTTCCGTAAATGAAGCCAGCGGAGGACCGCCAGCTGGAGCAGACATCCAAATAAAATTACTAGGAAACGATTTAGCGCTTTTAGATAAATACGCAGATGAGGTCGCATCATATTTAGAGTCGAAGCCTGGAGCTGCTAATGTAAATAAATCTATAAAGCCAGGAACAAGTAAGATCACATTTATTCCGGATAAACAAAAGTTAGCTGAGAATTCTATATCTTCTTCGCAAATCGGATTAACGCTAAGGACTTATGCGAGCGGACTTGAACTATCAAGCGTAAAATTTGACGCCCAAGATTCCTCGGAGGAGGATATAACGCTAAGATTTTCAGATGACACTCAATTTGTCGAGAACATTAATGAACTATTGATAGCAAACCCTGTTACCGGCGAACAGATTCCTTTAACTTCACTTGGAAGACTTGAGTTGGCAACCAGTCCGACTTTAATAACTAGAGAAAATGCCAAGAGGTCAATCTCTGTGACGGCTTCTGTTACACAAGGTTACTCAATTCAAGATGTGAACAAAGAACTTGAACAATATGCGGATACTCTGGATCTGCCATCAGGATACTCATGGAAAACAGGTGGAGTTAACGAAGAAAATCAGGAATCTGTTAATTCGATTTTAATTGCGATGATACTTTCATTTTTACTTATTCTAGTTACAATGGTCTTACAATTCTCATCATTTAGAAAAGCCTTTATAGTCCTTTTAGTTATTCCGCTTTCAATTTCTGGAGTATTTATTATTTTTGCTTTATCAAATACACCGCTTTCTTTCCCTGCGTTAATCGGAGTTCTAGCGTTATTCGGAATTGTAGTTAAGAATTCAATTTTAATCGTAGATAAGATTCAGGCCAATGAAAAAACAAAGATGTCTTTCATTGAGGGAATTGCGGAGGGGGCAGCAAGCAGGCTTGAAGCGATCGCATTAACGTCTTTAACAGCTATCTTAGGTTTGACGCCAATTACCTTATCTGATCCATTGTGGAGAGGTCTGGGAGGAGCAATTATCGCAGGTCTTACTTTCTCGGGAACTATAATGCTTTTCTTTATACCGGTAGTTTATTACTTAACCTTTAGGTCTAGTCAAAAACGGAAAAAACTTTCTTAATTAAATTCTCAATTGTTTCAATAAGGCTTTTTTCTTCCTCCACAAACTTAATTGACTCTTCTAGTTTATCATTAATATTGTCATTATCTTTGTCCTCATTTATTGTGGGGGTTGGAGTTCCTGAGGTGTTTGGATTTTGATAAGTACCAGTTATAACTATTACTTCACCGTTTACTTTTATTTCAGATTTACCATTTGTAGTTTTTGTAGATATATCAGCACAATCATCTGACTCAAATTCGGTAACATTTCCATTTGTTTCTGTTCTTATCTTGGTCTGGCAATTAGTATTAGTTGATGAATCCGAGTTCACATTTACCCGGTTATTAATCTCAACCTTACTTGAGCTTTCGGCAAAAGCAGGAATAGCAGATAGTAGAAAGAGAAGAAGAAATAGAGGAATCTTAATCATTGGAAAATTATTATAACACACTATGCAACAGGTAAATTTTTTAATATAATCTTTTTTTATGAATATGCTAAACCCGCGGATTATAATATTTGGAATTATATGTTTTTTAATTGTCGGCGGTGTGATAGTATACACAAAGAATAATATAAAGCCGAGCGAGAGCGAAAAAGCAAAACAGGAGCTTTCAAATTTTGGAAACCCTGAGGCAGTTGTGTCTCAAAGCGAAAGTCCAATAGGAATGCAATCCCAGAAAGCGACAATTGCTCCAACTCAGGCGCCACAAGCTATGCAAAATGTAACACAACTTACAATTCAAGATATACAAGTAGGACAGGGGGAAGAGGTGAAATCCGGAGATACAGCTGAAGTTAATTATCTCGGAACTTTTCTAGACGGTCGAAAATTTGATAGCTCTTATGATAGAAATCAGACTTTTAGTTTTAATGTAGGAGCTGGAGAAGTTATTGCCGGTTGGGACCAGGGTCTGGTAGGAATGAAAGTAGGCGGTAAACGAAAATTGTTAATTCCTTCTGATTTGGCATACGGACCAAATGGATCGGGACCAATTCCACCCAATACACCCTTAGCCTTTGAGATAGAACTCATCAGCATAAAATAGTCTTCTTTTTCCCGGCCAATTTTTTTGATACGATTATCTAGTGAAAAGGATAATTCTATTGCTCTTCACGGTTTTGTTTTTTCTCTTAACGGCTGTAGTTCCGGTTAATGCTCAAATAATCACGTCAGAAAAATTAATTACAGTGGACACAGCTAAGCAAATGCTCTATGCATGGGATGGCGGTCGTCTAGTTAATCAAAGCCCCGTGAGTACTGGAATGGTTTATACGCCTACTGTAAAAGGAGACTTTAGGATTTATAAAAAACTGGAAAAAGGAAATATGAGCGGGTATTACCCGCCTTATCCCAGATATTTCTTAAAAGATGTTCCATACATAATGTATTTTCATGGAGCCTATGCTCTTCATGGTGCTTTTTGGCACAATAAATTTGGTACAAGGGTAAGTCATGGGTGCGTAAATCAACCAGTTGCTTTTTCGAAGTGGCTTTATGAATGGGCTCCGATGAATACCCGCGTAGTAGTTTTTTAATTATGAAAAAAATACGCGTAAGTACTCCTTACCTTTCCAAGTTTTTCATTTTGTTTTTTCTTTTCTTGTTCTTCATGTTTAATGCAAGCAATACTAATATTTCCAAAAAATTTTATCTTAAAAACGACGGGTCGATTATTGAGAAAAATATAAAAATTGGTCCGACTCAGCCTCCATTTGACTGGTCAGTTGAAAAAGTTGATGAACATGTAACTAAAATTAATTTACCCCCGGACCCCAGAATGACAACTCAAGATGAGCTAAATACGGCCATGAATGATTACAGAAGAGCGCATAACGTCCAATTAGTTACTAAGAATGATTTACTGTGTGATATAGCCCAAAAAAGAGCTGAGGAGCAATTAGCAAATGGAGGCCTTGATGGACATGCCGGATTTGATAAATACGCAAATAATCAAAATGAATTTTATAAAATGGGTGAGGTTCTTTTTGGCGGAGTACAGCCGCAGTATGGAGTGCATATTGTTGAGTATGGATGGGATAGGTCTTTAACAGGACACAAAGAAGCTATTCAGGATGCTGGGTGGAATCATGGATGCGGAGGGGTTGCAGGATACTATGCAGTTTTTATTTTTGGAACTAAATAAGCAGTTTTTTAAGAACAGGAATTTTACTTACGACAAAAAGAATAATAATGCTAATTAACATAACTAGTATTGCGTTCATAAATCCGGCATAGAATTTAACTGGGCTTACAAAAATGTAACCCGTGATCACTCTAGAAAGAATTACATCATGCAGTAGGTAAATTCCCAAACTCATCCCGCTTATGTTTGCGATTAATGACACAGCTTTTTTAGAAAGTTTAATTTTTTTAAACATGGATAAGAGAAAAAAGGAAAATGAAATTGATGCTAGTACAATAGTGGGAGATAAATAATGAATTATTTGAAGATTTATGTTTTTTGATTGGATTAATACAGAAAGCGTTATTGTAGAAATTATTAACACTAAAAATGAAAGCAAATGAAAATATTTATTTATTTTTTCTTTCGAATTTAAAAATAAATAAAATCCGAAAATATAAAATCCGATAAATCCAAAAGTCTGTCTTACTAGTCCGTTGTCTGCGGCATAGGGAAAAGCCTGCGAATTTAAAGAATATGGGAAAAAAGAAAATGCTAAAAACCAAAGAGTTAGCATAAGAAGGATTTCTTTTTTCGAAGAATTATTTAAAAGATTTCTAAGAAATGGAGTAAGTAAATAAAGACAAACGAGAAGAGGTAAAAACCAAAATGCCTGTAGGCTTTCTTTAAATTTAGAAACAAATATAAAAACGGAATAATTGCTTGATGGATAAATTTGAATAAAAGACAAGATTAAAGACCAGGAGATCCAAGGTAAAAGTATTCTATTTAAGCGTTTTTTATAAAAGGTTTTCGCACTCTCTTTTTTGGGGAGTAAAAAATATCCGCTTAGAATAAAAAATAAAGGAGCTCCTAAATACCCTAAGGAAGAGTATAGAAGTGAAGAGTAGTAGTTAAGGTTTGAAATCTGATTAATTCCTGAAGTGTGAACTAAAATTATTAGAAAAGTAGCAAGAATTCTAGCCAAATCTGCCCAAGATTCTCTGTTGTTCATTTTATTTAAGCAAATATCTCACGACTTGCTTTTTTTGTAAAGGGAACTTATTGATGCGAGCCTCATTTTCGGGTACAATTAGCTTTATGTTCGCCCCGCTTTTTGTGGTAGGCGATTTGTATATGTTAGATAATAATAAAACAAAAACTGCGGGGTTTAAGCCTGTAGATCCGTCTGTTAATTTTCCGCAAGTTGAAGAAGATATTCTTAAATTTTGGAAAGAAAATAAAATATTTGAAAAGTCAGTTGAAAAAGAAGCACCACTTGGTGACTGGACCTTTTTAGACGGACCTCCTTTTGTAACCGGTATGCCTCACTATGGCCACTTGTTGGGGAGTATTCACAAAGACGTTTTCGGAAGATATAAAACTATGCGAGGTTATAGGGTGAAGCGTGTTTGGGGATGGGATGGTCACGGACTTCCTGTTGAGAATAAAGTAGAGAACCAGTTAGAAATAAAAAGAAAAAAAGATATAGAAGACGTAGTTGGGGTTAAGAAATTTATAGATGAATGTAAGAAATACGTAGAACAAATTTCAGGAGAATGGGAGTGGTATGTGGATCATATCGGCAGGTGGGTTGATTTTAAAAATGCGTATAAAACATGGGACATGCCCTACATGGAATCTGTCATGTGGGTATTTAAACAAATGTATGTGAGAAGGCATATCTATAAGGGAATTAAAGTTACACTTTTTTGCCCTCACTGTTCAACTCCTATTTCAAACTTTGAAGTTGCAATGGATGCTGATAATTATAAGGACACAAAAGATCAAGGAACAACATATAAGTATGAATTAAAAGATGATCCTAATACGTTTGTTTTGGCATGGTCTACGACTCCTTGGAATAAAATTGTTACTCCGGCTCTTGCGGTAAATCCAAAACTTAAATATGTAAAAGTTATCCAAAATGAAGAGAGTTATATTCTGGCAAAAACAACAATTAAAATTTTAGGAGATCAAGACACTTATAAGATTGTTGATGAGTTTAATGGTAGCGAATTGATTGGTAAAAAGTTTATTCCTCATTACGATTTCTACAAAGACAAAATTAAAGAAGGAGAAAAAGCTTTCGAAATAATCGAAGGAAACTTTGTAACAGCTGAAGAGGGAACTGGTGTAGTTACTATTGCAGCATATGGAGAAGAAGATTTGAAAGCGATGAGTGAAAATAATATTCATATAGAAATTCATCTGGATGAAGAAGGAAATGTGAAAGAACATGTTCCTAAATTCTCGGGGATGTATTATTTAAAAGCCAATAAGGCAGTAAATGAAGATCTTTCGAGCCGAAATTTAATTTATAAGGATGAAGAGATTACTCACTCAGTTCCGTTGTGCTGGAGATGTCACACACGCCTTTATTATGCACCAATTGATGCATGGTATGTGAATGTCCAAAACATAAAAGCTCAGCTTATAAAAACTAACGAAGAGATTAATTGGTATCCAAAACATTTTAAGCACGGAAGGTTTTTAAAGAGTCTTGAGAATGCACCAGATTGGAATATTTCAAGAAATAGGTATTGGGGAAGCCCAGTTCCTGTTTGGGAGTGCGAATGCGGAGAACGGTTTGTGCCAGGTTCTATAAGAGAGTTAGAAGAAGCAAGTGGCGCAGAAGTAAAAGACTTACATAAGCCTGAGATCGACGGCGTAGAAGTTAATTGTCGTAAATGCGGAAAAAAAGCAAAAAGAGTTCCGGAGGTGCTCGACAGTTGGATTGAAGCAGGATCAGCTAGTTTTGCAGAGCGCCATTATCCTTTTGACGTGTCACAAAAATTAGAAGATTTTTTCCCACCGGATTTTATCGCGGAATATACAGGTCAAATTAGGGCGTGGTTTTATGTGCTCCATGTTATTGGCGGGGCCTTATATAAGTCAAAAGCATTTAAAAATGTAGGAGTTGAGGGAGTAATACTTGGCACTGACGGAAGAAAGATGAGTAAAAACTTAGGAAACTATCCAGATCCGAAAGAACTGCTTGGGAAATACGGAGGAGACGCGCTAAGGTTTTATTTAATGAGTTCTCCAATTATGAACGGAGAAGACATAATTATTTCTGAAGATCAGTACCGTCAGCAAGTTAAGGGTATGATGTTAATACTTTGGAATACCTATAACTTTTTTGTAAGCTACGCATTGGTTGATGGATGGAATAAAGAAAGTTATAAGGAAAACTCAGAAAATGTATTAGATAAATGGATAATCACTCTTCTCCGTAAGCTTACGGAAGATGTGACAAAAGATCTTGATAAGTATGACACTGTTTCGGCGATTTCAAAAATAGGAAATTTTGTAAATGATTTTTCTACGTGGTACATAAGAAGAAGTAGAGACAGAGTAGGAGCAAGTGTAGAGGATGAGTCAGATAAAAATGCTTTTTATTCAACAACTTATGCTGTGCTTACTACTATTTGTAAGTTGATCTCGCCAATTGCTCCATTTATGGCGGAGGAGATGTATAAAAATCTTACCGGAGAGGAATCAGTTCACCTTGCGAGTTGGCCAGAAGAAAAAGATTTTGATTCAAGACTAATAAATGACATGAATATTGTTAGGCAAATTGTTGAGCGAATTCATGCAATTAGAAAAGAAAAAGGAATTAAAGTAAGACAGCCCCTAAGTAGAATTGGATTTTTCGGTGAGCCATTAAAGGAAAAAGGAAATTTAAAGTTATACGAAAAAATCATTTTGTCTGAACTAAATATAAAAAGCATTGATTATATGAATTACTCAGATATTCCAAAAGGAGAAGGAATTATTGATGCAACTGACAATGAAAATTATAAAAAGCGAATGAGTTTATTTTTAGACATAAATATTACGCAGGAGCTCAAGGCTGAGGGAGATGCAAGGGATATTGTTAGGCAAATTCAGGCTGAGAGAAAAGTTATTGGAACAACACTGTCTGAAAAAGTAAATGTTAGTCTTCCTGATTGGCCAGAGAAGTTTGAAGAAGAAATAAAAAGAAAAGCGCTTATAAATAATTTGACAAAGGGAGAATTTAAAGTTACAAAGGTGTAATGAAGTTTATCTCTCTGTCCTCAATTGACTGGCTTCTCATGATCGCTGTTGGAGTTCTGGTCACTTTTAGTCTCGTATCTCTTTACTCCATAGATTTTGCAGTTTTTAAAAGCCAATTAATTTTCAGCATTCTTTCGTTAATCATATTTTTTATTTTTTCTCAACTTAATCCTTCTGTTTTAAAAAACTATACGATTCCTATTTATGTCGGGTCACTCATTCTTTTAATAGCAGTTTTGTTTTTAGGGGTAGAGAGCAGGGGTAGCGTCAGATGGTTTACTATTTTTGGAGTTGGAATACAATTCTCTGAGCTCTTAAAACCATTCCTGGCAATTTCCATAGCATCATATTTATCGAACCTAAAATCTTACTCGTTTAAATCATTTCTTATTTCTCTAGCTTTTATGTTTCCAATTGCGCTTTTAATTTTCTTTCAGCCAGACCTCGGAAATGCTTTAATTTATGTGTTTGTAACGATGGGGCTTCTTCTTATTTACGGATATCCATTTAAATGGTTCTTTGCTGGATTTTTAATGTGGCTTGCGAGCGTTCCTTTTCTATGGGTACTTTTACATGAATACCAAAGACAAAGGGTGCTTACGTTTTTAAATCCGTCGCGTGATCCGCTGGGTACCTCATATAACGCAATTCAAGCTGTTATCGCAGTGGGGTCCGGTATGTTAATTGGAAGAGGGCTTGGACAGGGGACACAAGTAGAGCTTAGATTTCTTCCGGAACGTCATACTGATTTTATTTTCGCAACAATCTCCGAAGAGTTAGGTTTTGTGGGTTCTGTAATAATAATTCTTGCGTTCTCTTTTATTTTTTTCAGACTTTATTTAATCATAAAAAATTCTGAAGATAAGTTTTCCAAGATGTTCTCTATTACCGCATTCTTTATAATCTTCGTCCACTTTTTCGTAAATGTAGGAATGAACATAGGAATCGTGCCTATTGTGGGAGTAACTCTGCCGTTTGTCTCATACGGCGGAAGCTCACTTTTATCAAATTTCATTTTACTTGGACTTCTATTTGCATTAAATAAGGGAAAAAGGCGAGAAGTATTGGAAATACGTTAGTTTTTTGGTATAATTTAAAGCTATGCAATACGCAGTGATTAAATCTGGAGGAAAACAATATAAAGTTTCAGCAGGAGATACTTTAACAGTTGATAAAATCGACCTAAATGGTAAGAAAAATTATACTTTTGAAGAAGTTTTATTATTTGTTAATGAAGGAAAAGTAACTCTGGGAAAGCCAAGTATAAAAGGTGCAGTTGTAACAGCTGCATTAGTAGATCAAGTTAAAGGAGATAAAATAAGGGTAGCTAAATTTAAAGCAAAATCCAGATACAGAAAAGTTATGGGCTTTAGACCACAGCATACAGTATTTAAAATTGAAAAAATTGAAGTTGGTAGCACTAAAATAACTGAAAAAGCTGAGAGAACAACTAAAACTGCCACAACTGAATCAAAAAAGTAGAGAAAGATCTACTTTGACTTATTGACCTTTGTGAAAATTAAAGCTAAAATCTTATAAGTTTTCACAGGACTATAAACCTATATGGCACATACAAAAGCACAAGGATCGGTAAAAGGAAATAGAGATTCGAAATCAAAGCGTTTAGGCGTGAAGTTATATGCTGGGCAGAATGCAGCTCCGGGAAATATTTTAATAAGACAGCGCGGATCAAAGGTTTATCCAGGAACCGGAGTTCAGATGGGAAAAGATTACACGCTTTTTTCAGTGGCTAATGGAACAGTTGAGTTCATAACAAAAAGAGGAAAGAAGTTAGTTCAAGTTATCTCACAGAAATAAATGGATACACAGCAGGAAGCAGTAATAACAGAACTCGAAGTAGGAATGCTTCAGAGTAACCCTCTACAGCCAAGAGGTATTATTTCCCCCGATTCCCTCACCGAGCTAGCAGACTCAATTAGAGAACAAGGAGTACTCGAGCCAATTGTCGTTGCAAGTACCCCAGCGGGATATCAAATTATTGCAGGAGAAAGAAGATGGAGAGCATCTAAATTAATAGGTCTCACGAAAGTGCCAGTTGTTATTAAGAAAACGTCTCCACAGCAAATGCTTGAGATGGCAATTGTAGAAAACGTTCAAAGAGAAGATCTTAATCCAATTGAGAGAGCACAGGCATATAAAAGATTAATTGATGAGTTCGGTCTTGGAACAAATGAGGTAGCTAGAAAAGTTGGAAAAAGTGCTCCAACTGTGTCAAATACGATTCGCTTACTCTCATTACCAGATGCGATTAAAGATGCGCTGGTCGCAGGAGTGATTACTGAGGGACACGTTAGACCTCTTATTTCAGTGGGAGATAGTAAAATGATGCTTGAGCTATTTAAGAAGATCCTTAAGGATAATAGTACTGTAAGACAAACAGAGGATATGGCACGCCAGGTAAAAGGTGAGGTAGAGCAACGAGCTCCAAAGAAAACAGATAAGCTATGGGTTCCGGAATTAGATGAGATGGCAAAGAATATTAAAGAGAAAAGATCAGTAGATAAAGTTTCAATTTTCCAGTCTAGATCAAAAGCAAGAGTTGTAATTGAAATTGGTGGAGACGTAGAGGTTACAGGGCCTAAGGTTCAGGAAATTGTTTCACTTCTAACAGCTTAGTAGGGATTTTTTATAAAACCCGCATCATTAATAGGCCAATAGATAAATTTAGAAATACCAATTATATTTTTCTTAGGAACAAATCCCCATTCTCTGGAATCCGAACTATATGAACGATTATCACCGAGTACGAAAAAATAGCCTTCAGGAACAGTCGCTGTTTGTCCCTCTTTGAGATATGATCCGCCATACGTTTTTACAGAAGCATCAAGATATTTACTTTCATCAAGCAGCTTATCATTCAGATATACTTTCCCTTCCCTCACTGAAACTCGATCTCCCTTGACTCCAATTACTCTTTTTATAAAATCTTTATCTGGGTCATTTGGAGCTTTGAAAACGACCACCTCTCCTAATTTTGGATTACCCAGTTTTAAGCTAATGATGTCGGTTATCAGGTATTGATGGTTGTGAAGATTTGGATACATGGATTCACCGTTAACTTCAAATGGCCGAAAAAGAAACATGTATACAACTACAAAAGCTGCAGCTGCGAGTATTAGGGTTTGAAGAATGTCTAAGAGAAAAAAATAGGCCTTTCGAAGGGCTTCCATATCAACTAATTCTCCCATTCTAGCCTTGCTTTGTCAAATAGAAAAAGGTATTCTAAGTTAAGTTTTATTTAAATGTTTATCAAGCACTGGCTTCTTTTTCATCTAATAATTGCATTCATTTTAATTTTTGTTTTTATTTTAGAATTTAAAATAGTAGGACAAAGTGTATATGGAGATGCAAGATATTACCTCTCATATACTAGATCCATCTATTATTCTCAAAACATTGATATAACTGATGAGATGGCTCACGACTGGAGTCCGGAGGGAAATAACAGGCCTTCAAATTCTAATTCTGTTCCTGAGCTTCAAAAGTATATTGATGTAACAACTCATAATTTCTCATTGGGAATCTCGATCATATGGATACCGATATATTTTGTCGCTGATATTTTAGCTATCATTTTTTCAAAGTTTGATTCTAGTATCATTAGAAACGGTTATAGCGATATTTATCAGATAGTATTAGGAATTGGAAATATTTTTTTTGTTGTTAGTGGGCTATTTTTGCTTTCTAAAATTCTTTTAAAATTTTTCTCAAAAGAAATTACTGCGCTTTCAATTATTTTAATTTTATTCTCTACTAATCTTTTTTATTACAGTGCAATTGATGTAGTTAATACTCATCCGTTTTCATTTTTTGGGACTTCATTATTGATATATTTATATTTTAAATTTAAAGAAAATAAGAAATTTAAAATAATTTTTATGCAGGGAATAATTTTAGGATTAATGACTGCAAGCAGAATGCAAGATGCTCTTCTTATTTTAATTCCAATATTAACCATAATAAATAATTTTAATTTTAAAAAATTTAAGCTTAGGAAAAATTATATTAAACTTTTTATTTTAGCAGCAGGAATATTGATATCATACCTACCTCAGCTACTCATTATGTATTTGGGACAAGGTAAAATTTTATTAATTCCGCATTTATCAAAAGCAGAAAATGATTTTTTGCCGTTTTCTCATTTTACGGACGTATTATTTGATCCAAAGCAAGGAATAGCCATTTATATGCCGTTAATGCTCATTTCAATGCTTGGGTTATTTATGTTTAGAAAAAAAAATAAAGACATTGGATTCGTATTTATTATGATTTCTCTTTTAGTTTTTTTATTAATTTCTAGCTATGATGGATGGAATGTAGCAGGATATACTGCGAGGTATTTTATTAGTATTTTTCCAATTTTAATTTTTGGGATAGCTGAGATCATTATTTTTGTTAAAAAAAAGTATTCCAGTTTTTTACTTTATTTATTGACTGGAATTTTTATTGTTCATCAGGGGTTAAGTATTATATCTTTTAAATTATTCTGGCAAGATCCTACTTTTGTCGGTGACGAATTATCAAGTTCTGGTCAATTAAAAAATCAAATTCTAGAAATTATTTCTAGATACTTACAGCTATGATTATTGTGGTAAAATTACACTCAAATGAAGCGAGTCGATGTTTCCGTAATTTTTGTATATTATAATACACCATCTGAAATATTGGACGCCGTAAGCTCGATAAAAAAAGCTATCAATAAATTATCTTATGAAATTATCATTGTGGATAATGCTTCAACTGAAAAACTTCCTGAAAAAATATTTAAAATTAAAAAAATAAAATATATTAAAAATAAAAATGTTGGATACGGACTGGGTTTAAATAAGGGAGCAGAAGATGCTCAAGGCAAATATCTCTTATTAGCTAATCCCGATTTAACCTTTGAAAGAAACTCAATTGAAATCTTAGTGAATAAAATGGAAACGGATTTAACAATAGGAATAATTGGCCCTGCATTCTTAGATGAGAAAAAAAGAATAAGAAAAGTAGGGAACAATCTGCCAGAAATTCCTGATGTTATCTTTGCATTGTCATCTATAAATAATCTGTTTCCGAATAATTATTTTTCAAATAAATATTTTTTAAAAGACTTTGATAGAGAAAAAGAAAAAGATATACCGGTTTTGTGTGGTGCGTGTATGATGGTAAGAAGCGAAATATTTAGAACAATAAAAGGGTTTGATAGGAGATTTTTTATGTATTTCGAAGAAGCTGATATTTGTCAAAGAGTCAGCAAGACAGGATTAAGAATTGTCTATTTTCCAAATGCACGCGTAACTCATTTTGTTGGTAGAAGTTCACAGAATTTGGAATGGATTAAGAAAACTTATGAAAAAAGTAGGCTTGAATTTCTAAGAAAATATAATGGATTTATTGTTGGTAGTTTAACTGAGGGAATCATAAGGTTTATAAATCTGCCTGCTAAATATATATGAAGATTGTTTTCTTAACAAGAAGATTTTGGCCGGATAAAGGCGGAGTAGAGAAGCACGTGTATGAGATTTCGAAGATTCTAATAAAAAAGGGGCATAAGGTTACAGTTATTACTGAATCAGAGGGCGATTTACATGAGATTGAGGGAATAAAAACAGAAAGAATTCCTAATCTTCCGCAAGGCAAAAGAAGAAAATTTTATATTTGGATATGGATTTTAAGAAATAGAAATCTTTTTAAAAACGCAGATGTAGTGCACGCGCATGATGTTTATTATCAGTATTTTCCGCTTAAATTCTTATTTTTGAGTAAAAAAAGTTTTATTACATTTCATGGATACGAAACTTACCCAATTTCTAAAAAGGCATTTTTAATAAGGAAAGTATCTGAAAAACTGGCCGATGGAAATATTATAGTTGGCGAGTTTATGAAAAAGTGGTACCAAACTAAATCTGATTATACAATTTATGGCGGAGTTAGAATTCCAGATAAGAATCGTAGTCCTAATAAAGTAAATTCTGCGGTTTTTATAGGAAGGCTTGACGAACACACTGGTATAATCGATTACGCAAAAGCAGTTTCGAGAATACAAAAAATAAAACCTAATTTTGAATTCAAAATCATAGGTGAGGGTCCATACTTTAATAAATTAAAAAAATATAAACCATTGGGGTTTAAAAATGAACCAATGGAATATTTAGCTAGATATAATTTCGCTTTTGTAAGCCGTTACCTTTCAATCCTAGAGGCTTTTGCAAGTAAAAGGATGGTATTCGCTTTATATGATAACCCGGTTAAAAAGGATTATTTAGAGATGACACCGTTTATAAAGTATCTAATTACTGCAGATACGCCAGAAAAGTTAGCTAGAAAAGTTATGTATTTCCAGAAAAATCCAAAGCAAGCAAAAATGTTTGTAGACAGTGCATACAAGTGGGTAAAAAATCAGACCTGGGAAAATGTTACTGATGCTTATTTAAAGCTTTGGAGAAAACATAAATAGTTATTTTTTTACAGCGACAATTACCACATAGGTAAAAAGATCTCTTGGGCCGAAGTTGAATTTTTCTAATTCAAATCCAGCCTGAGAAAGAAACTTTATTATTTGTTTTTTTGATTTAACTTTTGTAATTTCTTCTGGATGGAGTCTGATCTTTTTTCCCAGTAAATTATTTAAAATAAAATGCATTGAGTTAAGAAATAGAACGCTTATTCCAAATGCAGGCGGCCAAAATAAAATAATTTTCCCGTTCTTTTTAAGTATCCTATTAAATTCTTTAAGTATTTTGCTGATTTCTTTTTCGTTGAAGTGCTCCATGACTCCCAGGTTGTAAATGCCATCAAAGCTTTCTTTTTTTGCAGGAATTTTAAATATACTTCCGTGAACTACCTTACAATCTTGGCCATATATCCTCTTGTATAGATTTAATGCTCCGGTGGAGATATCTAATGCTGTTATCTTTACATATTTTATGATATCTGAATCTACTTGTCCTCCGCCTGAACCTGCATGGAGAATGATTGAATTCTTTTTAAAATTAGATTTAATTTGCCTGTTTAGGTTTTGCCTAATAATATATTTACGATAAAAAATTGCAATAGTGTCATAAAGGATTTTTCTGTTTTTTCTTTGAAACTTCCAATAATTATCCCATTCAATTTCTTCATCAGTCTGTGTTTTGCTGGGTAATAATACTTGCGGGGTGTATATAAATAAATCTTTATATGTTTTATAAAGAAAAAAAGTTTTCATTAGTAAGGATAAGCTGGTGTAGATATCTTTAAAAGTCATTTTTGAATTTCCATATGTTCTTGCGGGTAGCTCAATTGAAACTTCTTTTATTTTAAATTTATTAACATGAAGAATGAACATACTTTCAAAGAAAAAAGAGTAGCTATCTGATTCTGCTTTTGAAAATATGTCTTTTGGAATTTTTTCCAGATTATATAATCTAAACGCACTTGTAGCGTCATATGGCATCTTTAATAAATTTTTTGTTAAAAAATGAGCTGTTAAGGTTAACGTTTTTCTGATTATATTCCATTCTGAAAGACTTCCTTTGGAAATATATCGAGATCCAACTATTACGTCTCCTGACTTTTTCTTTTTTAAAAATTTTTTTATGTCCTCAGGTTTGTGCGTGAAATCTGAATCCATAGTTATTAGGTTTTTATATTTTTTGGAGTATGCGTAGCTAATTGCTTCCTGATGAGCGCTGCCAATTCCCATCTTTCTTTTTCTGGAAATTAAAAATACTGATTTATCTTTTGTAAGTATTTCTTTGATAATTCCTGAAGTTCCATCCTTTGAATTATCATCAACGAATAATATATCTGAATTTAATCTTGAAGATTTAATTTTCCTGTAAATTTGTTCAACGTTATCAACTTCGTTATATGTTGGAATGGCAATAAGAATATTATTCATTAATAACCGGAGGCAGTTTTGTTGATTTTATCAGATGTTACTTTAGATATCTAATGGTGTTTGAAAATCAGGCTTTTAGTAGTACGCTGACGGATAAATTTATAACTCACAAACAAAATTAATGAAAATAATGTAACAGCACTGATTAGTTTATAAATTTTAAAAATTAATAAATCATCATATTTAAGTTTAACTATTTGAAGCCCTGCGGGAAGTTTGGCGGAAATTACACCGTTCTTATCAGGATATATGGAAATATTTTTTCCATTACTCTTTAGCGACCAATCAGGAAAGTATAAGGTATTTTCCCTTACTGTTAATGGGCTTTTTGCGTCAATTATATAAGTGTGTTCTGTTGAGTTTCTTTTAATTCCTATTATTTTCGCATTTCCTTCTAGAATTTCAATTTTAGTTTTCGGAGGATTTGAAAACCACAGATAATCTGGATTAACCCACTTAGTATTCGCATAAAAATGCCTTTCGGTACGATAAGTACTGTACGGAATAAAATCTCTTAGTGTTTTGTCATTAAAACTGGAAATTACCCTTCTATTTCCCCAGTTTAAAATAGTGGTTCCAATGCATAAAAAAATTAATATATAAATTAACTTTTTGTTCTTATTTTTAATAAGTACATAATAACCAGCAATAAGTGATATTGAAAATGTTGTAAGAATTAAAAGTCTATGAGGACCAGCAGCATTAATAAAAGGAAACAAACTCCAAATATCAATCGAAGCACGGTTTACCATAAAAATTGTTATGGAAACTATGAATAACAGAAATATTAAATTTGTTTGTAGCTTTTTTGAAACCCTTCCTTTAAGTAGAAAATATACTATGCTCACGAGTATAAATATCTGCACATACCCCAAAAGATTGGAAATTTCTCCATAACTTCCTTGAAATAAAAAACCTAGTTTCCATGGTGAATAAAGAAGATCTCTTAAGGTGGGGTAATACAGGTTATTAATGTCGATTGGGTATAGGCTGGTATATAGACTATTTGAATATATTAAAATAGCTCCCCATTGATAAAGTGAGATTAATCCGGCTATTAAAATTATGCATGTTGAATAGATACCAGAATATATAATTTTCCTAAGGCAAATTAGGGTATATGTAAAAATCACGGGAATCAAGGCCATGGCTATGAACATATGACCCAATGCTGTAATACCCAGGAAAAGACCTGATAGCAATAAATATGAAAGTTTTTTATCTTGCTTAAACTTTTCAATAAAAACAAAAATCAATGGAATTGTTACAAAAACAAATATTTCGCCAATTGTATTTTTAAAATGAACCGAAATGAGATGGTATGGGGCAAATAAATAAAAAATAGATGAAGTAAATGCAGAAAGATCGTTTTTAAATAATGTTTTCCCTAAATAATACATTGATATTCCCGAAAAGATAAAACAAAAGGCAAAGAAAAGCTTCATGCTTGTTACGAAAGAAAACCCGATAAAATGAAAAAAGCTTATTATGTAGTATGGGAAAACATAATTAAATTTAAATAACGGATATCCATAGGTTGCGTTTAAATTTCCTGCCCAAGAAGGCATCAGGTGGCCTTCTTGAAGAGATTGGTAGAATTCCATGCTTCTATATATATGGATACTAAAATCTCCGCTTTCGTAAACTCCTGGCCTAAGAAGACTTAATAGGGGAAGAAGTGATATTAGGATTAATAATTTAAAAAAGGAAATTTCTTTTTTGGGGTAAAAATATTTGTTAATTAATAAAAATGAAAGCAAGAGTATGCTTCCTAAGATACTTAAAATGACGGTTCTGTATGGATCTGAAAACATTACTGCCCACATTATATGCGATATTGTTAAATAACTTCCAGCTTAGGAAGAGGAAATATAAAATGTCCGCCTTTTTTTAGATAAGTTTTTTCTCTTTCAAGAAATTCTGATTTAAAAAACCACGGTAGAATTAGCATGTAATCAGGGTGATCAATTCTTGCTTGCTCCTCAGATATTATTGGTATTCCGACAGACGCTATTATTTTTCCATGTTTTTCTGAATTTCTTTCAACTGCATATTTAATATGCTTATTGTTTAATTTATAAAACTGTAGCAATGTATTTCCTCTTGTTGACGCCCCATAAATGTAGATTGATTTCTTTTCTTTTAATATTTTTTTAATTAATTCAGATAGCTCTTTTTTATTTTCATTAATTCTTTTTCCAAAATCTTTATAAATTTTCTTATTATTGAGTTTTAATTTTTTTTCAGTTAGTTGCATTTTTAAAACATTTTTCGAGATTGTCCTTTTACCGGTATGAGCAATATATGTTTTAAAACTCCCGCCATTTAAATCCCTGAGTTTTACATCAAAAATTTCCAAATCATATTTTTTCAAAAGATTTGAAAGGGAAAGAAGTGAGTAATATTCCAAATGCTCATGTACTATGTTATCGAATGCGTTTTGTTCAAGCATGCCAACAAGATAGTTTTGCTGGATAATAAAAATACCATCATCTTTCATTATTTTTTTAACATCCATTACGAATTTATTTGGATCCGGCATGTCATAAAAGCAGGAGATTGCAGTTACAACATCTGCATTTTTGTTTTTTATTTTTTTGGTAAATGTTTCATATGAAAAAAAATCATTTATTACTTCATCTGCGTGTTTTTTACTCTCTTTAGCAAACTTCTTAATAGGTTCTACGGCGATTCTATATACTTCCTTGGGATAAAAGCTTAATAAAGTTCCATCATTTGCTCCAATATCCACTACTGTTATCTCCTTAGGTTTTTTATTTAACTTAACTAATGCATCTTTAGCAATTTCTTCAAGTTCTGATTTCATAGTTTTGTTTATTCCTGATTTATACCCATATCTTTCTGTGTAAAGAGACGAGGGCGGAGAAGTGTGTCTTAATTGTAGGAGAAAACACTTATTGCAAAGAACTAGTGTTAAGGGAAATGACTTAGGTTTTACATTTTTTTGTAAAAAATCTGAAAGATATAGATTTCCAAGAGTAATTATTTCCTCAAGATTTGTAGAGTTACAGGATCTGCATTTTTTAATAGATATTGTTTTTTTATTACTACTCTTGTTTATCTTATTTTTTTGCATGCAGATATAATATACAAACACATATTAAATGACAAGATTGAAACTGGATATATTTTAAATATTTTTTAATTTAATTATTACTTTTGGAATATTTTTGAAAAGTAGACTATGCATAAATAGTTTGCTAATATACGATCGTTCTATGAAATTAATAAAGACAAAGATTAGCGATTTGTATATAGTTGAATCAGAAAGATTTGATGATGACAGAGGATATTTGGCAAAATATTATGATGAAGATTTTTATAAAGAGAATAATATTAAATTTAAATTAACACAGGTAAAATACACCTTCACAAAAAAAAGAGGAACCATAAGAGGACTTCATATGCAATCAAAGCCTTTTGAGGAAGCGAAATTAGTAAGATGCGTACGGGGGAAAATTTTTGAAGTTGTCTTAGATATGAGATCACAATCTAAAACATACGGTAAGTGGTTTGGAAAAGAATTTTCTGAAAATGATAATCAATGTTTGTATATACCGAAAGGGTTTGCTCATGGTTACCAAGCTCTTATTAATAACTGCGAAGTTCTTTATCTAATGTCTGGAGAATTTTCTTTGCCACATAATATCGGATATAGGTGGAATGATCCCTCGTTTAGTATCTCATGGCCATTAAAACCAACTGTAATGGCAAAAAAAGATAAAAATTGGCCACTGGTATGACTGACTTTTTGGTAATCGGTAAAGATGGGCAGCTTGGAGATGCTTTAGTAAAAAATTTATTATCCCGTAAAATAAAATTTAAAGCCTATTCAAGAAAGGAACTTGATGTATCTGATCATAAAACACTTGAGAGAATTATAAGAAAAACAAAACCTAAGGTAATTCTTAACACCTCCGCATATCATGTAATAGGTAAATGCGAAAAAAATCCATTAAAAGCTATGAATATAAATTGTATTAGCGTAGGAAGCTTGGCCAGGCTATCGAAAGAAGCAGGAGCATTATTTGTGACATATAGTACTAATTATGTATTCGATGGGGAACAGGCATCCCCATATCTGGAAAATGATATGCCAAACCCATTACAAATTTATGGTCTAAGTAAATACGCGGGAGAAATTAATTCATTAAATGAATATAGTCAGGGTACCTATGTAATTAGAACTTGCGGAATTTACGGAAGGGGTAGAAAGGGGAGTAGGAGTAAAAAAGGAAACTTTGTACTCAGGATATTAAATGAGTCAAAAAACGAGAAGGTTATTAAAGCTAGTAATCAGCAAATCGTTAGTCCTACATACGCCGGTGATTTAGCAGAGTCTAGTATTAATTTAGTAAACCTTAAGCCCAAACCGGGAATATATCACTTAGTTAATGAAGGAGGTATGAGTTGGTATGATTTTACAAAACAGATCATTAAATATAAAAAGTTAACCTCAAAGGTGGTCCCATTGAGTGAGGAAGAGGAAAATGCGGGCTATAGAAGGCCTACTTATTCAGTGTTAAAGAATATAAAAGCGAAAAAATTGGGGATATCGTTACCTGATATAAATTCTGGATTAGTAAGATATTTAAATGAGATATGACTAAGATTTTTATAAAAGCAGGAATTATTTACGCAATTTTCCTCGTCATTTTTTTGTTATCTTTTAGGCGAATCAGGGTATTTTTTCCGCCGCCTGAAATATCAGACTACAAGATAGTGGGTTATTCACAGTATTATGGTTATCCATATTATTTTGATACTGTGATGTTTTTTATACTTATCTTTTTCCCAAGTTTCATATTCATTATTCTATGGTATATAAGAAAAAAATAAAAATTTACTCAGGATATTTAAAAAAAAATTTAGATGAATTATTTTTAGTAATATTTTTAAATATCACATTATTAGTAGTTAATTATTTTAGCCTTTGTACGGGATATTTAAGATTTTCAGATTTTGATTTTCAAACTTTTTTAACATGGAACTATTCGGCTTCAAACAATTTCATCCCTTATAGAGATCTATATTATCCTTACGGACTATTGCCATATTTTAGAGATGGAAATACATTATTTTTAATTCTTTATTTAATATTTTCTCTCTTAGTTTTAAATACACTTATTTTCTTCTTTAGAAAAATTTTTAAATTAAAGCAAATTACCTATATTATTTTTGTTCCATTTTTATTTTTTATAATTTTTATCGCAAATACTGGAACTTTTAATAGATATGGGATTTCCTTAGCAATATCAACTGTTTTGTCTTATTGTTTTTACGCGAATAGAGATAGCAGTAGATTTTATTTTCTTTCAGGTTTTATTTTATCTATCATATTCTGGCTTTTTCATGATCAAGGAATATTTGGTTTTATAATTTTCTTCCTTTTTCAATTTGTGGAAGTTCTCTCAAATTTTAGAAAGGTAAAAACAAAATTATTTCTAAGGCCGATATTTATAAGATTAAGCTATTTCGTTTTTGGGAGCTTTTTGGGTCTACTACCTTTTGTATATTATCTAACTAAAAATAATGCCTTAGAAATGTTTTGGTACTATTTAACAGTAAGTCTTCCTGAATTTCCATTATTATCAAAAACACCTTTGTTTAATCTGTTTATTTCACTAAATAATTTATTTTCTGTAGGAGTTTTAAGTTTTGCCATTCTTTTTATAACTTATAAATTTGTTCAGAAAAGGAAAAAATCCCTTTATACATACTTTGAAATTGGTTTAATTTTTACAATTATTTTACTTGAACAGAAAAACATAGTCAGGCTAATGGAAAATAATATATCTTTCATCGCATTTGTTTTATTTGCAATAATTTTTTGGGAAATTATTACCCAGTCCAAGAAAAGATTAGAAAATAATACATTAATAAGAATAACCTGTTTAATTGTAGTGATGTTAATAATTGGTATTTTTTATCTTGCATATGGAAATAACTCCGGAATAACTAAATCAAACTTTTCTAACCCGACACGAAAAAATTGCCATAATTTAAATATGGGTAGTGTTGCGAATTCTGATGAATATAAATTAGTTATCCAGAAGCTGATGAAATATGAAAATTTTAATAATAAAATTTTAAGCTATCCAGGTGATCCTATTTTCTATGTACTTTTAAAACAAAAACAACCCTATTTTACTAGCATATATGAAGCTTCTTCTAAAACTTCCCAGATCATGAATATTAATTATCTTAAAAATAATATAAATTATGTCGTAGTTAATACACGAAATAAAGCGATTCAAGATGAAGTTCCAAATTATATTAGAGGTGTTTATGAACTGAAATACATTCTTGGTAATTATTCAGTTAAGGATTCTGCGGGGAATTTTCTAATACTCGAAAGACACCAAAACTCCGATTTCTTTTTGAATAATAACTACAAACTTGCAAGTGAGTATAAAAAACATCTTTTAGATATTAACTTAGAATCCATACCTTTATCTGAAGGAAGAAATAAAGAGAGATATATCATAAATGCAGACAATAAATTTTTAACAAAAGATTTCAATCAGAAAAAAATTAACAAATATTTAGAAAATAATAATGTAAGCTCAGATAAGATAATATTGCTGGTGAATAGTGGAAATGTAACTGATGATTATTTTACTTTAAAAATAATCACAAAAGATAATCGAACGACAAATATTAAAATGAAATCCTGCAAAGAGTCTTACTGTGTTATAAATTTATCAAATGTCCCCTTATTTTATAATTTACGACAAATAAAAAATTTTGAGTTTAATGATAAAATTCTAGTCAGCATTTTGAAGGTCTCAGATGGTAATATTGAAAGATTATGGTAAAGCTAGCAAGCATTAATTTAATTATTCCTGCATATAATGAATCAAAAAATATTCCGATGGTTATAAAAGGAATAAGGAAAGAGTTTCCAAATTCTAGGATTATAATAGTTGATGATTCCAACAAAGGAGAAAGTTTTAAAACCAAGCAAGCAATAAAAAGATTTAAAAATATTGACCTTTTAACACGGGGTAGGAAGCTTGGAAGGGGAAGTGCTGTATTAGAGGGTTTTAAGTACGGACTCAAGTATAAAAATGCAAAATATTTCTATGAAATAGATGCTGATTTTTCCCATGACACAACTCACCTAAAAAGATTTTTAGACAAAATTCAAAAAGATAAATTAGGAATGGTGATAGGATCAAGATACATCAAAGGCGGAAAAACTGTTAGGGTATCAGCGAAAAGAAAAATATTAAGTAAATTAATTAATAAATTTCTTCATGTAATGCTAGATATAAAACTATCTGATTATACTTCCGGTTATAGGCTCTATGATAGGAAAGCGGTTGAATATCTTTCCAGTATAGAAATGAAATCTTCAGGATTCATCACATTATCTGAAATAACATATAAGTTAAACAGAAAGGGTTTTAGGTTTGGAGAAGTACCGGTAACAATTACCACAAGAAAGTATGGTAAGTCTACGATGGGAATTCATGAGCTTATGGTTTCTCTTATCTTTATAATAAGAATGAAAATAGAAGAAGAATATTTAGTAAAATTATCTAAACAATTCTAGGAGTTGGGATTGCTAATATAAATTTCCCTCCATTTTTTCTAAATTTTTGCTCCCTTTGTAAAATACCATAAGTATAATTCCAGACTAACAACAGATAAAAATCCGGTCTTTTTTCTTCCACTCCAACAACGGGTATATGTGTTCCTGGTGTAAAAAGACCAAATTTATATGGAGTCTTGTCGAATATGTAATCTAAATAACTTGAATCTATTCCGCAGTAGTTTAAAAGCGTCGTGGATTTAGCTGATGCTCCATATCCTGCAATTGAGTAACCATCTTTTTTTAAATCTTTTAGAATACTAATAAGCTTATTTCTAGTATAATTTACTCTGCTCTCCATGCCCACATAGGTTTCTATTTTAAATAATCCAATTTCTTTTTCATTTTTTAACACTTCAGCTACGCTTTTTTTTACTTTTCTTTTGCTGTTGGAATGAGTTAAGAAAAATCTGATGGATCCTCCTTGTGTGTCGTGTTCTTCAACGTCAATAATTTTTAACCCCGCTTTTTTTATTAATTTATTCAATGGAGACAGGGAAAAGAATGATCGATGTTCATGGTAAACGTTATCAAATTGATTGTTGAATAATAGGAATGGAAAATACTGACATTCGATTATGGCAACACCATTTTTTGAAAGCATTTGCTTGATTCCATTAATAAAATCTTTTGGGTCACTCACATGGGCGATGACATTATTTGCAATAATTATTCCGGCTTTGCCTTTTTCTTCAGAAAGTTTCTTAGCTATATTACTATTAAAAAAATAAGGTAGTGTTTCAATATTTCTATTATTCGCAATATCGACTACGTTTTTAGCCGGATCAACTCCTAAAATCCGGCAGCCAGCTTTTTGAAAATGTTCAAGGAGAGTTCCGTCATTGCTGGCGATTTCTAGTGTAAATGATTTTGCTTCCTTTGGATATTTTTCCAGTACATCATTTGCATATTTTTCAAAATAAGGAATAGATGAGGGTGATCCCCCTGTATGAAATGCATAATTATTTCCGAATAAAAGGGTATCATCAACATCGTGCATTAGCTGAACTAAAAAACAGGATTTACAGACAGATACAACGAGTGGAAATTTTTTTTCTTTTATCCTGGGATTTTTAATAAATAAATCGGCAAGAGGAGAAACTCCTAAATCAAGAATCTGGAATAAATTTTTACTATTACAGATTCTGCAATTTTTTCTTTTAATAACGTTAATTGTTTTTTTCATAATAAATATGTATTAAATGGACATATTTGGAAATTTATTTTTTACGTCCAATGATAATCATCTCACCTACATAGAAAGGTAGAGAAATCTTTGATTTATTTATCACTTTGGCTACAGGATTTAAAGCTTTCTTAAATTCCGGACCAAAAACTTCAAGCATTTGATAAACATATCCAACTGGTAGTTTTTTCCAATGATTTTTGAAGCTGGTTTCATTAAATCCGGAAAGTTCAAATGCTTTAAGCATGCTCTTCCTGCCAAATAAATGAATGTGTTCCACTGGAGAATATGGAGGCCAAAACTGTCTAAATGTTTTAGCTATTAAGGATGAGCTATTAGGAGTTTGAATTAATATAATCCCATCTTTATTAAGCAGATCGTGGCATTGTTTGAGTAAGGATAGTGGATCCTTAATGTGTTCGATAATGCCTAAAAGTGTAATAACGTCAAATTTTTCTTTTTTAATTTTATAATTATTTAAATCAGCTTGGATGATTTTTCCTGGAAGTTTACGATTGGCTATTTTTACAGCTTCTTCCTGGAGTTCAATTCCTCGAACATCCGCTCCTCTTTTATTTAATATTTCCAGAAATTCACCGGTGAAGCAGCCTACATCTAAAACTTTTTTAGATTTTAATTTTCCATCTAGTTCTTTGTCTAATATATTCGCAATTTGCTTATAAACCTCAATATATTGTATGGCATATTCTCTTTTAATTTTATAATTTCTTTTACTAAATCCATCTTGATAATGTTTTTTAATTTGAAGATCAGAAGGAAAAGGGTAGGTAGATACTAATTGGCAATTACTACACTTATAAAATTCGAAACTTTGATATTTAAAAATTAAATATTGTTTTTTTTTACAAATTACACAGCTTTGTATTTCTACGCGTTTCATTTAATAGGAAGTATTGTAGCAAAAAGAATTAGATCGTCATAGCAATAAATTGTAGACAAAAAAAAGTTAATGATGTATAAATACTTGTTATGAAGGATGTTCTTCCAAGAGCATTTAAAACTAATTCAAGTGTTGCAGTTACGACGTGTCAAACTTGCCATAGTAAAAATTTAAAATCTATAATTTTCCTGGGATACATGCCGCCTGTAAATTCGATGCCCTTAGTTGGCGCTACGCCTGTTGAACAGCCTAGTTATCCCGCAGAGCTATTGTATTGTAGTAACTGCCATCTGGTTCAGATCGGGTTAGTAGTTGATTCTACAATTTTATTTCCTAAAAGTTACCCGTATACAAGCGGAACAACTAAGGTTTTGCGGGACAATTTTTTTGATCTATATAATGAAGTCTCACGATTAAAAATTATTGAAATGGATGATTTGGTGGTAGACGTTGGATCAAATGATGGAACTCTTCTCAATAATTTTAAAGATAATCATCGGGTAGTTGGCGTGACGCCAGAAGATATCGGAAAGATTGCCATAAAAAACGGAATTCCTACTATTTTAGAATATTTTAATAAAGAAAGCGTTAATAAAATTATAAAGAAGTATGGAAAAGCAAAACTGGTCACAGCTGCAAACGTTTTTGCTCATATCGAAAGGCCCCATGAGGTTATTAATAATATTAAAAGTCTTCTTACGCAGGATGGAGTATTCATAAGTGAATCCCATTATTTATATTCGTTAATAAAAGGAGTACAGTACGACACTATTTATCACGAACATTTAAGATATTATTCATTGCATAGTTTAAGAAATTTATTACAAATGCACGGACTCGAAATATTCCATGCTAAGGAAATACCTTCTCATGGAGGGTCAATTCGAGTATATGCCTCTTTAAAAGGAAATCATAAGATACAAGCATCGGTTTCCAGACAGTTAAGAAAAGAAAAAGAAACCGTAACCACTCAAGCTTCATTTAAGAAATTTAAAAACGATGTAATTAGTTCAAAAATAGAGCTGTATAAAATTATAAGTAGTATAAAAAATGAAAAACGGAGAATTTACGGGATAAGTGCCCCATCAAGAGGTACAACTCTCATTAATTATTTGGGTCTTCAGGATGGAATAATTGAAAAAATTGTTGAGATAAAAGGGTCACATAAAATAAACCATTATGTTCCAGGTACTCTGATTCCGATCGTTGATGAGGAAAGACTTTTTAAAGACCAGCCGGATTATGCGCTTCTATTATCATGGCACATATCAAATGAGTTAATTTCAAATCTTAGAAAAAAAGGCTTTAAGGGTAAATTCATAAAACCATTACCTAAGCCAAGAATAATCACTTAGATTTAGTAAATATTTCTATGGATTCATCTGTGTTTTTTAGAATTTCCCTGTTTGAAATTTCATTAAATTTTTCAGCTATCAAAACGCTATTCCTTTTTCTGTAGTTTGCTTTGTCGCCGTAAAAATCCTTAAATGTTATTTTTTTTATTAAATCTGTCTCTAGGTTATTTTTTTTAGCAATTTTTATCAGTAAATCATAATTCGTTAAATAATCAAGAGAACCCATGTGGTAGATTCCTTTAATCTCATTATTAATGCTGAAATTTATTCCTTTCGCAGCTATGTTTACAAGTAAGGGGTTTTGAGTTTGGTCAATCATACCCGCAAATTCTAAGTTGTTTTTTAACCTGTCGATAAGAATAGTGGCAAAATTTTTTCTATTTTCTCCAAAGAGTGTAATCAGCCGAAGGACGCAGTTTTTATTTGAGGAATTCATGATTGCAGTTTCTCCCAAGTATTTACTTTTTCCGTAATCACTTTTTGGTAATGGTTTATCTGTTTCACTAAATAGAAATTTAGATTTGTATCCATCAAAAACAGCATCAGTTGAGGTGTATAAGACAGGAACCCCGTTTTTAGAAGCGTATTTCGCAATTATTTTTGGTATTTTGTGATTTAGCATGTCAGCTAGATCTTTATTAGATTCTGCTATTTCAATTTTTGTAACGCCGGCTAAATATATGATTTGCGAAGGTTCGTTTTTATCAATGAATTTCAAGACTTTTTCTTGATCCAAGAGGTCAACCTCTTTATGTATTGGAGCAAGGAAATGATCAGATAGACTATTTTTGTATAGATATGTTCCCAGAAAACCGCTTCCCCCAAAAATAATTGTCTTCCTTTTTTTCATCATGCTTATTATAATCATAAAAAAAACATTCGCAAATTATCTGTTAGATAAGTGCGGTATAATGCAAACTATAAATGAAAAAAAACTATCTAGTTACTGGGGGGAGCGGATTTATTGGAAGATCTATAGTTCTTTCTCTTTTGAAAAAAGGTGAATCAGTTAGAGTACTAGATAATGAGTCAAGAGGATCATTTGATAAATTCGGTAAGCTTTCCGAAAAAATTGAATTCATAAAGGGGGATATTCGAGATATAAAAATAGTTGATGATGCATGCCAGGGGATTAGTACAGTAATTCATCTGGCGTATATAAATGGAACCCAGACTTTTTACGAAAAACCCGATCTCGTACTAGACGTTGCAGTTAAGGGAATGGTAAATATTCTTGACGCTTCTATCAAGAATAACGTACAGGAATTCTTCTTTGCATCAAGCTCTGAGGTCTATAATGAGCCTTCATTAATACCCACGCCTGAAAGTACGCCCTTAATTGTTCCTGACCCTTATAATCCCCGTTATTCTTATTCTGGAGGTAAGATAATAGGGGAGTTATTGGCAATTAATAATGGTAATAAATTTAAAAAAATGGTGATTTTCCGTCCGCATAATGTTTACGGCCCCGCAATGGGATTTGAGCATGTTATTCCTCAATTTATTTTAGGAATTAATAAATTAAAAAAACATAATAAAACTGAATTTAAGATCCAGGGAAATGGAGATCAGTCTCGTTCATTTATATATATTGACGATTTTACTGACGCATTCATGCTTCTTCTAAGTAATGCAAAAACACTTCAAACGTACAACATAGGAAGACAGGATGAAGTTCTTATTAAGGATTTAGTTAAGCTGTGCAGTAGGGCAATGGAATATGAGGTTGAATTGGTACCCGGAAAAATTAATCCCGGGAGCCCTCAAAGAAGGTGTCCTGATGTAGCTAAGATTACTAAATTAGGTTTCAGGCCTAGGGTAAGTCTTAGGGACGGAGTTAAGAAGACTGCGCAGTGGTATATAGCAAACCCAAGTTAATTAATGTTGGTAAGGTTATTTGACGTAGCTCTGATTCCAGCTGTTTTTCTTTTTGAATGATTTATTGATGTTTTTAGAAGTTTTCCTTTGACTTTTTTAGAATTAATCTCTCCAGCCTTAAATACTAATTTGTTGAAATCAAATACGTTCCAAACATCGCAAATATATGTTTCCTTAGAAAGCTTAGAAATTATTTTTTTCTTTTCTCTAGAATAAACATTATGCCTCGTAGCTACGAAAACCATATCGACATTTTTTAGCGCATCATCCAGATTTTTTAGAACTTCTTGAGAGTGATAATTTTTTACGAAGGGGTCGTGCAGGATCACTTCTGCGTGTTCTCTAAGTAATGCTTTGCGTAATTTAAAGCTTAATGATTCCCTGATGTCATCAATTTGCGGTTTGAACGCAACACCCAGGATCAAAACTCTTTTACCTTTAAGGGGTGTTTTTTCTTTCATTTTCTTAATTAAAAACAATGGTAGTGATTCATTGATTTTCCAGGAGGCTGTAATTAGATCTAAGTAGGGGTTATCATTGATCAAGAAAAAGCCATCTTTAAATAAGCATGGACCTGCTGTCAGTCCGGGTAATGCCAGCCCGCCTCTTTTATAATCCTTATTTATAAGATTTATTATTTCATGGATGTTTTTGTTGTAATTTTCCGCAATAACCATAAATTCGTTTGAGATTGCAAAGGATATGTATCTGTACATATTGGTAAATAGCTTTGCAAGTTCTGCGCTAACGTCATCGGTTAAAATACACTTTATTCCAATTGATTCGAAAAAGATTTTTGATTTTTCGGAAGAAATTTCATTAATGCCCCCAATTATTTGAGGAATACTTTTAGTTTCAGTAATTGCTTTTCCTTGCGCAATTCTTTCGGGACAATAAGAAAGGAAGATATCATGGCCCACTTTTAATTTTGTAGACATTTCTATTTTTTCTTTTACATATTCTGTTGTTTGGGGGGAAACTGTGCTTCTTAAAATTATTAACTGTTTTTTTTGTAAGAATGGAATTAATTTATTAATAGCGCTGTCAATTTGACTAAGAACTGGATTCATGTTCTCGTCGATCGGGGTTCCTAGTGTTAATATGATAATGTTTGATTTTTTAGCGAACTCGTAGTTAGTGGTTGGTATAAAAGTTTTATTAATATTTTTTTTAAGTAAATTTCCGCCTTCTTCTTTGAATGGCATGATGCCTTTCTTTAAGAGATCAATCTTACTCTCGTTTCTTCCTATTCCGTATACGGTATAGCCTTTGCTGGAGATTAATAATGCAAGAGGTAGTCCGACTCTCCCAATTCCAATTACCGTAACTATCTTTTGCATTCGTATATTCTAACAAAAAATTGCTATTTAACAAGCTTGCCTTGACGACTAATTCAGGTATAATCATAAAAAATTATGAGATTATCTCTTATAGCTACCGTCATAAATGAAGAAAATAACGTAGATAGATTTTTCAAATCATTATTTTCTCAAACGCTTCTTCCCGATGAATTAATAATAGTAGATGGAGGAAGTATAGATAAAACTGTAGAAAAATTAAAAGAAAAAATAGTAAAAAGAAGTAAAAAAAGGTTGAAAATTAAAATTCTTCAAAAAAAAGGAAACAGGTCAGTGGGCCGTAACTTTGCTATTAAGAATTCCTCAAATGAAATAATTCTTGTAACGGATTTTGGCTGCAGCCTCGATAAAAATTGGGTTAAAAATATTTCTAAACCGTTTGAAGATTTGGAGATTGACACTGTATCCGGATTTTATAAACCAGTTACAGGAAATATATTTAAAAAATGTTTGGCTGCATATACTTGCGTAATGCCTGACAAAGTAAATGAAAACGACTTCTTACCTTCTTCCCGTTCGGTCGCTTTCAGAAAAAAAGTTTGGCATAAAAATAAATACCCTGAGTGGCTTGATACATGTGAGGATCTGGTATTTGCTAAAAGATTAAAAGAAAAAGGTTCCAAATTTATCTTTGTAAAAAATGCAGTTGTTTATTGGGAGCAAAAAAATAATTTGAAAGAAGCATTTTTTCAATTTCTAGGTTATGCAAAAGGAGATGGGAGAGCATTATTTATTAGGCCTCAGGTTCCATTAATTTACCTGAGATATTTTATCGGATTTTATTTTTTATTCTTGTGTTTTCTAGAAAGATCATGGAGCGGATTATTGATTTTTCCAGCAGCAATTGTTTTATATTTTATCTGGGTAGTAAAGAAAAATTATAAATACGTAGATGATAAAAAGGCATTATTAATTCTTCCTCTACTTCAAATTACATCTGACGTAGCCGTTTTATTAGGAACTACTCTTGGAATAGCCAAGAGGTTTAGCTATAAAAAATTTGTTTCCATTTTGATTAAAAGTAAGTTTTTGATTTTTGTTTTGTTAGTATACATTTTTTTAATGCTTCTAACGGTTAATTATGGAATTCCAAATATTTCCCATCCGTTTCCATATCATATGGATGAGTGGCATCAGCTTCAAGCTGTAAGATCAACCTACGCATACGGGACGCCAAATATAGAGGGTTCAGCAAATGGGACTATGCTTCATTTTGTATTATCCGGTCTTTACCTAATCCCTTTTACACTTTTAGGAATAGTTAATCCTTTTGAGTTAAAGATAGATGATCTTATGGCAAGACAGAATATTTTTATCCTGCTAAGACTTACCACAGTTATATGGGGAATCCTATCAATTATTTTAGTTTATAAAATATCTGATTTACTAAAAATTCCAAAGAGAATTGCTATAACATTATTCACTTTTAATCCGCTCTGGCTAATGTTAAGCGGATACTTTAAGTACGATGTCGCATTAATGTTTTTTATACTTCTGAGCATTTACTTCTTCATCAAATTTTCGAAAAACCCAACAGGAATTAATTATATTATTGCAGGAATTCCAGTCGGAATGGCCCTTTCAGTAAAGATCAGCGTACTGTCTTTAATCCCAATTTATTTGCTCTCATACCTAATGTTTCAGAAAGAAAAAATAAAAAACATAAGGTTTCTGGTGTTTGGTTTTTTTGTGATTTTATTTACCGCTATTCTTTTTGGTTTTCCTGATACATTATTCGGAACTGGAAATATTTACAGATATTTATATGAAAACCTGGTTATATTCCCCAAAGCTTCTGAAAATATAAGAGGTGGAGAAAATCTTATTATTTATGTTTTCTTAAAACACTATTTAGTGGTATTCGGAGCTGGATTATTAGCATTATTCATTTTGTCTTTAGCTTTTTTAATTACTTCAATTTTTAAATCCGGATTAAATAAATCACTTAAGAATTATAAGCAGGAAATATTTACTATTTTTTCTTTCATGCTTTTTCTATCAAGCTTAGTAACTCTTAAGGCTTACGCAGGTGGGAATAGGGCGTTAGTTCTCCTTCCTTTTTTTGTATTAATAATTTCAATTGCATGGAGATTGTGGGATAAGAAAAGTAAATTTAAGATTCTGTCAAATTTAATTTTAATTTCCATTATACTAACGCAGATTTGTTTTTCTCTAGCGTGGATCGGAACAAAATATACTAAGAGCCTACAGTCAGAATCTTCCGACTGGATAGTAGAAAATATTCCAGCTGGTTGGGTAATTGGACTTGAAAATATACCAATTTATCAAAACATACCAGATAAATTACAAAAAGAATTTTATTTTAAAGAGTATGGTATTGGAAGCAAAAACAAGTTTAAGTATGAAATAGTTGACGCAAACACTAAGATGCTCCCTGAGGTAATTGTCATTACGAATCATGAAGTTGAGGGAGAAATTCAATACAATTCTCCAAAAAAAGATCTGACCAGACGACTCAATAAAGAAAATTACAAAGTCATAAAAGAATTTAAAAAAGATACAAGCATGCTATTTCTGAATGATAAAGATTATACAATTGCGGGTCTTGATGCCTCACCACTAACGATTACAGTGTATAAAAAATAATTGCCTGATATAATTATTCTGTGGGTTATTTAAGAACTGCAGTTGTCGGAGCGTCATGGCTAGGTGCTTTAAAGTTTTTTTCAAGAGGTTCTTCTATTTTAAGAACTTTAGTAATTGCCAGAATTCTATCTCCTTCACAGTTTGGAATTTTTGGCATTGCTGCATTAATGCTTGCTCTCATAGAGACATTAACGGAAACAGGAATTAATGTAGTTCTGGTTCAAAAAAAAGAAAAAATTGACGAGTTCATAAACACAGCATGGATTATTTCAATTGGCAGGGGATTAATAATATTCTTAATAATTTTTCTATCTGCAGGATTTGTTTCTAGTTTTTTTAAATCCGAGGAAGCTAAGAGTCTTCTAATCTTAATTTCTTTTGTGCCACTAGTCAGAGGATTTATCAATCCTTCAGTTGCGAAATTCCAGAAAGAATTAAAATTTAAAAAAGAATTTTATTACAGAATTAGCATAGTTTTGGTCGAAACCATGATCTCATTAATTTTGGTTTTGGTTACAAAGAATCCAATCTCACTAGTTTGGGGGTTAGTGGGCGGCGCTATTTTTGAAGTAATCCTATCTTTTTATATAGTAAAACCAAGGCCTAAATTTATATTTCAAAAAAATATTTTTAAAGATATTATTACTCACAGTAAATGGATTACCTCATCCGGAGCATTTGGATACCTATTTTCAAATGGAGATAATATAGTTGTAGGACGCGTGCTGGGTACAACTTCTTTAGGAATTTATGATATGGCATACACTATCGCTCTACTTCCAACAACGGAGCTCGCTGAGATAATCGCTAAAGTAACTTTTCCGGTTTATGTTAAGATTTCAGATGATAGAAGAAGACTACTAAGAGCTTACATAAAAACTACATCCATGATTGCAATTGTTACTTTGCCTATTGCGGTCATATTCTTTCTTTTCCCATCACAACTGATTCAGATTTTTCTTGGTGATAGTTGGATGGAGGCTTCGCAAATACTTAAACTTATGTCTCTTTTTGCATTTATAGTCGCAGTATTCAGTCCGGTTGGGTCGGTTTTTTACGCTGTAAAAAAGCAAGAATATAATTTAGTAATTATGCTTACAGCTTTTACTGTTATGATAGCTTTAATTTACCCAATGATATTAATGTGGGGATTATCAGGAGCTGTAATTGCTGCAACAGTCGGAGCTGTGTCGCCTCTTCCGTTCATCTTTTACTTTCTATATAAGGTATTTAAACAGGCGCCCCAAACACCTCACAAGTAAACTTTACAAGTAAATGTTTAATTGTTATTATACCTAAGCAAAAAGGTGATATTGATGCAGCAGGACATAAAATCAAAATTTATTCCAGGTAAAACAAGAATTAAATACGGGGGAGCAGTCGTTGATGAAAGAGAGCATAGGGCAATACAAAAAGTACTTGATCGCAATTGGTGGACACTAGATGAGGAAGGCAGACTTTTTGAAAATGAACTTGCCAAAGAAGCCAGCGTTAAACATGCTTTGTTTACTAACTCCGGGTCATCAGCACTGTTGCTAGCAATTTCCTCGTTAATGCTTCCAAAAGGATCAGAAGTAATTATTCCAGCTGTAAATTTCCCAACTGTAGCAAGCGCATGTCTATATAATGGGTTAACCCCTGTTTATGTAGACGTTGATATAAATAATCTATGTATTGATTTGGAAAAGGCAGAGAAGGCAATTACAAAAAAAACAAAAGCCATAATTGTAGTAAATATTGCCGGGAATACTGTAGAGCTGACAAAGCTTGAGAAATTTAAAAAACTAGGCCTTATAACAATTTTGGACAACTGTGACGGGTTTGGCTCAACATATAAAAATAAATATGTTGAAAGTTATTTTGACATTTCAGCGACATCTTTTCATGCAGCGCATATTATCACCACGGGAGAAGGCGGAGCAATGTTTACGAATTCAAATATTTATTACAAAAATGCCAAGTCTATTAGGGAGTGGGGCAGAGCAGATGAAACAGATGCTGTAAAAGTAGCAAAAAAAGCAGGTCTGCCGGCTGATTATCCTGCGCGATATACGTATGTAACAAAGGGATTTAATCTTAAGCCGATTGAATTGCAAGCGGCCATGGGTAGAGTTCAGCTTAAGAAAATAAAGAAAATAAAAAAAGCCCGTCTTGAAAATTATCTGGAGCTTGTTAAAGGGGTTGAGGAGAAGAACCTTCCATTTTTAATTTCTGCTCCTCCCAAAGACACTGACATAAGCTGGTTCGCATTTCCATTAACACTAAAAAGTAAGAATATAAGAGGAGAAATTAGAAAATTTTTAGAAGATAGAAATATCGAGACAAGGGTAATTTTCGCAGGAAATATAATTAAACAGCCTGCTTATGAAGATTCAGATTTCAGAATTTATAAACCGCTTACGAATTCAGACAAGGTACTAAATGACAGTTTTTTTGTGTCTGTTCATCCATCAATTACGAAAGAAATGATTAGATTTATTCTTGATAGTTTTGAGGATTTTTTCTCCCGAAAATGAAGATAAATGATCGCGTTATTAAGATATCTCTTTGTAGGGCATGTAAAAAAGATACTCTTAGGAAAATAATTTCCCTCGGACCTCAGCCAAATGCTAATTCATACGTTTTAAAAGAAAATTTAGAAAAAGAAGAAATTTACTATCCTCTTGATGTTTATTTCTGTACAAATTGCAATTTTCTTCAGTTAGGACATGAGATTAAGCCGGAAATATTATTTGATGATTATGTTTACGTTTCATCAACTTCGCCTATTTTTGTTAAGCATTTTCTAGAGTATGCAGCTCATATTCATAAAAAGTTTGATTTACAAAAAAAGTCATTAGTTGTTGATGTCGGAAGTAATGATGGCATTTTACTGAAAGGATTTAAGAATTTAGGAGCAAGTGTGATCGGCGTAGACCCTGTGAAGGAGATTGCAGCAGTTGCAGAAAAAGACGGGATTAAGACTATTAAAGATTTTTTTTCAATTAAGGTTGCAAAGAATATTGAGAGAAAATACGGTAAAGCCCAGATAATTTGCGCTAACAATACATTTGCACAAATTAGTAATTTAGACCAGTTGTTAGAGGGCGTAAAATACTTACTTGCAAAAGATGGGGTATTTATCATTGAGGTGCCATATTTACCGGTTATGTTAAAGAATAAATATTTCGATCTGATTTATCATGAGCATCATTCTTTCCCTGCGATTAAGCCGTTGCAAACGCTTTTTAATCGTTTTGGCATGGAAATATTTGACGTTGAGGGTCTGCCAGTGCATGGTGGAACAGTCCGCATATTTGTAAAAAATAAAAACGCAAAACACTTACTTTCCGGATCCGTACAAAAACATCTTAATCTAGAAAAAAAGCTTAAGCTTGATAATGCTCAAACATATATTAATTTTTTTAATGATATACAACATGTTAGATTAAGCTTATTAAAACTACTGATAAATATTAAAGGAAAAAATAAAACAATTGCAGGGTATGGAGCACCAGCAAAAGGTAACACACTTTTAAATTATTTTAATATTGGAACTGAAACTATAGACTTTATTATTGACGACAGTTCCTGGAAGCAGGGAAGGTTTACGCCGGGAAAAAGAATACCAATTGTTCCTTCCTCCTTTTTAAATAATAAAAAAATAGACTATATGTTAATATTGGCGTGGAATTTTTCAGAAGCCATAATTAAGAAGAACAAGAGTTTTTCTGACACAGGAGGAAAATTTATTATACCCTTCCCAAAACCTAAAATTATCTAATTTTCAAGTTTCTTTACTCAAATGTTCCTAGCTGATATTATACCGATATTATAATTTTGTCAGATATGAAAAAAATCCTAATTATTGGTGGTTGTGGATATATTGGAAGCAGTCTTTTCCCATATTTAAAGCAAAAAAAATATAGTGTTGATACGGTTGATTCAGAAATGTTCGGGAATGTAACAAATCCTAAAAATATAAAAATGAATTATGGTAAATTATCAAAAAGATTTCTAAATAATTATGGTGTTGTAATTCTTCTGGCTGGGCATTCAACTGTCTCAATGTGTGAATCTGATGTTTCTGGTTCTTTAAAAAATAACCTTATAAATTTCGTAGATTTATTAGAAAAATTATCAAATCAGAAATTTATATATGCAAGCAGTTTTAGAGTCTACGGAGACACAGGTAAAAAAAGTGCTTCTGAAAAAGATGTTAAGGGTCGATTATTAAAGCACTATGACATAACTAAAAAAGCAATTGACGATATAGCTGCGTTAAGTAAAGTTAATTATTTTAGTTTAAGAATGGCAACTATGAATGGATATGCAAAAAACTTTCGTATAAATCAAATGATAAATCAATTGTATATGAACGGAATTAATAATAAAAAAATTGTAATTTATAATCCTAAAGATCGCAGATCAATTTTAGGAATAAATGATTTTTCAAGATCTATAAAGTCTATAATTGAAAACGAAGCAGAAAGAGGCACTTATAATCTAGCTAGCTATAACAGTACGATTTATGAAATTGGGAAAACAATATCCGATTTATTAAAAATTGATTTAGAGATTAATAAACAAAGTCTATCAAACATGAATACAGTAATTGATACTCATAAGTTTGAAAAAACATTTAATTTCGAATTTAAAGAAAGCACGAAAAGTATAGTCGAATCATTAATTAAAAATAAAGCTCATAGATCAAAATTAATTTCTGATAAAAAAATATGATTTACGATACCTTTCTTTTCTATAACGAACTTGATCTTTTAGAAATAAGATTAAATGAACTAAAGGATGTGGTGGATAAATTTGTTCTTGTGGAAGGAACAGTTTCACATACCAATAAGCCAAAAAAACTTTTTTATAACGAAAACAAAAAAAGATTTAAAAAATTTAAAGATAAGATAATTCATGTGGTCGTTGAGGATAGTCCGAATGTAGGAATGACATGGATTATTGAAAGACATCAGCTCACTGCGGTAGAAAGAGGATTAAAGAATTGCAAACCTGAGGACGTAATTCTTTACTCATGTGTTGATGAAATTCCGAGACCAGATAAGATTCTTGAGTGGAAAGATAAGCCAGGGAGGCTTAAAGCTTTTAGTCAAACTCTTTGTTTTTATTACCTAAATTTTTATACGGAAAGCATTAAGCATTCAGAGCACACAACTAGAATGTTTAAATATAAAGATCTCAAGAAAATTTTTAAAGATATATATTTAACTTCATATTTACCTCCGGATGTTGAAATTTCCGATGGTGGCTGGCACTTTTCATATATGGGAGGAATTAAAAAAATTCAACAAAAGCTATCTTCATTTGCGCATCAGGAATTGAATAACGACAAATATAATACTCCTGAAAAAATTCGAAAAGCGATATTATTGGGCAATGATCCATTTGGATTCGGATGGAAGTTTAAGATAGGCGGGATAGATATGTTGCCACTATACGTTGCAAGAAATCAAAATAAATTTAAAGACTTAATACTTGTTGAAGATTCCCGGGGAAAAACATTTTTTAAAATAGAATTATTTTTACTTGATATAAATCATTTTTTAAGAATAAAGTTATTCAGGAAAATTAATAAGTTTAGGAATAGTTTCTAATGAAAAAGGAAATTAAATCAAGGATCATACGAAGTGCGGAGGAACCTCTTCTTTCCGAGTTAAAAAAAGAACTTAAAGGTCTTAAGTCTGTTTTAGAAGTCGGTTCCGGGATACATTCTCAGTTTGGGAAAATTACTAGAGATTATTATCTAGAGGGAATTGATTTATTGCCTATTAATAAAAATAAAAAACTCTGGATACACGATGCTTACAAAAAAGGAGATGTAAGATTTCTTAGAAAGTTTTATAAAAAAAATTCATTTGACGCAGTAGTAGCTATTGATGTAATTGAACATTTGAATAAAAAAGATGGAATTAAATTGATGGAGGATATGGAATGGATTGCGAGAAAAAAAATTATCATACTCACTCCTGAGGGTTTTCATAAACAAGGAATCGTCAATGGCAATCCTTATATGAAGCATCTTTCCGGATGGAAGAGTCATGAATTTAAAAAAAGAGGTTATCGCGTCATGGGAATGCATGGATTAAAAATTATTAGAGGTAAAGAGGCAAGCATTAAGTATAAGCCTTGGTACGTTTGGCTTTATATTTCGCATTTATCTCAACAGATTACCAGGTTTTTTCCGAGAATAGCTTTTCATATTTTCGCAGTCAAAACAAAAAAAATCAGTTAGGTAATTATTGCATTTAATTTTTATCAATATTAAATTTTTTAACCTCAAAATAACCAGATGGATCAATGTAGTTAGTATCTTTTAAGTCGAGATTTACATTTTTTAATATTTTGTCAATGTGACCATTTTCTACTGAGTTTTTAGAAATAATTAAATAATATAATCCATTTTTTAAATTACTAAATTGAGTAGATTCATCGTAGCTAAATAACACACCGCCTTTAAGTGTGTAGTTTAAATCAAGTAACTTAATCGCCTGAGAGTTGGGAAAATCAGTTTTTCCAACATACCATAGCATGTATTTATAGTCTACCACGTCCTTCTCGCCAGTTATAAATAATGTTCTAAATGGTTTATCTTGAGAATCTTTGTAGATAAATTCAATAGGTGACTGTTTACTAATTACATACTTTACTGATCGTAATTGTTTTTCATTATTTAAAATAATAAGAAAGTTGTTAAAAAATGAATATGCAAAAATGCTGAGTATGACTGTCAAAATAATTTTAAGCAATCTATAGTTAGTTGAATAAATATATGAAGTGATTAAGCCAGAAAAGAAAATATAAAATATTGTTAAATACGTCAACCACCAGAAGGAAGCTCTTTCTACAGGTAAAATACACACGCTTATAAAGGTTAATAAAATTGAGGTTAGTAAATAAGAAGTAAAAATCTTTTGCCAGTTTTTAATTTTTTTATCTCCTATTAATTTTAGGTAGCCAAAAAGTAAGATTAGAATAAATAATAACAATGTGCCAGTTTCTGGTGTAGGAAAAACTTTGATGAAATCAGTTATTAGTAAATGTGTCCTGTCAGCAAGAGTTGCAGAGAGTGTAATCGATCTATCTGATGATGATTTAAATAATATTAAATCTAATATGCCTTTTAAGTTGTAGAAATTATTTTTTAGGTCGTAAATTAGATGTGGGATAAAAAAAGACCCAAAAAATATTGCTGATATTAATATGTCTTTTTTTATAATTTTATTTTTTATGAATAAAAATACTGTCAAAGAAATAAAACTCGGAAATAATAGTCCAAGAGATGCAATTTCAAAATGAGCCATTGCACCGAGGCAAATAGGCATGATAAAAAAATACCTTTTTTTATTTATTTTAAGAAAAAGTAATAATCCTAAAATGTAAAGAACAGCGATAAAGGGGACAACATATGGTGGCCAAATATCATTGGACCAACTAATTAAATACGGGGAGGTGCCAAGTAGAATAGATATTAATACTCCCTCTCGTTTGCCAATAATAGTGTATCCGATGATGGACCCTAGCAATAAAGTGACAATACTAATACAAAAAATTAGCACTGACATTCCGAATGGGTTTCCATTAAAAATAAAAAAGGGGATAGTGAGCAAATAGAACCATCCTGCTCCCTGAGCAAATCCACCAACATCTCCCACGACAGGGCCAATTAAAGGAAAATTGTGATCAATAATTATTGATCTTGCAAAGAAGTAGTAGTAAGCAAACCCTTCCATGTATTCCTGTCTCGATATAAAAACAATAAGTCTTGGAATAATCAGGGTGACAATAAGTAGAATAAAAAAAATATGAAAAGATTTTAGTGTTTTTTTATTTTTGTTTATTATATTTTTCATCAATTCAAAATATTATTATATGTGATTAAGAATAAATCTATTGATAAAAGTAAATGTTATAATACTTTCGTGAAACCAATATTAATACAATTATCCTCAAAAGCAAGACCTCAGAAAATTGAAGGATTTTATAAATCATGGAGACAAACAACAAGCGGTCTGTCTGACGTTGTAACTTGTCTAGACGATGATGACATTACGCTTAATGAATACATCAGACACAAGGATATTATGTTTGATATTGGGAGTGGTAAATATATGTGTGATTCCATAAATAGAGCATTTAAGAAATATCCAAATTATAAATATTATTTTATAGTTAGCGATGACCACAGAATAAGAACTAAGGGTTGGGAAGAAAAATTTATAAAAAAAATTGAGGAAAACGGAGGTAAGGGGGTGTGTTACGGTAATGATTTAATGTATGGAGAAAAACTTTCAACTGCTGCTTTTGTTTCGGGAAATATTTTTCGTGCACTAGGGTTTATAGCAATACCTGGGCTTTATCATATGTGGGTTGATAAATCCTGGATGGAGATAGGGAAACAGCTTAAAAAGCTATACTACTTCCCTGAGGTAATTATCGAACATATGCATTATAAAGTGGGTAAGTCCATGGCGGACGATTCATATTTAAGAGTAAATAATAAAAAAATCCATGATCATGATAAAAACGTATTTGATGTTTGGAAAAAAGAAAAAATGGCAGAGGATCTAAAAAAAATTAAAAATTATCAGGACTAGAATTATTTTTTTTAATATACAAAAGTTTTACAAAAAGAATAAATACACTAAAGCTTAATAAAACAGATACGATAAATCCTTCAAATCCATTTAATATTTTTTTATTTATTACAAATTCTTTTATAAATCTTCTAAAAGTAGGATAAATAATTTTTAAATAATTTACATTTTCATCTTCGTAGAATAATTCCTTTGATCGCACAGTTGTGTACTCATTTATTTCTGAAATAAAGTCTGACAAGGTTGGCCTGCGAAATGAAATAACAGGAGAAGAGATAATTCCAATTTCTCCTTCTATGTTCCACGATTCGTTATCCCAATTTCCTTTATTTTTATTACCAAGTATTAAATTTTGCGAAATTAAGGAATTATTATTTAAATGCATTGAATTTTCATAGATAACTTTTTTCTTAATAAAATATCCATCGAAAGTTTTTTGTTTTGTCTTGTTTTTTAATTCCCGAAGAAGAGCAGGAGAAATTTTGTCGCCATTTTCTAAGAATAAAATCCATTCATTTTTAGCATTCTTTATCGCCTGGTTTTTATTTTCCGTGAATATTAAATCATTGGAAAATTTGATTGATTTATGTGTATGAATGGAAAGACTTTTTTTATTTCTGATTAATACAACTACTGTTAGCATCATAATAATTTCAAGTATTATAGCAACAAAATTAAAAATTGTGATTGACCTAAATAGTCGACGTCTTGTATAGTTCAGGTAATAATTTTTATGAAAATCGCTGTGTTTCATGAGCTTCCGGAAGGGGGAGCGTTAAAAGTCATCAACGAGATGGCGATTCGACTTAAAAAAGATCATATAGTTGATTTATATACGACGCAGGAAAATAACAAATTTAACTATGAAAAATATTACACAAAAACTTTTGTTTACAAATTTAAATCAAAAAAGTGGAAAGGAAATAATTGGAAAGCAAAAATTTACAAAGATTCCGTAGAGTTATTTAAGTTATTTTTACTTCACAAAAAAATTGCTAATGACATCAGAGAAAAAGAGTATGATATCCTTTTTGTAAACGGTTCAAAATACATAGAAGCTCCATTTTTACTTTTATTTAAGAACAAGAATAAAATTCTTTATTGTCATAACACGAATTACAGATTTATTTACGAGCCGATTTTAGGAATTCCAAAGAATCTTGATCCAGTTAGAAAATTTTACGAAAAAACAAATAGATTTGTTAGAAAAAATTTAGATATATTAAACATAAAATCAGCAGATAAAATTCTTACTGGTTCAAAATATGAAGTAGAAATGATTAGAAAAACCTACGGACTAAAAAGTAAAAGCATACCATACGGGGTGGATTTGGATTTTTTTAAACCCTTAAAAAACAAAAAGAAACATGACGTTTTATTTATTGGTTCATCTCATATTCTTGAGGGATATCCAACTCTTTTAGAGGTAGAAAAGATGCTGCCAAAAGAAATAATAATAAAAAAAATTTTAGGAGACATAGAATGGGTAACAGATATTAATGAGTTAAAGCATTTATATCAAAGTTCAAAAATAGTTTTAAGCTTGGGTCATAATGAACCCTTTGGTCTAACACCGCTTGATGCAATGAGTTGCGGTGTCCCTGTGATTGCAGTAAATGAAGGAGGGTACAGGGAAACAGTTATAGATGGGGTTACTGGTTATCTCGTCCCAAGAGATCCTAGAATTATTGCAAGAAAGATTAAGTATCTATTAAAAAACGATAAAGTGCTTAATAGAATGGGAATGAATGGAAGAGAGCATATGGAAAAGAATTATAATTGGGACAGAAACGTTACTGAATTAAATAGGATTTTTAATCAAATTACTAATGATTAATATTTTAAAGAAAAAAGAAATTTTATTTTTAGTCTTTATACTTTTATTGGGCTTCTTTCTCAGGATTTATGCATTAGGGGATCAAATGCATATGATTTCTGATCAGGGATGGTTTTTTCTCTCGGCAAGGGATTTATTAATAACAGGTGAAATTCCTCTGGTAGGGATTACCTCCTCGCATACATGGCTTCATCAGGGGCCGATTTGGACATATATTCTTGCAGGGGTTTTATGGGTAGGGAATTATAATCCTCTATTCGCAGGTTACTTTTCTGTTTTCTTAGACCTGTTAACAATTCTAGTTATATATAAAGTTTGTAGGGAATTGTTTTCGAATGAAATTGCAGGAATTTCAGGAATACTTTATGCAACTTCTCCTCTGATAATAATTTATTCTAGAATGCCTTATCATACCTCACCTATTCCTTTTCTTTCATTACTTTTTTTATTTTCGTTGTTTAGGTGGGTTAAAGGAAATCATATTTATTTTCCTATATCGGTATTTATCTGCGCTCTCCTTTATAACTTTGAGTTGGCAACAGTTTTATTTCCGATGATTTTAGTAATGTTTTTAGTTTATGGTATTTGGAAAAAGAAAAAGTGGGCGAAAATTTTTAATAAAAAAATAATCTCATTAAATATTTTAGCACTAACTCCCATGATCCCAATTTTAATTTACGATTTTAAAAATGGATTTTTTCAGACAATTAAATTCGGAGGTTGGTTATTTTTTCAGGCGCTTGGAAGTATCGGATTAGATTTAATTCCTCAAGATCCGCATCCATCGTGGCACAGTTTCTTTACTTTCTTTATTTATGAATTCAGGAGAATAAGTTTTTATCGAAGCGAAGGCATATCAACGGTAATTTTATTTACTGTTATAGTATTAAATATTCTTTTTATCTATAGCCTCTATAAATCAAAAAAATTTAAGATTAATTTTAGTGTCTTTTATTTAACTTCTTTTGTTTTATTTTCCGGATTTATTTCTCAGAGAGAAAGCAGCGGTGCATATTTAACAATGCTATTTCCATATATTGTTATATTAATTTCGTTGGCTACGCTCTCACTTAGAAGAAACGAGAAAAAAATAGTATATTTACTTCTTGTACTGATAATTCCTTTTCTAAATTCTTACTACTTATTAAAAGAATATAGGTCAATTGAGGTTGGAGGTTTAAGAAAGCTTATTCAAGCATCTGAATTTATAGTAAAAGATTCAAATGGTGAAAGGATTCAGTTGGAGCGGAAAAACTTTAAGTCAAACAATGATATCCATCAGTATAGATATTTAGTCTGGTGGAAGGGTGGAAAGTTAGATGCTAATTTCAGGATTGAATATGGAATTTATAATGCTACAGAATGGAAGCCTGAAAATTATATATATGATGACGGAACAATATATATTACTAAAACTGAAAAAAAGACTATTGTTCTGATAAAATAAAATTATGTCATATCAAATCTCTGCAGTTGTTCTTACAAAAAACGAAGAAAAGAATATTATTGATTGTCTGGAGACCCTAAAATTTGCAGACGAAATAATAGTAATTGATGATAACTCCACAGATCGAACAAAAGATTTAATTGACGTTTTTGGGAAGACTCATACAAACACGCAGTTTTTCAAACGAAGTCTGGACGGAAATTTTTCAATGCAGCGAAAGTTTGGCGTAGAAAAAACTAAAAATGACTGGGTAATTTTCGTAGATGCAGACGAAAGAATAAGTTCTGAGCTGGCAACTGAAATAAAGGAAAGAATTTCTGATGAATTCTCCGGTTTTTTAATTCCAAGACGCGATTTTATGTGGGGGAAAGAGCTGTTGCATGGAGAGACTGGAAGAACCAAGCTTTTAAGACTTTTTAATAAAAATAAGGGGGAACTGCGCGGAAAAGTTCATGAAACTTGGGAAACTAAAAATAATGTTGGGGTTTTGATTAACCCAATTAAACATTATCCACATCCGACTATTTCCGAGTTTTTAAGAGAAATTAATTTTTATACAGATCTGCGTTCCCAGGAGCTAAAAGAAAAAGGTGTAAAATCAAACGCATTTTCTATCATCTTTTATCCTAAGGCCAAATTTATCTTGAATTATTTTATTAAACTTGGGTTCTTAGACGGAACACCCGGCTTAGTGCATGCAATTCTTATGAGCTTTCATTCATTTCTTGTCCGGGGAAAGCTGTGGCTTTTATGGCAAAAAAAGTAGGCAAGAAATCAAGCTATAAAGGAACTTCAACTCTTGAAGTTTTAGAAGGTGCGTATCGATATAATACCTGGATTTCAGAATCAATTTTGCCATTTGTTGAGCCGCCAGTTCTTGAGATTGGAGCGGGTATTGGCAATTTGTCTGCTCTTTTTGTTAATAAAACTCCGATTACGCTAACTGACTTAGAAAGTGAATTTGTAAAAGTACTTCAAAATAAGTTTGATGATAAGGAAAAAGTAAATGTTAGGAAGTTTGATATTTCTAAATCTCCCGATTCAACTATCATTAATAAATATAATACTGTGATTTCAGTTAATGTTCTTGAGCATATTGAAGATGACCTTAAGGCTCTTATAAATCTGAAAAAAACTCTTAAAAAAAATGGGAAAATAATAATGCTTGTTCCTGCTAAGAAGAAAGCTTTTTCTAGGCTTGATAAGGAGCTGGGGCATTTTAGGAGGTATGAGAAAGAGGAATTGTCCCAGTTGTTGTCCAGTGCGGGTTTTAAAGTCGAAAAAATACACTTCTTTAATATAGTAGGACTTCTAACTTGGGTTACAAGAAATTATCTAACATCTCAAAACGTTCAGTTAACAGCAAGGCAAGTCGCAATGTTTGATTTAATTGTTCCTATCCTTAAGCCCATCGAAAAAAGAGTGAAAGTCCCAATTGGCATATCTTTAATTGCTGTAGCAACAAATGAATAAAAAAATAAGTATCTTAATATTAGCTTGGAGTTTATTTATCCTGTTTTTGTATTTAAGATTTTTATTATGTAGGGGAGGAATATGTTTGCTCTAGCAATTTTAATCGGAATTTATGGTTATATTATCTTTTCTTTGGGAATCCTTGGAGCTTTAACTCGCGGACCAGTTATAGCTTCTGCTTTAATATTTACTGCGGGTGCTTATTTATATTTCAAAAAACATAAGGAAGATTTACCGCTGTTAGATTTAAGAAATAAGAAAATAAGGTCGTTTTTAGCTTTATTTGGAGTTCTTGCGGTTGTAAATTTGATTGGAGCATTAGGACCTGAGCTCTCATTTGATGCCCTCTGGTATCACTTAACAATTCCAAAGATATTTATAGAAGAACAAAGAATATTTTATATAGAAGGTGGCCTGTTTTATTACTCCTTAATGCCAAAACTTACAGAAATGCTTTTCATTCCAGGCCTGATGTTTGGAAATGACATATCTGCAAAGCTAATTCAATGGGTTTTCGGAATTTTAACAAGTATTGTCGTTTATAAAATCTCGCGAAACTTCTTCGACGAAAAAATATCAATCATATCTTCTTTAATTTTCTACAGCTCTTTACTCATCGCATGGGAATCGACTGTAGCTTACGTAGATTTAGCGCGCGCTTTCTTCGATTCAATGGCACTCTGGGGCCTGCTAAACTATCTAGAAACGAAGAACAGAAAGTGGCTGATCGAATCATCAGTAATGATTGGACTAGCAATCTCTGTGAAGTTTATCGCGGTTACTACAATCCCTATTTTTTTCATTATTCTTCTGTTTAGTATTAAGGATAAAAAGAAGGCGGTTAAAGATTCACTAATTGTTTTATTAACTGCAATACTTATTTCATCTCCTTGGTTTATATTTTCATATCTGAATTCAGGAAATCCGTTCTTTCCATTTTTTAGTGCTCACTTTAGCGAATTGGAAAGCGGATTGTTTAAGTTAAGCCTGTTTAATCCAATTATGTTTACAAAAACGATCTTTTCTTTTTTTACCCAAGCCCCAGATCCATTAACGCCTGTCTACATAGCATTTCTGCCGTTTTTATTTATATATCGGAAAAAAATTACAGCTAAATTGAGACCAGTTGTAATTTACAGCATTCTCGCAATCTTAGTTTGGTATCCTTTTGCCGGAGTTGGAGGATCTAGATTCCTGGCAGGTTACTTACCCGCGCTTTCAGTATTATCTGTTGCTTTAATCGTTTATGTTATGGATAAAAGAATTAAAAATTATCTTATTTCCTTTGTCATATTGATTTGCTTAATAACTATTGGATTTAGGGGAATTGCCAATTCGCGATATTTACCAGTCGTTTTAGGACAAGAATCTAGGAGCGAGTTTTTAACTAAGAATCTTAATTTTAATTTCGGAGATTTTTACGATACTGATGATTGGTTTGCGAATAATATTAAAGAAGGGGACAGGGTTTTACTCTACGGATTTCATAACCTATACTACGCAGATTTTCCTTTTGTTCATGAAGGATACGCTAGGAAAGGTGAGGGTTTTAATTATATTGCCACACAAAATACCCAGCTTCCTGAAAGATTTATGTATTGGAAGTTAATTTATAAAAATGAATTAACAGGGGTTAGTGTGTATACTAACGACAGAAAGTTATGGTTTTATTAAAGTTATTACTTCCAATCCTTTTTATTTCATTCACATTTTCAGAACTTCTCAGAGTTCAATTGCCAGGCGCAGTTTCACTTGGCGTTATTGATCTCATAGTTTTAGCAATCGTAATTTCATGGTTAATATTTGTAAAAAAAGGTAAGTATAAATTAAAAGTTCCTATCCTACTCTTCATAGGCGCTGCCTTACTATCGCAAATTGTTAATTTTAATAACTTTGAACTAGAGCAAATAAAGATTGGCTTTTTATATCTAATTAGATGGGTGCTTTATGCATCCTTATATTTTGTTTTTGTGGATATTGGACGGAAAAATCTTAAGAATATTAAAAACTTTATGATATTGTCTGGAGTTTTTATACTTGTTTTTGGATTTATTCAATATAAATTTTATCCAAGTCTTAAAAATCTTTATTATTTGGGCTGGGATGATCATCTTTATAGACTTTTCTCAACATTCTTAGATCCTAATTTCGCAGGAGTATTTATAGTTTTATTTTCTATTTTTATTTTCTTCCAAAAGTTTCAGAACAATTATTTAAAGGGAAGTCTGCTTGCTATTAGTTTCATCGCACTTGTGCTTACATACTCTCGGGGTGCAATTCTTATGCTTTTAGTAAGTACATTTACTTATAGTCTTATTAATAAAAATTATAAATTGATTGGAGGCTTGGTTGGTATTTTAGTTTTAATTACAGTTGCACTTTCTCCAAACTTTAATACCGTTAATACTGATTTATTCAGAATGCCTTCTTTAACTCAGAGAATCGAGAATACACGCCAGACGCTATTTGTTTATCGCGAGAATCCAGTATTTGGAGTCGGCTTTAATAATTTTAGATATGCGAGGGATCGCTATATCCAAAAAGACTGGGTAGATTATCCAAGTCATGCAGGTGCCGGATCTGATAATAGCTTTGCGTTAATTTTAGCAACTGCTGGGATTCCTGGATTTTTAACATATCTGTTTCTTTTATATAAAGTATTTAAATTAGGTTTGAACAATTTAAAGAAAACTCCCTATGCGTGGATTTTAGTTATCTCCCTTGCAGGACTTATCGCAAATAGCTTTTTATTGAATAGTCTTTTTTATAGTTTTATTATGATATGGATGTGGATAGTAATAGGTCTTACCGAGAGTAATTCACGCGGATAGTTTTTTCAGTTTTGTTTCCAGCTGAGTCTACTGCCACCACTTTAATTTCATTTCCGCCCTCTTTAAGAGTCAGCATGTAAGAATATGATCCGTCACTACCACTAACAGCCTGAAAATCATTCACTGTAACTGTGACATCCGGATCAGTTTTTCCTTTAACCTCAACCGGATTTGCGCCTTTAAGCTCAGCATTTTCTCCTGGAGAATCGATAGAAAGCTCAGGACCCTCTTTAATAAGTGAAATGTTTACGCTATCTGAAAATTCACTTTCTTGTTCACCCTTTAAGGCTTTAGCTTTAATAATATTTCCGCCATCTGTAAGTTTTAATTCGTACTCAAAAGAGCCATCTTTAACAGCTACTTTTTCTTCTAGATTTCCATTTAAATAAATCGCAACTTTTTCTCCGCCCAGCGAAGTACCGGTCACTGTTACTAATTCTTCTTTGGTAGCCTCAGGAAGTGTGTCCAAATCAGGTGAAGCTAAAAAGCTATCATCTTCAGTTTTATTTACTTCATCAGGGGAGCTAGTTACTCTTCCAAACAAAAAACTAGCATCACTAATTAGAGGTAGACCGTATCGAAACATCAGAAAAAGAATAGCGATGATTCCTAAGATACTTAGAATTAAAGTATTTCTGGATTTCTTTTGAAACTTTTTAGAAAGACGTGAGCTTCTAGGCATATTAGTAGTTTCCTCCAATTTTTTCTCTCCGTCAACTGGAGGCATTTGTGCAGGTTTTGTTTCTTCTTCAATTGGATCTGAATTTTGTTTATCCATAATTTTAGTTTTGTTATGAGCCAACAGTTGGAATCGAACCAACGACCTGCTGTTTACGAAACAGCTGCTCTGCCCCTGAGCTATGTTGGCACAAAGGTAAACGAAAGAGTTACTCCTCACGCCTGTCAAGCAGGCGAACTCGGCTTTGCCTCCGTTCCCATTCGTTACTTCGGCGGACTCCGTCTGGGACAAACATCACGGTTTTTCCCAACGATTTCCCTTTAATGATGCTCTAGAGCGGTGAATCATCAGGCAAGCGCTCCAGCGAGCAACTATAAGGTTTTTATATTTTATGAAATATGGGATAAAAGGGCAAATGCATAGCCTAATTGATTGATTTGCATAGTGAAGGTATAATCTTTTTCAATTATGGTAATTTCAGAAGAATCTTACAGCAAAATTTATAATCAGCTTCAGACTGCTGGAATAATTGGGAGATGTGAGCCATACCCTTACGGAGTGTCTAGTTTCTATAGATACCATTGTGAAAGAAAAAGTAATGATCCCAAGATCAGGAGAGGCTATGGCTTTGGATCAAGCAAAATCGAAACAGAAGCAAAATTCTATGCAATGGCAGAGGCAGTTGAGCGTTACTGTGCCTTAAATGAAAGAAAAGGAGAATATATAAGAGGTAGTTATAAAGATTTGAAGCCTAAAGCAGTGGATCCTATTCTTTTTTTAGGGTTTACTGAAAAACAACTTAAGTCCGAAGACTTTGAGAAATTTAGATTTGATGAAAATACAGTTTTTAATTGGATTCCAGTCAAATCACTTTTTGATAATTCTGAGCATCTTATACCCGCACAGTTAGTCTTTGCAGAATATGATTATGAAAAATGGAAGGAACCTATAATTAGATTTCCAACATCAACCGGCGCAGCATGCGGAAGCAGTATCGAAAATGCAATTTTAACTGGGTTAAGGGAGGTAATAGAGAGGGACAATTATCTGATTAACTTATGGAATGGCTTATCTCCTTCACAAATAGATCTATCCAGGGTAGATAGTATTAAGAAGCTATTGAAGGAAATTAAAGAAAAAGGTATTGAGGTGTATTGTGTGGATTTAAGTCTAGATTTTATAGAGGTGGTTGCGGGTATATTTTTAATCGATCGATCCGATAAGGGACCCGCAGTAAGCATAGGAATATCTTGTGGTGAGGATATGGAAGATGAAATAGGCAACGCATTAAGAGAAGCATATTCTGTTTATTTATCAAGAAAATCATTATTTTTCGAAAATCGAAATAGCAAATTTCCTGCGAATACAGACTCTGAGTGGGCATCATTTAAGAATGTAGTAAATTGGAATTCCTTGATATATCTAGACAAAATAAGTTATTTCTTGAAAGGGCCTGTTAAGAGTTTAAAAGAGAAAACAATCTACGAAGAATCAGACGTTAAAACATTAAAGAGAAAAGGTTATCACGGTTTTTATGTAGATATCAGCGAAGAAAATGTGAGAAATGCAGGTCTATTTGTGATTAAAGTGATGGTGCCAGAACTTTTGGCTACAAGCAGCTTTGAAGATTTTCCATACAAAAGAAACAAAAGACTTTACCAAGTACCACTAGAATTAGGCTTAAAGAGAACAATGATTAAAGAAGATGAAATAGTAGGTTTAAACCCTCTATCTTGACAGCGGTAGTATAATATTTAAAATGAGCGTTTGGGAAAGAATTGATCAAAAGAGAAGAGCTGAAGAACAAGCTAGAAGAGATGCAGAGCGTCGTGCTCAAGAAGCGCAGAACCAAAGAGCAGCTGAGCAGCGTGCACAGGAAGCTAGGCAAAGAGCTGAAGCAGAGGCAAGTAGAAGGGCAGCGCTAGAAAGAGGCAGAAGAGCAAATAGTTTATTAGATTCTAGTGGAGCCCTTCGAGACCTAAAGGATATAAAAGGCGGAATAAGGGATAGATTCAGAGAAGTGGAAGTTAGTCCTTATGGGAATGCAAGTTTGAATTTTGGATCCTCTGATGTGATTCATTCACAGGTAAATGTAAGCGCAGATCCTGAGGCAGGAACTTTAAATATACATGGAACTGTAGTGCCTGCAAACGATCGCGCAGCAGTAAAAGATGCTATAGCCGATGCTTTTTTAAGGCCAAGGCGTGTAGATAATACTCCAACACCCCCTTATCGTCCTCCTGAGCCAGAAAAATGGGACTGCTGTCATTGTTTATCGAAAGGATCTAGAATTTTGACTAATTCAGGTTATATAAAGGTAGAGAAGCTAAAAATTGGAGATTCAGTTTTGACATTAGGAAAAAAAGGAAAATTAAAGTCTGTAAAAATTGCTAAAAAATCTAAGATAAAGGCTGGAAAAAAACATGTAATGCTAAGGGTAAGCATGAATAATGGATCAGTAGCTACATTTACACCAACACACCCAGACATACACGGAATTTCTTTCATTAAATCTTTACATTCATCAGAGTTGATAAATCAGATTAAAGAAATTGAGCTTATTCGCTACAGCTTTAAGTATACGTATGATATTTTGCCCGAAGGTTCATCCGGTGCATATATAGTAGACGGAGTAATTCTTGGGAGTACATTATCTGCTAAGTTTCAGCATTCCTCTTGCTCCACGCATCTTTTAGGTTAACTATTTAAATACTAGGTTAGGATGGAAAATTAGCCCTGGGAAATGTAATTAAGTATATCTGTAAATTTTGGAGCGAAGTAGTCGACCGGCACATCTTTAAAATCTTCTTTAGTTCTGATTCCGCTTTCCATAACTGCTATGAAATGTGTTCCTGCGCCTTTTGCAGCCACGCCATCTCCTACAGAATCACCCACATAGACCACTTCTTCGGGTTTGACACCGAAAAACTTTAAGGCTTGGTCAAAGGCCCTAGGATCTGGTTTATGATAGTCCAAAATGTCTTTGTAGTAGAAAAAGTCCAAGCGAGAAGATAGCGGATGATCCTCATGTATTAAATGCGTGACTTCTGGGAGGGAACGATTGGTGAGAACTGCCATTTTAAGTCCGGATTCTTTAAGTTTATCTAAGACATCCAGATTTTCTGGTTTTATAGTATCCAAGCCTGATTCGCTCATGTATTCGGAGAAATAATCTTTAAGTCTTTTTACAAATTCCCCAGCGTCAATTCCCGGAATTCTCTCAACAATTGCCTCCTCTATAAATTTTCCCCAATTAGCTTGATGGGAAGCTCTCTTCATCGGAGGAAATCCCATATCTGCGGCTATTTTATTTTCTATATGAAAACACGTTTCCTCGGTTAGACAAAGTGTGTCATCAAAATCAAACATTACTACCTTAATCATGAGCCTATTCTATGAAATATCAAGGTAAAGGGCAACTTAATTTCTTGGGGAGCGGCGGCGTTGGGCGACTTTGAGTTCTAATATTGATCGGCGTAGATCTGCTTCGATTCCAGCGATATCTTCTATACTTACTTTTTCCTGCTTCATCTTTTCAGCTTTTACTTTAGCTTGCTCGACTTTAGCGATTTCTATGTCTTCTGCTCTTACCGCATAATCTCCTAAAATATTTACTTTATTATTTCCGACTTCTAAATATCCACCCATGATAGCTACGAATTGGGATTTACCTCCTGTTTTTATCTCAAGTTCTCCTGGAAGAATCTGAGTAAGAAGCGCTACGTGGTTTGGGAGTATTCCTAATTGTCCGTTAACAGTAGGTACTAATACTTCGTCTGCTTCACCAGAAAAAATCTTTGCTTGAGGCGTGAGGATATCCACTGTAAGTTTCATATTATTTACCCTTTGCTACAGCTTCTTCAATCGTTCCTACCATGTAGAAAGCGCTTTCAGGTAACTTATCATGTTTTCCTTCTAAGATCTCCTTAAAACCCTTTACAGTGTCTTTAACAGATACATATTTTCCAGGTGCACCAGTGAAAACTTCAGCTACGAAGAATGGCTGGGAGAGGAATCTTTCGATCTTTCTAGCTCTTGCTACAGTTAGCTTATCTTCGTCAGATAATTCGTCCATTCCTAGGATCGCGATGATGTCCTGAAGATCTTTGTATCTCTGAAGAACTTTTTGAACCTGACGTGCTACATCATAATGCTCTTGACCTACGACTTCTGGGTCTAAGATCCTAGAAGAGCTTGAAAGTGGATCTACCGCAGGATAGATTCCTTTATCTGCAATTGAGCGCTCTAGAGAAATTGTAGCGTCTAAATGAGCGAAAATTGCGACTGGTGCAGGATCAGTATAGTCATCAGCAGGAACGTATACAGCTTGAACTGAAGTAATAGATCCCTTTTTAGTAGATGTAATTCTTTCCTGAAGTGCTCCCATTTCTGAAGCTAATGTAGGCTGATATCCTACAGCTGAAGGCATTCTTCCTAATAAAGCGGAAACTTCTGATCCGGCTTGAGCAAATCTAAATACGTTATCGATGAAAAGAAGTACGTCTTCTTTTTTCTCGTCTCTAAAATATTCAGCCATTGTTAAAGCAGTTAATGCGACTCTGGCTCTATTTGCAGGCGGTTCATTCATCTGTCCGTAAACCATGACAGTTTTATCCATAACTCCAGCTTCTTTCATTTCAGTCCATAGAGCATTTCCTTCACGAGTTCTTTCTCCGACTCCAGCAAAAACTGAGTGACCTGTGTGTTCTATGGCAATATTTCTAATAAGCTCCTGAACGATAACAGTCTTTCCGACTCCAGCTCCTCCGAATGCAGCGACTTTTCCTCCCTTTGTGAATGGTGCGATTAAATCGATAACTTTAATTCCGGTTTCAAGCATGTGTGGCTTGGTCTCCTGTTCTGTTAAGAGTGGAGCTTGCCTGTGAATTGGGTGATATTCGACTCCTTTTACTGGAAGTTTTCCTGAATTGTCAATTGTTTGTCCAAGTACATTAAAGATTCTTCCAAGAGTTGGAAGTCCGACTGGAACTTTAATAGGGGAGTTAGTTCGTCTTACTTTCATGCCTCTAGAAAGTCCGTCAGTAGAACCAAGCGCTAGAGTTTTTACTTCCTTATCTCCAGTTTCGAAAGCTACTTCTAAAGTAAGAACTTCTTTATTTGGTAAATCGATCTCAAGAGCTTCATTAACCGCAGGAACATCTCCGTCAAATCTGACGTCTACGACTGGGCCCGCTACTCTGATAATTATTCCTTCTGAAATTTTAGGCACTTAAGAATGCTCCTCCTGAAATATCAAGTATTTCGTTTGTAATTTTTTCTTGACGGGTTTTATTATACATAAGTTTTAGCTCTTCGATAATATCTTTCGCATTGTTTGTAGCATTTTGCATAGCGATCATTCTTGCAGCTTGCTCTGAAAGATAATTTTCTAAAAAGCTTTGATATACACTTAATTCTAGATAATTTCTGATAAGAGCAGGTAGTAATTCTTCAGCTGATGGTTCAAAAAGAATCTCGCTATTTGCTGCTTGGTCTTTAGTGTTAGTTACTGGCTCATCAAACTGAGCTGGTAAAAGTTTTTTTATTGTTGGAGTTTGGGAAAAAGCATTGTTAAAGTTGCTATAGAGAATATAAACTTCAGAAACTTTTTTATGTAGGAAATAGTCGTCAACTATCTTCATAACAGGATAAACTAAATCATAAGAGGGGAGAGTGGTGCCAATTTCAAAAGAAGCCAGTACTTGTCCACCCAGCATGTTTGTAAATCCGTTAGCTTTTTTACCAACTGTTACAAAAGTAGTTTTTTTATTATCTTTATAAAAATTTAACAGTTCCCTAGTCAAGTTGGTGTTTAGACCACCGCAAAGACCTTTATCTGGAGAGACAACTATCATCAATTTTTCATCAGTATCAGTTAGTCTTTTCATATAATCATTCATATTTTTTTCTTCAACTTTTCCTGAAATTTCTCTAGAGATCTGAGTTAATTTTTCTACATATGGACGAGCTGTTAGAGCAGCTTCCTGAGCTCTTTTTAACTTACTAGCAGAAATCATCTGCATAGCACGCGTTGTTTTGCTTACGTTTTGTGCTGTTTTAATTCTTCTTTTTAATGCTATTAAACTTGCCATATTATTTGAAAGATTTCTTAAAGTCTTTTACTGCTTTTTCTAATTCTTTAGCTACATCCTCGTTTACTTTTGCTCCTGACTCTAAAGTTGTAAGAAGCTTTGTCTGAGATCTTTTAACGTAAGCATGTAATTCCTTTTCAAATCTTCCGACATTCTCAATTGCAACATCGTCAAGATAACCATTTGTTACCGCCCAAATACTTACCACCTCTAAAGTCTCAGCAAGTGGCTGATATTGGCCTTGTTTTAGTATTTCTTGTGTTCTTTTTCCACGTTCTAGCGACTTTGCTGTAGCTGCGTCTAATTCTGATCCGAATTGAGAAAAAGCAGCTAATTCTGCAAATTGTGCGAGTTCCAGCTTCATTTTTCCTGCAACTGACTTAAGTGTTCCTGTTTGAGCATCTCCTCCAACGCGGGAAACTGAAGTTCCTGTGTTAATAGCTGGTCTAAATCCAGAATTAAATAAATCAGACTGTAAAAAGATCTGTCCGTCTGTAATAGAGATTACATTTGTAGGAATGTAAGCTGAAATATCATTTGCTTGAGTTTCAATAACTGGAAGTGCAGTTACAGAACCGCCGCCATTTTTTTCATTTAGTCTTACTGCGCGCTCTAAAAGGCGGGAATGAAGATAGAAAACGTCTCCGGGATATGCTTCACGACCTGCTGGGCGCTTAAGAACTAATGAAATCTGTCTATAAGCCCAAGCGTGTTTTGTAAGATCGTCGTAAACGATTAAAACGTCTTGTCCTTTTTCTAGGAAATACTCAGAAATTGCTGCACCTGCATATGGAGCAAGATACTGCTGTGCTGCTGGGTCAGAAGAGGAAGCTGAGACGATGATCGTGTAATCCATTGCTTCTGATTCCTGAAGTCTTCCGTAAATCTGAGCAATTGTCGATCTTTTTTGTCCGATTGCTACATAGATACAAATTACTGGTCTAAGCTTTGAGCCTTTTTTTCTGAATTCTTTTTGATTTATGATTGTATCAATCGCGATTGCAGTTTTTCCAAGTCCTCGGTCTCCGATTATTAACTGTCTTTGTCCGCGTCCGATAGGAAACATAGCATCAATTGCTTTAATACCTGTCTTTAGCGGTGTGTTAACTTTTTCTCTTTCAACTACTCCTGGAGCGATATGCTCGAGAGGCATTAATTTGCCTTTTTTAATATTTGCCTTTCCGTCTAGTGGATTTCCAATTGGGTCAACAACTCTACCTAAAAGGTCATCGGAAGCGTTGATTGATAGCATTTCTCCTGTTGTTTTAACGGTATCTCCTTCTTTAATTCCAGAACCTTCTCCAAGAAGAATTATGGACACATAGTCTTCATCAAGATTAAGTACTACTCCAGAAACGCCGTTTTCAAAAACAACCCTTTCTCCCATGGTTGCTTTTGAGAGTCCTGTTGCTGTAATAACTCCATCTGTGTTTTTTTCAACAGTGCCTACATTTTGAGTCTTAGGATCTTTGCCCCAGCTCATTAAGTTTTTTTCTAGTTCATTGATTATGTTATTTTCGTCAATCATTTGTTGCTCCTTTGAGTGAGTGTTCGAGTAAGCCCTTTAAAGAAAGTTCATAGACGTTATCGTAATCTACAACCTTAATACCCGTTAGAAGAGATTCGTCGACTTTAAAAACAATTCTTTTACCTGGATATATTCTATCAAAATATTTTTTCATGTCACCTACGCCTTTTGAAGAGGGGATAGTAACTGTTACAGTTTTTTTAGCTTCCATATTTTTTAAGTCCTTAATATACACCTTCAAGTCTTCTCTTTTCAATACTTTTGCAACTTTCATAACAACTTTTTCATCTAACTTATTTTTATTGAAACTTTTTACAGCTAATTTTTTTATAATATTTTTTTTCATTAATTATTTTTTTGCAATTGATCTGTAGCTTTTTTCAAAATTACTTTTTGTTCTTTTTCTCCAAAAATACCAACTAGTGATTTTTCCAAAAGTGCAATTGCAATTCCTCCGACTTTTCTGGTAAGCCTTTCTTCTGCTTCTTTTGTTTCCTGGGCAATAGTTAGTCTGGCCTGTTCAAGCATTTTTTCAACCTCAGCCCTTGTTTGTTCCATTTTTTCCGTTTTGAGTCCATCAGCTTCATTTTTGGCCTCTAAAAGCATTTTATCTGCTTCACTTCGGGCTTTTTGAAGGATTTGTTTTTCTTTTTCTTCAGCTTCAGCCAATCTTTTTTCAGCTTCTTCTGAATCTTTTATACCCCTCTTTATGTCATTTTCCCGTTTTTTGAGCATGTCAAGAACAGGTTTATACATAAATTTCTTTAACACAACTAAGACTATTAAAAAATTAATAATCTGCGCTGTTAAAAGAATGGGATCGAACCCAAAATCCTTCAAAAGTTCCATATTTATTAAAAATTATCCTGTAAAAGCCAAGATAAGAGAATAAATTGCGATAGCTTCAGCAAACGCCATACCTAAAAGCATTGCAGGGAGAATCTTTCCTGATGCTTCAGGGTTTCTACCGATTGCTTCCATAGCTTTTGCTCCAATAAGACCGATTGCGAATGCTGGGAAAATACCTCCCAATGCAACAATTAATCCTCCGGAAATACTAAATTCCACTAATGACTCACCTCCTTATGTGTCTCTTCTTCATGATGAGACGTTGATAATATTACCATAAACGCCATCGTAAGCATAGCGAAAACTAATGCCTGGACGATGCCTACGATAACTTCTAACATTAAAAAAGGAAGAGGGAATACAAAAGCGAAAATTCCATGAACCGTTTCTAGGACTACTTCTCCTGCGTAAATGTTTCCAAAAAGACGGAAGGAGAGAGAGATTGCTTTCACTAATTCTGAGATAAGTTCAAGTCCTCCTACGAATATCATAACCAGAGGAGTGACAATTCCAACAACTAGTCCGATTGGATCTTTAAAATTCAAATTGAATTTCGCTTTACCCTTTACCAAAGAAATTATGAATGGAAGAAATGCGAAGAATTTAGAAAGATATTCACTAATCCCAAGTGATCTAATTGCTAAGATATGTGTTGCAAAAAGCGAAACTAAAGCTAGGGCAAAAGTTGCGTTTAAGTCACTAGTGAGCGGTCTAATGAACGGGATTATATGCATTGATGTCTTTCCATGATCTGTTTCAAGGTGTTCTATTCCAAAAGTCGCAATTCCAGGAATGAGTCCAGACCAATTCGCGACCAATATAAAAAGAAAAAAAGTCATAAAGAAAGGGAATATCTTCTTAGTCTTATTTCCTGAAATTCCCTCGACAAATCCATAGAAGCCTCCTATAAACATTTCCATGACGCTTTGGAATTTTCCGGGGATGAGTGCAATCTTACTTCGCACCATGAATGCTAGTAAAATTAAAAAACCATCTACTAAGATGGTGTTTAGTACTGTATTAGTTATCGGAAGCTTCCCCACATGGAAAAACACTTCCGGTGCAAAACTTGCCATTTAAATCTCTTACATTTTACAATCCAAGCCTAGTCTGCGTCAAGATGGGGAATATTTCATGGTTGATAGTTTTTCCGCGAGTATTACTGGCCTATCGTTTTTAGTATCAAGTTTTCCTTCGACGATTACCAAATTATCTGTAGCTATTAGACTTTTATGTCTTTCGTAAATTTTCGGAAATACTACTACTTCTATGGTTACACCTTTTTCGTCACTAATTGTAATAAATGCCATTTCGGCTCCAGTTTTTTTAGTGAATATCTTGCGTGTTGTTTCGATTATGCCACCTACAGTCACAAACTTTCCTTCAACTACTTCTTCAAGCTGGGAAATATCGTGGCTAGTCAGAGATTTTACAGCCAATAAATTTGCCATTTGGGGATGAGATGTTAAGTAAAAACCTAAAAATTCTTTTTCAAATCCCAGTTTTTCATTTGGAGAAAAGTCTTCGATGACCTGAGTTGTTGATCTAACCTCTTCTTCAGCTTCTTCTCCGAAAAGACTAGACTGACCCTCAAGTTTGTTTTTCTTAACTCTATTTACGTTTTCAATTATTTCAGAGTAATTTGATAAAAGCTGAGCCCGATTTCCGAAGATATCCATTGCGCCGGCTTTTATAAGACTTTCAATTGTTTTTTTATTTATAGTAGAAAGATTTACTCTTATACAAAAATCTTCAAAACTTTTGAATTCTCCTTTTTCTCTATTTTCCAAGATATTTGCGATCGCTGCTTCTCCCACATTTTTAATAGCTGAAAGCCCAAATCTGGTCATAGTTTTTTCTTCGATCGTAAAATCCCGGCCAGATTTATTTATATTAGGGGGGAGAACTGTCAGATTTAATCTTTTGCATTCAGCTATTGCTTGAGCGATTTTCTCGTTTTTTACAGGACCAGTAGAGCCTCTCGACTCAGCAGTTAAAAGTGCTGTCATGAATTCTACGGGGTAATTTGCTTTAAGATACCCAGTTCTGTATGCAATTGTCGCGTAACAAGCGGCGTGTGCCTTGTTGAATCCGTATCCTGCAAAAGGAGCAATAAGATTAAAAATTGATTCTGCTTTTTTTTGAGACAAACCATTCGCAATAGCTCCAGTCATGAATTGTTCTTTTTGTTTTTTCATTTCTGCTGGAATTTTCTTTCCCATAGCTTTTCTAAACTTATCTGCATCAAGCCATGTGTAGCCAGCGATAGCAATAGTTGTAAGTAAAACGTCGTCTTGGTATACAAGCATTCCGTAAGATTGTTTTAGCGCTTCTTCCAGTCTTTTATCGGGGAGTTTTATTTTCGAAGGATCTCTTTTTCTCTCGATAAACTCTGGAATATTTGCCATAGGACCGGGGCGGTATAGCGCTACCATGGCCATAAGATCAAATATGGAAGTAGGCTTTAAATCCTTAATGTAACGACGCATTCCAGCAGATTCAAGCTGAAAAATTCCAGTTGTTTCAGCTTCTGATAATAGATCATATGTTTTTTTGTCGTCCAGAGGAAGTGTGGAAAGGTCAATTTCTACGCCTTTATTTATTTTTATAAAATTTAAAGCCTCTTCGATAATAGTTAGATTTCGAAGTCCCAAAAAGTCCATTTTTAAAAGTCCGACTCCATCTTCTCCTACTGTATACATATCGTACTGAGTAATAACTTTGTCACCGTTCGTTTCTTTTTGAAGGGGAGTGTAATCTGTTAAAGGCTTATCGGCAATTACAACTCCAGCAGCGTGCACTGAAGCGTGACGGGCCACCCCTTCTGTTTTTCTTGCTAAATCAAGAAGTTTTTTTGTATCAGATTCAGTGGAGTAGGCCATTTTTAATTCAGGGCTTTGCTCAAGTGCTGTATCAAGTGTCATAGCGTGTCCTTGCCATCCTGGAGGGATCATTTTCGAGATTCTATCTGGACCTGAATAAGGCATTCCCATAGCACGCCCCGTATCTCTAACTGATCCTCTGGCTTCCATGGTTCCAAAGGTTATAATTTGCGCCACTTTATCCTTTCCATATTTTTTAGTGACATATTCAATAACCTCATCCCGTCTAGTATCTGCAAAATCTAAATCGATATCTGGAGCTGATGGACGGTCTGGATTTAAGAATCTTTCAAACGGCAGATTAAAAAAGAACGGGTCAATATCGGTAATTCCTAAAGCATAAGAGACAACTGAACCAGCAGCTGAGCCTCTTCCTGGTCCCACACTTATTCCTTGGGACTTAGCCCATCTCACAAAGTCAGCTACGATTAAGAAATATGTTTCATATTTCTTTCCGATAATAATTGAGAGTTCATAGTCGGCTCGCTTTTCTGTTTCTTCTGTAATTTCACCGTACCTTTTTTTGAGTCCCTCTTTAACAAGTTTTTTTAAATAATCGCCTGAAGAAGTTTTATCTGGAACGTCGAATACAGGCATGATCCATTTCCCAAGCTGAATTTCCAGGTCGCACATATCAGCGATCTTTACAGTATTTTCTACAGCTTCAGGTGTCTGAATAAATAGCCCTGTCATTTCTTCTGAGCTTTTCATATAAAAATCAGGGGAGTCTATCATTGAAAGCTTTCTGTTAGGAGTTGTAAGGGTGGTTTGGGTCTGTATACATAGAAGTACTTCTTGAGCTTCCGCGTCTCCATTTTTTACATAATGGTTATCGTTGGTGGCAACAAGCGGAATTCCTAACTTTCTTGAGAGTTTTATAAGTTTTTCGTTTAGTTCATCCTGCTTTTTGACGTTTAAATGTTTTTGAATTTCTAAGTAAAAGTTATCTTTACCAAAGATTTCAGACAGTGTTTTTGCTCTTTTTTCAGCTGTTTCCTCCTGGTTTTCTAGAAGCGGTTCGGAAACATATCCGTTTACACATGCGCTAAGACAAATTAAACCTTCGCTGTACTGCTTTAAAAGTTCCATGTCACTTCTTGGCTTGTAATAATATCCTTCAAGGTTTGCGATAGAGATAATTCTCATTAAGTTTTTATAGCCTGTATCGTTTTTTGCGAGCAGGATTAAATGATTGGAATCTGAATCCAGACCGGCTTCTTTATCATGGCGAGTGCGTCTTGAAATGTAGATCTCGCATCCTATGATTGGTTTTATACCAGCTTCTTTACAGGCCCTATAAAATTTAATTGCACCATAAAGATTTCCATGATCAGTAATCGCTAATGCTTTCATGCCCAGTGCTTTAGCTTGCGAAACCATTTCAGTAATTTTCGAGAGCCCGTCTAAAAGTGAATATTCACTATGATTGTGAAGGTGTACAAAGTCCGCCATGTTATTTAATTGGGGTAAATCCTAATATTTTTCCTTCCTGATCATATTCAGCTCTATATCTAATATTTGTAGAAACATCTCTATATACATCTCCTTGATCATCAACAGTTGCCTCTACAACTCTATCTTTGCCAAATCTTTTAGCTGCAATTTGAGCAGTCTCAAGTCTAGTGCGGTATGATGTTTCTCCTTCGCCTCTTATATATTTAGTTGTGCCTATGCTGACAGTAACTTGTTTGCCTGATGGTGATTTAGCTTGTTTTATTGCCAATCTGATTTTTTCTGCTAAAAGTACAGGCTCTTCCGGTTGTGGTCTAGTAGGGCTTACGGTTTGAGGAGCCGTAATATCTATTTCTTCTCCGCCAACCCTTCCCGCAATATCAGTCTCTCTTTTCGTGGAGTTTATTGTTCTACCGACATTTAATAGTACTTCGTCTCCTATAGTGTCACCAAACTGTTTATTAAATATTCCAAAATTATCAATATCTAAATGGATTCCTTCGACGGTTGGAGTAGAAATATCACGGTCTATTGCTCCTAGCATCCTTCTTCGCTCATTTTGGTAAGGTTCTTTGTTCATTAGCTCAGTTCCAGAGTTAATAAGAACTTTTTGTTCAAGTTTAAGTTCTTTTACTGCACTATGCCTCATATCTCTTGGTACTCTTGCTGTTGCATCCGTCCCAAATCTCATCGAGGTCATGATATTTGATGCTATTCTTTGATTTATCTGGCTTTTCCAATAACTTATGGATCTTTTGCTAGTGCTTGGAGATAAAGGAGTTGCAGTTTGTGATTCGCTTGGTTTTAAAGCATCTATTGGTGTGCTATTTCCATCTGGCATATTATTTTAATTTCGCGAGTAAACTCGCCTTAACTTTCCCTGCATCAATTTTTTCAGGGAATTGGCGCATAACTTGGCCAACTAAGAACATTATAACGGTTTCTTTGCCACTTTTGAAGTCTGTAACTGCTTTAGCTTGCTCCTTTAGGACTTTATCTATTATTTCATCTAATTTAGCTTCATCCACGTCTGCTACTTGGTTTGATGTCGCGACTGCTTTTACTAATTCTTCTGGGGTTAATTTTGAGAGATCTGGTTTTTTATTAATAATGTAATTTGCCAGATCTTTTCTTTTCACGTCTTGCTCCTGGGCGAGATTTGAAGCTTTGTCAAAAAACTCTGCGGTAAATCTATCTCTTGTCAGAATTTCTGCATCGTAATCAGATAGCGCATAAGTATCTATAAATCTTTTAATTTTTACATGAGGCAGTTCAGGAATTTGGCATTCTATGCTTTCGATATATTCCTCACTAAATCTAAATGGGGGAATGTCGGGCTCTGGGAAATATCTATAGTCCTTAGCGTCTTCTTTAGATCTTTGAGATACGGTGGAGCTTGAGCTCTCCACAAATCCGCGGGTTTCCTGTGCAGGGGTCTCTCCTTTATCCAGAATTTCCGTATGTCTTTTAATCTCAAATTCTATGGCTTTTCCGACAAAATTAAACGAATTAATATTTTTTACCTCAACTTTGTAGTTTGGTAGCTCAGTTTGGCCCTCACGTCTAAGAGAAATATTCGGCTCAAGCCTCATGTCTCCCCGCTCCATGTCTGCATTAGATACATCTAAATATCTGACAATTTGCTGAAGGCGTTGCAGATATTCTTTTACGTCATTTGCATTGTCAAAATCTGGTTCAGTTACTATTTCCACGAGTGGTACACCAGAGCGATTGAAATCAATTAAGCTCACTTTTTCTCCGTCCACTGTTTCATGGGACAGTTTTCCGGTATCTTCTTCCATGTGGACACGTGTTATACCAATTCTTTTGCCACTTGATAGCTCTATGTAGCCTTTTTCTGCAAAAGGGAGATCATATTGAGAAATCTGATAACCTTTAGCAAGATCCGGATAGAAATAATTTTTACGGTCAAACTTAGAAAAGTCAGGGATTTTACAATTTAGTGCGAGTCCGATCATTATGCACCATTCAATCGCCTTTTTATTTGGAACAGGAAGCGCTCCAGGAAGACCCAAGCAAACCGGGCAAGTGTGAGTATTCGGTTCTTTGCCAAAATAAGAAGCATCACAGCCGCAAAACATTTTTGATTTTGTTTTCAGCTCAACGTGTACTTCAAGTCCAATTACTGGAGTATATTTACTCATAATTTACAATTTTTAATTTTAAATTTTCAATGAAATCATAATTCATAATTCTTAAATCATAAGTCTGGAGTTTTCTGTCTCCATTCTTCATCTTGAGTTTCTTGCTCATATTTATAAGCAGTCTGGATAACTTTTTCTTCACCCCACTGAGGACCTATGATTTGCATGCCGATAGGAAGGTTGGATGAGGAAAAACCAACGGGGATATTTATACCAGATAGGCCTGCAATTGAAGACGGTTCCACAAGAACATCAGCTAGTTCTCCAAACATTGCAGCATTTTTACTTGCTCCAACAGGTAGAGCTAGGGATGGGGAAGTAGGAGCAATAATTACTTGTACTTTTTCAAAAGCTTTTTTGAAATCGTTTACGATAACACGTCTTACTTTTGAAGCCTTATTATAATACTGATCATAATAACCTGAGGAAAGCGCATGCGTTCCAAACATTATTCTTCTTTTAGCCTCTTCACCAAAAGCAGATCTATCATTTCCGTATCTAATCCCGTCATATCTTGCTAGGTTAGAGCTTACTTCAGATCTCTGAATTATTGTGTAAACATCTATTGCATATTTAGGGTCAAAAAGCTTGATTTTCTCAATTTTCGCTCCCATTTTTTCTAGTTTACTTATTGCTTCTTTTACAGCTTTTTCAACCTCAGGATCGAGACCTTCTATGAAATATTCATCGGAAACTCCAATTACCAGATCCTTAAAGCTTGATTCTAGATTTTTTGTATATTCGGGCACATTTTTTGGGGAAGTAGTTGCATCCATTTTATCTTGACCTGCTAATATTTCTAAGATTAGTGCTGAATCTTCTACAGTTTTCGAAATAGGTCCTGGAGAATCAAGACTTGACCCCATGGCTGCCACTCCATATCTGCTAACTCTGCCATATGTAGGTTTAAGGCCTACTACTCCGCACCAGGAAGCCGGTTGTCTGATCGAACCCGCAGTTTCAGAACCGATTGAAACTATGCATTGATCTGCAGCAACTGAAGCTGCTGAACCGCCTGAAGAACCACCGGGCAAATGTTCAATATTCCAAGGGTTTTTTGTGGAACCGTAGTCAGATGTTTCAGTGCTTGATCCATGAGCCCATGCGTCCATATTTGTTTTTCCAAGCATTATCATGCCTGCTTCTTTTAATTTTTTTACAACTGTTGAATCAAATGGGGGAATATAGCTCTCTAACACTTTTGCCGAAGCTGTAGTTTTGATTCCAAGTGTGGAAAAATTATCTTTGACAGCGATAGGAATCCCCAGGAGGGGATAGTCTTGCAAGGCGTCCCCTTGTGAGGCTAATAATTTATCTGCTTCTCCTGCACTTTTTAATGCTTCATTTTCTGTTAATGTTACAAATACATTTAATTTATCATCAGTAGCCTTGATTCTGTCTAGACATGCTTTTGTAATTTCAACCGAAGAAAAATCTTTATTTTTTAGACCTTCTCTAGCTTGTTTTAGATTTAATTTATTTAACATATTAATCTGAGAATGTAATTCCGCTAGTTTCTTTAATTTCAAATTCTACACCGTCTGTTTCAAGTTTTATATAAGCGTTGTTTCGAACTCCTCCTCGGATAGTATTTTTTAATCCAAGTTTTTTCATAAAAGCACGCATTATACCGCCATGACTTACGGCCAGAATAGTCTTGCCCGGATTAGCGACGGCAACCTCTCGAATAAAAGTTAAAAATCTAGTTACAACTTCTTCATCGCTTTCTATTCCTGGCGAATGTTTGTAGGTATATCTCTGTTCTTCTGACAATTTATCAAGCGCTTCATTTACGACTTCGTATTCTGAATTATGTTTACCCTCAAATTCACCATATCTTCTTTCTCTAATGAGTTCTGTTGTTTTTATCGCAATATCTCTATCTAATGAGATTGCTTCAGCGGTTCGCCTTGCTCTCGATAGATCAGAAGAAAATATCAGATCAAATTTTATGGGTTTTAATTTTTTTGCCAATTTCTCTGAATCTTTAACCCCTTTTGATGTAAGTTGAGAGTCTGAATGACCCTGCATTAAATGCTTTACGTTCCAGTCAGTTTCAGAATGTCTGACTATGTAAAAGGTTGCAGGGTTATTCACTGTTTAAAATTCCCTTCACCTTAAAGTAGCCTTTGTGAGTTGATTTTGCATTTTTTAGTGCTTCTTCCTGGGATAAGGAGGGCGTGACTTCATCTTCACGGGTAATATTCTCAAGTCCTGTAACCTGAGAGATTGGTTCTACACCTTGTGTATCGACTTCGCTTAAGCCTTCGATGTAGTCAACAGTTTCTTCAAGTTGTTTTTCGAATTTACTTTTTTCCTCGTCGGTTAACGATAGATTTGCGAGTTTTGCAACATGAGCGATATCAAACTTCATGAGGATAATTATATTCTAAGAGTCTTCTCTATTCAACAAATGCATTTATCGCATCATATATCGATACATCGATATATCAGACACCAAGAAGTTTTAGGATATTAGAGTGGGCCTGAAGTTCCAATTTATCATCGAGCGGGTCCAGATCGTTTGTTTCAAGAGCAAGTTTTAGAAGATGATCTGCAAAATGAGGATTTTTAGGAAAAATCGGGCCGTGGAGGTATGTCCCAAAACTATTCTTGTAAATAGCGCCTTCTGTACCATCATCATTGTTTCCATGGCCTTTAATGACTGAGCCTAAGGGTTTAACATTTGCTCCAAGAATAGTCCTTCCTCCATGGTTCTCAAACCCCACAATAGGTTTACTTAACCCCTCGATATTTGGCGTAATTGCGATGTTCCCAATTAGTCTTTTTTCACTCTCACCAGGGTTTTGGGTATTTAAGTCAAAGATTCCTAAGCCGTCAATTATGGACCCATCTGCCTCTTTATAATAATTTCCTAAGAATTGAAATCCTCCGCATACAAATAGACCAGGAGTGTTGTTGTCTATCATTTCCGAAAGCGTTTTATGATGAAGCCTTAAGTCTTCATTTACTATTTCTTGCTGTTTGTCTTGAGCGCCGCCCATAACGAGTAAATCACAGGACTTTAACTCTGTGTCAGAGAATCCAGGGTTTAAGCTTTTAACCTCCGTCTTTATTCCGCGCCACTCGGTACGTTTGACTAAAGTAATTATGTTGCCTCGGTCTCCGTAGATATTCATAAGCTGCGGATACAGCCAGCCGATAATTAGTTTTTGCTTCATAAGATTTTTTTACCAGTTAATAGTTTTCTGATCTCTAGCATTGCTGAGTAGTTAGGTAAAATATATAATATTTCATCTGATTCAAGTGAATCTAACATCGTATTAATAATAGTCTCGGGATTTTCATTATGGTGAGCGAAGAATCCAGCGTATTTAAGGCGGATTGCCATATCATAGGTTCTGTCTCCCGAGACTCCTATGTTCATTTCTTTTTCTAAGATTTCTTCAAAGTTAACATCCCAAATCCAGCTTACATCAAGTCCGTCAGGGATCCTGTCATTTAAAAGAATTACAAGATCTTTTCCTCCTAGTGTTTTAATTGTAGACAAAGATTCATTAAAACTAGTTGGATTTTTCGATAAAAATATTTGAATATGTTTTCCCTTGTAAACTACTTTTTCTCCTCTTCCGAAAGCCGGAGAAAATCTATTAAATGCGTCTTCGATTATCTGGTTTGAGACATCTTCTTGCTTGAGAAGCAGGGAAGAAGCAATTGTATTGTATTTATTGTAAGTCCCGGGTAGCGGATACACCTTTGATTCGTTTAAATCTGGAATAGTGCGTTTTAAATGGCATTTCGGACATTTCCAGATCCCAAGATGGGAAAAAAATACTTTTTCAAAATCAAGTCTTTCAGAGCACTTTGGGCAAAAAATTGAATCAGCGCCATGTGCTGGCCCTGTGTTTGTCGAATGGGTTTTTTCTAATCCAAAGTATTTTATGTGTGCTTTTGTATTTTTGCCAAGATAAGAAATTTGAGGATCGTCTGAATTTAAAATAAGTGTAGTCTTTGAGTTTAAATTTTTGAATGATTCAGACCATCTCTTAGTAATAGAATTAATCTCGCCATATCTGTCTAATTGATCTCGGAAAAGATTTAGGCAAATAACATAGTCGGGATTTGTGTGTTTGATAATTTCAGGGAGTGCGTTTTCGTCGCACTCAAAAATTAAATAATCCTGGGTGAGTTTAACTCCAGTTGAATTGTTAATTAGAGTAGAAGCCAGACCATTTAGTAAATTTGCTCCGCTGGCATTATGAATGACAGATTTATTAGCAGAAGTAAAAACGTGTGAGATCAAAGTTCCGGTGGTGGTTTTGCCGTTAGTTCCAGCAATTATTACAATTTTAATTTTAGATTTAGATAAAACCTGTTTTATAAAATTTGGATTTAGTTTTAAAGCGATATGACCTGGCCATGTGGATCCATTCCCAAGATTAAAAAGACGGCTCAAATAAATAAAAGTTTTACCAAAAAAAATAAGCAAAAAGTTCATTGATAGATTTATTCTATCATCTGAAAGAAATGATAACTACATTGAGCGGAGGATTTTGATGCGTTCTTCGAGTGGGGGATGGGTGTTAAAAAGTCCCGTAAACATATTTTTAACTTTTTTATTATCAAAAGGATTTTCTATAAATAAATGCGCAGTAGCATTGCTTGCTGCTTTTGGAGGAGTATGGTCGTTTTTCAGTTTTTCTAATGCTGAGGCTAATCCTTCGGGGTATCTTGTTAAAAGTACTCCTGATGCATCAGCTAATAATTCTCTTTTTCGGGAGACTGCTAAGTGAATTAAAGAGGCTGCGATTGGAGAGAGAATTGCAAGAACAATCGCGATAACGAGAAATATTGCGTTACCTTTATTATTATCCGAATCTCTAAAGAAAGTCATTCTGATAAATAAATCTGAAAGAATAGCTACAAATCCTACAAGCACTGCGATAACTCCGGCGAGTCTTATATCATAATTTTTAATGTGGGAAAGCTCGTGGGCAATTACGCCTTCTAATTCTGCATCAGTCATTATGTCTAAGAGGCCTGTACTAGCTGCTACAACTGCATGTTTTGGGTCACGTCCAGTCGCAAATGCATTCGGAGAAGCATCATTAATTACGTAAATTTTAGGAAGTGGAAGGCCAGCGCCGATTGCAAGATTTTCGACTGTTCTGTAAAACTTAGGATATTCCTCTTTTTTGATAAGCTTAGCTCCGGATGTAGCAATAACGAGCTTGTCAGAATAATAAAAACTTCCAATGCTCATAAATCCAGCAAGTACCAAGGAAATTCCTGTGATTGAAAGTGCATCAAGCCCAAATGCCTTACTCATGACGTAGACTAATGTGGCAATAAAAACCACAAATAAACTCATGATTATCCAAGTTTTCCACTTGTTTGCTGAAATAGCACCGTAGATGTTCATAGAATTAGAAGCTTACTTTTACGTTTTTTTTCTCTTCTTCAGTTGCTCCGAAGAACTCTGCTGGTTTGAAGTTTAGGATTTTAGCAAAAAGTACGTTTGGAAAGATTTGAAGTTTTGTGTTGTAGTCCAAAACATTTGAATTGTAAAATTGTCTTGAGTATGCAATTTTATTTTCTGTATCTGAAAGTTCATCCTGGAGAGCTTTAAAGTTTTCACTTGATCTAAGTTGTGGGTATGCCTCAGCAACAGCAAATACTGATTTAAGGGCATCAGTAAGCATGTTATTGGCTTCTGCTTTTTTCTCCGGTGTCTTTGCATTCATGAGGTCAGATCTAAGCTCTGTTACTTTTGTAAATACGTCTTTTTCCTGCTTAGCATATCCCTTAACAGTTTCGATAAGATTTGGAATAAGATCAGTGCGTCTTTTTAATTGAACGTCGATCTGGGAGAAAGCTTCATTAACTCTGAGTTTTGCAGCAATTAAAGAGTTATATAGGTATAAACCGAATAGAACTAGTGCTCCGATTACTACTGCGATAATTATTGTTATATTCATGACTTAAACCATTCTACAACAACTTCTGGTTTTTGGCAATTGATTATGTCAGATTTTTTAGCCCATCCTCGTCTAGCCTGAAATACGCCATAAGGCATGAGCATCATTTGAGATTTTTCATGAGAGTCAGTGTCTATGGTTAATTTGACCCCAACCTCAATTGCCATTCTGATAACTGGTCCTTCAAGGTCCAATCTATTTGGATATGCATTAATTTCTAAAGCTTTATTATTTTCTCGGCAAAATTTGAATAATGTTTCAAAATCTACTTCGTAACCGTTCCTCTCATTAAGCAGTCTTCCTGTGGGGTGGGCAAGAATCTTAGCTTTTGGATGTGAAAGCCCTTTTATGATTCTTTTAGTCATCTGATCTTTATCCATTTTAAAAACACTGTGAATTGAAACAATTGAACCATCTAATTCATCAAGAGCTTCATCTGGAAGCGCAAGAGACCCGTCGGGCAAAATATCTGTTTCCATTAATTTAAAAATAGGAAGTTTTAATTTTTTGGAAACTCTGTCTATTTCGTCATTTCTTTTCTTTAGGAGAGATACGATTTGCGCTTTAGTATGTTTTGATTGACTAGGATTATGCTCGGAAAAACCTAGATATTCGTAGCCTAGGTCTTTTGCCATTTGCGTCATTTCTTCGATCGAGCTTTGTCCTTGATCATGAGACTGTTCAACTGGAAAACTTGAATGAAGATGAAAATCTCCTTTTATGTCTTTAACGTCAATTATTTTTGGTAATTTATGTGCAAGAGCTAATTCAATTTCTCCAGAGTCTTCTCGCATTTCAGGCGGAATCCAGTCCATCCCTAATTCTTCGTAAAAATCTTCTTCCTTGGAAAATTTTTTAACTTTTTCTGTTTTTACATTTTTTATTCCTTTTTCATTTAGAGAAAGCCCCTTTTTAAGAGCTAGTTCTCTAAGATGAACGTTGTGATCTTTGCTGCCGGTAAAATGCTGCAAGAGTGAACCCCATTGAACTGGTTCTAAAACTAAAAGATCTATTTGTGCGCCTCCAGTTGTAAGAAGGGAAGACCCTGAAGGTCCTCTTTCAATTATTCGGCTGGATCTAGGGTATTTCGTGAAATGCTCAATTGTTTTTGCGGGATCGTTACTAACAACTGCGATATCAATATCTCCCACTAAAGGTTTTCTGCGTCTTAAGGAACCTAATGGTAGTGCTTCTTTTACATTTTTATCTCTCTTTAAGTAATCAAGCATGTCAGAGGCAATTTCTCCGGCATAGGGAAGAAGCATCTTGGTAGTTTTACCAAAACCTTTTTTGTATTCCTCAAGTGCCCTCAAAATATCTGACTGGGATTTTTCTCCAAAACCCTCCAGCTTGGCGATTTCTCCTTTTTCTCCAACTTTCTTTAAATCATCAATAGCAGTCTCGTTTTTGTTTAGCTTAAATTCTGTCGCGAGTCTATATGCTTTCTTTGGACCAATTGATGGCACTTTCATTAGTAAAAAAACCGGTTCTGGGATTCCCCTCATTACTTCTTCGAAATGTTTTACTTTCCCCGTTTCAAGAAGTTCCTCAAGTCTCTCTTTGAGAGTTTTTCCAATGCCAGGAATATCATCAAGTTTCCCTTCTTTATATAAATCATGAACTTGAGTAGATAAGCCTTCTATGGCATCAGCTGCATTTTGGTACGCAAGAAGTTGAAAGCGAAATTTTGCCTCATTTTTTATGGAGTAAGAAGCAGCTACGTCTCTAAAAAGCTGCGCAATTTCTTTATTAGTCACAGTTGTAGTAATTATATACCGTTGGGTTTTGGCGGGGTGGACGGGACTCGAACCCGCGACCTCTTCCGTGACAGGGAAGCGCTCTAACCAAAACTGAGCTACCACCCCATTTGCTAATGGCTAAATGCTTATAGCTAATGGCTAGTTTTGTATTTTAACAGATGAGGTAGTTTGACGCAATTAGGCTATATTGACTGATGTGATATACTTGGATTATCAATGTAATCATGGCAGCAAAAAAAAGATCTACAAAAAAAGTTACCAAAAAAAACATTAAAGCTTCAGAGCGATTGGAAGCTCCTACTCAAAAAAATAAATTTGCAAAAGACATTTCAACACAGCTAAAACTTAGCGAATCATATATTTCATTAGTGCTAGGTGCGGTTGTAGTTTTGGGAATATCCGTTGTATTCTTTTTATTTGTTAAAAACAGCGGCCTTGAAGGGACAACACCTATAATCGATGAAAAAGATATTCCGCAACTCGAAGCACCGGTTGATCAAATGACCTATACTCTCCAGGAGGGAGAAGGTCTTTGGGATGTGGCAGTTAAGTTTTATGGAGACGGATTTAAATGGATGGATATCGCAAGAGCAAACGGACTAGAAAATAATCCTGATAACATCGCTCCAGGCATGAAGCTCATAATTCCTCGAGCTCAATAATTCTCGTGATATAATTTCTACGTTGCGGGATTAGTACACCGGTAGTATGCTACCTTCCCAAGGTAGAGAAGCGAGTTCAATTCTCGTATCCCGCTCATGCAGCTTGCTCTTCTTCAGCTACAGATTCTAAATCTTGTAAAATTTCTTCATATTTTCCCTCTACAAACATTTGGGTTATGCTCTTTCCGTCGTGTTCTCCCATAGGACGTCTTAAATATTCTTTCCATGATTCTGGTGTATGCTCAGGCTTCACATTAAAAAGTAAATATGAAGAGGTTAAGAAGCCTTTTCTTAGCTGTGGATAGCTCGGTCCATCCTTTTTGATTAACGGCGCTATTCTGTCTGGATCAGAAGCTCCAAGCATGTCACTAAGTTCCATAGGCTCCAAACCTACTACGCTTTGGATTGAATGCAGCATATTTTTTGGTTGTGTTGGTCTTGCGTTGAACTCTAAGTCTCTTTGTTGGGCCTCAAGTCGATCCAGAATCGGTGTTGGGGAGGGAGCTTCTCCTAATTCACTCATTAGAGATTTATAGCATTAGGTTTTTTACTAGTCAAGCAAATTATGCTGCTAGCGGGAAAATTTCTAATTCTTTTATTTGAGCTTTAACTCCGCTTTTAACTTTTGCAGCTTCAGCCTCAGTAGCTCTATTTGCAGCCTCATTATCAGTAACTGCATTATTTTCAGCAATTAATCTTTCATTTGCCTCTAATGCTTCTTCTTCTGTAGAGAATTCAAGTAAAGAAAGATGATTTCTTCTTTGTGCTTCAGAACCGTCAGTTCTACCGCCTTCTTTTAAAACTATTTCACTGATTTCTTCAGCGGGAAGTTCAACCGGCAATATATCAACAACAGCATTTCCTTTTACTTTTCCAGTTTCGGGATCAATTTCCTCTTCAAAAGCTTGTTTTATCGCTCGAGCTGTTTTAGATCTTCGAGCATCGTTCGCTTCTTCATCTACAAAATATTGATCTTTAGGCTGAACCGGTCTTGGTTCAACTACTTCTTTTTCTGGGGGACTTACGCTTTCCACAATTGCTTGGACATTTGCTGTCACAGTTTGCGTTTCTTCATCAGTTTGAGTAGCTGATTCTACTGAAGATTCAGCTTGTTCTAAAGCTTGAATTAAACCGCTGCGTTCTACTGCAACATTTATTGCTGCATTTGAAATTGCAGTTGAAGTCTCAGGATCAGTTTCTTCTGTTGCAAGATCAACAATATTTTGAACCAATGCTAAATCGCTTTTAAGCTGCATGTAGGTTAACGGGTCATTAGTTCTTAAGTCTTCCACAGCACTCTTAATACTATTTTCTTCAAGACCCATTTCAACAGTTTCAGACCCAATAACAGCTCCTATCGAAGCTTGAGAATCTTGTTCGGTTTCTGATTCAAATCCAAATGAAGGTTCAGAAAATGATGCAATAGTTGTAAAACCATCAAATGAAGACAACGGAGCAGGTCCCTCAGTTGTAGGAATTGTCACTTGAAATGGTGCAAATTCGCTAAATATTGAAGTTTTTTCATTTGCAGCAGGGTTTGGCATTCCCAAATCCGGATTTGAAGCTAAGGTTTGCATTTCTCCGGAAAATATATCACCCTTAACAGCTCCTTCTGGTACGCTTGCAAGGGATCCTACGAAGGATCTTGTTTCTGAGAATAAATCAGTAGAATTTGAAAACGAAACTGGTCCTTTTGACCCTTCATTTATGGAAAAAGATCCTAGTCCGGTATCGCTTCTTCCTAAGCCTGAAAAAGAAGGAGAGCCTCCGTCAAATCCTATTCCCGATATTCCAATTTCTCCACCAATTGAAGCTCCAGCGCTTGCTCCGATTGACGGACCGGCTGCTGCTACTCCTACGCTTCCAACTGATACTGCACCTTCTATTGCACTCATAATGCCCACAGTATAAGCCCTCGCCTTAAATTGAGCTTGAATTTAACTTTACAAAATCCTGACAGAAAATATGCTCATATTGACGAATTTTCACAAATTTGCTATTATTAATCGTGCCCGATAGTACTAAAAACAAAAAATCGGTGAAATACATTTTTGTCTCCGGAGGAGTCATATCAGGCATCGGAAAAGGTATTACCTCAGCATCAATAGCACTTCTATTAAAATCCGCAGGATATAAAGTTGCACCCATAAAATTTGAAAATTATTTAAATCTTGACGCAGGAACCATAAATCCCATTGAGCACGGAGACACGTTTCTTTGTGAGGATGGAACTGAGGCTGATATGGATATCGGCACCTATGAAAAATTCTTAAATGAAGATATGGGTACAGATAATTTCGTTACGATGGGTAAAATATATTCAACTGTTATTGAGCGGGAGCGAAGGTTTGAATACAACGGAGAAGATGTAGAAGCAATACCCCATATAACTGATGAAATTACAAAAAGAATAAAAAATGTTGCTACTGTGCGAGATGCAGACATTGTGGTAATTGAGCTTGGCGGTACAGCTGGAGAGTATCAGAATGTTTTTTATTATGAAGCTTCTCGCATAATGACGCTTCAAAACCCGGGAGATGTAATTCACGTTCATGTAAGCTATGTGCCGACTCCAGCTCACCTTGGAGAGCCTAAGACTAAGCCAACTCAGCTGTCAGTAAGAACTTTGAACTCGCTCGGAATACAACCCGATTTTATAATTTGCCGTTCAGATAAAGAATTGGATCAAAGAAGAATTGAGCGCCTAGCGCTATTTTGTAACGTCGCACCAGAAGCTGTTATTTCAAGTCCTGATTTAGAGTCTGTTTATGAAGTACCGCTTGGTTTGAACCGCCAAAAACTAGGTAAGCAAATTCTTGAAAAACTAAATCTTCCTGTCAGAGGCTCAAATCTTTCTGAATGGGAGAAATTTGTTTCTAAGGTTAAAGCCGTTCAGAAAATGGAGAAAACGATAGATATAGCAATTATCGGAAAATATTTCGGCACTGGAGACTATCAGCTTAAAGATAGTTATGCTGCTCTTTTTGATGCGATAGATCACGCATCATATGAGTTAGGCGTTGCCATTAAAACACATTGGATTGACGCTGAAAAAGTTGAAAAAGATTCGGACTTAGAAAAGCTTATTGGAAATCCTGATGGAATAATTGTACCAATTGGCTGGGGACTTCGAGGTGCAGAGGGAATGATTGAAGCTGCAGGATATGCAAGGAAAAAGAAGATTCCATATCTGGGTCTTTGTTACGGAATGCAATTGGCTGCAATTTCTTATGCCAGAGATGAATTGGGAATAAAAGACGCAAATACAGAAGAAAACACAAAAGACGGAAAAAATTTAGTAATTCATCTTATGCCAAAACAGAAAGAAATTATGGCGCGGCGTGCATATGGTGGAACAATGAGACTAGGTCGCTGGGATGCAATTGTTAAGAAAGATACTAAAGCATATGATCTTTACGGAAAATATAATGATTTTATCGACAAATCTAAGGGCTTAACATCTGAAAGACATAGGCATAGATTTGAATTTAATAATGATTATTTGGAAGAATTTGAAAAGAAAGGTTTTGTAATTTCTGCTAAATCAGTTGAAGAAGGGCTTGTCGAAATCATTGAATTACCTGAATCAGAGCATCCATTCTACTTAGGAACTCAAGGGCACCCGGAATATAAATCTAGACCACTAAGACCACACCCTTTGTTCCTAGGATTCCTTGATGCGGTAAAGTCATTGAAAAAATAACAATTTCAGGCTATAATATACGTCTCATGTTAAAAACTATAGATTTTAGAGTTGGTGACATCGTAAGAGTTCACCAGAAAATTACAGAAGGAGAAAAAACTAGAACTCAGATTTTCGAGGGTCAAGTTCTTCAAATTAAAGGAAGAGGCGAAAACCAAAGCTATACTGTTAGAAAAGTAGTTGGAGATGTCGCAGTTGAAAGAATCTGGCATGTTGGAAATCCAAATGTAGATAAGGTAGATTTTAAAGCAAAGCCAAAAATGAAAGTTAGAAGAGCAAAACTTAACCACGTAAAAAGCCCTAGATTAAATCCATAATCCACTTTTAGCCTCTCGTATTTATTAATCATTATTCTTTGTTACTATTAAATTAGTTTATGAAGATTTCTAATCCAATTGCCGTAAAAGGAGAAGAACTAGCGACTAAATTTCTTAGAGAAAAGGGCTATGAAGTAATTGAAAGAAATTTTCGTAAGGGTTATGGAGAGATCGATGTTATTTGCATAAAAGACAAAACACTAGTGTTTGTGGAAGTAAAAACAAGAACGTCAAATGCATATGGAACACCTTTTGAGGCAATCAGTTATTTCAAGTTAAAATCTCTTCTTAAGACGGCTGAATTTTATAAAGTTTTAAATCCTAAATTGCCAGATACTATGAGAATTGATGCTATTTCCGTAATGCTTGATAATTCTAATAATTTAAGTAGTATTGAGCATATAGAAAACATATCAGGATTTTAATGCATCATATATCGATATATGAGCAAGTAATAATATGAAAAGGGGAGTAGCAACTTTTACATTAGATACTGGGAAATGTCCGCCATGGCTATTTGAAAGAATGGTAAGTCTTGGTAGATCTATGACTGATGTTCTTATTGAAGAATATGGGCCTGACGAATACATAAAAAGAATTGCTGATCCTGTATGGTTTCAATCACTAGGAACGGTTCTGGCTTTTGATTGGAATGCTTCAGGTTTGACGACAATACTCACTGCCGCACTTAAAGAAGCGATAAGAGGACGTGAACAGGAGCTTGGCGTATTTATAGCCGGAGGAAAAGGCGCAACAAGTAAGAAAACTCCTGATGAAATAGCAGAGTGGGGAAATAAACTCTCTCTTTCTCATAAAACTACAAATGGATTAGTCTACTCATCTAAAATGTCTGCAAAAGTAGATTCATCTTTAATTCAAGATGACTATGCGCTTTACCACCATGCATTTTTCTTTAGTAAAAACGGCGCCTGGACAGTGGTTCAACAGGGTATGAACACGGCTAATGCAACGGCCAGACGTTATCATTGGCACTCAAACAGCCCAACAGATATAGATTTTACAAATGATCCGCATAAAGGAATTGCATCTCAAATGTTTAGAAAATCTACCTTAAATCTAGCGACAAAGAAAAGTAAAAAGAATAAAGATTTGTCTGTAGATTTAATTGGCTCTGGATATAAGACTTTAATGAAAGATATTGAATTACTTCGTCGTCACTCAGGGGAAGTTAGCCGGATGCTTGCAGTTAGAGATACAGGTCAGCAGGAGATGGTATTTGCGGAGTTTGACAGAAAAGAATTTAAGCATCATGGAGTAGAGCTTGAGGATTTTACTAAATTTAAATATCTGGATAAAATTCTTCAGAAAGTTACTTATGAAACACCAGAAGATTTTGAGAATTTACTAGCTATTAAAGGAGTTGGAGGAAAAACTATCCGCGCTCTAAGTTTGGTTTCCGAGATTATCTATGGCGCCGAACCTTCCTATCAAGATCCAGCCAGATATTCTTTTGCTCACGGCGGAAAAGATGCCACTCCTTATCCAGTCGATAAAGATACCTATGATCAAACAATTGCAGTTCTCCAGGCTGCAGTAAGACGCACTAAAATTTCTCCCGTAGAAAAAGACAAAGCCCTTCGAAGAATTGCCAAATAAGAAAAGTAAGAGTATTGTAAATTCCTTGAATCCTTAAGGGGTCTACTTTATAATCTCATCGTGACTGAAAGACTAAGTAACGATATCAGGCTGGTTGGAGTACTGATAGGAAGCGATGGAAGAAGCGCAATTGCTTTTAAAGAACATTCTTCCGGGCTCATATCCACTGTTCCTCAGGAAGGAATGCCTAGAGGAATAGGACACCTGCCTGAGGTAAAAAGAACAGCAAGACGGTTAGCAAGGGAGCATAATACGACTGTCGTTATTCCAAAGCAAATAAGATAGATTTATTTCTGAAGAATTTTTAATTGATCCCGGAGAATTGCGGCGGTTTCGAAGTCTAGTTCTTTAGCGGCTTGCTGCATTTCTTTCCTCAATTGTTTGATCAAATGGTTTTTCTCATCTGGCATTAGAACTTCTTTTTCTTTAAGTTTTAGTAAAAATTCTGCTGATTTCTGATCTTCCTGTTCCTGTTCGACAAGACGTGCTCTTATGGCTTTTTGAATTCCTTCAGGTTTTATCTTATTTTTTTTATTGTAGGCAAGCTGAACTGCGCGTCTTCTCTCGACCTCTTCCATCGCTGAAGTCATAGATTTAGTAACATTATCTGCATACATAATAACCTGCGCATCTACATGGCGGGCAGCTCTACCCATAATCTGAATCAGTGAAGTTCTACTTCTTAGAAAGCCTTCTTTATCAGCATCAAGAATTGCAACGAGGGATACTTCCGGCAAATCCAATCCTTCTCTCAGTAAGTTAATTCCGACTAAAACATCATATTTGCCTGAGCGTAAGCGATCTAATTCATCCTGACGCTCCAAGGTTTCAATATCAGAGTGAAGATATGAGACTAAAATATCCTGCTCAGTAAGATAACTAGATAAATCCTCAGACATTCTTTTTGTGAGAGTCGTAACTAAGACTCTTTGTTTTTTCTCGACACGCTTTTTTATTTCAGCAATAAGATCTTCAATTTGTCCTTTGGTAGGCTTAATCGTAATTACTGGATCCACAAGTCCAGTTGGTCTGACTAATTGCTCGACAATTGCATCTTTTTCCTCTGTTGCTAGGGAAATTTCATATTCATCGGGAGTTGCTGAGACATAAACCATCTGATGAGTTCTTTGCATAAATTCATCAAATCTTAAAGGTCTGTTGTCTAAAGCAGAAGGAAGTCTGAATCCGTAATCAATAAGCGTCTGCTTTCTGGATCTATCTCCGTTGTACATACCTCGAATTTGAGGTATTGTCATGTGCGATTCATCTACAAAACAAAGCCAATCCTTAGAACATTCCTCCATGTAATCCAAAAGAGAGTGGGGAGCCTCTCCTGGTTTTCTTCCGTCAAAATAGCTTGAATAATTTTCAATTCCATTAACAAACCCTAATTCTTGTATCATCTCAAGGTCATAGGTTACTTTCTGACGAATCCTTTGCGCTTCGATCAACTTTCCTTTTTTCTTAAAATCCGCTTCTCTTAAATCAAGATCGTGTTTGATCTGAGCAAAAACATCTTTGTAGGTGGCTGGATCTGTCATGTAATGTTTTGAAGGATAAATTACAACTCGATCAACTTTTCTTAGTGTTTTTCCAGTTAGCGCATCGAATTCTTCGATATTTCTAATCTTTTCTGCTCCTAACTCAATTCTAAAACCTGTATCTAAATATGCAGGAAAAATATCTATCGTTTCACCTCTTAATCTAAAAGATCCTCTTTGGTAAGCGTAATCATTTCTTTCGTATTGGAGATCTGCAAATCTAAGCATGAGATTTTTTTGATCCATAATCATTCCGACACTTAAATCCGCAATGTGGCGTCTGTATTCAGAAGGAGCACCGATGTTATATATACAAGAGACTGAAGCTACGATAATTACGTCCTTTCGGGTTAAGAGGTTAGTGGTAGCAAACAACCTTAATTTATCAATTTCATCATTTACCTCAGATTCTTTTTCTATGTAAGTATCAGTAGTGGGAATATAAGCTTCAGGCTGGTAATAGTCGTAATAGGATACAAAGTAACTGACGGCATTTTCTGGAAAGAAGTCTCTAAATTCCTGATAAAGCTGTCCAGCCAAAGTTTTATTATGAGAAATAATTAGAGTAGGGCGCTGGAGATTTTGAATTACATTTGCCATTGTAAACGTTTTTCCACTACCAGTAACTCCAAGAAGTACCTGGTGATCATTTCCGTTTTTTATGCTCTTTGTGAGCTTCTCAATGGCCTTAGGCTGATCTCCCGCAGGCTTATAATCTGATTTAATTTTAAAATCCATATTAGTATTAGTTGACTAAATATTGTAACACAGTCTGAAAGTAGAGGAAATCTATATTGACTGTCTTTGACATATTTTGTCATCTTGCATAATTCTGGTATTTTTCGCATAATTTTCTCATACGGATTAAGTCGCAAACTGGCGACTGCCCTAATAAATATGCCAGGAGTTTTATATAGAAAAGAAAGAGAAGTATTAGAATTTTTAGCTCAATTCCAGAAGCAATACGGATATTCTCCAACACTTACTGAGATTTCAAAAGCCACAGGGCACAAAAGTAATTCCACAGTTCACACTTTAATCAGAGCTCTTGTAGAAAAAGGTTATGTTCAAAAAGTCGACGGAAATACCAGGGTTCTAAAAATAATTGATGAAAAAGCTGCACAAGGATTACTCGGTCAGCTTCCTTCAATTGAACTACCTCTGATGGGTTTTATCGCTGCAGGACGTCCTCTTGAACCCCACACAGATCCAAATGCTACATTTCAGGTATCGGCCAGCATGATTAGCGGCAAGAAAACAGCATACGTTCTTCAAGTAAAGGGTGAATCCATGATAGAAGACGGCATTTTAGATGGGGATTATGTAGTGATTGAGAAGTCTGACGTTGCAAGTAACGGAGATATAGTAGTCGCACTAGTAGATGATAATCTAGCTACCTTAAAAAGATTTTATAAAGAAGGGGAGAAGGTAGTCCTTAAGCCTGCAAATTCAGCAATGGAACCGATTTATCCAAACTCATTAAGAATTCAAGGCATTGCAGTCGGAGTGGTGCGCAAATTTAAAATCTACTAAGTGAGTTTTTCTTTTTTGAAGGTGTCTTTTATCTCTTTAAGATTAGTTGTGTCGTCGTGTTCATGAGTTTTCCTCTTCATCATCTTATGTCTTACAAATTCAATAACCATAGGTAAGAGTGAGACTCCGATAATGGCAAAAATTGCAGTTTCAAAGTTATTTTTTATTATTGGCTGATTGCCAAAGAAATAACCTGCAAAAAGAAGTGAAGTAACCCAGATAAATGCACCGACTACGTTATACGTAAGAAAAGTTTTGTAGTCCATTTTGCCAATTCCAGCTACAAACGGAGCAAATGTGCGAACTATTGGAACAAATCTGGCAATGATAATCGTTTTTGATCCATATTTAGCATAGAATTCTCGAGTTTTTTCTAGATACGCTTTATTAAATATTCTTGAGTTTTCTTTAGAGAATACTTTTGGTCCTATTTTATTTCCAAGCCAGTAGTTAACCGAGTCTCCTAGAATTGCTGCTGTCAATAAAACTACATACGAAACAAAAACATTAAGATGTCCTGTGCCTGAAAATGCTCCTACTATAAATAGAAGCGAGTCTCCTGGGAGAAATGGAGTGACAACTAAACCAGTTTCAGCAAATATAACTGCAAATAAAATTACGTATGTAAACGGTCCGAATAATTCAATTATGTTTCCGAGATAATCACCAAGGTGGATGAATAAATCTGCAGCATATGTAATTGCTTCCATTCAAGAATTGTAACAACAAATGAACCGTGAATCAAGAATTATGAATTATGGGTTATTTGCGCTAAAATACGCATATGGAAACAGGGAAATTATATGTAGTTGCAACTCCAATCGGAAATTTAAAAGATATTACTCTTAGAGCAATCGAGATTCTTAAGTCTGTGGAATATATAGCCTGTGAGGATACTAGGAAAACCGGAATGCTTTTAAGATCAATAGGTGTAGAAAAAAGAGCCATGTTAATTTCATATTATGAAGGCACAGAGGAAGCAAGAATTCCTAACATTTTAAACATATTACTAAATGGGCAAGATGTGGCTTTAGTATCAGATAGCGGAACTCCCGCTGTTTCTGATCCCGGTTTTAGATTGATCAGAGAAAGTTTGAGAAACGGTGTTAAAGTAGTATCTATTCCTGGACCCTCAGCTTTAATATCAGCATTAGTCTCATCAGGACTTCCTACTGATAAATTTATTTTTCTAGGATTTTTACCAAAAAAAGAAGGGAATAGGATAAAGCTTCTAAAAAATACTAAAGAAGGGAATAGTAAAATTGAATCAACCATAATTATTTATGAGGCTCCGCACAGGCTCTTAAAAGTTCTAAAAAGCATGCTTGAGGTTTATGGAGATATTCAAATTACTCTTGCGCGGGAACTTACTAAAATTCATGAGGAAGTAAAAACTGATTCAATCGAAAACTTTATTGAGAAGTACAAAAAACAAGATCCCAGGGGAGAGTATGTAGTTCTCTGGAATACTAAGGATTTCTAATTTCATCATCAATTTCCAATAGCCTATTATACTTAGCAACCCTTTCACCTCTGGTTGGAGCTCCAAATTTAGTGTAATCTGCTCCAATTCCTACTGCGAAATCTGCTATAAAATCATCGTTTGTTTCACCTGATCTGTGGGAAACTACAATTCTCAGCCCTGCGTGACGGGCAGCTTCTACGACTGCTAAGGTTTCAAGAACTGTTCCTATTTGGTTAGGTTTAATAATAACTCCGCCAATTGCCTTTTTTGTAATTGCAGTCTGAAGCCTTCCGAAATTTGTAGCGATTAGATCGTCTCCAACTATTATGGTGTTTGAATTAACGTTATTTAATTTCTCCCAGCCTTCCCAGTCATCTTCACCAAACGGGTCTTCTAGATAGTAAAGATTGTATTCGGCGTTAAGCCCTTCGTAGACTGTGACTAATTCTTCAGTCGTCATACTATTATCTTTGTCTTTAATAAAATACGTGCCGTCCTGATGAAAGTTGTTAGCAGAAACATCAATACCTAAAAAAACGTCATAATTAATTCTATAATTACTTGTAGAAATAGCCTCGGAAAGCATGATCAATGCGTCTCTGTTTGTAGAAAAACTTGGGCCGAATCCGCCTTCGTCTCCAACTAAAGTAGATGCTCCTTTATCCTTTAGCGCAGTTTTTAGTGTCTGGTAAATTGAAACTGCCATATTAAGTGCGTCCTTATATGGCATTGAAGAAGCTGGGATTAATAAAAATTCTTGAAAATCTAAGTTATTCCCCGCATGTTTTCCTCCGTTTATTACATTAAAACCAGGGGATGGAATCTTAAAGGGAATATTTCCAAGACTTGTGAAGTGTCTGATATATACGTAGAGAGGAAGGTTTACGCTCATGGCACCAGCTTTCATTACAGCCATTGAGACTGGAAGAATGGAATTGACTCCTAGATTTGATTTATCATTTGTGCCGTCTATTCCTAAGAGAATTCTGTCTATATCAGCTTGTAGAGTCGGATCGAGACCTACAAGTTTGGGGGAAATCTTGGAGTTAATATTTTCGACTGCCTTTAGTTCGCCATATCCTCCAAATCTTTTTGGGTCATTATCCCTGACTTCTTTAGCTTCATATTTACTTACTGACGTTCCAGTGGGGCAGGAAGCTGATGTCGTAATCCCATTATCTAAGAAGACTGTAGCTTCGATTGTGGGGTAGCCTTTTGAGTTAAGGATTTCACGTCCGACTACTTTAGTAATTTTTGCCATTATTTCCTTCCGAAGATTTTTTCTTCTTTTTCTGAAATTAGTTTTCTGACTGGAGCCACTAGATCGGGCGTTACAGATACGCTGGTTCCGCCATTTCGAATTACTATATCAAGAATTTCAGGGTAGCTTGCAGCTTGTCCGCAAATTGAAGATGTAATTTTATGTTTGGTAGCCGTCTTAATTACGTGCTCAAGAGCCCAGAGAACAGCCTCATCTCTCTCATTATATTCGTGTGCAACTTCATTATTATCTCTGTCAGTTCCAAGAATAAGCATGGTTAGATCATTAGTTCCAATTGATACTCCGTCAATTCCTAATTCTATAAATTTATCAAGAAGTATAACGTTACTTGGAATTTCTACCATCATCCAAAGCTTGAAGCTAGGGGAGCGTGACAATCCTGATTCTGCAATCAGTTTCTTTACATCAGAAAGTTCCTTTGGAGTTCTCACAAATGGAATCATTAACCAGAGATTTTTAAATCCTTTTTTATCTCTAACATATTTTATCGCTTCAAGTTCCAGCTGAAAGACTCTTGGATCGTGAATATATCTAAATGCTCCTCTATAGCCAAGCATTGGATTAGGTTCAATCGGCTCAAATTCTTTACCGCCGATTAAGTTTCTGTATTCATTAGTCTTAAAATCTGATGCACGGTAAACTACTGGTCTTGGGTTAAATGATTTACAAAATTCTTCGAGATGAGTCGCTAATTGTTTTACAAACAAATTCTTTTTTCCATCCCTTATCATTTTCTTAGGGTGAGTGCCAATACCTGCCATCATAAATTCCGCTCTGAGAAGTCCCACTCCGTCAGCTTTTCGCTGTGACTGTTTAGCTGCAAGATCCGGTTCAGCGAGATTCATATAAACTTTAGTCGCGGTCGGAATATTTTCTTCTTCTGAATAATCATCGCTTATTACAGCGTTTAAGGACATGTCTCCGCCTTTAAATATTTCTCCTGTTGCTCCATTTACAGTAATAACTTCTCCTGTTTTAAGCATTTTCGTAGCCTTTTCAGTTCCGACTATTGCCGGGATTCCAATTTCTCTGGATACGATTGCCGCATGAGAAGTGCGTCCTCCGAGATCAGTTACGATTGCACTAGCTTTTTTCATAGCAGGAACATAGTCAGGATTGGTTTGAGGAGCGACTAAAATATCCCCGGGCATTACTGAATTTATTTCCGAAGCGCTTTTGAGAATTCTGACATGTCCTGTTATAATTCCTGGGCTTGCTCCATCACCCTTTAAGATAAGCGTCCCGAAGTCAGTTCTTGCTTTTCCAGATGCTCCTTTAGTTTTGGGTTCAGTTGTAGTGATAGGTCTTGTCTGAACTAAATAAACCTTGTTCCCTGCAACTGCCCATTCGACGTCTTGAGGAAAATAATAGTGCTTTTCAAGCTTTTTACCGAGATTATAGAGATCAATTATATTCTGGTCAGATATTTTTTGGCGTTTCTTTTTAAGAAGAGGTACTCTTGTGATTTTATTTCCATCTCCAGATTTAACCATCATCTTGTCCTGAGAAGAGATTTCCTTAACAATAATTTTATTTGTGTCCTTTGAGACTTCATAGTGGTCGGGTTTTACAATCCCTTGTACTATCATCTCACCAAGGCCATATACTGCTTCTATAATTATTTTGGTTTTGTCATTATCTACGGGATTAATTGTAAACATAACACCGGATTTTTCAGATTCAATCATCTTCTGTACAGGCACAGCAATTCCAACTTTTACAGCATCGAACTTATTTTCGTGTCTATAAAATATTGCTCTTTCTTCATAAAGAGAGGCCCAGCATTCTTTAATCTTAAGAATTAAGTTTGACTCACCCTTTACATTTAGAAAAGTCTCCTGTTGACCTGCGAATGAAGCATTTGGTAAGTCTTCGGCAGTTGCAGATGATCTTACAGCCACAAGAGCATCTTCTGTGGGCCCTCCCAGCGCTTTATAAGAGAGATATATTTCCTTAACAAGTTCCTGAGACATTTCGCCGCTTAGTACCTCTTTTTTAATAAGATCAGATACTTGCTTCAGGGAATGAGAATTATCAAAATTGACAGTGTTTAGAAGATTTTTTACTTTTTTCTCCAGATTGTTATGCTTTATGAATTCAAAAAAGGCATGTGCCGTAACTATGAAACCGTTGGGAACAGGAAAGCCTGCCTTAGTCATTTCACCCAGATTCGCGCCTTTTCCTCCTACTAAAGGTATATCTTCCTTGTCAACCTGATTGAACCAAACAACGTTTCTTTGAGGCATTAGTATCATTATCCAAGTATTTTCTTAGATTATCAATACCTTTACTCTCTATTAACGTTTACATCAACCTGTCCAGGAACATTAACCTGGGGTGAAGTTGCAGTTCTTAGAGCAGGTAATCCGTAATATAGAAATAAGAAACCTAAAATTGCCAATATTACTACGGCTATTATTAGTCCCATTCCAGTTCCAGAGTCTCCATCATGGTGCTCGTGTATTACGTGAGTATTTCCTGTGTCTTCAATAACTCTTGCCATACTTTCCTCCTTTCAAGTGCTATTTTAACTGCTTAAAAGAAGACGCCGGTAAAAAGAATGTAGGAAATAGATAAGTTAGGAGGCTAGAATTTTTTTAAGGTCTTCAACCATTGCTACAGGTGTCGGATCCTGGTTGTATTCTAAAGCAAGGTAGTATGAAACCCAATCAGCTAATGTAATGCTCAAAAAAGTTTTCGAAAAAACACTTTCTCCGTCCATGTCAATAATTTCAGAGTCAATTCCTTTTTCTTTTAGGAGTTTTGCAGTAACCTCATATCTTTTTAGATTTCTGGGGTTATCCTGTGGATCTTTGAGCATGATTATAAAAAAATCAGCCTGAGGATTTGTAAATCCTACCATTTCATTGTGGTTAAGTTCCGGGAAGAAATTGTAAAATGCCGGAGTTTTAGCATTTTCGTTTAATTTTATTTTCCACACCATGGCAGTGGAGGCAAAAGCGGAGGATGCATACACAATTGGTGTTTTACCTTTTAATTTTTGCGCTAACTCTTTCCCTTTTTGCTCATAAGTACTCATCAGGTCATTAAATTTCCGAGCTTCGGCTATAATCTCTTCGGATTTATCCGGGACAAGTCCATGGTTAACGAGCGTCTGATACATAGCACCAAAGAAATACCCAGTTCCCATTCTAGGCTGGTAATTTGGGTAGGGAATTGGAAGTTTTACGTGAGGCATTCCATATTTTTTAGAGAGTTCTTCGATATTGCCTCCGCTAGAAAAGCCTATGAAAGGTAAGCCAAGGCTATGCACCTCTTCAAGCGAAGAGATAACCTCTTCTGTTGTTCCTGAATAAGACGAAATAAAATTTAAAGAACTTTTTTCTTTAGCATAATTTGGCAGTGAGTAATATCTATTTATATAAATATCAAATGGCTTTGCAGAAGGAGTGTTTATAAATGCCTGAAGAAGATTAACTGGGAGCGCAGATCCTCCCATTCCGGAGACTGTGAGTGACTCAAAGTTACCCTCCACTTTAGCATTCTTTGCGATCTCCATACCGACTTCAAACTGAGATGGAGTATCGATTATAAATTGTCTGAAATTTGACGGATCTTTAGGATTCATATTATTTTGCAACTGATTCAATTTCTTTTTTTAGTTTAGCTGTCTCGCGGTCAACTAATTCTCTAGTAGCTCCTTCCACATTTACTCTAAGAAGTGGCTCAGTGTTTGATGATCTTGCGCTAAATCTCCAATCAGGATAGTTCATTGCAATTCCGTCCATTTCAGAAAGCTCGGCGTCACTATATTTTCCCTTCAGGTAATCCATAACTTCTTTCGCGTTAGTTACTTCATAGTTGAATTCACCGGATTCATAGGATCTTCTAAATTCTTCTGCCACCTCTGAAATTGGTTTATTTTCCTGGGTCAAAACCTTAAGAACTCCAACTATTGTCATTACCTGGGACTCAGCATTTCCAGTAGCTTTATAGTAGTAATGAGCTGACGCCTCGCCTGCAAAAATAGCTCCAGTCTTAGTCATGGTCTCTGTTATATAAGCGTGTCCTGTTTTTGACAGAACTAATTCTCCTCCATGTTCTTCAACTATTTTTTTGGCTGTTAGAAAATACTTTTGATCAACTACTACTTTTGATCCGGGAAAATCTTTCAGAAGTTCTTTCGAAAGCATTCCGATAATTTGAGGCGGAGGAACAACCTCTCCTTTTTCATTAATTATAAATAGTCTGTCTCCGTCTCCATCTGGCGCAAGTCCAAGATCAGCGCCAACTTCTACCACTCTTTTTTGGATGTCTACTAGATTTTCAGGCTGCATCGGATCAGCTTGATGAACCGGAAATGTCCCATCGAGTTCAAAATTCATTCTAACCAGTTCAATCGGAAGAACTTTAGAAAGAGCATCAATATATAAGGCGCCGACTGCATTTGCTGTGTCAGCTACGATTTTAAACTTCTTAATTTCCGGATTTTTAAAGATATTCATAGCGTTTTTTACTTCATCTTCCAAAACGCCTTCTTTTTTTACAATTGTTCCTTCTTTTTCTTCTATATCTATAACACCATTAACAGCTAAATCTCTAATATCATCCATTCCTGTTGGTTTGCCGATTTTCAAAAGCCCCCCAGGAGTATTCATAACAAACTTAATTCCGTTATATTCTTTAGGATTATGTGAGGCTGTAATCTGAATTCCAGCGTCATATTTATAAAAACTGACCGCAAAATAAAAAGTAGGAGTCGAAGAAATTCCTAAATCAATTACATTTGCGCCTCTTTTAAGTAAAACTTCTTTTACTGCTTCAAAAATAGTAGGGGACGATGTTCTCATGTCACGGCTTAAAACTATCGTGAAGTCATTTTTACCCAGCTTTTCGGAAAAAAATTTATGAATTGCTTTTGCAATCTCCCTAGAGATGTCTTCGTTAATTTTATCTGGATATGTGCCTCTGATGTCGTAGGATTTAAAGATCGAGGGGTCAATTGTCATAAAAGTAATATTATATTTCAAGGAGTAGAATGTCAATATTTTGAGTAAGTGTTAAATTAGTTTTTCCGGTTTTTGTGGATTTATCAATTTTATAAAGTTTTTTATAAATTGTTTTAAGTTTTTGCTCTCCAAAAAGCGAGGCCTGTCTTAGAAGTTTAGTTTTTTGCCAAGGTGCAATTCTTTTCACTTCATCTATATTTACTCTTGAATATTGAATCAATCCCAGCATAAGTCTGAATTGTCTAATTATCATTGCAAATATTATTTCAGCTTCACTTTCGCTTAGAGTTCTATGAAATGATGATACATTTGCGACATTTGACGGCCTAAGATTATCCAAAAAATTCCAGATATTTTGAGGAATTTTAAAACTTTTGTTTTCTACTTTTGGAAATGAGGCAAGAGCTTTAACTCCGACTTCCTTGTCTGCCCAGAAAAAAACTTCTGCATCTTTATATGAGGATAATAATTTACCGATTGAATCAAGATTTTTTGCAGATTTTCTCGAAAATAAATTTTCTACAAAAATCTTCTTAGTTGTAGCAAAAAGTCCGGATCCTGCTAAAGACTGCTCAAGCTCCACAAGGTTTATACTTTCAGCGTCAAAAGTTAGCGACTCAGAATCCCTTTGGTCTAAATAATATTTTCGGGAAGAAAGAGTATCATTTCCGTGAATTAATGTGATCATTGGTCTTTTAATTGTTTGTATTTTTTAAACAGCGCATTTGAATCATGCCCTATATGACGACCAACGCCTCTATGTGAGAGAAGTGCTCCAGAGAAATTTTTGGGTATGTGCAAGAGCTCGTGAATAAGAACTTTAGATTTTTCGTCTTCATTTAGCTTATCGTAATACTTTGAGAGAACTTCGATAACGTAAGCGGGCTCGATTCCTAAGGCGTGCTGAAAAATTTTTGGCATCATCCAGGTTCTGGCATAAGCTCTAGCCTTACTTCCTTCAGTTCTATAACAAAAGACACGGGAAATTTGAATATGATCAAATTCAAGTGTATGAATTATTTTTTTTAAATCACGCTTCACATCCACTGCTTCTTCCCATTCTAGTTTTGTATTAGATTTTTTTCTCATATCAAGTATGTTTATCGGCAACATAAGAAGCTCCATATGCATAAGGCTTAGTCTTTGCAACAAATCCGCTTCCTGTTACCATTCCCACAACTTCTTTAATCATCTCCCGCGTGTCTCCATGCTCGCCAACGTCGATATGTATTTCAAGATTATAGTTAGGTGACTGACCGTTTAATTTTTTCTTTAAAAGCGGCACAAATGTACTTGCAAAACCAAGCGACGTCATAGTTTCGGCATAAATCTTTTCTCTTAATGAGTGAATGTTACCAGCTGACTTCCTATTCCAAAAATATTTACCTCCGAATCCTTTCCTATGCACTAAAATAGCAGTTACTAAATTAATTTTTCTGCTTCTTGGTTCATTTCCTGTTATTTCATGTGAGTCAGTTCCAATTACAAGACTATACTCGCTTTTGGGATTTTCTTCTAAAAAATCCTTTATCATTTGAAGAACTTCGTCTATGGATAATTGTCCGTGGGTGAGGCTCTCAAACCTTATGTTTTCTATATCGCTATCCATCTAGTGTCCAACAAATTATAGCACACTAAAACCCTAGAAAAAGGAGCTTTACGATCGCCTTTGCTCCTTCACCTATTTGACTTGTAACATGTTTTGAGAAATCCTTTACGGGAAAAATTCCTGCGTTTTCATTTCCTAAAACCTTTCTAACAGGTGATAGCTTAGGTGAGCCCTGAAGCTTAGGAAGAGATTCTACGGCTTTAAAGACTTCATTTTTTTCGTGACTTGGTGTAGTAAAGGAAAATTGCTGAAATGGTCCTCCTCCTGCATTAAGTAAAAATGGAGTTACAGCAACGACCTGCGGATCATTCCAAACCTCATTGAACGCTTGAACTAGATATTTCCCAGCCTCATCTTTTGATACTGCGTCTTGACTCCATCCTGTTTCTGTAATAAATACAGGGAGCTTTTTATTTGAATAATTAGCAATCTCAGCTAATTCATATTGATAACTTGATATGCTTCTGGGAGTGAGCACGTTTGGAGGCTGAGAAAAACCCGGATTTGGATAAGAATGAGATGATATTCCGTCAATTTGATTAAAAATTCCAGGAACCTCTCCATTCATGAAAGAGAAGAAATCAAACTGATTATAGGTTCCATTTCCAGTAATTGAGGCATTATCCATGCCTGATGAAATTATGAAAAAGTCTGGATTTTTTGACTTAAAAACAGTGACAGCATATGAAAGAAGACGTGCATATTCAGATGGATTTGCTTGGCCTTGCCACTCATCTGCGCGATTTACTTCGTTATAAACTATTATATAGCGATTTTTAGTAGGCCAATCTAAGGAATTTAAAAAATTTGCAAAATCTACGATGTCATCATCCTGCGGTTTTTTCCATGTAGTGGTTTCAAAGTAATCTCCGTGGGTCGCAAGCCTAACTAAAGGAATGAGATGAAGTTTCTTGCAGTTATCCATAAACTCCTGCCATTTGCGTAGATCTTTGTCTCCAGACTGGATGGGAATAGTGACATAACCCCAATCTCCGCCATTTGAATTAACTAATTCTTTAGCCTTATCTAGTTCAGTAGGGAAGAGTATGTGGATTCCGACTTTATTATTGGGAAGAGAAATCGGATCATAGATAGCGTGAGCATTTCCAGTAAAAATAAATATGAAAGATATTAATAGAAATATGATCCTTTTCATGGTCTTTAATTATATCTGATTAACTACTATGAGGCAATTATCCTGTGCGGGTGAGAGAATTGTGTCTAGGAAATTCAATTACTTGATGTATTTGCGGAGCCGACACATTTGTTTTAACTGCAGCTGAGCCATGTAATAAGTCTTTTCTTAATTCGTCAAAAAATTCAACAGTTGGAACAAAAGGCTTAGGTGTTTTATCAAGCTCATGTAAACCTTTTTCCAGCCTGTCATACTCCTGAGTGTTTGTAGTAGCATATTGATATCCAATTCCAACTACGAGCGGTCCAATCCTAAAGGAAATAGGGTCACTTAATGGAACACCGTTCATTACTTTCCTAACAACCTGTCTTGTTGCTGTAAAATCTCCCGAGGCTCCTATTTCTACTCTATATTTAACTGTTGAAAAATAGTCTGTTGTGGTTTCTCTTTGCACCCATGTTGCAGTAGAAGGATTTTCAGGGTCAATCTGAACATGGATAACTCCTCTGGGCGTATCTTTTTCTGCTCTAAGTCTTCCAGTTGGATTACTGGAGTTAGCTTCATAAGCCACGAATCTTAGTGCGCTTCGAGCTGAAACTGCAGACTCTCTGAGTAATTGCTCCTGCTTTTCTTTAGCAATCGGATCTTCTAATTTTCTTTTTAATAATTCAGTAAATGCCATAAAAAAATAATTCTATTTGCTAATTCAGAAAAATGTCAATATAGACAGAGGAGAGATTCTACTTTATTTAGCTTCGAATGTCAAACTATAGGACTTTAATTTTAGATACAAAAAAACTCCATTGCTGGAGTCTTTTCGGGGTTTCTTTATTGCTAAAGATCCTGCCTTTCAATACTTGCGTATTTGAGGTAAAAATAACTATACTCCCGAATTGCCTCCTGTACAATAGGACAATGAACATCAAACCATACCAATATTGAATTTATGCTATATTGAGTATTATAAATAAATACGCTATCCTAGTATCTTATGGCTGATGAAATGTGTCCAAAGTGCGGAAGTCCGCTCGCTGAAGTATCTACTACTTCTACAGGCAAACAACTACAGAGGTGCTCTACTGGAAGCTGGAATAAGGAAACTCGCCAGAATGAAGGCTGTGACTATGTAAAATGGCTTGAAACTCCACCAGAAACTCTTGACGAAAAATGTCCTAAATGCGGAAATCCCCTTATTCTTCAGACAACCAGATTTGGCAAAAAGATGAAAAAGTGTTCTACAAATGTTTGGAATAAAGATACCAAGCAATCTGAGGGATGCGACTACGTAGAATGGATTAATGGATCTACAGAAAAACTCGACGAAGCTTGTCCAGAATGCGGAAAACCATTAGTGTTATTCACTACAAATGCTGGAAAACGCATGAAAAAATGCTCAACAGCAGGCTGGGATAGGGTCGAGCGAAAAGCTACTGGATGCACTTATGTAGAGTGGCTAAAAACTGAATATAAAAAGCCAGAAGAGTCAAATGATAGTGGTGGAGAAGAATTTTTACCCCCAGAGCCTGAAGGCGAAGAAGAAAATAAGGACGTCGAAGTCTAATCTACTTTTTTGAAAATATAAAAGTTTTTGTTACCCGTTTCAATCCTCTTATAACCAGCAGTTTTACTTAGTAATTTCATCTCTTTTTCCATAAATACTAGGCCAGAAGGATAGAAATTATTAGGATTTTGTCCCTCACTTAAATCAGCGACAATTAAATCCGGGTCATAATTCATGTATCCTTTATTCAGAGTGTAGATTCCATCATCTCTTAGAACTAAATAAGAAAGGAGATTATTTTGTGCTGCTACAGAACCTTCCCTGGGTACTTTTTTCAATGCGTCAAAGATATCTTGTCGAGGATGAAGTTCGCGCCAGAATGTAGGATTTGTAGCTAGAATTACAGGAGAATGCGTGACTTTTTTTGCAAAAAAGAGAGTAAATAGAATAAAACCAATCGAAACTATCATTGCTTTATTTTTAAGCTTAAACTTTTTATAAATAAATAATAATCCATCAATACTAGCCAGAGCTAGAAAAATTCCCAGATAAAAATTATAATGCATTCCTAAAGTAAAGCTTTGGAAAAATGAGTGAAGAGGGAAGACTCTTATAAATATTTCACCAAGTACTGGAATTAGGCTAAATCTGGCAAGAAGCGGAAGAAATGCGAACGAGGCTATAGATTTCCAGACAAATTCATATTTTGCAGTTTTCTCCAATGAAAGTTTTACATCCAGTAAGCTTTTAGGTAGGTCTGGAGAGTAAAAATAATTTCTGTCTGAAAAGTAGGGAATAAGAAGTTTTATGGTTGCGAAAAACCAAACAATTGAGGCTAATAAATATATAATTATTTCTTTTCTTCTTTTTGGAAAAATTAAAAAAGATGAGACTAAAAATAGTGATAAGGTTATCGCATTACTTTCTTTAAATCCTAAAAATATTATGGCTATGATTGGCGCTATAAATTTGTTTTTGCCAAACAGAAAAAAGTATATAAATAATACAAGGAATAGTCCTGCTGTTGGCTCTGGGTGCCAATCGGTAACTAAAGGATTTTCGATTCCTGCATAAAGAAGAAATATTATCGAAATTGCTAGGCTTGAGAAGAAAGATAAGCCTTTTTTTATGGCAATTCTCTGAATTACAAATGCACAAGCGACAATCACAAGAGCCTGCTCTATTATTAAAACCTTTATGTCTTTGATGAACCAGAATAAAGGAGATAAAAGAGTTAAACTAGGCTGAAAATGATCTCCCAGAAATGGAATTGTACCCAGACTAATATGATTTATGTAAGCCATTTTAAATTGACTAAGCTGATAAATCATGGAGGCAAAAATCCCGAAGTCGTATTGAAAAATTTGAACAGAAAAATATCTATTTAATGAAATTGCTGAAAAAATAACGAAAAAAGATGAGTAAAGAAGAAAAACTAATAAATTCCTAATGCTTAGCATTAATAAGATTCTATCAAATAAGCAGTATTAAATTTGACATCAAATAATTATTTGTTATAATCCCAATTCCTATGGGATATTTAGAGGATTTAAGAAGGAAACGTTCGAATGCTCCAACAGCTGAAGAGCTTAGGGAGAGGGAGAATCATCTTTGGCGAATTAAGCATCGCGGTATGAATCTAGCAGTTTCAGTTGGACTTCTGGAAGCATTCCAGCTTACTGCAGATGGTTTTTTAAGATATTCCCATGGCGTTACTGAAGATGAAAAGTATTTTATGGCTTTAACAAACTATTTTGATAGTCCTAATCCACCAATCGGCATTGAAAGCGCATCTGTTTTTGCTATAGTTGATCCTGATCAGAATACTTTCACAATTGTAGGTGCAGAGACTAGAATAATAACCCCTATTGATATAATTCAAGATCCAGCTATAGTTACCAACACTTTTGGTGAAGCAGTTAGAAATCCAAGAAAAGTAATTGGCAGAGACCCTGCTAATCCACAACTAAGCAGAAAAGAAGATATAGGTGGATACGGAGGAAGCTACTAAGTACCGTGTAGGGGAGTCGAACCCCTGATTCCCTGGCTGAAAACCAGGTGTCCTAGGCCACTAGACGAACACGGCGTGATGCATATTATATCTTAAATTCGAGCCTAAAACAAATTGTCCAAACTCTTGTAGCAGATTAATTATCAAGCAAACTTGTCAATTTCATGCCTAATCCTATATAATACGGACATCTAAGAAATAGGGTTTACCCTGAAAATTTCCTTAGAAATTGTTCAGGGCCGGTAGCTCAGCGGTAGAGCAGGAGCCTTTTAAGCTCTTGGTCCAGGGTTCGATCCCCTGCCGGCTCACAAATGGCTAAACGTTTAGCCAAATCCTCAAACCTAAGTGGTATAATCCCCTCATGAGAACAACCTACAGTAAATTCCATAAATCACAAGGGTTCTTTTGGTATATCGAAGACTATGTTGGAGAAGTTTCAACTCGGGATATTAAAGGTCCTTTTTGTACATCTTGTAAAATGGAAATTCTTTTTCCAAAAAAAGCTTTCATAACAGAAACCCATCCGGAATATGGAGAAGTTGAAGTTTTTGACGATAACTATACAGGACCAACATTTTGCTCTGTCTGTAAAAGAAAACATATACTAGGGGCTTCATTAGAAGATGCGAGAGAACAAGTAGTGCTTGATTACGTTCTGAAGAAAAGAGCTTCAATTCCCGTTGAATCATTGGATGAGCTTCCAAGTCAGATTAAATTAAGAGACGAAGATGACAAATATTTTTTAGCTGTTAAAATTAGTGAAAAGGATGGTAAACGGATAGGGGTGGTTTACTTTGGTGAGAAAAATAAAGAACAAAGCAAAAAAGATTATTCGCAAGTATTCGTAGACCTTGACGATGAATTAATTAGGCCCGATAAATCGAATAAACTTCCTAGGGAAATTCTCGCTAAACTGAAAATAGAATTTCCAAAATCTACACATGAAGAAACATATGACACTAGAGGAGGAGCTGGAAAAACTAAAGAACCTTCCACCTCTACCAAAAGAGGAACAAGAAAGGATTGACGAAATCGGAAAAATTATGGCTGAGATGGTGCAAAATTTAATTCAACCAAAACATTGTAGACCTGTGAAGCGTAAGAAATGAGGTGTTCCAAAAATTGGTCTGACAGTTCACAATTTAATGGCTTTGGAGTTGGGTGCGATGGAATTCTGCGCTTCTTTTAGTAGCTCCCAGACCTAAAGCGATTTTGGATCCTCCTACATTTCCTATGACTCCCATTCCCATAAATGTCCCCACATTTGGCGCATCAAGTGTCCACTTAAAAAAATCAGGACCGAAATGTTTATCAGCTAACTCTTTAATCTCTTCCCAAGGTAGATGTGTATCTAAATCTATTTGAAAATGCGGTCTCCAGAAATCAGATGGATCTGGTTCACCTTGATTAAGCACCATCTCGAAAAGGGGAGAGCGCCAGTCATCGGTGTGGCCTAAAAATATCCATTCCTGTCCCTCAAGTGCTTCTGGATCCTCGTGAAACTCAATCCCTGATTCTACTGCCAAATGCTTTACGTTTTGATGTTCATGTTCTAAATCCGGCACAAAATAACTGATTCCTAAATGATTTAAAGATTTTAGAGAATCTCCAAGTTCACCTAAAAATTCTCCAAGATCTCCTTTCATCTGAGGTACAGACCCAGGCTCTGCGGCTATTCGTCTTTGAAAACTTTCTCCAGCAACAATTAAATTATTTCCAGTAATTCTTGCTAAAGGCATCCCGCCATTATGCAAAGAAACTCCATTTGCGTCTATTAATAGTGGGGATTTAGATTTTAGAGAAAGTGAGTGGTTTAGTGTTTTAAGAGAATCAATTACAGCTAGGTTAAAAGGATTTTCCGGAGGTCTAAATGGTTCTTTAGCAGGTTCCGACATTGCTATTTAGTCTTCCATTTCCAAAATACTAAAACTGCAGCAGCTATAAATATTATTCCAAATATCCTATGCATCATATGATTATATCCAAGTCCAATTGCTTCGTGATTAAAGGGAAGCGGAGGGTAATGAACAGTGAGCATATAAATTCCAAGTAAAATTAAAATCGCTACCAAAATATATTTAATATTTTTCATCAGTAATTCAACTATAGCATATTAGGCTGCAGCTGGGATTTCGGCTTCTACATTTGGGAAAAGGGGTATAACTTCTGCAATTTTTCCCTTAACCCTTCTTCGTTCTGTTTTTTTCCTTCCATCCGCAGCTTGAGAAAAAATAACCACTTCACGTCCTTCTCTTCCATCCTTCATGGCTTCTCTGACTTGAAACCCAGTCATTCTATTATTAATAGAAGCTTCTTTAGACACTTCACTAATTTCATCCTGAAGTCTAGATTTATGCTGATCAGCTATCGAAGCTGCTACATCAGGATCCATACCAAAACTCATAACCACGAGCCTGTCATGACCATCCCCGTCTCCAATATGCGTTGCCGCTACAATAGGATCTCCTTGAGACACTTCTACAAATCCTTCATCTTCTGATAAAACATTCAGACTTCTAACTGAAATTCCCAAGCTTTCGGCTACTACAGCATGCTCGGATTCATATCGAGGTACTTTACCTGGTTTTTGCTGGTCCCGTCTTGCGACTTTTTTATTTACAAAGTCGACTCTTATAAGTTCTCCGCCCGGAGTTGAGGCTTGTTCACCAATCCGGACGGGGATTGGCTGTCTTTCCATATCTAATTAATCTATTACGCGTTAATTGTAGTACTATAATTAAGTAAATACAACTTTGAACAAAATAGGAGCTTATAGTATAATATGGATATGAAACCTGAAAGCCATAGATTTTCAAGAACCGGCAAGCCACCCCTTACACCTGAGCAAGATGTGATTGGCGATGGAGACAATGAGCCAGGCAAATGGGTAATTCATGAATCGACTTACTGGGATTATCTGGAAGATATCGGAAGAGTACAGACTGATAAATTTGAAATTTTAGATCGATTAAAACTCAAAGATGAGCCAATTGTTATAGATCTCCTTTCAGGTCCAGCTGCTGTAAGAAGCATAGGAAAATATTTACGTCCAAAGTCATTTAGAGGACTAGCTGTAGGATTTCATGATCCTAGAACACCAGAAAAAGCTGAAAGAGATACACGCGAAGGGATTACTTTTTTATCGGGAACTTTAAATGATCCTGCTACATGGGAAAAAATTGATGAATGGTTAAAAGGTGATAAGGCTGATTTTGTTATGTCTAGGGGTGCAGGTGGACTTAAATTTTTACCTACAAATCTGGGTTTTACAAGTAAAGCTATTGAAAAAATTTGGGAAACATTAAACTCAACTGATGGGACCACTATTTTACAAATTCCTCCTGCGAAATCTCTTCAGGTTAATGGAATACCTGTAAACAAGTGGGTTCAAAAACTGGATTCTGCAGGCGTAAGTCATAGATATGTTGACTCATACGAAGCGAAAACTGATGGGTACGTGCCATATGGATTACTTAGATTAGACAGAAGACCAGGGGTAAATTTACCTTCACCTGTAGTCTTGGGACAGAATTCTCAAAAAACCGCATAATAATTGATATAATTTACCTGTGATTAGCGATCCTCACGAGACAAAATATTTTAATATAGATAATGCAAGTGTTCCTGTTTGGGTTTATGGAGACCCCAAAAACCCCTTAATTTACTTTATTCATGGATATTTCAGGGGGTTTTCTGAATATATCGGTGATCTTCCCCCAAGATATCTAATGAAAAATTATTGCGTGGTTGCCTTTGACCTTCCTGGATTTGGATACTTAAAAGATTTTAAAAAAGATCGAGTAACGTTCATCGCCGAAGTAATTGAAGCCACATCAAACGGAAGAAGATTTGTTTTATTTGGCACGAGCTACGGAGGATTACTTTCTTTAAAATACTATAATAAATACCCAGATAAAGTTAAAGGCATAATAATAGCTGGAATGCCTTATTTCTTCGGATTTAGAAAAACAGTAAATGTTTTAAGAATTCCAGTTGCAAACAGACTCAGTATTTCAAAAACCTTAAGCGAGTTTAAATATTTAAGTAAAGATAATTTATCTAAAATTAAAATCCCTGTTCTTCTTTACTACAGTTCTAAAGACAGGATGGCTTCATCCAAGATGGGTGAGAAAGTATTAAAATTACTTCCAAGCGCTGAGATATTTACAATTAATAAATATAATCACAAATGGCACCTTCATAGAATCGACGAAACCGGATTTATGAATAAAATTGAAGGATTTATAAAAAGTTTAAAATAGGGGCTTGATAAATCTATCGTAGACTACGAATGTGCTGAAGCCTCCATAAAAAAGAAAAGCGAGTCCCATTGCAAATTTTCGAGTGATACTTGGCCTTAACGCTTTATCTAAGCTGGTTGAGTTAAGCCATAATGTTAGTCCGATATGAACAAACATCGCTACAGCATTTAAAACTGCAGCTGTAGTCAGAAGCGCCAACGGTTCTGTAAATCCTAAAAGTAAAATTCCAATTCCTGCTAGAATTTGAAGCCACAGAACTATGTAATAAACTTTTGGAATATTTCTTTCTGATAATTTCTCATGTGCTGAAATAACAATATTTTCTGAAAGAATTCTACTTGTCGCGTCAAAAACAGTGAGCTGTGTACCAAAAAGCATAAGGCCTCCGACGAGAAGAAAGAAAGTTCCGGCGAATGGAAATAGTTTTTCGCCAATCACTTTTCCTTCGTTTATAACAAAATTTATACCTGCCATGTTATCTGGATGTCCAAAAACTGTAGAGTAGGAGAGAAGTCCTAAGAGAGCGATAGTTACTCCTCCGGTTATCCAGAAAATTATGAAGTGTTCAATGTTAATATTTCTCCACCATTGTTTGAACGAAGCCAAGCTTTCTTCGTTGACCTCAAACTTTGAACCTGTGAGGGATACGCTTTCGCCTTTTCCTGTAAAAAGACTTGTAATTCTTCCTGCATATTTTCCCATTCCGTATCCTTTTTCTCTAACATAAAATGATTGGGCTAAATTTAGATTTCCGCCAGCTCCGGCATATGCAAAGGCTGCTAAGAAGGAAGCCATTACAATTCCTTCCGGGAAGAACATGTAACCGTTTCCTATCCCTACAGCACCTTTTCCAAGCGCAGTAAAATCAGTTTTTTCAGCAAGAATTACACTTAGTGCAAATATAGTTGGTACCCCAATCCCAATCAAAATTTTCTGAAAGGATTCAACAGTTTTATATAAAATTGGTCCGAAAGACAAAATTAAACCGATTACCACTAGTAATATAATAGTTAAATAAGTAGTGTCAGTAATTCCAACTGTCGCACCGAATAATTTTGCACTGGATGCTATAATTCCCGGCCAGATCCATGGAATGAAAGTAGATAAAAGAAACCAGAAGGAAATATATTTAAGTTTTCGAGCTAAGCCCACAAAAACACTTTCTCCATGAACTAAAGCATATCTTTCAATTTCCATATTCATAAAGAACTGGAATGTAATTCCTAGAAGTGCTGCCCAGATAATTCCCATTCCGAAATTTGCTGTAAGATACGGCCAGAGAATTATTTCTCCGCTTCCAAGTCCAAGTCCTAAGAAAATAAAACTAGGACCAATTAATTTTTTAAGGGGCGGAGGGGAGGGTAGGATATTAATCGAGAGAGGTTTTAAAGCCATGAAAATATCATAACACAAAAAAATAACCCACCGGTTAGGGTGGGCTATTTAAATTCCAAATAAACCGTGATTAGTTATGATTGGTATAACTTACACATTGTCCTTGGTTTTTGAATGTAGGATTGTTGAATGTTTTCCATCCGTCTTTCTTACACTCATCTTTACTAGTCGGCGGCCCAACTATTGGTGTAGGTGTTGGTGTTGGAGCACTTGATTCAAAGTCATACGTATTATCTACGTTGTTAACTCCGATTGTAAATGCGTCAACATTTCCATCAAATCCTGTCCATCCACCTCCTGCTTTAAACAAAATTGCACCTAGAGTAGAGTGAATTCCAGCATTTGGGAATGCTGCTTTAAGTTCACTCCATGTACAAGGGTTACCAATTCCACAAACCGCATTCTGTGGTGCACCTGCAAACCACCAATTTCCAGTTCCAGAATCGTCTTGAGTATTCCATGTCTGCCATACACCTGTATTTACAGTGTGGGTGTAGTATGGTTCATAAACAAGTCTTGATTGCCATGATGTATTTGCATCAGTCAGATCAGTATCTATATTAAACTGAAGAGCAATCGCTAAAGCTGGCCCTCCTGAAACTCTATAAGTAGAGTATTCAAGTTTTGTAATATCAGAAAGTTTTGTTCCCTGATACTGTGGCAAAACAAGCATTTCCCTGTCTGATGATACATTTGCAAATAATCTCGCACTACCATTTCCTAAGGGTGGAGTAGCGGGACCAGAAACAAATGTTCCAGAACCTACTGAGTTATCATTATCATCAACAAATACCCAACCATTTTCATTACCTGGGTAAACTATAGAAGTAGCTGCATTTGCAACGAATGCAAAAGCAAAAACTACAATTATTCCTGAAAATATCGTTAAAATTCTTTTAATTTTCATTTTTTTCACCTCCTTTCACAATTAAAATTCAAATTAAATTGTGTTTTTTCGATAAAAAACCGCCCAAAATGGCGGTTAGTCTCTTACTATTATGTTAAAATTATAAGTCATAGTTAGAGTACTATATAGATCTTTTAAAAAAGTGTCAAGCAATTAATTTTTTGAGGGTGTTCTTATAAATAATGCGCTATATTTGTCTACATGTACTGCTTCCCATTTACCCTGATTTCGTAGTTCTACAAGTCTATTATATATAGGTTTCCTATTTGATGTAAGAACTGCATTGTAACGGCTATTATCGATGTCTTTCATGTTTTGCTCAATTGGATAGTAGTATTCAAATGCTGAGTATCCACCCTCATTTCTCCATAGATGCATTCTCCCGTCAATCGTAGGCTTAACTTGCGGATAATTCCAGATTAGCCAACCGCCATAATCATAAATCGTAAGTAAATCATTATTATTAAGTTTATTTTCAATTACTGCATTTGCTGCACCAGGAGAACAACTGATGGATCTTCTGCAATATTCATCCCAACTCATATTTTTAAATTCTGTAAAAGGATACTTGCTCCAAATGGAAATAGAGAGAAAGCAAACAATAAAAACAGATGAAACTATTAATTGATATTTCTTGCTTTCCGGTTTTAAAAATGAAATAACGGGTTTTAATAAAAAGACTGAAGAATAATAAAAAGGCCATGCATATCTGCTTATCCAAAAAGTAAATATGAATAATATAAAAGAAGGAAGATAAAACGGAGCTAGATCCAAGGTTTTCCTGCCAGTTCCCTGAAGTGCAAGTCCTAAAGTTAGCACCATCCCGGCAAGTAGCTGGTGCCACCAAACAAATGAATAATCATTGGGCGATAGCCATTCGACTATGCTTTTTTGCATCGGATCTCCAAGATGTCCAAAAGTTTCTATGTAAACTCCGATTCCGAATGGATTAATAATTACTGAAAAAGACGAAAGTAAAAGTGCAATAATTAAAAATCTTTCTTTACTTATTAAATCTCTGAGCTTTTTTCTATAATCCAAATAATATTCTTTTATTAAATATATAATTACCCAAAGGCCGAATAAAGCAAGTCCTAATACAAATTCTCCGTGAAGATTTGACCATAGTGTAAAAAAGGGAATTAAAAGTAAAATTAATTTTTTGTCTCCTAATTCCTTATATATAGATAGACCCCAGTACATTACAGCAATTAAAAGCAAGCTTAAAAGTTGACCTCTGAATGAGACTTGATTTACGGGAAGAGTTAAGTACAGAAGTACAGGAAATAAAACTGATTTTTCAAACAAATCTAATTTCGCAGCTTTTCCAATAAATATAAATGTTAATGTAATTACCAGTGCGCCTAAAGCTGAAACCCCTAAGAACCCAAAATTACTATATGCTTGATAGGTTATTAAATCCGTTCCCCATGAACTATTGTTCCATTTATAGTCCGGCATTAGCCGGGAAAAAGTATTTTCTCTTAGAACTTGATTATTCTCGAAAAAGCTTTCACCATACTTCAAATGCCATCCTAAATCAGGGTCAGTTGGATAAAATAGAGAACCGATAGATACAGCGATAAGTAATACGAAAGATAACAGATTGCTTAAAAAATTTGTTTTTACTTTCATTAGATTTGGTTGGTATTATAGCATTTCGTGCTTAAAATGAGTGACAAAAATATTCCTCTTGACAAGAACAAAAAAATTTTGTTAATATCCGAAGACTAAATCTTGCCCCGAGAAAGGGGCATTTTTATTTAAGATGAGTAATCAAAATTTAAATAATTTATACACAAAGTTTACGTTAGCAAAAAGCAGAACTTCATCCATTCTTTCTAATACTCAAGCACTAAAAAACATTAATCTTTCAAGAAGTCTTAAGAGAAATCACGTTACGGTTGCAGTAGTTGCGGTCCTTCTAGTGCTCTCCTTCGTTGCAGGAAGATTTATCGCTCCTGGAGCGAGCTTTGGACTTTCAGATGAAAGAGCAAGCGCACCAACTCCAATAGCAACACAACAACTAAATAATGAATTTAAATTCCCGCTAAAGGATGATAAAGGAAAAACAGTTGCTCAAATCTCATATCTTGTAGAAACAGCAAATCTTCAGGACTCATTTATTTTTCAGGGAAAACTAGCAAAAGCAGTAAAAGGAAGAACGTTTTTAATCTTTGATTTAAAAATCACAAATCCATACACAAAAACTATAGAAATTAACGCAAAAGACTATGTAAGAGTTAGAGTAAACGGAAAAGAAGAACAGCTTGCTCCTGAAATCCATAACGATCCTATCCAGATTCAGGCAAATTCTACAAAGTATACAAGAATTGGACTTCCAATTAACGATACTGACCGCGACTTAACTTTGTTAATAGGAGAATTAACAGGTAAAAAAGAAACCATCAAATTAACGCTCACTAGATAACTTATGGCTGATCAATCGATAATCGATGAAATCAAACAAGCAATAGATAATATACACTTCGGTAGCGTTGAGGTAATTGTGCAGGGCGGAGTAGTCACTCAAATATCTACAAGAATCATAAAAAAAACCAACGTCCCGACAAACCCGAAAAGACAAATTACCGGCGCCGTAATACGAAAAGGCTCAGGAACAGGGATAAACTTAAATTTTAAGTATTGACAAGCAAGCATTTAGTGTTGTAAGTTACATTTAACACTAGATAGAGATAGCTGACCGCAAACGGAGGCTTTTTCATTTCCAGCAATGGAAGTGAGGAGGCCTCCGTTTTTGTTTACAAAAGCGGAAAGAAAGTGCTTCGCCAGCTGGCGAATAGATCCTATAAAAGAGAGGGGGTGAAATATATAATGACAGATTACAAAAGAAGAATTGGAACAGCAATCGCAACCGTAGCTATTTTAGCTAATGCCGCTACACCAGCAGCATTCGCAGGTACAACTATAACTATCACTGGAAACGGTGCTGATTCAAACAATGATGCTGTTGTGAACAACACACAGAATACCAATGTTACACAAAGCAATACAGCAAATTTCACTAACAATATTGATGGAGATGCAAATACTGGAGACAACGACGCTAACAAAAACAATGGCGGAGACGTTTCTGTAAAGACTGGCGACGCTAGCGTAAATGCTACTGTTGTCAATCGAGCAAACACCAACAGTGCTAGTGTAGATTGCTGCACACAAGGAAACACAGAAGTTAAAATCGGCGGCAACGCTGCTGATTCAGACAACACAGTTAACCTTGATGTAGATAATAATATTGACGTAGATCAGGACAATCGTGCTGATTTCGAAAATAATGTTAAATATCTTGATGCAGAAACAGGAAACAACTACGCTGACAAAAACAATGGCGGAGACGTTTCTATTGAAACAGGAGATGCTTCTGTAAAAGTTGCAGTTTCTAACTGGGCAAATGCTAATTCAGCAAGAGTCGGAGGAGGAAATGGCAATGAAACATCTATGAGTCTAAAAATCTTAAACAACGCAGCTGATTCAGACAACGACATAAAAGTTGAGGTTGATTCAGATGTTACAGTTGATCAAGACAATTACGCTGACTTTTACAACAAAGTCGACGGAGACTCTGACACTGGAGACAACGACGCTAACGAAAACAATGGCGGAGAAGTTTCTATTGATACTGGAGACGCATCTGTAGACGTAACAGTAGATAACATGGCTAACTTCAACTGGGCAGACCTTAATTGTGGATGCGTATTTGGAGAAGGCGGACTTACTGTAGACGTATCTGGAAACGCTTACAACTCTGATAACAATGTTAACGGAGATTTCGATTCCAAACAGGATGCAGATCAAGATAACAACGCAGATTTCGATACTAACGTAAAGAATTCTGAAGCAGAAACAGGTAACAATGATGCTAACAAAAACAACGCAGGTGCGGGAGAAGATCCTTCAATCGAAACCGGCGATGCAGATGTTAATGTCGGAGTTGCAAACAGCGCTAATATGAATAGTATTGGCTCTGAAGAACCAGAATGGCCAGAAATGAACTTAGGAGGAGTTAATATTAATATTAGCTTTGATCTAGGCGACCTTTTGGACGCATTGGGACTTTAATCTTAAGGCTGTAGGGTCAATGCAAGCACTTCGCTTTGGCCCTACACCAAAAGAAATTAAAATTTAAAACTTGAGATTTAGACATAAATAACAAATTTTAGAATTTAAATAATATAAATATGACTAGAAAAATAATAGCAATAATTTTAATCTTAACACTCCTTCTGGGAAAGAGTGCTTCATCTGTTGCATTAGCAACTGAAGCTACATCTGCTGGAGAGGCGCAGCCCGCACAAGAAGCACAAACTTGGGACGATGGAGATAAAGCTGACAAACCTGACAAACCTGATGACGGGGAAGCGCGTGCTGCACGTGAAGCTACTGCTGCTACAGAAGCAGACGGAGGACCTACCATCACTCCAAGTCCAACTCCAGAAGCATTAATAACTCAAACAAATGATGAAGTTGAACACGGCGGAACAAATGCAAATGGGAATATTGGAGATACAAATGTTAATACGGGGGATGCAAACAACACTGGGGCAATTATTAATAACACCAATATGAACACAGCCGGAACCGGCGCTGGTACAGGAACGAGCGGGGGAGTAAGCATTGCAAATACAGATAATGGCTCTGGGTCTGACAATAATGGCTCTGCAATAATTGTCACCAACAACGATACTAATCAAAATAACAGTGCGGTTATTATAAATAACATGACACAGGCTTCAATCACAGGAGACAATTCTGCATCTGAAAATATTGGAAATTCTACAATTACTACCGGGGACGCAAATGTATCAGGCACTGTTATAACTGCAGCAAACACCAACGTTGATGGAGTGGCAATTTCAGAATTTAATATAGTCGACGATCATTTTGGAGATTTTATCTTAGACTTCGGTGCTAATTGCATAGCAGGATGCGGAGCGGGAACAACTTCCCTTGCAAACATTGGAAACGGAGCTGACTCAAACAACAACGCTTCTTCAAATACCACCACTAATAACAACACCAACCAGAATAATGACGGGACAGTAGTAAATAACATAGATTTTGTAGCAGATTCAGGAAACAACGAAACATCAAAAAACACAGGTGGGGATTCTTCAATCACAACTGGGGATGCAAATGTAGCAGCTAGCTTAGTCACATTCCTAAATAACAATATTGCAGGAAATGTAGTATTTGGAGTAGTAAATATATTTGGAGATTTAGTAGGGGATATTATAATGCCTGAAAACGTATTTGATCAGTTTGCGTGCTCAACTTGCGGAACTGACACCAGCGTAACCAATACGGGAAACTCTGCTGGATCTGACAATAACGGCAGCGTAAATAACACAACAAACAATAATGTATTCCAGTCAAATGATGCAAATATCGCAAATAACTTAATACTTGAAGCCGAAACAGGAGAAAATTCTGCAAGTAAAAACAATCAGGGAGATGTAAACATCACAACTGGTGACACTAATTTAGACGCAAGCATACTTAACATTGCAAACATGAATCTTATCGGAGGAAACATGTGGCTGGTAATCGTTAATGAAGCAGGCAATTGGGTAGGAAAACTTTTTGGAGCACCTGAAGGATCAGTCTTAGCAGGATCTGAAGGACTTGAATTCGCAATGGATCCAAATGGCACTATAAATGTAACTAATGCAAATAATGGCGCAGGCTCAACTAACAATGGAGATGTAAATAGCACAACTAATAACAACCTAAATCAAACAAACACAGCTAATGTCACCAACAATATAAATCTATTCGCTAATACAGGCGGTAATCAAGCTGATAAAAATAATGGCGATGTAGAAATTATTACAGGAGACGCACAGGCAATCGCTAACATCGTTAACTTTGTAAACAATAACATCGCTGGAGGAAAACTACTTGTTACATTCGTAAATGTGTTCGGAAGCTGGAATGGAGATTTCATGACTCCTGGAAGCAAAAAAGATACATCTCCGGTTGTAGCTCAGGGTGGACAAGAGAATAATAATTCAAATAACCAAAATTCAAACACTAACTCTAACTCAAGTTCTACGAGTGTAGTTGCAAAAGGACCAAGCGTAATTGCTGCAGCAGGATTCTTACCTAAAGTATTTGGAGCAGGATCAAATGATGAATCTAATGTAGAAGTAAAAGTAGCTGGAGCAAATACTAATGAAATAGTAGCTGGACTTACCAAAGATTCCGCTAATAAAAAAGCGACTCTTAACCTGGCATGGATTTTATTAGCAACACCTTTACTTGCAATCGGAATACTTGCCCGCAAAAAGTTTCTTAAAAAAACTGTCTAGTTAAACCCCTGCCTTTATCTGCCAACTGTCCGCGAAAGTTAAGTATTATGAAAATTAAAAAAATATTATTAGGTTTATTATCTTTATCGCTATTCGTGAATCCGTATTTAGCGAACGCAGATGAAATTTCAGTAAGCGGAAACGGAGAAGGCTCGAGCAATACGGTAAATATTTCACAATCAAATAATAATTCTACTACCCAAACTAATACCGCAGAGGTAAATAATAACGTTGATGTAAGCGCAAACACAGGAGACAACAGCGCTTCAGAAAACAACGGGGGAGAAGTAAATATAACTACAGGAGATGTAAATGTAGATACGACAATAATAAATGCGGGAATTAACCAGTCATATGCAGAAAATAATTGCTGCCAGGGCGATTTAGCGCTAAATATTACGGGAAATGGCGCAGGATCAAGCAATGGCATTAACTATTCTTCAAACGTTAATAACAATGTCTCAATTAATAACAGTGCAAACATTTCAAATAACGTAAACGGCTATGCAAACACTGGCTATAACAGCGCAAATGAAAACAATGGAAATGTAACTATCAATACGGGGAGTATAAAGGTAGTCGATACTATTAAAAATAATTCAATTAATGTTTATGAGGTTAAAACTTCAAATGGTGTTGGCGGAGATGTTTCTATCAAAATTGCAGACAACGCAGCTGATTCAAATAACAACGTAGCATTCGTAAACGACAGCAGTGTAAATATCGATGTCGATAATTCTGCTAATATCGTAAATAATTCCTCATGGGAGCTTAACACTGGAGGAAATGAGGCTAACAAAAATTCTGGAGCTGTAGAAATTACAACTGGAGACATAATACTTGCAACCACAATCGAAAACACTGACATAAATGTAGGATTAGTAGATGTAGATTGCTGCAGCGAAAAACCTACAACGCCACCTGATGGAACACCACCATCACCAACTAACAATCCAAACCCAGGGCCATCAAATAACGGAGGCGGATCAGGCGGAACAAGTTCAAACGGCGGATCAGTTCTAGGATCAATCCTTCCAGTCACCGGTGATTACTTCATGATCCTTATGATGATAGGAAATATAGCTTTATTTTTCTTGGGTGGGTACCTGCGGCTACGGTCCGGAAGATCTCCTAATTACTTATTTGCACGCTAGTGTTATAATAGCGCCCGTGGCTAAACGTAAGACTAAAAAACAAAAGAACAGTAAAATTTCCAAATATATTGGAAATTTTTTGATATTGGGATCAATATCATTATTTTTTATTCTTTTTTATCCGTTGATCTCTGTATATCTTTTCCCTCCAAAAATTGTTGACATTCAAGCGCTTCCAAATAACTACATTTCAGTTCCTAAAATTCATGCTCAAGCGCCAGTCACTTTCAACGTAAATGCTTTTAATGAGACTGAGTACCAGGAGGTTTTAAAAAAGGGAGTGGCACATGCTAAAAATACATCTCTACCAGGAGAAAAGGGAAGTATGTTTATTTTCGCCCACTCTTCAGGAAATCCGGTAGAAATAAGTAACTACAACACTATTTTTCTAAAACTTGGAGAGCTAGAAAAAAATGACGAGATCCAAATCAAAAAAGATAATAAAATCTATACTTATAAAGTAACTGGGAAGAAAGTTGTGTGGCCGAATGAAGTAGAGTATTTAAAACAAGATAAAAACCAGTTAATTCTCCAAACCTGCTGGCCAATCGGAACATCATTAAAACGATTATTAGTTTTTGCTACTCCTACAAACTAAAAACCCCGCCGTCGTGCGCACTCAGGCAGGGTTTTATTAGTAGCTCTAAGCCTTATGGGGTCATAGGTCCAAGAACATTGTCACCAGTTGTATTTTCAACTGTGATTTCAGCACTAGCATCTCCACTAGTTACTTCAACAGTGCCTCCATTGTTTTTATTGGCTTCATTGTCTCCGGTTGTTTGACCAACGGAAATTGAATTTACAATAGTAGCAGTGTTATTTTGCTTAACTTTTGTGGAGTCATAATTTACGACTTTTACTTTGTTATAGGAATCTGCACCGTTATCCTTGATATCAACTGTTGTATCAGGAACCATGCATCCGCAAACACTATCCCAAGTCATATAGTTACTGCCGGTAGTATTTGTAACATTTACTGTTGCTGTAGCATTCCCGCTAGTTACAGTAACGGCCCCACCGTTATTCTCATTGGCTGTATTACCGCCAGTATTCTGAGATACTCCAATTGAATTAACTACGCTTGAAGTATTTGATTGCTTGAGTTTAGTTTTCTTAACGTTTTTGACTTTTACTTTGTTAGTAGAGTCAGGTCCGTTTCCAGAAACAGTTACATTGGTTGCTGCAAATGCACCAGCTGGAGCAACTACTCCCGCTACAAATGCTGCTGTAACTAAACTCGTTGTTAATTTTAATTTTAAATTTGTCATTTTATTCACCTCCTTTCCCGCCTACCTCGCTTGCGCACGCATTGCGGGCAGGCAAAATTTTCTCGATATACGATTCGGAAAACGTCTTGCTAAATCTCGCAAGAATTTTCTGATTCTGCGTCGCAAGTATCGGATCCTCCTTCACCTCTTGCAGAATCTGAATTATTTCCACCGATTAAAGTATCGGATCCATTTCCTCCGCGTAGACTATCGGCACCATTATTTCCATAAAGGGTATCGTTATCATTTTCTCCTTTAAGATCATCAGCGCCTTCACCACCAAGAATAACGTCATTCCCGTTGTTACCCTTGACAGAATCAGCACCACCACCTGCTACGATACAATCATCTCCACCTTTACCATCAACTTTATCTGCACCACCAAACGCAAATATTAAGTCATTCCCTGATGTTCCATTAATAATATTGGAGCCGTTTGTCCCAACAATAGGAGCACCATATGTTCCGGTACATTCAGCTGGAACCGCAAATGGATTAGGTGTAATTGTTGGAGATGGACTTACAGCTGGTTCTTCAAGTTCAAAATTATATGTAGTACCATTAATAACCAATTTATCTACATATCCTACGAAATTATCCCACGCTCCTGCTCCTCCTCCAGACTGAACTCGTATCGAGGGTACGTCTGTAGAAAGCTTTGCTAATGGATAAGCAGTTAAGTATCCTGCGAGAGTTGTAAGCGGTGGACCACCTGCGCTATCATTGACCGACCACCAGCCTCCTGCGTCTGCATCCCATGTCTGCCATGTATCATTAATTACACATGAAGGGTCGCCCGCACATTGATTTGGAACTACGGTACTGTATCCAAGTAATCCATATGTACCATTTTGATAAACTGGTTCATAAAACAATCTATCATCAGTATCTCCGTCTCCATCTTTATCGATTCTAAACTGCAAATAAACAGCCTGATCGCTAACTGCATTATCGGTATAGGTGCTATAAGTAATCTCAGTCAAATCACCCAAGGCTAATCCATTAAAATCAGATGTTAGAATTCTAGTGGCATCGTTTCCATTAGATCCAACTACTTGTTTTAAGCTTCCGCTTCCTAACGGAGGCACTGCTGGACCACTTGCTAAAAGACTTTCTGTCCCTGATGTAGTTGTAGCAGAAGAGTCAATTGAAGTAGAATCGTCAAAATTTAGCTCAGTCCAACCCTGCATATTTCCAGGACTTACTACTAGTGTTGCTGCAAATACCGTTACAGAAACAAGAAATACAGCAAGCAATCCAGTAAGAGAACTAATTAAAAATTTTCTTTTATACATATATTCACCTCCTTCCGCCATCCGTAATTTTAATGAAGGATGGTTTCACTTTTATATTGAAAAAGAGGGCAGCTCTTTTCCAATTCTCAATTTCCAAACTGTTCAGCAATCGCAACCGTAGCTAGGTTTTTCAAGCTTTTAACTCAAACCACAAAAAAGGCCCGTATATTTCTATACTAGGCCTTTAGATAGTCTAAATTAATTTGGACAGTTTTCATATTCATCCGTTTGCGGTCTGAATTTTCTTTAAAAAAGCTTGTCAATCGTTGATATTTTCGCTTTTTTAACTTTTCACCATATTAAGATGTGAAAAATATAGTGTCAAGGTGTACTAAATATATCAATAAAATTCAAATCCTATAAATAGTCGAATTACTCATTGAAATTAAGTTTCTTTTTGTTATTATTTATTGGTGTTTTGGACTATCAATAAAAGCTTTCTTATTACTTGCATCATAATTTTAGACGTACTTCTCCTAATCAACATCCAAAACAAAAAAAACTCTACTGTTTTGATAATCGAGAAACCAAAAACCATAAGAGTAGCTTCAAATAACTCAGCAGAAATCGGAACAGCTAAAATAACTGTTCCAAAGCCTAAAATTACAGTTGCAGAAGAAACTGTAATAACTTTCACTCCGACCACTGCCCCTCAAGCCCCTAATCAGACTTCAGAAATCAAGCAAACATCGTCAGGAGCAAATGATCTTCTTTCACAAGTAAATGCATATCGAGCCTCTAAAGGCCTCTCCCCGGTGTCGGAAGAAGCTCATACCTGTAGCTTTGCAAAAACAAGAGCCTCAGAAATTACATCTGCATTTAATCATGACGGTTTTTCTAGCAGGGTAAGCTCTAAGAATCTTCCTTACCCCTCATATTCGGAGATTGCAGAAAATATAGCAATGAGCTCAAACCCTGGGGACGTAGTGCAGGCGTGGATTGATTCACCAGGGCATAACGAGAATATGCTAAAAAATACTCCTTTCGCATGCATAGGTAACTCGGGAAATTATTATGCATATGAATCGTGGCGGCCCTAATGATTGTCAGAGCTTTGAATTTCCACTATAATATTAGCTTACTAAAAAGTAACTTCAAATATGGATAGTATTATTGTTAAAGGTGCCCGCGAGCATAATCTTAAAAACGTCGATCTTAAAATCCCCAAAAATAAATTAGTGGTTTTTACAGGTCTTTCTGGCAGCGGAAAATCCTCTCTTGCCTTTGACACAATTTACGCAGAAGGACAACGCCGATATGTTGAGAGTCTTTCTTCCTACGCTAGGCAATTTCTAGGAGTCATGAAAAAACCTGACGTGGATCTTATTGAAGGTTTATCTCCGGCCATTTCAATTGATCAGAAATCAACTTCAAGAAATCCAAGATCCACAGTAGGCACTGTTACAGAAATCTATGATTATTTAAGGCTGTTATTTGCGCGCATTGGCCACCCGCATTGTCCTAATTGCGGAAGAGAAATTTCCAGGGTTTCACCTGAGCAAATTACAGACCAAATCATGGGTTTTCATTCTCAACAGGGGGCTAAGCAAGTGAAGGCTATGATTATGGCTCCAATCGTAAAAGACAGAAAAGGGGAGTATGGTCAGGTTTTCGAAGATCTAAGAAAGAGAGGATATAAGCAAGTCAGAGTAGATAATCATGTTTTTGATTTATCAGAAGAGCTAATACTTATAAAAACAAACAAGCATTCAATTGAAGTCATAATCGACAAGATTATGCTAAATGATAAAACTGATCGCTCTAGAGTCTCTACTGACGTTGAGCAGGCTCTTAAATTCGGTGAAGGAGAAATAATTTTAGCGGACATTAAAGATCAAGGCTTTGAGATTCCCTCAATTCCTAAAAAGATGGAAGATCATCTTTTTTCGACCAAATTTGCTTGTCCGGTATGTAATATATCTATAGCAGAAGTTGAGCCTCGCATTTTTTCTTTTAATACTCCGCATGGAGCATGCCCCAACTGTAACGGACTTGGGAATATACTAACGGTGGATCGTGACTTGGTTTTCAATAATAATCTTTCAATTTTAGAGGGAGGAATTCTTCCTTTTTCAAATCTCTTATCTCACGATACATGGTTTACTAGAACTTTTAAAACTTTTGCCCAAAACAATGGAATTCCAGTGAACGTGAGACTTTCAGAGATCTCTAACGAAAAGAAAGATATTTTACTTAAAGGGACAGGAGACAAAGAGTATTACGTCCATGGAGAAAACAGATGGGGCAGAAACACCACGATTACTGAAAAATTTCCCGGTGTTTTACAGGAACTAAAAGACAGATATCAAAATACAGATTCAATGTTTTTTAAAGCCCAAATAGAAAAATTCATGAGATATGAAGTTTGTCCTTCATGCAACGGCTCCAGACTAAGGAAAGAAGCAATGGCAGTAACGATAGACGGGAAATCCATAGTCGAAGTAGGAGATATGTCGATTGATAAGTCTCTTTCCTTTATTGAATCTCTAAACAGTAAAATAAGCGACAGAGAAGAATCTATCGGAAAATTAATTCTAAAAGAAATAAAACAGCGCTTAACATTCCTTAGCGACGTTGGGCTTGATTATCTAACCCTCTCTAGAGGTGCTGAAACTTTGGCTGGAGGAGAAGCACAAAGAATAAGACTTGCTTCTCAAATTGGATCAGGTCTTACTGGAGTTTTATATGTTTTAGATGAACCCTCAATCGGACTTCATCAAAAAGATAACAAAAAGCTTATCGAAACTCTAATTAAGCTTAAAAATTTAGGAAATACAGTTCTCGTAGTGGAACACGATGAAGAAACCATGGAAGCTTCAGATTATATAGTTGATTTTGGACCTGCTGCCGGAGAAGGGGGAGGTCAAATTATTTTTGAGGGAACAATTGATGAAATAAAAAAAGACTCCCATTCAATAACTGGCGCATATCTTTCGAAGAAAAAGAAGATTAAGGTCGAAAGCGCAAAGCCTAATGGCATTAACGACAAACTAATAATTAAAGGTGCCACTGAACATAATCTTAAAAATATAGATGTGGAATTCCCTTTAGGGAAATTAATTGTTGTAACTGGGGTGTCAGGATCAGGAAAATCAACGCTTATTAATGACATTTTGTATCACGGACTAAAACAATTAGAAGATCCATTTCACAGAGAAAAGCCGGGAGCGCACACGAGCATTCAGGGATATGAAAACATAAAGCACATTTACTCAATTGATCAGTCTCCGATTGGACGCACTCCAAGAAGTAATCCCGCTACGTATACCGGAGCATTCAATTACATTAGGGAGATTTTTGCAAAAACTAAAGACGCAAGACTTAAAGGATACGGTGCCGGAAGATTTTCATTTAATGTTAAAGGGGGAAGATGTGAGGCATGCGAGGGAGAAGGACAAATAAAAATTGAGATGCAGTTCTTGCCTGATGTCTATATAACCTGTGAAGTTTGCGAAGGAAAACAATACAACAAAGAGGCATTGGAAGTTTTATTTAACGGAAAAAATATTTCAGAAGTTCTGAATATGAGCGTTTTAGAGGCTGCAAATTTCTTTAATTTTATTACACCACTATCTAACAGGCTCTTAACCCTTAACGATGTGGGACTTTCTTATGTAAAACTTGGTCAGCCAGCTCCAACTCTTTCAGGAGGAGAAGCGCAGCGCGTAAAACTCGCATCAGAGCTTTCAAAAAGAGGCTCCCATGCCCTATATTTACTGGACGAACCAACATCCGGACTTCATTTTGCAGACTTGGAAAAACTTTTGCACGTTCTTAGGCGACTTGTTGATATAGGAAATACTGTAATAGTTATCGAACACAACCTTGATATTATTAAGAACGCTGACTATATAATAGACTTAGGTCCTGATGGAGGAGAACGAGGCGGTAATTTAATTGCAACTGGAACACCAGAAGAAATTGCCAAAAATCCAGCGTCCTACACAGGCCACTTTCTAAAAAAAGTTTTGTAATGAAAAAAATTCTGCCTATTCTTTTCGCATTGTTTATACTCTCAAACGATAAAATTTACGCTCAGGAAAAATTTTCTACATTTTATAACGTTACTTATCAGGTAAACGCCGATCAAACAACTAAGGTTATCATGGACATTGACCTCAGAAACAATACTACTGGTTTTTATGCAGGCAGTTATAAAATTCAAACTGGATTCGAGGACATTTCAAATATCAAAGCTATCGACTTAGGAGGAGAGCTTAATGTAAAACCAACCAAAAATGATAAAGGAACACAGCTCTCATTTGATTTTATTGAAAAAGTAGTGGGAATAAATGAAACTCAAAAATTTACAGTAAGTTTTGATACACTTGAGATCGCTAAAAATTATGGAAGTATCTGGGAAGTAAATATCCCTGGTATCACCCATCAGGAAGAATACGCATCTTTTAATACCTCAGTAGTTGTTCCTCATAGTTTTGGAAAACCCTCAATCATAAAGCCCAATATTCCAAGCGCAACCGCCTCGGGAAATACATTAAAATTTTCAAAGAAAGATTTAGGAAAGTCCGGTGTTTCTATAGCTTACGGGGAAAATCAAGTTTACTCATTTGATCTTACCTATCACTTAAGAAATAGAAATCTTTATCCTGTGGTTACAGAAATCGCAATTCCTTCAAGCAACAATTATCAGGAAGTTAATATTTCAGAAATGAATCCAAAGCCAATCGACGTTATAATTGACGCTGACGGAAACTGGCTTGCCAAATACAGACTTCTCCCTTCGGAGGATTACGATGTCAGAGTTTTAGGAAAAGCAAAATTGTCCCATAAACCTAAAAAGATTTCCCTATCCGAAGATGAGCGAAAAACATATTTAAAGCCTCAGAAATACTGGGAAGTTAGTGACCCGGAAATTAGAAAATTAGCCAATGAGTTAAAAACCCCCGAAGCCATTTATAAATATGTGGTTGAGAACTTGAAATACGATACTGGACGAGTCAAAGAGGTGCAAGTTAGGGCTGGAGCAAAAGGAGTTTTGTCAGACAAAAATTCTGCAGTATGTCTGGAATTTACTGATTTGTTTGTTACACTGTCTCGTGCTGCTGGAATTCCTGCTAGGGCAGTTGAGGGATATGCAAATACAGATAATTCCGCAAAACGCCCCTTATCTCTCCTAAAAGATGTTCTGCATTCCTGGCCCCAGTATTATGATGAAGACAAAAACGCCTGGATTATGGTAGATCCCACTTGGGAAAATACGACTGAGGGCATTGACTATTTTAATGTTTTTGACTTTGATCATTTCGCATTCACCATAAAAGGAGTGGACAGTGAATATCCTGTTCCAGCCGGCGGATATAAAATTCCAGGTCAAAAAAGCACACAAGACGTAAAGGTAAGGACATCGGAAAGCTACGAAGATGATCTACCTACACTAACTCTGTCAACAAATTTTAGAGATTTATATCTGGGCGGTTTGGGGATTAAAGGTGAAATAATTGTAACTAATGACTCGGGAGTGATTGCACCTAACCAAACTATAAAAGTAGAATCAGAAATCCTAACTCCAAATGTCCAAAATTTAAGCATTGATAAAATTCCTCCATCTGGGAAAAGAGTAATCCCTGTTAAATTTGATGCCAGACATTTTTTGACAAATGAAACAGATACAATTAAAATATCGATCGGTAAAGAAGTAATTGAGAAAAATATAATTATTTCACCCTTTTACAAACACGTTTACTTTATAATAGGAATTCTAGGAGCAATAACACTTGGACTATTCACACTTATCATATCAATCATTATCAGAAAAAGAAGGCGTTTACCTCTTTCACAATAAAGAAGGGGAAGTTATATATGTGGGGAAAGCCAAAAATCTTCGTAAACGTGTGTCTTCATATTTCTTAAACAAAGACCTTGGTCCAAAAACTCAGGCGCTTGTTGAAAAGATTCATAAAATTGAAACTATTCACACCAATTCAGAACTTGAATCTCTTCTTCTTGAAGCAAATCTAATTAAAAAATACACTCCGAAATATAACATCAGATTAACTGATGGGAAAAGCTATATCAGGGCAAGAATTACGATAGGAGAAGAAATTCCAAAAGTTTTACTGGCGCGTCGTGAAGAAGATAGTAAATCAATATATTTCGGTCCGTATCCTTCTTCAACTGATTTAAAAGTTGTTTTAAAAATTGTCAGAAGAATTTTTCCTTACCAATCCGTTTTAAACCACCCGAAAAGAAATTGTTTATATTTTCATATAGGCTTGTGTCCATGCCCTCCAATGTTTAAATCCTTAGAGCAAACAAGAGAATATAAAAAAAATATTAAATACATTGTTCAATTTTTCCAGGGTGAAACAAAGAAAATAATTAAAGAACTAGAAAAAGAAAGAGATTCAGAAAGTAAATTAGAAAATTTTGAGAAAGCATTTGAAATCCAAAAGAAAATTGATGCAATAATTCTTATCACAACTCCCCGTAAAACTGCTTTTGATTATGAATTGAATCCAAATCTAAGAAGTGACATAAGACATGAAGAATTAGAAGAACTTAAAGAAGCGCTTATTTCAAACGGAGTACAAGTTAAAAAACTTGAGAGAATTGAGTGTTACGACATTTCAAACATTTCAGGAAAATTTGCAACTGGATCCATGGTAGTTTTTACAGATGGCGAAAAAAATTCTTCTGAATACAGAAGATTTCAAATTAAAAGGCCTCCTAGAGTTGTTCCAAATGATTTTGCGATGATGAGAGAAGTTATTAAAAGAAGATTAGCGCATAAAGAGTGGCAATATCCGGATCTAATAATAGTAGACGGAGGAAAAGGCCAAATTTCTTCAGCTAATAAAGCTTTATTTGAAAGTAACATTGAAATACCGCTTATTGGAATTGCAAAAAGAGAAGAACTTCTCATAACTACAGATTTTAAAGTTATAAGACTTTCTAAAACTTCAAAAGGATTAACTCTTGTTAGACGTATTAGAGACGAGGCGCACAGATTCGCAGTGACATATCACAAGAAACTAAGAAGCAAATATTTCCTCTCAAACGGAACTAAATAGTTATTTTCTATTCAATGTGTAAGTATAAGGAAAGAAGAGGAAAGCTGCAGGCATATCATCAATTAAATATTTCTGGAAATCATCGTAAATCTGCTTTCGCTCCTGCTTATTATAAATCTGCCTTCCATCTTCAAGAAGCTTGTCAATTCTTAAATTTCTATAATTTGTGATATTGCTGGTTTGTCCAGTATGCCAAAGAGTATACTGATCTGGATCTTTTAATACGGGAAGTTCTCCCAGAAAAATCTGATAATTAGATGGAACTCCCTCAACTCTTTCTATTTCTGTTTCCATACCTATTTCCTTCCAGTATTTGGAAATTTCTTTTGCAAGGTTTTCGTATTGGGGCAATGTTTTAAGATTTAATTTTGTTCCGCTTTTTGTCGCTTCTGTGTCTTCTAGTTGAATCGCTACATATTCCAGATCTTTCTGAAATTTTTCAGCTGGATTATTAAACCAATATCCATCCTTATAGGGCGTGTGTGTTCTTTTTCCATCCTTAAATTCATCTGGAAGTGAGTAAGCGAGAGCTTTTCTAATTTTTTTATCTGAGAGAGTAGAGTCAGAATTATTAAAAAATAACGTTACTATTTTTGTTTCATTTATATTTTTAGAAACCTTTGTATTTTTAAAACTATCTAGATTTACATTTCTTGCATAATTCAAATTATTAATGTCTACAATTGAAGTTACTTCCCCTAATACATATGCATGCTTTAGAGCTTCTTGAGTATCGTAAAAGGTGTATTCTATTTTTTCTTTATCTTTACCAGAAGTTAGCTCAAGACTTCTTATAAATTCACCGTTAGTTTTAATGTCGCCAATTTTATAATTTGAAACTCCAACATAATTTTTTTTAAATACCTTGTAATTTGCAAGGGTTACAAGAAAAGGTGAGTATTTATCTTTTAATTTGAATACTATTACATGCTTTGCGGGACGTTCAATTGTAACATCCGCAAAATTATAATTAATGGACTTAGAATCCACCTCTTTACCGTCTGAAAATTCTAATCCCTCCTTAAGATAAAATACAAATGTTTTTCCGTCGTCTTTAACCTCCCATGACTTTGCAAGATCAGGCTTAACTTCACCGGTTGAAGAAATTTTCGTTAAACCCCTCGAGGCTTTGTTTGCTATTACCTCAGGAAGATTATTAGGTAGATCTCTTTCTGAATAAACACCAGCAATCCCTATATGCTCATGATTTACGATTGGAAGACGGGAGATTAGAAAATTTCTATTTAAAAAAAGAAGAAGAATTATAGCAAAACCCAATGTAAAAGATCCGAGGATTGTTTTTCCCCATTTTTTTAAATAGGCTTTTAAAAGCCAAAAAATGAGTCTTTTTCTTTTCAAAAAAATCATAAAGCCCTTTTAGGGGATAAGAAGTAAGATTGAGAAAATTGCGAAAACTATCGCTAGAATTACAGTTAGATAAACCAAAAGTTTTTCGACACTTCTTCTGCTTCTAAAAGTTTCCCCAGATCCTCCAAAGCTTGCTGAAAGCCCTGATCCCGCAACCTGCATAAGAATTACCCCAATTAGAAGAACTGCTACAACTGCTTCAAGAATTACTAAAATCATATGGCTATTATACCCTCAAATACCGCTTATTTGCAAATAAAAATAAAGATCTGTAAAATAACCCGTCATGAGCGCTGACAGACCACTTTTATACGGAATACCAAGACCCCCTGAGACAGGAGCATCGCTTGCAGCTATCGGATTTGGAATGTTTACTAGAGCAAGCATAAGATGTCCAGCTTCAGTTACTGCTCAGGGCGTTCATATAGCAATCGAAAACATCTCCCTCGGTTTGGATCTAAACAGAGTTAGGAATGATTTTTTAGAAAACCCAAAATATATTGCTGCCAGCATTAAAGCTGCCGAAGAAGCACATCAAAAAGGAGGTGTTATAGTTGAAGATATTCCAGCTCAGATCCCAGAAATAATCTCAAATGATTTTTATTTCGCCAATAAGTTTGGTGTTTTACCTCCTTATACACTTCAATCAATAATTATACGTTTTGATAATTTAAGAAGAAGAAATGCACCTTTAAGTGAAATCGAAGGTGTTGTTAGCGACTTTGCATATGACAGGTATTACAAATTTATATTCAAACATTAATCCTTAGTAAGCCACTTGAAGAAATTTATTATTAAAGCCAAAACTGCAGCTGACACTATAAATGCAGTAAGCGTATTAAACTTTATAATTGGAATTATAAATCCGCCCCACGAAAATCCGTTAAAGGTAAAAGAACTGACTGAAATGTTTGGAGCAAAAATTGTTAAAAGATAAAGAAGAATTGCATTTGTAATAAAAGAGAAAAGTCCGAGTGTGACCATATTTAAAGGAAGAGAGAATATATTTATAATAGGTTTTACAATCATATTTAGAATTGTAAGAATTAACCCCGCTGCAATTAAAGTTTGATAACCACCAGTTACTTTTACTCCAGCTACCATTTCAGACAATACAAAAAGTGAAATAGAATTAAATGTAATATTTTTTAGAATTCCCCGCATAAGTTAAGGTTAGCAAATTAGACTTGAAATGAAAAGCTCTCAAGCGTATTATAGAAAAACTTATGGATTCAGTTAAATGTCCCCATTGCGGTAAGCAAGTCGAACTCTCAGAAGCAATTGTTCATGAACTTCAAGCGCAAGTTAGAGACGAGGAAAGTAAAAAGTTAAAGGCTCAATTTGAAGAAGAAAAAGCAAAAGAAAAACTCGAAAATGAAAAAAAGCTCAGAGAAGAATTTGAAGAGCTAAACAAAAAACGATCAGAAGAAATTGAGGAAATGAAAAGAAAAGAAAAATTCCTTGCAGAAAAGTTAGTGCATGAACAAGAAGAGAGAGAAAAAGCTGAAGAAAAAATAAAAAGAGAAGCCATAAAAAATGCTGAAGAAGCTCAAGTTTTAAAGCTTAAAGAAAAAGATATTCAGATGGATCAGATTAAAAAGCTTGCTGAGGATTTAAGAAGAGCTAACGAAGATTTAAAGAAAAAATTAGAGCAAGGTTCTCAGCAACTTCAAGGCGAGGCATTAGAATTAAATCTTGAAGAAAAATTAAAAAATCTTTTTCCAAACGATGAATTTGTCCCAATTCCAAAAGGAGTAGAAGGCGCAGACATCTGGCAGAAAGTAAAATTCCAGGGAAAAATCATGGGTTCCATTATTTGGGAAACTAAAAGAACAAAATCCTGGAGCAAAGGCTGGCTAACCAAATTAAAAGAGGACGCAGGTAAAGTCTCTGCAACTGAGGCCATAATCGTATCGCAAGTTTTACCGGAGAACTCAAATTCTTTTGATAGAATTGACGGAGTTTGGATAACCACTTATGAACATGCGCTTAGTATCTGTCGATATGTAAGGTTCCTCATAACGAGTGTGGCTAATGCAAAATCTTCTGCCAATCACACAGAAGAAGAGTGGGGGAAAATAAGAGACTATATGATGAGTGACGGATTTAAACATAGAATGCAGTCTCATTTTGATAATGTAAATGGGCTTCGCACTTCTCTCCAAGCTGACCAAAGAGCAACAACTTTAAGATGGAAAAAACAAGAAGATTTAATTAAAAAACTGGATATTAACATGACTAATTTTTATGGTGAATTAAAATCGACTGTTGCAAATCTTCCTGAACTTGAAGAAATCGAGACTACGCTTCTGCCTGATGAAAATACAGAACAGACCAACGTTTTCTGAAGAACAAATCTTTTGGAATTCAAATATTAATCATGTAATTGGCTTAGATGAGGTTGGACGCGGTGCATTTGCAGGACCGATCATCGCAGCGGGTGTAATTTTTAAACCGAATTTTAGACACGATTTTCTTGATCTTGTTAATGATTCAAAACTGGTTAAACCAAAACTTCGCGAAGAACTTTCTGAACTTATTAAAGCAAACTCTATTTGGGCAATTGAAGGAGTAGATTTAGAGTTTATAAACAAATTTGGGATTGGAAAAGCTAACTTTGAAGTCTTTAGAAAAGTGCTAGGCAAACTTTTAGCCAATCTTCCGAATCATTTTATTCTAGTAGACGGTTTTGACTTAAAAATTCCAAATCAAAAAGCGATAATTAAGGGGGATCAAAAATCTTTATCAATTGCAGCCGCATCCATAATCGCAAAAGTTCACAGAGATAATCTAATGAAAGAAGCCCACAAGCTTTTTCCAAGCTATAACTTTGCTCAAAACAAAGGCTATGGAACTTTAAAACATAGAAACGCTTTAAAAACTTATGGGCTCTCGACCCTCCACAGAGTAGATTTTTGTAAAAATATTAATTAACTCTGATTGACTTAATAGCCTCAACCTGATACTATTTCGCCTTATGAGATTCCCAGAAGGTTCCCCTATGCCAGCTATTACTGGTGTTGGTGAAGCATTGCCAAAAAGAATAGTAACAAATCCTGAAGTTGCTGAAATAATTGGCGCAACTCCACGAGCTTTTGACAAAGTAATAGGCAGAGTCGGTGTAGAAACTAGACATTGGGTTACGCCAGGAGAAAGAACATCATCAAATTTTGCAGCAATTGCTGCTATGGGAGCCATGAACATGGCTGGAATCTTACCAGAAGAAGTTAAATCATTAATGGTAGGTACCTCATCTCCTGATCATATTTCTGTATCTGCAGCATCTGAAGTTCAAAGACAATTAGGACTAAGGGATGATATAAGAATTTATGATATAGGTGGAAATGCTTGCGTAGGTTTTCTTCAAGCACTTAAAACCTCCTTTGTAGATCTTACAAGTGAATTAGGAGAGGGTGGTCCTCAAATTGTGGCAGGCGTTGAAGTTCTATCAAGAATGGTTCCCAACAATACACTTAAAGGAATTTTCGGTGACGGTGGTGGAGCAGTAGTAACTGAAATGGTTACGCCTGATGAAGGGGCACCAAGAGAAATGGGATTTGCTTTTGGAGCTGATGGAAGATTTGCACAAGATCTTCTCATTCCAGCTGGAGGAAGTAAGCTTTTTACAACAAAAGAGACACAAGAAGCTGACCAACATTACCTTCACATGAATGGAGCCGTAATTAAAGACCAGGCAATACTTAGAATGGCTCAAATGATGAGAGCTGCGCTTAAAGAATCGGGCCTTCCGATTGAAGCAGTTGAATATTTTATACCGCATCAAGCTAACATGGAAATTATCACAGGCGTAGCGGATGAGCTAAATTTTTCTATGGACAAAGTAGCAGTAAAAACAATTAAACGCTCTGGAAATACTTCAGCAGGGACAATACCAATCGCACTTAACGAAAGTGTTAGAAGTGGTGCGGTAAGAAGAAATAGTATTGTCGCTTTTGCCACTTTCGGTGCTGGCCTTGAATATGGTGCAGGAGTTGTATCTATGGTTGGTCTTCCACAACACCCCAGATAATTTACTTTCCTTGAGTAAAATATAGGCTTTTGGTAAAATTAACACGAGCGTCTGTAGCTCAATGGATAGAGCACTTCGCTTCGGACGAAGGGGTTGCGGGTTCGACTCCTGCCAGACGCGCAGAATAGTTTTCGCTGAAAACTTTCTGCGTAAACGCAAAATAAACACATTTTAGATGGATTGGTTCTTATACATAGTTGAAGCAAGCGATAAAACCTTATATACGGGTATTACAGTAGATCTGAAACGTAGAGTTTATCAGCATAACAATAAAAAAGGTGCAAAATCATTAAAAGGTAAATTACCAGTCAAATTGGTGTATAATGAAACGTTCTCAAATCAAATAGAGGCAGCAAAAAGAGAAAGGGAAATAAAAAGCTGGAGAAGAGAATATAAGTTAAAGTTAATTGAAGAAAAAACGGGTTAATCTAGAAAATTGCTTGCAATATGCCGGGTTTACCCAGAAAATCTTTGATTATTCTGGGCCGCTAGCTCAACGGTAGAGCAATTCCCTCTTAAGGAATCGGTTACAGGTTCAAATCCTGTGCGGCTCACAAATCAAACAATTTTTAGTCCTATAGTTTGATTTCTTACCACAAAAAGACTATAATTCCACTGATGACAGAATCAGTTACGCACGGAAGATCAGTTAAATTTACCAAATATGACAAGACACCTACCTGGATAAAAATTACGGGTGAAAGGGATATACATGGAGGAGGTGTATTTGGGCAAATATTCCTGACAGACACTTTGGTTTTAGGACGACCTCGTAGATTTATTGTAAAAAAATTTTTAGGCAATCCCGATCGAGCAAAAAGAGAAGCCGAAAGAGCATTTAATAACTATCGAAAGGCAAAAAATGCAGGTCTTAAAGTTCTTCCCACATACAGAATTAGTGGAGACAATACAAGCATTCTAATGACAAATTTAAACGTAGACTCCACATTAGTCTTGAGCAATAATAGAGATCTTGGAGAACTTGGCTTACCACCTATAAGAAATGAGGCACTTACACCAGGACTTACAGACTCTATCATTGAGCATGCAAAACTCGCTTCAGAACATAAAATTCTAATTCCTGTTGACGCATATTTTTTTCTATACAATCAAGTCCAGCAAACTACTGATTTTACTCTTGGCGACCTGGATAAATTGGGACAAGATGTAAGCGCTGAACATGCACTTTGGTATAATTTAAAAACTGCGAGAAGTGCGGTTATGTCCTTTATGGCAAGCAATTCAGAAAGCCCCTATCTACAGATCAGAAATGCAGATGCAAGATTTAAAGCAGAAGGAGAAATGGGTAATTAAATTTGCATCTATCTGATACAATTATTTAGTCTTATCTGAATTTATTATATGGAAGGAATTTCAAAAAGCTTTAGAGGTTTAAAAAGATCCGTAAAAGAATTTCATACTAAAAAACCCCACATCGAGTTTTTTACTGCACTTCTAACTATTCCTGTTCTTTTGACAGTTATAATCCTTAATCTTAATAATTTAAGAGAGGAAGACAAACAAGAAGCTCCAAGAAATGAAACAATAGTCATAACTCAAGCTGCTCCCAACGAAAACGAAGTAATTGTCACAACTGAAGCGTGTAAACCAGGAATTGGCGATATAAGCATAGTTAATCCTGAAGAAGGGGATGATGTCTCTGGAAACCCAGTATCAGTAGATATAGTTTATGAGCCAGTTGGTTTTTGTGAAGTAGTTTGGTCTTATAGGATAAATAATGGCTCATGGTCATCTTACGATGATAGGTCAATCGCGCTATACAATCTTCCAAGCGGAGATATTAAATTTGATTTGAGAGTAAAAAGTGTTGTTAATACAGCTCAAAAAACATTAACTCGAAACTTCAGCTACTCAGGCGGGGGATCAATAAGCGTTACCCCAACTCCTACTGTTACACCTACTCCATAATTATTGGTTTTAGTAAGCACTTCAGATATAATTTATCTTAATGAATTCTCAAATTATTTTCTGGGGAAAATTTTTAATAGGCTGGCCTCTTTCAATAATCGCAATAATATATATTTTTAGATTTTTAATTAAAAGCGGGGGAGAATCAATTTTAAATATTTCAAATATTAACTACCCCTATCTTTTACTAGGATTCTTATTTTTCTTTTTTTGGTTTTATTTAAGAGCATATGCTTGGCGATTATTTTTAGAAAAAGAAGGGTATAGACTTAATTTAAGAGAAACGATTTACAGATGGGAATTTTCAGAACTTAAAAGGTTTGTTCCGGGAAATGTTTGGTCATTCTTAGGAAGAGTTTCTTTATTCGAAGAACTTAATGTCCCAAAAAAAATTATCGCCAAAGGTCTTTTATACGAAATCGAATTAGTAGTATCAGCTTCTTTATTTCTGTCCATTCTTTCAATTCCTCTAGCAATAAACTATTTAGGATTAAACATTCCGTATATTTCTTTAGTATTTTCATTATTTATAGTTGCTTTTACTCTGGTATTTCTATTCTCTGAAAAACTCCCTTTGGGAAAAATAAAAAACATCACCCCAAACCTAACGCCCCTAGATAATTTCATATTTTTCTTTATCTATGTAATATCTTGTATCTTTTTTGGGGCAGGTACTTTTTTCGCTGCTCACTCTATAGTCTCTTTAGATTTTTCAAAGTTTTTTGAATACATCGGATTTTTCTCCTTCTCACTATTAGTAGGCTATCTTTCTTTTTTAACTCCGTCAGGATTGGGAGTAAGAGAGGCAGTTGTCACATTTGGTCTTTCAAAAAGCATTTTGCTTCCTCAGGCTGCTCTTATAGCTATATTTTCTAGATTTATCTTAATTGCGTCTGAACTATTATTTTTAGTTTTTGTTTTCTTATGGAAAAAATTACCTTTAAAAAAATAAAGCATCATTGGCAGGAATTAACAGTAATACTCTTTGCTTTTATTTATTCTGTGTATTTTAATATCGCGAGCTTTCTTAGATACGACAATTATTACACCGGAAGATTTGACTTGGGCAACATGACACAGACCGTGTGGAATACCACTCAGGGAAATCTGTTTACCCTAACTGACCCTAATGGAACTCGAGAAGTCTCGCGTCTCGCATTTCACGCTGATTTTATTCTGATTCTTCTATCGCCCTTTTATGCTCTTTGGCAGGACCCCCGAATGCTTCTTTTTATTCAGACTTTTGTTCTCTCTTTGGGAGGAGTATTTGTTTATCTTATAGCTCGGCATATTTTAGAAAACCGAACATTATCACTCGCTCTTTCACTATGCTACTTCCTGAATCCTGCAGTTCAATACACCAACCTATATGACTTCCATTCAGTCACACTTGCAACCACATTTTTATTAGCAGCTTTTTATTTTATCCAGAAAAAATATTTCACACTTACTCTCATTTTCCTAATCCTTGCAGGAATAACAAAAGAACAGGTTTGGTTTATAACTTCATTAATAGGACTTTATATTTTATTTATTTCCAAACAAAGAAAATTAGGAACATCTATATTTTTAGCTTCAGCTTTTCTTTTTTATTATCTTATCTGGCATGCAATCCCAAACTCTTTGGGTAGCGCTCACTTTGCTTTGGAATACTATTCAGATTTTGGAGGCTCCCCGGGAGACATTATTAAAAACATCTTCTTGAATCCAGTTCAAACCATTCAGACACTTTTTCTACCCGACAGAATTGGTTATCTAAAACAGCTTTTTCTTCCGCTTGGATATCTTTCACTTCTTGCTCCAATTTATTTAATTTTTGCAGGCCCGGATCTTGGAATAAATTTACTTTCTACAAATCCAACACTTCATCAGATTTATTATCAATATAGCGCGACCGTTACTCCGTTCATTTTTATCTCCGCAATATTTGCAATAAAGTTAATTAGAAAATATATCCCAGAAGTGCCCCTCATGGCATTTGCCGTTTTAATTCTTATTACTACCTTAATAAGTGCATATACTTATGGTCCTTTGCCAGGAGCTGAAAAACCCAACCTGGATATGTTCAAAAAACCACTTCCGATTCGAGATGCTGTAGATAAGCAAATAAAAGAAATTCCAGAGCATGAATCAGTCAGTGCTTCAAATAATTTAGCTTCTCATCTTTCTCACAGAAAAAATATCTATGTTGTCCCATATGGGATTGGGCAGGCTGATAAAGTTTTATTTTTAGTAACCCGGTCTGCAAATGAATATGAATTAAAAGCTTTAGAAAATATCCTTAAAGATCCTGATTTTATTTTAATTTTTAATCAAGATAATTTTTATGTATTCAAAAGAATAAGTTCTTGATAATATTAACTTATGCCCAAAGTTATTAAAGCCAACGGAGAGTCAGAAGATTTTTCAGAAAAAAAACTTATCGATTCGATTCACCGCGCAGGTATCCCTGAAAATCTCCAGGCCGAAGTAGTAGAACACGTTAAATCAAATCTTTACGAAAATATTCCGACTCATGAAATTTATTATCATCTGGAAGAATACTTAGGACACACTAAAAGCCCCTACTATAAAAATAAATATTCCCTAAAACGCGCGCTTATGGATTTAGGTCCCACTGGTTTTCCTTTTGAAGCTTACATCGCTGAAGTTTTAAAAATGGAAGGTTTTGAAACCATAGTCGGAGAAACACTAATGGGTAAATGCGTAACTCATGAAGTAGATATAATTGCTCAAAACGCAAATGAAAAAATTATGGTGGAGTGTAAATTCCATAATCGTCCAGGATCTCGCTCTGATGTTCAGGTCGCTCTATACACAAAAGCCAGATTTGATGACTTAAAAGAGAAGCATGGTTTTACAAAAGTTATGCTGGTTACTAACACTAAGATTACAGTAGATGCCTTGGCTTATTCAGATTGTGAGAATGTAAAAATTCTTAGCTGGGAACATCCGGAAGGGGAGAGCCTTAGGGAAAAAGTAGAAAAGTACAAGCTTTATCCTATTACTTCATTATCTTTCTTAAGTATGCCGCAAAAACAGGAATTGCTCGCAAAAAATATAGTTTTAGTAAAAAGTATTTGTGAGAATCCTGAAATCATAAATCAAATTTCGATTCCTCTTAACAAAAGAGACGAAATTCTAGACGAAGCCAAAAGAGTCTGCATGATCTAAACTGTTCCTACTAATTTCTGTCTCTCAAATTTATCTGCCATAAATCCATTTGGTACTGTTTTTAACTTAGGACCATCAGTTAAAAATCCGTTCCTAATAGTGTGGTCTCCAAAACGTTCATTTAAAGAATCAATGGTTGATTGAATTTTAGAAGTTTTAACTTTTGTGTCAAACAGAGAAAGAGTGAGATTGACTGAATCCTCAAGATTTCCTGCCCATACAGAAATCTGCCTAACCATGGCGTCTTCTCTATTCATTTTCCCTAACCCCCAAGAATCATATAAGTTTTTGCAAAGACCAAAAATATCAGACCCTTTATCTATATGATAGCTTAAGGTTCTTCTCCCATGATAAGTCTGAGTTCCACCTAAATAAAGACCGATTGTTCTAGCTTTTTTGCTAAGTCTTCTTAACTTAATTCCAATCTCTTCAGATAATTCAAAAACATTTTGAAGAATTACCCTCTGATCATATTCATTTTTTGGCATACAGTAATTTCTTCCGACTGATTTTGTTTCCTGAGGCAGATAGTAAGGGACCACTTCAGAAACGTCCACACCTTGCCCTAAGTTTTTAAGAAAATGTCCTTCAACATCTTTAAACTCTTCTATTAACGAGTCTAAAGATGCTGCGCGAAGCTGAAGGGGAGTATTAATTCCTATTTTTCTAAGTCTTATGGCGGTTCTCTCGCCAATTCCGCAAAAATCAGTCAATTCTACTTTTGAATATACGCTTTCTACATCTTCTGGAAGAATTTGCGTAAACCCGTTCGGCTTGTTCATACCAGAACCAAGCTTCGCAAGAAGCTTATTATAGGAAAGTCCCACTGAAACAGTTATGTATTCTCCAATCTCTTCATTTATTCTCTTTTTAATAACCTCAATTATTTTGTATCTGTCTCCAAATAGATGCTCTGTCGAAGTAATGTCTATAAACACCTCATCAAGTGAGAAAAGCTCGACATATGGCGAGTAATCTTTACAGATATTTAAAAATATTTGAGTGATTTCCCAATATTTCTGAAAATGTGCCGGAACTGTAAAAATCTGAGGACACAGCTTTTGCGCCTCCCAAACTCTAGTTACATTTTTAACTCCAAACTTTTTTGCCTCCCTACTCGCTGCAATAATGCAAGTTCTGCCATTGGTGGCTGTTACTCCTATTGGCTTTCCTCGGAGAGCGGGGTCAAACTGCTGTTCACACGAAGCAAAAAAAGAATCGAAATCTATATGAAGAATTACTTTTTCTTTCATAATAGTATCCAGAAGGCGTACATTTTAAGAACTTTTTTAAACGCTCGGAGGGGATTTAACCTGGACAGAAAGTCAAACATAATTATAAATATACTGAAATTATTTACGCAAAACAATAGAACAAAACTAGAACATAAATATTCAAACGCCCTCAATCTTAGTAGCACTTGACAGAATTTTTAGTATATGTCTAACTAAATATGTAAAGACAAATTATAGAGGGGAGGTGAATTACATGAGCAAAGATACAATGAAATGGGTTGAATTAGTTGCAACACTCTTAGTGGTAGTTGGAGCTGTTAACTGGGGTCTCGTTGGACTCGGTGGATTTATGGGCGCTAACTGGAACATAGTTAATATGGTTCTTGGTGCTTGGCCACAAGTCGAATGGCTAGTATACGTATTAGTAGGAGTAGCTGGTGTTTGGTTATTCTACGATTGGTGGATGAAAATGTCGAAAAAGTAAACCAATCGACTACTGAAAAGTATTTATTAACCTCACTCTTTTTGGCGGCTAGTAGAATATATATAGTCGGAAAGGGTGAGGTTATAATTTTATTCAAAACTAAACAGAGATTCCGAAGTATTCAAGAACTTTATTAAAAATAAATCTTGGCCCCTGATAAAGTACTGTAAAAAGGATTAAAAGACCAATTAGCCCAACTAAAAATAGTGCGACTTCAAACATTTTTTCTCGCATTTCCTCAGATATTTTTGCCATATGGCTATTGTAACACCAAAAAATTGCTTGTAACAACTATTTTTTGTTACAATTTTTATATGCAGTCTCCTAATTATCAATTCCTTAAAGATAAGTGGACCAAAAGACATAAAGAACTCCAGGAAACTATAGCCCAAAAACATTCTGATTCATTTAAATGGCTTTCAGATAACACAAAACAACTAGCCGTTGGCTCCTTAGGAAGCCTGGTTCTTCTTACGTCTCCGATTCAAAAAGACTCCATGAATTCCAAAGTAAAAGTAGCGACTCAGGAAGCTCAAAAAATTAATACTGATGTATTTCTAATTACTGATCTTTCTAAGGCTCTCCCAGATTTAGTTAGACCTCTTACCGGAAGCGAGGAAGCGACTGTAAGTGCGATTCTCTCTAAAAACTTCGGGATGACTGTAGCTCCGGAAATTAACGGTTTAAGACTTAACAGAAGCTACGGACTTATCGGTTCAGAACAGCATCTAGCAAGATATCCTGGGGACAATATGGCGACACATTTTGATGGGAATCAGGAAGACGCTGAAAAATATCATTCATCTGGAATGGCACCTGGACTTGGGGCTTGGGGATACTTCACGACATCTAAATCCCAAATGACAGAAGAAGACGTAATGCGTGAGAAATACTACATAGCAGTCCAAACTTTCCTGGCTCCAGATTTTAATAATAGGGTTGCGGAATATAGAGATTTTTTTAAATACAGGAAAATGCTTGTAGTAAATCCTGAGAATGGAAAAGCAGTAGTCGCCGTAATAGGAGATGCCGGACCAGCTGAGTGGACAGGAAAACATCTTGGAGGAAGCCCTGAGGTCATGAAGCATCTGGAACGCGTTGATGGAGCTGCAAAAGGGCCGGTTCTATATTTTTTCGTAGAAGATCCTAATAACGCTATTCCATTAGGACCAGTTAAGGCTTTACAATAATAATATGAAAAAACATTTTTACACTCATGTCATAGAAACCTCCTCAATCAGTCTTGCTTTGGCTGAAATGGAGCTAACGCAGGCTGAGAGAAAACATTTAATAGATCTCGCACAGGAAAATTTGCATCACGCAATTTTAGATTCTGTTTTGTCCGAACTTTCAGATAAAGATAAACAGGAATTTTTAGTGCTTCTTGCGAATGATGATCACGATAAAATCTGGAAACTTCTCATTGATAGGGTAGATCATATTGAAGATAAGATTAAAAAAACTGCGGATGATCTTAAAAAAGAACTTCACAAGGATATAGAGGAATCTCACAAGAAATCTTCAAAAAAGTGATTAACAAATTTAAATCAAGCTTTGCAAAGTTAGGTTTGACCGCTCGGAAAATCATTCCAATATTAAGCGGTGTTTTAATTCTGGGAGCAATTGGCTTTTTTACATTCTACAAACAATCAACAGACTTAAATAAAGAACTTAAAGCTACTAACGAAAGGGTTCAGGCAGAACTTACCAAATTAAAATCCGAGGATCAATTTAAGAAAAATAAAGAACTTGAGTCGACGATTCAGAGCATTGAAAAAACGTATTCTCAAGCAGTAACTCTATATGAAAAAATAATTGATGCCAGGGATGCTAAAAGAAATGTAGCTGAGTATGAAAAAACTTTTGCGGAAAACTTAAACTTACTATCAAAAAGGGATTATGCTTCAGCTGGAGCCCAGTTTACGAAGCTTAACGCTAAAATAGATCAAGACGCTCCTAAAACAGTAGCATCAAGCGCAGTAGGAAATACGGCAAATGTGGCAATTAATAATACAGCTCCAGGCTCTGGCTTTAGCAGACAGAAAGTAAAGACTGATTTTGGTGAATTTATAGTTGATATCGTCGCGGCAGACATGAACTCAACTCGAGTAATTGTAGATACTGCCTCAGATGGAGACTGCAGAGATAATTGCCCGGTGCTATCTCTGGGAGATTATGTTGCAAGAAGTGGCGCATTTGCTGGAATTAACGGCTCCTATTTTTGTCCGGCAAGTTACCCATCTTGCGCAGGAAAAACAAATTCATTCGACACACTTCTTATGAATAAAAATAAAAAATATTTTAACTCAGATAATAATGTTTACTCTAATGTTCCAGTGGTAATTTTTTCTGGAAATTCTGCTAGATTTATCGGGGCAAGTTCCGGGTGGGGAAGAGATACGGGAGTAGACGGAGTTATTGCAAACCAACCATTATTAGTCTCAGGCGGAAATGTGGTTTTCGGAGGAGATGATGAAGTTAAAAGAGCAGGAGCAGGAAGCAGAAGTTTTGTTGGTAGCACTGGTTCAACCGTTTATATCGGAGTCGTTCACGGAGTAAATGCTGCACAAATGGCAAGAGTTTTGCATACAATGGGAATTCAAAATGCACTGAACCTTGATAGCGGCGGCTCAACAGCTCTATGGAGCGGGGGTTATCGAGTAGGTCCGGGAAGAGCAATTCCAAATGCCATCTTATTTGTTAGGAAATAATCACTGACCCATAAAAGGCGGAGGAATGTCTTTGCCTTTTTCTCTAAGAGCTTCCTGGTCTGCATGTTCAAAATAATCCTGTCCTCTTTTAATATCTAGCCTGAATGGAGATATCACTGGACCTTTCTGTCCAAGAAAAATTAAGTTTGCTTCAGTATCTGGACAATATGCCACATCTGCTACAAAAGCCCATTTAACTCCATCTCTAATTGGCTCTTCATCTGTAAAACAAACAATTAGATTTTCCTCTCTCTGAACTGCAACCCTATGATCATATAGTTCCGTCGGTTTTAATGTCGCGTCCACAGCTTGGGTAGGTTTTGGCGCTTCATTTCCGCAACCTGCAACAAGGACTGCTGTCATTCCTACAACTCCTACGGCTCCCATTCTTCTAGACATCTTTATTTCACTCATAAGCTTCGGATTATATCAGTAAATAATCGATTAATTCAAGCAAAACACTCAATCAGCATGGGGTAATTGTCGCAACTGACCTCGTGGGGCAAGACCTTACAAGGCTAAATATTTTAAGACCTATAGTTTGATTTGGGAGCAAATTTTATGTAGAATACCCACATGGCAATTTCCGAAAGACCGATTCCTCAAGTAATTCATAAATATGAGGATCCATATAAACATTCCAGCAGTCTAAAAGCTTTCGTAAATAACGAAAGAGTAGGTTATCTGCAATATGTACGTAACTACGATACCGGTGGATGGAATATAGAAAATGTAATGGTAGATGACGGAGCAAAGGGATTGGGAATAGGTCAGGCTCTTCTAAGATCCTTCGTAGACCATGTGGGCCCCGATCAAGCAGTACATGGAGCAATAATCCATGAGGCGACCTACAAAGCATTAGTCGAAAGATATACTTACGGACTTAATCCCGGCGAAAAACGAGACGTTCCCGTGGATGATTTTCCAAGCTTAGCGTTAGTGCGTGGATTAAGATTTTGCGGAATTGAAGTTACTAAAATATCAGTTGGAGCAAATCTTCCGGAAATAGAAGATATTTTATGCAATGTCGAATTCCAAGGCAGAACCTTCTAATTTATAATTACCGTAATTATAAGCGTACTAAAAGAGGATTACCGCAGTAGATAGTAGAAATAATTAATACTGGCATGAGTATGCTATACTCTTTTTTTAATGGAGATCATTCCTCAGTTAGCCCTCATAATTTTTCTCGTTTTGCTTAACGGATTCTTTGTCGCTTCTGAATTTGCATTAGTTGGAGTTAGGAAAACCAGAATTGAAGAACTTGCTAAAAAGGATAATAAATCAGCAAAACTTGTCCAAAATGCACTAAATCATTTAGATACCTATATTTCTGCAACTCAATTAGGAATTACCCTTGCGAGCCTTGCTCTGGGGTGGGTAGGGGAACCATTCTTAGCACATTTTTTTGAACCATTTCTTGATGAATATTTACCAGCTAATTTAGCAGTTATCTCTAGCCATGGTCTAGCTTTTTCAATTGCTTTTTCAATTATTACTTTTCTCCACATTGTTTTAGGTGAGCTTGCACCCAAGTCAATTGCTTTACAAAAAGCAGAAAAAACTTCTCTTTGGATTATAAGACCGCTTCTTCTTTTCACTACAATTTTCAAACCATTTATTTATGTATTAAACGGCGCTGGAATTTTAGTTTTAAAGGCTATTGGATTTAAAGCGCCAACTGGTCACCAATTAGTCCACTCAGAAGAAGAAATAAAAATGATTTTAGCCCAAAGCGCAGAAGAGGGAGCGATTGAAAAAAAGGAGGCTGAAATGGTTTATAGCGTCCTAAAGTTGGGAGATACTCCGGTTAGAAAAGTTATGATTCCAAGAAGCAAAGTCATAGCTTTTGAAAAAGATACATCGCTAAAACACATGATTAAAATTTTTCAAAAAAATCCTCACAGCAGATTTCCCATATATCAAGACAATATTGATCATATTTTAGGATTTATACACGTAAAAGACGTTTATAAAAATCTATTTTCTCAAAATAAATTTGAGAGCTTTAGGGAAGTGTATTTAAATTTTTTATTTAAAAACAGAGAAAGAAAATTATCAAAAATGGGAATAATAAGAGAAGTTCCAAAAATTTCGGAGAATAAAAAAATTGATGATGCAATGATTTTATTACGGGAAAAAAGAGTTCATATGGCAATAGTCAAAGACGAAAATAATAAAACTAGTGGAATTGTTACCCTAGAAGATCTTGTTGAAAGTTTAGTTGGGGAAATTCACGATGAATTTGAAATCCCAGAAAACGCAAAAAGCAAAACTGAAAAGGTTAAGAAGATAACTTCTTTTATAAAAAGGAGGATTTAAACTACAGTCTCTCCTGTAATTCACCCGCTTGCTCAACTTTGGTTGTTATATTATTATATGAATAGGTTCTAATTTTAAAATGGGAAAAAGAGAAATAATTATTACGATAGGAGTAATCTTGTTCATTGTAGTCTTTGTTGTACTTTTCATTTTAAGTAGAATCACCCCAAATACTAATACAAATCGAAATACAAGAAACACTACGAATACTACAGCCAAACTAACTCCAGGTGTCGAGGTTAAAAAAGAAATCATTTCAGTAAATGATATAGTAACTGATCCGCTAGTCTATGATGGCTTAGAGGTTGAAGTAGAATCAAGAGTTGTTGACTGGGTAACTAAAAGAGTATTCACAGTAGGATCGAGCGGAGGATTTCTCTCGAGCGGAGGAAAAAGACTAATTGTTGTAGGAAGAGATAATTTTAAACTCCCTAAAGACACCACCGGAACAGAGCTCGGACTAGGGGAGACTGTTAGCGTACACTTGAAAGGAAGGGTAAGAATCATGAATAAAGAAGAACTTGGAACACTAATGGGAGTTGACCTGGAAGGAACTGATATAAAACTTGACGATGGAAATACAGATAGCTGGAGAGAAGGAAGTGTACTGATTTTACAATCCGTAGAAAAAAATTAATTTCCTCTACTTACTTCTACATCTGACCTCTGAAATACTAAAATTTCATTAGAAGTATATGTTTTCTTAAAATATTTATACAGTCTTTCTTCTTTACGTTTATTTTCCATAAAATTTTTCCATAAAGTGTCATCCTTCTGAAGAACAATCCACTCTGCATATTTTTCAGGAGTCTCTAAGCTCTCTTCCCAATAAGGTTTATTTCCTATGTAGATAACATTTTGCATTGGTATAGTTGTTCTTAAAATACTCACTGATCTTGCATAGTCATCCATTAATACATATCCATCCTTATAATTCTTCGTTAAAAATTTCTCTGCATCTACTTTCTTTGAAGAAGATAAGCCTACTGTTCCGTCTTCAAGGGTAATAGTTTTTTGGATTCCACTAAAAAACAATAAAGATTGAGCGAATAGTACAATTACTATAAATAACTTTAGAGCAAGGAATCTTTTTGAAAACAAATATCCTAATAGAATTGCGGCGGCTGGCACCATCATAATTCCATATCTTACGTTAAACAAATTCCATTCAAAACTTTTTGGAGTTAAATCAGGAATAAAGATAACTGATTGTCCCATAAACAAAGTTAATACATAAAAAATAAAAGGTACAAATAATAATAGAATTATAAATATTCTCTGTCTTATGCTTTTATCCAGAATTAAAATAATCAAAGATAGGACAGCTAATATTGATATTAAAAATCCAATATTATGGAGCGAGGTTACTGAATAATATAAAAAGGACTGAACAATATCATGATATGTTGGCAATTCACCACGCGCTAACCATCCCTGCTGCTGAGATTTAGCGGAAAAAGGACTATTTGTAAAATACAAGGCGTCTCCTAAAATTAAAAAATCCCAGGCTAACCAAATTAAAACTCCGACAAAACCTAGTGTGGAGAATAAGAAAAAAAGACCTTGATAGAATACGCTAAATCTATTTTTTACAAAGATAGCCAGTATAATTAAAGCTTCTATTCCAACAAGCAGCCACCCATCATATCTTGTTAAAGTTGCACAAAAACCAAAAAAAGCTGCGGCAATGAGGGAGATATTATCATTATGATTTAATATAAATTTTATAAAAAAGTACATAGAGAGAATGAAGAAAGCAATTAACAAAACCTCGGTCATCGGTGTGGATTGCATGTATAAAATATTTGCATTTAGTGCAAAAACTAAAAAACCAAAAACAGAGGCTACTTTATTTTTAGTCAGCAAGTAAATTAATTTATAAATAAATAAACTCGAGATAGCATAAGCGATACCGGATACAATTGAACCAGCTAGCCCAGTTCTCCATAATTGATCGATCGAGACGAAAGGTGTCATCAATAAATGCGGCAACGGGAGCCATATTCCTCCAAGCTGTGCAAATCCTGGGGTAGGACTGGCTACAACCCTTTTTGCAATATTTAAATGTGACTCAGAGTCTCCGTAAGCAGTTATTTGCCCTTGGGTAAAAAAATAAATTGTGGAAATAGAACTTAAAACACCAGCAACAATAAAAATAATTAGATTGGGATGCTTATCCAACAAATAATTTATCTTAGAATGAAATTTATTAATCATGTTCTTATGAAGCTAAAGCAGATTTATTTTCTGGTGTTAAATGTAGCCCATGAAGAGTTTTGAACCAATAATGAGGCTGTCTTATAAGCTGATACAGTGCAACCCAGGCCGCCAAACTCATCATCAGCCAATATATAGGTACGAGATATGCATATTTAATGAGTTCATATTTTTCTCTTTTAGCACAGCCAATCATATACGAATAAAGATAAACGAAGTTACCTATCAAAAGAGACGCTACTCCCATATACAGCACCGGAGTAGGGAAAAAAGATTCTATAAAAGGTCCGGATATTGGCCTTAATCCAAAATATAAGAGAATTATGATCCACATAACGGGATTAATGAACAACAGAAATATTTTTCCTCCGATAACAAATTGAAACAATAATGAATCTTTAATCCCGCGATTAGAATTCTTTTTTCTTGTATGTACTAAGAATGTTTGAATATATCCCTTAATCCATCTTGATCTTTGACCCAACCAATTTCTCGTTAGACTATTTGCTTCCTCATAGGTAGTAGAATCAATAATTGCTGTTTTAAGTCCTCTAGATGCTAGCCTAACTCCTAAATCTGCGTCCTCTGTCACGTTGAATGCGTCCCAGCCATTCATACTTCGAAGATCTGCTGTTCTAAAATGATTTGAGGTTCCACCAAGAGGTATCGGAGCGTTAACTGATTGAAGCCCTGGTAAAATTAAATCAAACCAAAGTGAATATTCCGATGTAAACAAATGTGTTAGTAAATTTTGCTTTGGATTATAGAAATTTAACTTTGCCTGAAGACAAATTGTTGATCCAGGTAACTTGTTAAACGCTACCACAGCCTTTCTTAACTGCTCCTTTTCCGGTATATCTTCCGCATCAAAAATAACAGAATATTTTCCGGTAGCATAATGTAATCCATAGTTACATGCTTTTGGTTTAGTTTTTGGCATAGAATGCGGGACTACGAGTTTTTGAAAATAAAAAGGTAAATTCATTGAATTAATTCTATTTATACTTTCTTCGTCATCCTCTTCAAGTAAAAGTAGCACTTGAAGTTTTTCCTTAGGATAATCTAAATCGTTTATAGCTTTCACGAACTGCGGTAAAACATGCCACTCCTTATATAGCGGGCATAATATTGTGTATGTGGGTAATTCGTTTTCCGGAATACTCTGAAGCTCTTCGGGTTTAAATAGAATTTCAGGAGTTGTAGCTAAACTCTTAATTGTTAGATATAAATAAAACACTATGTCAGCTAAGTAAACAATAGTTAAGAAAGCAATTCCCAAAATTATGGTTAAATGCCAATCTATAACCAATCCAACTAAAAATAGAACAGCAATCATTATTAAAATATTTTTTTGTCTTGCATTTATACTGGAAAATGCACTCTCGCCATGCCTAAACTGATTAAATGTTACATATTTATTTCCTTTATGAAAAAACTGATGACTATTTAATTTATTTAAACCCGATGACTGAGTTACAATTGCTTGATTGCTAAACTTAAGCTTTACTGCAGATATCCCGATCTCAAAAATCGTTTTGAAAATGGATACTTTTGATTTTCCATATTTTCTCTCTTCGAACGTAATTGGATGTCCTGTAATTTTATAACCTTGCTCTCTAGATCTAACCAAAAATTCTAAATCGAATGTCCAAGGAGTGGGGTTAAGTTCAACTTTTTCAAAAATTTCTTTTTTAAATATCTTTAGGCCCGATTGCACGTCAGTTTCTAGGTGATGAAGTGTTTTTCCAAAAAATCTAATAAATCCATGACTCAACAAACTTCTTAGAAAACTGGTTTTTCTTATTCTTCGTTCTGCCACTACGATATCAAATTGATCCAGTTTTTCATACATACTTGGAATTACTTCGGGCGGATATTGCAGATCAGCGTCAATCATGGCTATAGCATCATACTTTGCTAGTTTAAATCCCTGCAGTAAAGAGTAGGCTTTTCCTTGCTCTCCCTTTTTTAGTTCAAAAATTACGGGTTTTTTTCGATCATGTTTTAAAATCTCCTGCTGAGTTCCATCCGTAGAATTATCATCAATAAATATTAATTCATAGCTAATTTCTTCCTTTTCAAGTGGAGCTACTATCCTTTTGATCAAATCACCAATTGTCCCTTTTTCATTATATGTTGGGATTACCACAGAAATACCATTCATGATTTCATAATAGCTAAGCAATTCATCTAAAAAGATTAGAGAAATGTAAGAACACAGTGTTAATTGTTAATTAAATAATAAATAGTATATGGAGTAAAAAGAGAATTAGGAGGGTATTTTGATTCTACAATCCGTAGAAAAGAATTAAAGAGCTACAACTGCACCTTTTTGCCAGCCCACTGGAATTTTACATTCGTTAGAAAAAGTCCTGTGAACACCTGAAACAGGATTTTTAGCGCTTACTGCCACTCCAGAGTCGCATTTTCCGCTTCTATCTAAATTCATTCCAGTACCTATAAATAGCCAATATAAAACTACTGCTAAAACTAGAGTGCCAGTAAGTCCAAAGATTTTCATTGGAAGAGTAAGAAGAAACATAATATCAGTATAGCAAATCTGAATTTTATTTTGCAGTTTTAAAAAATGACCAGATAATACTTGTCGCAGATATACTTTCGCCTTTTAGGTTTTTAAATAATTCTCCAATTCCACCAAACCACATATGCCCACTTTCTTTAACAGAATATAGTTCGACTCGAGTCTCATTCTCGCAATTTTCAAACGACTCATTAATTGATACTTTATTTTCTGTCTTTAGGCTACCTTTGCAGTTATTATTTTGAATCCATAGCTCACTCGATTCTTTAAATGATTTAAATTCGCCGTCTTTACTATTATTTAGCCCGCCCTTGTAAGGAATACGGCTATCCTTCATTCCATGCATTAAAAGCATGGAGACCGGCTTTTTAGGATTAGGAATAATATAAGGAGGTAATTTTTTATAAACTTTTCCGCCAATTGCCCCTGATACTACAGCTATTGCCTTATATCTTTCAGGCGTTTCCGAGGCGATCCTATGCGCTAAAAGTCCGCCATTTGAAAAACCTGCAATATAAATTCTCTCGGGATCAATTTTGTATTTCTCAATCAGTTCGTCGGTCAGAGAATTTATAAACTGGACGTCTTCTACATTGCTTAAAACTCCATTCCCGCAGCATGAGCCCCCATTCCAAGATAAATTTTTATCAGTATCATTTTTCGTTCCATATGGATAGACAACTACAAACCCTTCACGATCAGACTTTCTACTTAATCCACTATAAAATTCCATTAGTCTTGGGTTATCGGTGTAACCATGGAGAGCAATAACCAGAGGTAAATTTTCAGAAGAATCATGAGAACGAGACAAGTGGAGTAAATATTCTCGAGTACTACCTCCAAGCTCAATTGATTGCTTCTTGGAACCTAAAAAATTAAGTAAAATCATAACTAATATAAGAGAAAGGGTTAGAAACCCTAATATAAAAATTTTAGATTTCTTTTTTCTCACGTACTAAGTGTACCAAAAAAAATTCCTAATTCGTTGCTATACTAGAATAAGATTCATGAAAAACATCAAAGGATTTATAAATTTTCTAAAAAACTCGCACCTCTCTTTAGTTTTATTTGCTGAAATAATAATCGGAATAATAGTAAGTCTTGCCTCAATGTATTTATTTTTAAAAATTGGGCACGAGATTATTGAAAACGATATTCTACTTATCGATCTCACTATAACAAATTTCATATTAGAATTTCGCAATCCCACCCTTGATTCTATAATGCTGCTTTTTACCTCATTAGCAAGCGGAATTTCCCTCATTCTACTTTCCCTCATAATGATTCTTTATATTGGAAATGTTCGAAAGAAAGATGTAGGGATTTATTTAGGAATTCTTTACTCGGGAATTCTCGTAAATATACTTTTAAAATTCCTATATATGCGCCCTCGCCCAGATAACCTACCGCTGATTCATGAAAATAGCCTTAGCTTTCCTTCAGCTCACGCCATGAACAGCTTTCTTTTCTTTGCTGCTCTCTCATATTTCATCTTCAGAGAAACGAAAAATAAACAACTCACTATAGTTATATCTTTAATCTCCGCTACGTTAATTGGCCTAATTGGAATAAGCAGGATCTATTTAGGCGTGCATTATCCAAGCGATGTAATCGGAGGATTCATCGCTGGATTTCTATGGTTCACATCTGCTATTCTTTTTGAGAAGACTATTATATTTAAAAGGTTATATAAATCTTCAAAGAAATGAAAGGCGATAAACCCACATTCATTGAATCAGTAGGATATGCCATAGAAGGCATAAAAGTAGCGATAAGATATAACAGAAATATTCGTATTCATATAGTAATAGCAGTTTTAGTAGTTATTGCCACATTCATCTTCGGGCTAAACCAATTCGAGAAGGCTATTATCTGCATGATTATTCTTCTGGTGATTTCCGCTGAAATGATAAATACAGCCATAGAGGAAATCGTGGATTTAGTTACTAAAGATTATAAAGAAGAGGCCAAATACGCTAAAGATGTATCTGCAGGAATGGTCTTAATTGTAGCAACTGGAAGCATTGCTGTAGGATTTTTAGTTTTTACTCCTCACGTTCTCAAATTTATTTTTCCAAATTAGCGACTGTTTCTAGAATCTCTCGTTCCTCTTCTCATTTCTTTTGCTGCATCTCTTCTAGCCTCTCTTAAAGCTCTTTGGTCAGCCCAATCCCTATCCATTGGGTTCATTTCTGCACCAAATGCACCTTGATCTAAAACGCCTCTAATTTCTCTAGGCGATACTGGCCTAACTGTTCCGCCTTTTCCTGGTATTACATGGCCATCTCCATCAGTTAAAACCGTAGGCCTTCCAGGAACAACCGGACTATCATAAACATGAGCAAGTCTTTGAACCAAATTTAATGGTTCACTTTGTCCTAGATAAGTATTGGGCCCGATTGGCGGTCTTTCTTCTCCTTCAAATCTTGGTTTTGACATAACGAAGGGAGTTTAGCTCAAATCAAGCGTAAGATCAATGACCAAACTATAGGGCTCTGTATTGTGGCTAGAGGAGTGCTCTGGTATAATTAAAGCATGGTGGTTGTAGCTCAGCCCCGATTAAATCGGGGTCAGTGGTAGAGCGTCTTGTAAAACAAATATGTTTTGGATGTATATATTACATAATCCCGAAACAGATAGGTTTTATATAGGTTCTACTAACGATCTTGAAAGAAGGCTAAAGCAACACCTTAAGGGTTACACTCGAACAACGAGAATTCTAGAAACATATCGATTAGTTTACAAAGAGCAATTTAGCACTTTAGAAGAAGCAAGATTAAGAGAAAAAAAGTTAAAATCGTATAAAAGTAAGAAATATATTAAATGGTTAATTAGTAAGTAGACATGGTGGTTGTAGCTCAGTGGTAGAGCGTCTGGTTGTGGTCCAGAAGGTCGCGGGTCCGATCCCCGTCATCCACCCATTCGACTAGCTCAAGACGTAATTACCTTTTTATAATTTAACTGAAATCGCAGTGTCGCCTTCAATTTTTGTATCCCACCTACCGTCTTGCAATAATTTCAGATATCCTCCTCCAGAAGGATCACTTAAAAATAAATTTGCGCTAAGCGCTATTCCTCCTTTTTTCAATAATCTCTCGAACTGTGCAACAAATTTTTTTTGAGGAGTATTTCCATCGTAGAAAATCAAATCATACGGTCCCGTAAGCTTGGGGAAGATATCCTCTGCACTGGATTCATGGAAAAGGACCCTTTCGCTCAAGCCTAATTTATCACAGTTTTCTTTTGCTAAAGAAATGTGGATTGCATCTTTATCTATAGTCTCAACAGTTGCTTCATTATTTCCTAAACACATACAAACAGTTGAATATCCAACTCCGGTACCTACCTCTAGAATTTTTTTGGCCTTAATTGAAGAGACAAGGTCTATGAGAAATTTACCATTCTGGTAGGGAACAGCTCCGCAAGAGTGTTTTTTTCGATGTTCTAGGCAAAACTGATAAAGACTTTCTAATAAAGCGTCCATACTTCTGAAAATTATAACAAGTTATTAGAATAGAATTTTGGTAAAATTTAAACTATGCCATTGATCAATTTTGAAGCTGAGCTTTTTAAAATTAAAGACTGGACTATTCTCCTTCTCCCTGAGGATGCTAGTGCGAAACTTCCAACACGGGGAATGACTATGATTAAGGGGAGTCTAAATGGCGTTCCCTTTAAAACCCTACTTGAACCCGATGGTAAATACGGTCCAGGTCTTAGACCTAGTCATTGGTTTAGACCAAGCGATAAATTACTGAAAGATGCAAAGGCTAATGCAGGAGATACAGTAAAAATTTCAATAGAACCTACGAAAGATTGGGTAGATCCCGATGTGTCTGAAGATGTAAAGAAAACACTCTCTGGTTCTACGAAAGCGCAAGCGCTATGGGAGGACATTACACCTCTTGCAAGATGGGACTGGATCCGCTGGATTCGTGCGGTAAAGACAGAGGAGACACGAAAAAAACATCTGGAAGTGATGCTGGATAAATTAAATAAGGGAATGCGAAGACCTTGCTGTTTTAATCGTAACTTATGTTCTGAGCCTTACGTATCAAAGAACTGGCGTCTTCAGGTTTAAAAACCAAGCTTCTCATTAACCAAAATTACATAGATTTGTCTACCCATCATTGGATTTTCCTTATGTAGAATTAGTGTCTTTGCATGGGTAGTACCGACTCCATAAACTCCCATCATTCTTTCATTTTCAAGAGGGATTACATGTTCATCAAGTCTTTGAAAAGCCTCATCTAAATTTTCAACAATTTTCTGCGCACCAACCACAAATATTATATTTTGAGATGTATAAACTAAATGGGGGAGCTGACTACCTGTATTAGAAGCTATAAGAATTTCTCCATTCTGGGTAACCGCATGAGCACTTCCTAAATAAAAATCAGAAATTACTGATGTTTTTCTTAGTTTTGCTTGTTTTTCAGGATCAAGCTCAGCTAAAACTTTTTCGTGGAGATTATTCCACTTATGCCCGCCTTGTTTTAGATATTCTATATATCCAATTTCTCGAAGAGTTGCTGATGTTCCATTCATTACTGACGCGTCATCTGGAATTAATTCCTGAATTTTTTCGAATGCTTCTTCCTTTGAATTTACCAGAATAGGTAAGAATCCATTTTCTTTAAGAGATTCTACTGTTTTTAAAACCTTAGAATTATCAGCTAATTCATTAAAATTCTTATTATTATTTGTTTGAGCGGAAATCATATTTATGTTATAATTGCTATATATTCTATAGCGCTATAAAATTTATAGTACTACAGAAAATTAAGTATGTCAACTAGTAAAGTTAAGCCCAACGAAATAGATCATGCGATAACAACAATCGCTGAAGCTCACATGCTGTGCATTATCAACCACCTTTCTGAAAAGGAATTGAGATTTGTTGAAATTCAGCGCTCTATTAAAGGTCTTAATCCTGCAACACTTTCAGATCGGCTTAAAAAGCTCGAAAAAGACGGATTAGTTAATAGAAAAGAAGAAACGCTTGATAAAGTATCTGTGGTTTATGCTCTCACTGAAAAGGGTAGAGCAATTATTCCTGTAATAAATGAGATTTCAAAATTTGCACAAAAATATTCATAGTATCAAACGTAAAATATTACAAAATAATTGATATAATTCCTCCTTATGTCTAGAGAAATTCCTGCAAATGTAGAAACAATAGAAGATCAGAAAAGAATAGTTAGGGGTACAGATTCTGTTTCTTCATATACCGCATTTGAACGTTCTCATTTTTATAGTGCTCAGTGGCCAAGAGACGTCAAGTGGTATGCCCAAGATCACCAAGATTTAGATCCAGCGTATTTTCAGCTCCTAGGACTAGTTGGGATTGTTGCCGCGCAATATGGTTTTCATTCGCTAGATTACACTTCAGTTAGGCATACCAGAGGAGATTGGGACCAGCCTTCAGCAGATCCGAAACATCAGATAGCATTAGGTGTGGAAATTGCAAGAAAGGGACAACAAGCGTTTCCGATAAAAGAATCCATTGCATCTAAATTCGAAGAGGGTTCTCCTGGCTGGTGGGGAGCATGGAATATTTTTATAAAATCGAGAGGCGGAATAGTGCCAGTACCGCATACCCTTGTAGAGGTAGAGGGATTAATGAAAGATGCGCAGCACAGATTTAAAGATGGCAGAAAAATAGCAATTCCTGATCCAGATCTTAACGATAGATTTGCCGCATTAAATTTTACAGGCGATCAGGCTGACAGAATGCCAAATGAGAAATTCGTGAATGAGGTTTTGCCAAGAGTTGCTGAGGTAACAAGTGGCTGGGTAAATTCAATTCCTATATTTACAAGTGATATGGCACGCGGTGCTTAAAGGTAAATTTTTCTGCAAATTCTATAATTTTTTTTGCTCCCTGATGCATTGATTCAATTGTCCATACAGGATTTTTCTTATCAAAATATAAATAAAGTACTGGATCAGCCTCTTCATAGCTAAAACCAAATTCACCCTCATCTGTTTGCGCCTTCCAAAGATTTGCAGATGGCGCTTTTGTAAGAATTGAATCCGGAACTCCTAAATGCTTGGCAAGTTTATAAATTTGAGTTTTATAAAGATGCTGCAAAGGCTCTATGTCTGAGGCTTCGTCGCCAAACCTTGTAAAATATCCCAGCTGATATTCGGATCTGTTTTCAGTACCTACCACCATAGCGTTATTCTTTTTAGCAAAATCAAAAAGTGTAATCATTCTTACGCGCGCCATAATATTTCCGCGCCGGACGATATCGTCTTTAGGTATTTCTAGCCAGGAGAACATTTCATCAGCTAGTTTATTTATGGAAATCTTAGTAGTCCTAATTCCAAGCTCTTCTTCGATAATTTTTACGTCAGGATCTATTTCATTAAAGTAGGGAAGGTGTATGGCGATTATGTTTTCCGGACTAATTAATTTAGATAGTAAATAAAGACTGGTCGCCGAATCTACTCCTCCTGAAATTCCAATTACTGCTTTTTCGATTTTCTGCTCACTAAAAGTCTTTTTTAAAAACTCTAAAATCTTTTTTTCTTCCTGCGCTGGATCTATCTCAAGCAAGTTGTTAAACATATAAATTATTTTCTTTAATATATTCTTCTACTTTTTCTGATACCAGATATTTTATCGTTTTTCCTGCTTTTATTCTTTCTCTAATTACAGTTGATGAGAAGTTTGCGACCTGAAGAGTAGAGGACTCAACTAACTTAAATCCTTGTGGTAAATCTTTTGGCAATTTATAAGGATCTCTTGGAAAAACTAAAAAAGTCGCTTCTTTGACTAACTGGTCTGCATCCTTCCATTTATCAAACTCTCTTACAATGTCCGACCCGACTACCCAAACAATTTCAGCGCCGGTTTCAGATTTTAAAGCTCTAATGGTATCAATCGAATAACTTACGCCTTTTCTTTTTATTTCAATATCTGAGACTTCCATTCTTTCCTCAAGAACCAACTTAATCATTTCGACTCTGTCCTCCGGACTTGCCTGTATGGGTTTCCAGTGGTGCTCATAAGCTGGAACAAATAAAACCTTGTCAATTGTAGAATCAAATTCTAATACTTGACGGGCAATAAGAAGATGTCCTACGTGAATTGGATCAAACCGACCCCCAAGAACAGCTATTTTCATGGGAAAAGTATATCATCTTAGACACAAACTTGTATAATATGATTATGAAAGCATGGTTATTTGATGTAGACGGAGTTATCACAAATCCGGAATTTAAAAAGGCAAATCCCCAGATTATTAAAAAACTTTCTGAAATATTAGAAAGAGGTGAGATTTTAGGTTTTAACACAGGAAGAGCTTTAGAATTTGTAATTGAAGAAGTACTCAAACCACTGGAGTCGACGTTAATAAATAAAGACCTCCTTTATAATGTATTTTTCGTAGGAGAAAAAGGCGGAACATGGGGAGATTATAAAAATGGAAAAATTGAAAATATAGTGGATCCTCAAATATCAATTCCAGATGAATTAACACAGAAAATTCGAGATCTAATTTCATTTAAATACTCTGACACGATGTTTTTTGACGAAACCAAGAGAACTATGATCTCTACAGAATTTATTAAGGGAAAAGATTTAAATAAATTTCATGAAGAACAAGAAAGTCTTGTAGAAGAAATGAAAAAAATCCTGGAGCATTTAGGGCTCTCAAATCTCGTGATTGAACCAAGCATAATTGCGACCGACATTCAAAACCCGCATGTAGGAAAAGATTTAGGAGTGGAAAGATTTTTATCTTTAATAAAGGGGAGGGGAGAACCAGAAGAATTTGAAACTTTTGGCGATAGCCCGGGAGATCTTGAAATGCACAAGTATCTTATCAAACACGGACATAAATCTAAATTTATTTATGTAGGAATTAAAGAAATTGAGAACGATACAAACATTATTAAAACCTCGGCCAAATTCGACGAGGGAACAGTGGAGCATCTTTCTTCTGCACAATGAATTTAAACTGGAATGAATTATTGACCTCAGGCAGTTCATCATTTTTTTTGGTAAAGACAAGGCCTAGGGATATTAATATATTTTCAAACGACTCAGAAAAAAATGGAGTAGTTTCAAAACTTATACGCGGCGAAAACTGTACAAACTCAAAAGAACTTTTTAAAGAATTTTCTAGCGCACTACAGTTTCCGTACTATTTTGGTAACAATTGGAATGCTTTTGATGAATGCATTTCCGATCTTTATTGGATAAAAAGTGAAAAAGGATACATTCTATTCATAATAAACTCAGAATCACTCCTAGAAAAGGATTTAGATATATTCCTAGATACTCTAAAAGATGCTTCTAAATTTTGGAGAAAGAAAAATAAAATCTTTAAAGTAGTTTTTCAAACAGAAAACAAAGTAAATAGTAAAATTGAGGGTGCAGCTGAAAAAAGAGAGCTTCCTCCTTTTGACGAAACTAAATAATTTGCGACCCCGGAGGGAATCGAACCCCCAACCTAATCGTTAGAACCGATGTGCTCTATCCGTTGAGCTACGGGGCCGAACACGACTAGCTAGACGTATTTTATCATTCTTTTGAACCTAAAATCAAACAAGTTATGCTATAATTAAGATAGTGAAAAATCCTATAGTCAAATACGCCCTAGATAACCATGTTTTAGCTACAGTTCTTATTGTAGCGCTCGCTTTATTTCTTTTTGAAATAAGAAATATTTTGGTAACTGTTTTTCTTTCCTACATCATCATGGCTGCATTAAACCCATTCGTAAGACAGCTTATGCACCACAGAGTGCCTAAAATCGCAGCAATAGTATTTGTTTATTCGATAGTAATCGCATTTATAGTACTTTTAGTCATTCCTATTCTTCCGTTCTTTATCTCTCAAATTCAGTCACTTCTTAAAGCTATCCCGTCATATGTAGACACTGCTAGCCAGGCATTGGGCATTCAAGTAAATAAAGATCAGATTAATTCTGTTATTTCACCTATTGCGAGCTCAGTAGGGCAGAATGCGTTTTCAGTTACATCTAAAGTATTCGGTGGAATTTTCTCTGTAATTACCTTGTTCATCTTAAGCTTCTACATGCTAATAGATAGAAATAGAATTGGAAGATCGGTGCCCGGTCTTTTACCCGAAGAATTTAAGGAAAAGGGGATTCTGACAATTCACTTAGTAGAAGAAAAACTTGGTGCATGGCTAAGAGGACAAGTTATACTATCCTTAGCAATTGGAGTTATTACTTGGGTGGCTCTAACAATTCTTGGAATACCCTTTGCGCTTCCTCTAGCTATCCTAGCAGGCTTTTTAGAGATTATACCGACACTTGGACCTATCATAGCTGCAATTCCAGCGACAATCGTCGCTCTCGCAATTTCACCAGTTATGGCAATCTCTGTAATTGGAGTCTATATAGGAATTCAGCTGGCTGAAAACAATTTCCTAGTTCCAAAAATAATGCAAAAAGCTGTAGGTCTTAATCCGGTAATTATAATTATCGCGATTTTAGTCGGAGGAAATCTTATGGGGGTAGCTGGGGCACTTCTTTCTATTCCATTTGTTTCTGCTGCAATAATAATTTTTAGAGCTCTCCGCTAAATTTGACTTAGTAACCAATCTTTCCTAAACTAGACTTAATGGCAATTAAAAAACCGAAAACATTTAAAAAAGTCACAGAAATCCCAAGCGCTAAGGTAACGATAGAAGTAGAAGAGACTGAAGATAACACTCCTAAAATTGAAGAACTAGTTACACCGGCAGAAAAAGCTGAATCAGCCGAAGAAGAGATTAAATCGCAGGAATCTAACGAAACTGAAGAAAAAGAATCCGAAGAAATAGAGGAGACTGAAACAAAAGAAAATTCAGAGGAAATGCCTGTAAATATTGGGGACGATAATTCTAGAAGCAGATTTGGATTTAAAAAATTACTCTTAACGATTCTTATCGTTGTTCCTATCGGATTTTTAGCATTTGGAGGTTTCTTATATTTCAGCGATAATTTCGATACCAGTAAGCTTAGGAAAGAACCTGAGAAAAAACTTGAAATCCCAGAAGCTTCTCCAACTCCAACAGAAGAACCACTTGATAAAGAGGCATATATCATAGAAGTTCAGAATGGAAGCGGAATTGCAGGGGAGGGAGCAAGTGTCGGAGAAATGCTTGAAGAAGATGGATTTAAAGTAGGAGATATAGGAAATGCTGATAAATCAAGCTATACAGATACAATAATCACAGTTAATGAAGATGTACCAGATTCATATATCGAAGCTCTAACAAAAGTTCTAGAGAAAAGAGGGCCAGTTGGAAAAGTTAAGAAATTTGCAACTGGTGAAGATGGGGAAGTATTGGTAATTGTAGGGAGCGAACTCGGCCTTTCAGAAGAAACTACTCCGACTCCTTAAATTCAATAAATTGAACTAAGCCCACAATTTTGGTAGAATTAAAAACATAAAATCGGTGGCCTAAAAGTATCGATTTTATGATCCTTAAAGGGAAATCGTTGGGAAAAATCGCGAGGCTTGTCCCATTTAGCGGGTGTAGTTCAATGGTAGAACACAACTTTTCCAAAGTTGATACGAGGGTTCGATTCCCTTCACCCGCTCCAGTTGTTTTCCCCAAGCACCAAATTTCCAGTTCTTTCTTATGCTTCTCTTACTCCTGATTTGCTAGACTTTCACATCAATATTAGACACTAATTGCTTGAAGGGGGTGATGAAATGTTAAAAGCAACAATACTAGCACTTACGCTTATGTTTGCAGGAGTAGTCGGATTAGCGCAGGCTCAAACTGCGACCCCAACTGTGACTCCCGCACCAACAAGCGCTACCGTTCCCGCAGGAGCACCATCCACGGGATTTGGAAGATAACGTGAAAGACACCTTAATTTAAGGTGTCTGTATTTATTAATGAAGAAACTATCATTTCTTATTCTATTCATAGGTGTGATTTTAGCGGGCTTTCTTTATAGAAATTTGTCCGCTACTGAATCTTCAACCAGAACCACAACTTCAGGTAAAATCGCGCATCAAAACCCTGAAGACCAAAAAGACATAGGACTTCCAGTTAAGCTTGAAATTCCGAGTATTAGTATCACTTCCAATGTGGAATACGTAGGATTAGATGAAAAGAAAAATATGGATGTTCCAAAAGATGCTAAGAATGTCGGCTGGTATAACTTGGGAGCGAAACCAGGGGAGATCGGAAGCGCTGTCATGGCAGGACATTTGGACGATCCAAAAGGTGCCCCTGCAGTTTTCTGGGATCTTAAAAAACTTCAAAAGGGAGATGAGATAAAAGTAACTGATAAAAACGGAAAAGAGTTAGTTTTCATAGTTACCAGGATCGAAACATATCCTTTTGATAAATTTCCGCTTCAGGAAGTTTTCGCAGATACATCTGGAAAATATTTAAATCTTATAACCTGTGAGGGCGAATTCGATAAAGCTACAAAAAACTACTCGGAAAGGACTGTTGCTTATGCGCAACTTGAAAACTAAAGATCACGCACTTTCGTCTGGTAATTCGCTGGAACCAACGCGAATTTCTTGATCTGGATATAAAGGCTTACCAGGAGAAGCAGGTAATCTTAATCTTCCATCAAATACAGCCTCTAATACTGCTACGTCTGTGATTCTAAGAAGTTTCTTTGGGTCTCTGTCCTTTCCAACTAAATCCTGAACCATTTTGTCACCATTTGACTTCAGTCTATTCGCGCGCTCGTTTGGATTATCCATAACATCATCATCTACTGCGATAGCGATATTAATCAAATCCAACAACGGCCGAGCCACTGGGTGTCTAACTGATGCAAAGGTATAATCGGGGGGTGTTCCTGAAACTGATACTCTCGGCTGAGGCTTGCCGAAAAAAGAAGTTAAACGACTACCTAAATCTATTTCTGGATCTCTATCGTAGGATGGCACCCGAGCGGTAAAAAATCCTTTTTTCAGTTCATACGCTCTTTCTAAATGTGCATCTAATAATTTTATTCTATCTGCTTGAGCGGGAAATCTTTCAACTATCCCCTCCAGAGGCCCAACCCTGTCTGACGCCCTATCATATTCTCCTCTGCCTGCAACATAGACTCCAAAATATCCAGCATAATCAACAGCTAAATCTCTAATATTCCTTGATACTTCAGCTGGTTCAACCCTGGAAATTGGCGGTCTAGGTTCTCCTTGTTCTGGCATAATAAGTCGGGGTTAGAGGGCTCGAACCTCCGACCTCACGGTCCCAAACCGCGCGCTCTACCAACTGAGCTAAACCCCGAAAAATATCTCTATGTACCGCGAAGAGGACTCGAACCTCCACTCCCGAAAGGGAAAAGGCTCTTAAGGCCTTCGTGTCTACCATTCCACCACCGCGGCGCAAGAAGTATTATACTAAACCATAAGTATTCAAGGCAAACGAAATTCTAAAACTTAATCATGGGCCGGTGGCTTAACACCTTGCTTAGTGAGTGAATAGTCCAGCAAATCTTTCATCTCCTGTCTTCTGTTCTCGCTTCCAAGAATAATCCCTATCATCTGATGCCCTTTATAATCAAGATAAGTGACCAAGCAAAGTCCTGCTTCAGGAGTATATCCATCTTTCAAACCCTTAACTCCAGGGTAACTTGTAATAAGATTTAGCTGATTATACAAATGGTATTCATAATGGTCGCTGGATTCCTCAAGAACAATTTCTTCAGTTGACGAGGCTTTTATAATTTGAGGATAATTTGCAACTATATAACGAGCTAGCACTAATAAGTCATATGCAGTTGTGTATTGATCTCCGTCCCCTTGAAGCCCGGTGGGATTTGTAAAATTAGTATTAGATAACCCTATGGCTTTTGCTTTTTTATTCATAGTATTTATAAATTCACTTCGATCCATAGTGTTAATTGCTAGGGTTTCAGCTGCATCATTAGCTGAATACATAAAAACTCCGTACAAGAGTTCTTCAAGTGTCATTACTTCACCCGCTGAGAGACCTATCGTATTTTCTCCAACAAGGGCTTCCTCGTATACAACATACCTGTCATCGGGCCTTTTATGATCAATTGCAACAACTGCAGTCATTAGCTTTGTAATAGATGCCATAGGAAGACGCTCCTCTGAATTTTTTTCGTAAACAGTCACTTCATCTGTAAGATCATAAACTAAGGCTGATTTAGCTGAAAGCTGAGGCACTTCATTAGAATCAAATAAGCCAAAAAGGCTTGGAAGCCAAAAATCCAGACTCGTTATTTCTGAGTTATTGTTTTTACTTAAATCTTCCGGAAGAGGAGAATCTATATTTTTCGCATTGGCTCTCTCGTGGTGAAAATATAACCCAGTCCCGCCAAGAAAAACTATTAAAAGACAAAAAAATGCACAAATCGTCCGCTTCATCAATATATTTTAAAATAATAAAAAACCCCGCACAAGCGGGGTTAAAAGCTTAAGTGCTTTTAATATTTATTTTCTTAGGTGGTGCTTTAGGTACTTTCGCGAACTCCACAGTCATAATTCCATTTTTATATGTAGCTTCTGGTTCCTTGTTTTGATCCAATTCTCCTGGAACTGCTACTCTATAGGAAAAGGAGCTGGATGCTTTTCTATAATATTTCTTATTATCTCCCTCTTCCTCTTTAACTTCGCCTTTTACCCAGAGATAGCCTTTATCGTAAGTTACTTCAATCTGATCCGGCTTTACCCCTGGCAGTGCTGCTGAAACATAAACCTTATTTTCATCTTCAGATACACTAAGACCATTTGAAAAACCTGGAATCGTCAGCCAATCATCATCTCTATCTAGGTCACCAAAAGAAGGGAACCTAAAGGAAGGAAAACTCCAGAAAGATTTTGGTACTAAATCATCAGACATTTTACTCACCTCCTCTCAATTAGCAATAGAATAGCACGAGTGCTAATAGTTGTCAAGAGTTTTCTTGTTGACTAGTTAAGTACACTTTGTTAAACTTTAATTCCAGAACGCGTTGGCAATCTAACTAACGATTCTGGTCCATCCTGAGCGTTAGCGAAGGATTTTTTTATGGTTAAAAAAATAACAATTGACCCCATAGACGGAGACTTTAAGGGCAAAGACATCATCTCTTTAGATCAGTTCACTCCTAAAGACATTAGTATTCTATTTAAGCAAGCCTCTAAGATGCGCAGCATTGCAAAAAATGCAAGGCCATCGGATATTCTTAAGGGTAACATCGTTACCCTTATTTTTTATGAACCATCTTCAAGAACTTTCGGCTCATTTGGAGCTTCAATTAAACAACTCGGGGGCGCAACGGTTGAGATTCTTAACCCTCAGGTATTTTCTTCAGTCTCAAAAGGTGAAACCTTAGAAGATACAATTAGAGTTTTTGAATCTTACTGTGATGCAATAGTAATAAGACACCCAGTTGCTGGAACTGCATTAAAAGCTGCTGAGACCGCAGAGCTTGTACCAGTTGTTAACGCAGGTGACGGAATCGGAGAACATCCAACCCAAGCACTTCTAGATTTGATGACTATTTTCGAGCATACAAAAAAACTCGATGGGTTAACGGGAGTAATGGCTGGCGACATGTTAAATGGCCGTACTGTTCATTCTTTAATTCGGGGACTTTCTAAATTTAAAAATAATACTCTTTATCTGTTGTCTCCAAAAGAATTAAGGCTCTCAAAAAATGATCACTTAAATTTTAAAAATGCCAACATAAAATTAATCGAAATAGATTCAGAAAAAGACATGCCAAAAAATGCAGATTTTTGGTATTGGACTAGAGTACAAAAAGAACGATTTAAAAACACAAAAGAATACGAAAAAGTAAAAAATAAATTCATCTTAGATACTAATCTTATAAATGAGCTCGCTGGAAAAAATACAATTTTTATGCATCCGCTTCCCAGAATTGGAGAAATAACTCTTGATGTTGATCAGGATCCGCGTGCTCAGTATCTTAGATCAGAAGTTAGGAATGGAATGTACATAAGAATGGCCCTATTAAGTTTAATTCTGGGTAAAGCATGAATAAGTTAGTACTTAAAAACGGATTAAGCTTTACCGGAAAAAGCTTCGGTGCGGAAAGTCCATCAGCAGGGGAGGTAGTTTTCTCAACCGGCATGATGGGCTACCCTGAATCCTTAACAGATCCTTCCTATAAAGGCCAGATATTAATTCTCACATATCCCTTGGTCGGAAATTACGGAATTCCTGATAAAAAATTCTGGGAAGCGGATAAAATTATGATTTCAGGGTTAATTGTGTCTACATATATAAATACTCCGTATCATTTTCAAAGCAGAAAGACGCTTGGGCAGTGGCTAAAAGAAGAGGGAATACCGGCACTCGAAATAAAAGACACAAGACTTCTGACTCAAACAATTCGAGAAAAAGGAACAGTGCTTGGAAAAATAGTTAATGGAAAAGATATAAATTTTTATGACCCTGATAATGAAAATCTTGTTAAAAAAGTTTCAACCTCCAAAGTAACAACTAAGGAGATTTCAAAGGATGCAAAAAATATTTTATTAATTGATTGCGGTGCAAAGAAGAATATTCAAAGGGCGCTAAGCAAAAGAGGGGTAAATGTGATTACAGTTCCATGGGACTTCGATCTAACGGCAAGCAAATTTATGGATAAGATTAATGGAGTGGTAATTTCGAACGGCCCGGGAAATCCAAAATTCGTAACCGAAACGATTGAGAATATAAGAAAACTTTTTAAATTGAAATTACCGATTCTGGGCGTGTGTCTAGGTAATCAACTTCTAACGCTTGCTGCAGGAGGCGACACTGGAAAATTAAAATATGGACATAGAAGTCAGAATCAACCCTGCACAATGGTAGGAACTAATAGGTGCTATATAACAACACAAAATCATGGGTTTGAGGTAAAGAGAATCCCCAAAGATTTTAAGCCATGGTTTATTAATGCTAACGACGGCTCAAATGAGGGCATTATTCATAAAACACGCCCGATAATGTCTGTCCAATTTCACCCTGAAGCAACTCCGGGTCCGGAAGACACAGAATGGATTTTTGATTATTTCTTAGAAAAAATATGAAAGTAAAAAAGGTATTAATCCTGGGTTCAGGAGCATTAAAAATCGGTGAAGCTGGAGAATTCGATTATTCCGGTTCTCAGGCTATTAAAGCTCTTAAGGAAGAGGGATTAAAAACTGTTTTGGTTAATCCAAATATAGCTACAATTCAAACTTCCAAACTCTTAGCGGATATCGTATATTTTCTCCCTGTGACGCCTTTTTTTGTAGAAAAAATTATAAAAAAAGAAAAACCCGATGCAATTCTTGTTTCATTCGGCGGACAAACTGCGTTAAATTGCGGATTAGCCCTAGACGAAAGCGGAACACTTAAAAAATATAAAGTTAAAATTCTGGGTTCACCAATTTCAGCAGTTGAGATTTCAGAAGACAGAAAAAAATTTGCACAGCATCTTAAAAAGCTAGGAGTTTTTACTCCAGTCAGTAAATCAGCAACAGATGTTGAAACCGCAGTAAAAATTGCAAAAGAGATAAAGTATCCCGTTATGGTAAGAGCGGGATTTGCATTGGGCGGGCAGGGATCTGGAATTGCGGCGGATGAAAAAGAGCTTAGGAAAATTTTAGAAGTTGCTTTCTCTTTCGTAAAACAAGTACTGGTCGAAAAATATCTTCATCACTATAAAGAAATCGAATACGAAGTAGTTAGAGATTCTTTCGACAACTGCGTAACTGTTTGTAATATGGAAAACATGGATCCTTTAGGGATTCACACCGGTGAGTCAATAGTTATTGCCCCTAGTCAGACTTTAACAAATAATGAATACCATAAACTAAGAAGTGTCTCGATAAAAATTGTCAGAAGCCTTGGAATAGTAGGAGAATGTAATGTTCAGTTTGCGCTTAACCCAAATCCTAAAAACGGAGAACTGGAATATTATGTAATTGAACTTAATGCCCGCCTTTCCAGAAGCTCGGCTCTTGCAAGTAAGGCGACTGGATACCCTTTAGCATATGTAGCAGCCAAATTAGCGCTTGGTAAAAATCTTACTGAGCTCACAAATAGAGTAACAAAAGCTACTCAATTTTGCTTTGAACCAGCGCTGGATTACGTGACCATAAAAATGCCCCGCTGGGACATAAATAAATTTAAAAATGCAGATCAAACAATCGGAAGCAGTATGAAGTCGGTTGGAGAAGTCATGGGAATTGGGCGTACTTTTGGTGAGGCATTTCAAAAAGCAATAAGAATGCTTGACTTAGATTTTGAAGGAATAGTTAATGATAAATTATTTAGCGATGCATCTGAACTTGAACTAAAGAATGCGCTGAGTAAACCCACACCAAACAGAATGTTTGCAATTTCAGAGGCTTATAAAAGAGGTTTTACCACTGAAGAAATAAGGCTTCTTACGGGAATTGATCCATGGTTTCTTTTTAGAATTCAAAACATAACAAACCACGAGAAAAAATTAAAATCTAATAAAAAACTCATCTTAGATAGAAATGAATTACTGGAATTTAAACAATTAGGATTTTCCGATAAAAGAATCGGAGAACTCGTAAATAAAAAGGGACTTGAAGTTAGAAAAATAAGAAAAAAACTTAATGTCATTCCCTCAATTTTTCAGATTGACACCTTGGCAGGAGAATTCCCGGCTCAAACAAATTATCTTTATCTTACCTACAACGGGTCCCATAATGATATTTCACCTTCTAAAAAAGATGGGGTTATAGTTCTTGGATCCGGTCCTTATAGAATTGGGTCTTCTGTAGAGTTTGACTGGACAAGTGTAGCTGCGATAAGAGCTTTAGAAAAACACAAAAAGAAAACTATAGTGATTAATTGTAATCCGGAAACAGTTTCAACTGACTATGATGTTTCAAATAAACTTTATTTTGAAGAACTGACTTTTGAAAGAATTGCAGATATTTATGAGTTTGAAAATCCTTTTGGAGTGGTTGTTTCTGTGGGCGGACAAACACCAAATAACAGGGCGAAATCATTAAAAGAATATGGATTTCACATTCTCGGAACGGATCCTTCAAATATAGAGATGGCCGAAGATAGAACGCGATTCTCAGCGTTACTTGATAGGCTTGAAATTAAACAGCCCGCATGGAATAAATTTAATACATTAGAAGAAGCTTCAAAATTTGCGAAAAAAGAAGGATTCCCAGTTTTAGTTAGACCTTCGTTTGTGCTTTCCGGCAGCAACATGAAAGTCATCTTTTCAGAAGATGAGTTATCATCTTTCCTTAAAAAAATGTCAATTATCTCAAGGGAATATCCAGTGACAATTTCGAAATTCGTAACGGATGCTAAGGAGATTGAAATCGACGGAGTTGCTCAAGATGGAATAATTAAAGCAATTGCAGTATCAGAACACATAGAAAATGCCGGCGTGCATTCAGGAGATGCGTCAATTGTTTTTCCGGCTCAAAAAATTTACATAGAAACATTTAAGAAGTTAAGATTAATAGCTGAATCTTTAGTAAAAAACCTATCTATCACAGGGCCATTTAATATTCAGTGTCTTGCGAAAGATAATGAAATTTCAGTAATTGAAATAAATGTTAGAAGCTCGCGAACATTTCCTTTCATTTCAAAAGTTAGCGGAGTAGACTTTATGGAACAGTCAGTAGATGCTTTTTTTGGAAAATGTAAAAAGGAAAAAATAATTGATTTTACTAAATATAATTTTGTAGCAGTAAAGGTTGCACAGTTCTCTTTTTCTAGATTAACAGGAGCAGATCCTGTACTAGACGTAGAGATGACCTCAACAGGAGAAGTAGCCTGCTTTGGAAATACAGTCGAAGAAGCATTTTTAAAAGCAGAACTTTCAGTTGGAGAAAAAATACCAAAAAAAGGAATTTTCGTAAGTCTTGGGGGAGATGAAAATAAAATTAAGTTTTTAGATATGGTGCCGTATCTTAATAAATTAAATATCCCAATTTATGCAACTGAAAAAACATCAAATTTTCTGACTCAGCACGGAGTGAAAGTGAATATTCTTCACAAGATTTACGAAGGTAAATCTCCAAATATTTTAGAATATTTCCAAAAAGGAGTAATTGATCTCGCAATAAATATTAATGATATTTATATGAAAAAACATATTAATGATGATTACTCTATTAGACGTTCTGCTGTGGACCATAATATCACTCTTTTTACAAATCTAAAGAAAGCAGAATTATTCATAAAAGCAGTTAGTGAAATCCCAGTTGAAGAACTTCAGATTAAGTCGTGGAATGAGTATATTGTATAATTGGCCTATGAACATGTTTAAGCCAACTGCAGCAAAGACTCCCGATGAATACTTAGAAATGCTCCCCGAACCAGAGAAAACTGAAACAAAAAAAGTTTTCGAGTTAATTAAAGATGAAATGCCTAAAGACAAACCATATATTATTTCTGGGATGATTGGTTTTAGAAGTGAACATTATAAATCTAAGTCAGGAAGAGTAGGCGATTGGCCGCTTATTGCTCTTGCCAGTCGAAAAAACTATATTTCTCTTTATATTTGCGCTGCAGACGGAAAACAATATGTTGCTGAAAAATATAAAGATAAACTTCCTAAGGCATCCATAGGCAGGAGCTGTATCAGGTTTAAAAAGATGGAAGACATAGATACCAACTTACTTAGAAAAATAATTAATGAAGCAAGTAAACTCGGTATGACATTTACCACAAACTAAAACCTGCCGCTTTGGGCAGGTTTTAGAAAGAACTATCAGTTAAGTTTTAATTACTTAATTGACCTCGTACAGCTCCATTAGGATATGGACCGTTATGAACGTTCACATAGAAATTAGAAGGATTATTCTTAATTTCTGTTAACTTGTTCGAGTCAGCATCCACACATCCCTTCGCGTGACCATTGCTATCTGGTGTAGGCAAGTTGATTACCACTGGTCCAGAAACACCAACTGGTGCTTCATGGATATGAGCTGCCGTTGCAGGCTCAATATTACCGACATGCATAGCTATACAAAGTTTTCCCATGGAAGGAATTACAGCTACTTTAGCCATACCCCATCCATTTGGATCTCCTGGTCCTGGTACTTCTTGTGCTCCATTCATGGATACATGAAACTTTTTATATTCCTTGTGTCCATTGTCTCCATTTCCGCCATTACCACTCCCGTCATTTGAATGACTAAGATATATATGATTTAAGTTGGCTTGATTTGAAACCTCAACTGAAGTATTAGAATTTCCAGTATGAATGGAAACATCTCCTCGATTATTTCTATTTGCGTCGTTTCCGCCTGTATTAGAACTTACATTAATTTTGTTATTAAAGTCTGCTCTGTTAGACTGAGACACATTTAACTTGTAATCGCTATTTATTCTGACTCTGTTTTCAGAATCAGATCCGTTTCCATTTATTCGTACATTAAAAGCTGCTAGCGATGTGTTTGCTGTAAAAGCAAAAACAAATAACCCTAGTACAATCGCTGTAGTTAGTTTTTTCTTATTATTTATCATTTTTTCACCTCCTCTCTTTTAGTAGAGCCTGTATTTAACAATATAGACAAGGGATAACGATATCACAGGAGTAAGAAGACAGTAAGATCAAAACTATAGGACAAGCAATTTAGCTTTATTTCTGCTATAATTAACGAGTTGTTTAAATACAACTTGATCCCTCTTTTTTTCTTCGAGCCAAATTCGAATTAAACCAAAAAAGCAGAAGCAATAGAGAGGATTTTTATTATGAAAGATATAAGAAACATCGCAATAATCGCTCACGTCGATCACGGAAAAACGACTTTAGTTGACGCGCTTTTAAAACAGTCAAAGACTGAAATGCATAAGGACACTGCACAGTCTCTCATCATGGACAGTAATGAGCTCGAGCAGGAAAGAGGAATCACAATTTTCTCTAAAAATGCATCAGTCATGTGGAATGGTACGAAGATAAACATCATCGACACTCCTGGACACGCTGATTTTGGCGGAGAAGTAGAAAGAGTTCTAAAAATGGCAGATGGATGTCTTCTTTTGGTGGACGCTAAAGAGGGTCCAATGCCTCAAACAAGATTTGTTCTTAAAAAAGCACTCGAAATGAAGCTAAAAATTATCGTAGTAGTTAACAAGATCGATAAGTCTGACGCTAGAATCCATCATGTTTTAGATAAAACACTGGATCTATTTTTAGATCTTGGAGCAGATGATGATTCTGCTGATTTCCCTATAATTTATGCATCAGCAAAAAACGGACTTGCAGGAACATCTGACAAACTCGAGGAAATGACAAATATTAATCCAATTTTTGAAATGATTCATAAAGAAATTCCCGCTCCATCAGGCGACCCTGCACTTCCACTTCAAATTCTTATCACAACTTTATCAAGAGACTCTCATAAAGGAAGAATTGCGATCGGAAGAATTTATAATGGCACAATTAATAAAAGTCAGGAAATTTCTCAGATAAAAAGAACCGGTGAAGTTTTAAAACACAGAATAACATCTTTGGTAACTTTTGAAGGCCTTGGTAAAGTGGAAATTGAAAAAGCGGAAGCTGGAGACATAGTTGCAATTTCAGGAATTCCGGAACCAGTGATCGGAGAGACTATTTCAGACCCAATTAACCCCATAGCTCTTCCTGTTCTTTCAATTGAAGAACCTACTATTAGAGCTACTTTTTCAGTAAATAGTTCTCCTTTTGCAGGCAGGGAGGGAGAATTTAAAACTTCGCGCCAGATTAGAGACAGACTCTATAAAGAACTAGAAACTGACATGGCGCTTCGAGTAGAGGACAGCGGAAATGAATGGATAGTCTCAGGTCGTGGAGAACTACATCTTGCGATTCTAATTGAAAGAATGAGAAGAGAAGGTTATGAGTTCCAAGTAGGACGTCCTCATGTAATTGATAAAGTGATTGACGGAAAAACCTTAACTCCTTATGAAAAAGTTTATCTAGAGTGTCCTGAGGAATTTAGCGGAACTGTAATTCAAAAAATGGGGGGCAGACGAGGCGAAATGAAAGACATGAGAACTGAAAATGGGATTTGTTTTATGGAATTTGTAATTTCTACAAAGAATTTATTCGGCTACAGAAGTGAATTCGTAACAGACACTAAAGGACTTGGAATCATGAACACACTTTTCTTTGAATATGCACCGGATTCAGGATTTGCCCTAAAGCGTGAGCAAGGTTCACTCGTTTCCCACGAATCAGGTGTCACTAATACCTATTCTTTAACAGGTTTTCAAGACAGAGGTGTGCTTTTTCTTGGCCCTGAAACTCAAGTTTATAAAGGACAGGTTATAGGACAAAATTCAAGAAGTGAAGACATAAGAATTAATGTTTGTAAGACTAAGCAGCTAACAAATCACAGATCAAAGGGAGAAGGAGTTTCTGTTTATCTTAGAACTCCAAAAACTATGGACTTAGAAGACGCACTGGAATATATTTCAGATGATGAATTAGTAGAAGTAACTCCAAAAAACATAAGAATTAGAAAAATTATTCTTGACGAAATAGAGGAAAGAAGAAAAAGATCCCTTGGATTAATCTAATATGTACCACCAAAACTCCAACAGAAATTCCTTCAAAAGTGGAAGAAATAATTACTCAGGAAGACCAAACAGAAACGCCAGATCCTTTGGCGGAGGAAGACACCAGGTAAAAAAACTTAATCCGAATATTTATGTTAATAAAGCAATTACACAAGTTCAGGAAGAAACATTTCAGCCGATTAATAGTTTTGAGACTTTCCAAATTGATGAAAAAATTAAAAGAAATATTTTAGAACACGGTTATAAAAAACCCACTCCTATTCAAGATCAAGTAATTCCCGCAATTATAAATGGCAGGGACGTAATTGGTATTGCAAACACAGGAACTGGTAAAACTGCGTCATTTCTTATCCCACTTATAAATAAATCTTATCTAAATAAATATGAAAGAGTTTTAATTATGGCGCCAACCCGAGAGCTCGCTATGCAAATAAAAGATGAATTCAAATTTTTTGCAAAAGGAACAGATTTGGAAGCCTTAATTTGCATCGGCGGAGCAAACCTACACAGACAAGAATCTAACTTAAGACATAACCCTCATTTTGTAATCGGGACTCCAGGAAGACTTAAAGATCTAGTCCAACGTAAAAAATTAAATCTTATGATGTTTCAAAATATAGTTCTGGACGAAACAGACAGAATGGTCGATATAGGATTTATTCATGACATTAAGTATCTTATTTCCCAGCTTCCTCAAAAAAGACAATCTTTATTTTTCTCAGCAACAGTGGATGGAAAGACGAAAGAAATTCTACAGAATTTTGTGACTGATCCGGTCACTGTTTCTGTAAAAACTCAAGAAACTGCAGGGACTATCGAACAAGACATCATCAGGGTAACTGATAAAAATAGAAAATTGGACATGCTCCATGATCTATTAGCAACAGAAGAATTTAGTAAAGTTTTAATTTTTGGCAGAACTAAATGGGGAATAGAAAAACTTTCTAAAGCTTTAATCATGAGAGGTTTTAGAGCTGCTTCAATTCATGGAAATAAATCACAAGGACAACGCCAAAGAGCATTAGACGGATTTAAAAATGGGGACATTCACATATTACTTGCAACAGATGTAGCATCTCGCGGACTAGACATTGAAGACGTAAGTCACGTTATAAATTACGATGAACCTGCTTCATATGAAGATTATGTTCACAGAATTGGAAGAACTGGAAGAGCTGGAAAAAGAGGAATTGCGTTAACTTTTGTGGAATAATTAAGATATGTTAGTTGACTACGTAAAAGTAAATTTAAAAGCAGGAAATGGGGGAAACGGTGCAGTCTCCTTTATTAGAAATGGCCAAACCTCAAAAGGCGGCCCCGATGGCGGAAATGGGGGAAACGGCGGAAATGTTTTTCTTCAGGGATCCACAAATATTAATGACCTTAAGGAATTTAGATTTAAGAAAAAAATTAGAGGAATCGACGGAGTCCCTGGTGGACGAAATAATCTCTACGGAAAAAACGCAGAACATATAACCATCCTTCTCCCAATTGGAACTCAAGTAACTGACGCTAAATCTAATCAAACTTTTGAAATACGGGACGACAAACCTATTCTTATTGCTAGAGGAGGAGTGGGGGGACGCGGAAATAATGAATTTAAAAGCGCTACCCGTCAAACACCAAAATTCGCTGAGCCGGGAGGCGAGGGGGAAGAAAAAGATTTAATTTTTGAACTAAAAATAATTGCCGACGGCGGACTTGCTGGACTTCCAAATGCAGGAAAGAGTAGTCTCTTAGCTGTCTTAACAAACGCAACGCCAAGAATAGGTAATTATCCATTTACAACTCTTGAGCCAAATATTGGAATGCTAGATAGCATTACTCTTGCGGACATTCCAGGACTTATTGAAGGCGCTTCTACTGGAAAAGGATTAGGAATACGATTCTTAAAACATATTGAAAAAACTAAAATTATCCTTCACTGCATTGACTCTACTGAAACCGATCCAAAAAAAGCTTATGAAATCGTAAGAGGAGAATTTCAGAAATATAACCCAGAACTTTTAGAAAAACCTGAAATAATAATTTTTACAAAAAAAGATTTAGCAACCCGGGAAAAGCTTAAGGAAAACAAAAAAATATTTTCAAAAAAGAGACTAGAGATTCTAGAAGTTTCTATTTATGATGAGGATTCAATTGAAAAACTTAAAGAAGTTATTAAAAAATTTGCTGGAGGAAATTAAGTGGAAGAAAACATTACACAAAGACTTGATAAGTTTTTAGCAAATAACGGTATTGCATCACGTCGGGGTATTAAACAATTCCTAAAAAATGAAAACGTTACAGTTAATGGAAAAAGAGTTAGAGAATCCGGAACCAGAATTGACGTAGACTACGACGATGTAAGAATTAATAATAAGAAAATTAAAAAAGCTTCCTCTGTTTATTTTCTACTTAACAAACCAAAAGGAATTATTTCAACTTCCTCAGATGAATATGACAGAACAAATGTTACAGATCTAATCGACACTCCTCATAGAATTTATCCTGTTGGACGTCTTGATAAAGATACTCATGGATTAATCCTTCTAACAAACGATGGAGAATTAACTCACAAATCAACACATCCTAAATTTCATGTTCCTAAAAAATATTTACTTACAATAAATGGGAATGTGAGCGAAGAAAAAATGAATAAACTAAGAAATGGAATAATTCTAACTGACGGAATTACTCAGCCTGCAAAAGTAAAACTCGTAAAACAAAGAGAGAGAATTACATATCTTGAAATGGAAATTTTTGAAGGCAGATATCGCCAAATTAGAAGAATGTGCCAAGCTATTTTTTTAGAATTGACGGATCTCAAACGCATACAATTTGGTCCGATAAAAATAGGGAGTCTTAAGGAAGGAGACTATAGAGCGCTAACTCCAAATGAAATAGAACAACTAAAAAATGCCGTTAAGTAATTGTGATCCTTTTTGTCGAGGGATTTAAGTGAGTTAAAATTTCATAGGGGATAGTTTCGGTTATTTCTGCTACATTATAAACACAATTTCTATCCATGGGATCATTTGAGTAAATATTTACTTTTTGTCCAACCCTAACATCTTTAATATCTGTCACATCAATTACAGTAATATTCATACTAACTCTTCCAATTATTTGTGCGAACTTTCCGTTTACTTTTACAAAACCTTTATTCGAAAGCCTCCTGTTCACTCCATCGTTATATCCAATCGGAAGAATAGCAGTTATCATATCGCGAGGTGCCTTAAAAATAAAATCATAGCCAACCGCTTCTCCCTTATTTAGTTTTTTAATTTGTACTATCGTAGAGTTAAGAGTTAGAACGGGTTTTAATTTTTTGCTGTTTATCTCAACGTCAATTCCATAAAGCGCCTTTCCGCTCCTAGTTAAATTATCAACTCTTTTATAATTTTCAATATTTCTTATGCCATTTGATGCAAATAAATGAATGAATTTAAAGTTAATTCCGAAAGTTTTTCCCAGCTCAATTGCTTTCTCGAAATTATCAACTTGATTCTTAGTCTTAACATTTGAGGGGGACTGCGGTTTTGCAAAATGAGACATGATTCCTTCCATATTTAAATTCAAACTTTTTGCTTTCTTTAAAAAATTTGAAAGCTCATCCATAGGCACTCCCTCTCTGTGCATTCCGCTGTCTACAAAAATATGCACAGGCGCATTCGGTTGAAAATTTTTAATATTCTCTAACATTTCATAAGTGTAAACCGCGAAGGAAAAAGGGAGCTTTTTAACACTTAAATTTTCACTGCCTACATATCCCATTACAAGAACTTTGGTTTTAACTTTCGCATTTAGTAACTGATAGGCTTCATAAATGCTGTCAACGCAAATTAGAGGGGGAGCAACTGCATCTAAAATTTTTCCAACTATTTCTATCCCATGTCCATATGCGTTACTTTTTAAAACTGGAGCAACTGGTACTTTGGAAAGTTTTTTTAAGTATTTATAGTTATAAAGGAGCGCGGTTTTGGAGATCTCTATTTCATTAAGAGGATAATATTTTTTACCAAACGCCGATCTTACAGGATTAATCATTTGGAAAACCTATTATATCACTAGATTTCAATTGCTCGTTGACACAAAGAAAAAAAATCTATATTAAAGAAGTAGTGTTAAAACTTCTTAAAAAACCAACAAATATCCAAACAATTTATTTATATTTAGTTGGAGGCAATACCTTAGCTACGAGTTTTATATGGGGAATAAACACAATATTCTTGCTCAATGCTGGGCTTTCAAATTTCCAGGCTTTTCTAGCAAATGCATTTTACTCTGTAGGATATGTCATTTTTGAGGTTCCGACTGGCATTATAGCTGACACCTACGGAAGGCGCCTAAGCTACCTCTTAGGAGCCTTAACACTGGCCATTTCTACAGTCTTATACCTATATATGTGGCAGATTCAGGGTCCTTTCTGGGGATGGGCACTTTCATCTATGATACTTGGTCTTGGTTATACTTTTTTTTCTGGCGCAACTGAGGCTTGGCTTGTGGATGCACTTAAAGCTACAAATTTCAAAGGAAGCTTAGAAAGCGTTTTCGCAAAAGGGCAAATGGTAGGTGGCGCTGCTATGCTGACCGGAGCAATTGCTGGAGGACTTATTGCTCAATATTCAAATTTAGGAGTTCCATATATCTTAAGATCTGCAGTTTTAATGATTAATTTTGCGATGGCATTTGTTCTCATGCAGGATTTGGGTTTTACTCCTTCTAGACCAAAAAATCCAATTCATGAAATGAAAAAGATTTTTAATAAATCAATTGATCTTGGTATAAAAAATCCACCAGTTCGCTGGATCATGCTTACAGCCCCATTTGCCACCGGGGTTAGTTTTTATGTTTTCTATGCACTTCAGCCTTTTCTACTTGAACTTTATGGTGATGAGACAGCTTACGCTATTGCCGGAATAATTGCTGCGCTCACTGGACTTTCACAAATAGCTGGTGGTATATTGGCCTCAAGAATCAGAAAATTGTTTAAAAAGAGAACCTCAGCAATTTTCTTAGGAACCTTCCTGACAGGACTTATTTTAGTTCTGGTATCACAAGTTGATAATTTTTACGGCGCAATAGGACTTATTTTTATTTGGGGTTTATTATTCGCGGCGATTGGCCCGATACGCCAAGCTTATCTCAATGGTTTAATCCCAAGTGAACAAAGAGCGACAGTTCTTTCATTTGACTCCTTACTTGGCTCCGGCGGAGCAGTTGGCATTCAGCCTGCACTAGGAAAAGTAGCGGATAATAATGGATATCCGGCGTCTTATTTAACTTCTTCAGTATTTCAGTGGGCTGCACTTCCGTTTATATATCTTGCACGCAGAGAAAAACCAAAATCAGACCTCATCGAGAGCTAGCTAGATAAGCGTCAAGTTTTCCAAAAGCCTCCGCTAAAAAGGGCGCTTTCCCTAAAAACTTTTCAAGAATTCTATCTCGAGTAGCACCGTCAAATCGATATCTTCCTGTCTCTGGATCAATTCTTAATCTAAAATAATTTCTAGGAATATCATAAAGGGTGCTTTCAACTTCTCTTCTGTTATATTCTCTGTCTGTTTTACCTGCAATCTCTACTCTATCGTGTCCTAAAATTTGCCCAATTCTTAAATACATTAATAACAGTAAATTTGCTGGATGAATTCCAAATCTATCTTTAAAATCCTGGACTAGATCAGCTTTATGTCGGCCTCCTTGAATATTTAGAACATTTGTATGCGTATGAAGTCTTCCTTCTACTGCCATAAGCTCTTTTCCTGCATAGGGATAGCTACGATCACTTAATTGAATTCCAAAACCCCACTGCGCCTCATAGCTTCCTTCCTTAAAATCAACTGGATATCTTTCTCCAAAATCAAATGCTCTAAATGGAAATGCATCAGATTCAAGTCTTACTGGTTGCCCCTGAGAAAGTCTCTTCATAACATCTAGCTTTGCCCTAACTTCTTCTAATGTCGTGCAGTCATGAAACATAGTATAAATACGAGGATAACCGCTAGAAATAGGCTGATCAGAAATAACGTCATAAACTTCACGAGTGAGTCCTGGATCGAGTGATTCATATCCATTAAATCTTCTAGCTAATCCCACTGCCGCGATTGCTAGTTCACCATGGTGAGACCCCCACAGCCCCTGCTCAACATTAGTGATTCCAGCTCCTTCATTTGAAGTATATGCGCTAATTAATCTATCTAATTCCTGAGGTTTTTCTCTATCCGCTACCATAGTTAAACTGGTTCTGCTTTCACTACAAGTCTTTTTGAGTCTAAAAATCCTGTACACGTATAAATTGTTAAAACTTCTATTTCTGTAGGATTAATCACATCTACCCTAGAAGGGGAGACCACTTCAATAGATCTAACCACATATTTATGATTTTCATTATTTCTGGTTGTAATTATTATTTCATCGCCAATTTCTACAGAATCTAATGAACCCAATATATTTGATTTATTGTGGCCGTAAATAACAATATTTCCTCTGTTTCCAGGTATGGAAGAAGTGTTTAAATGAGATACTCCGTGCCTGCTTACTTCCCAGTTGCCATTCACTATTTCGCTCTCTTCGATATTTAGACTTATTTTGGCATTTGTAATTTTAAGGCTTAAAGGTTTTTTACTGTCATGATTTAACTGCCTAATTGGAGTCGGTTGATTCTTAAATCCAAGACTGCCTTGATCAATTTTCCAGAATATTGAAAAAATCATCAGGAGTATTCCTAGGACAATTATGAGACGGGGAAGAAGGAGACTTTTGCCTTTCTTAGGCTTAGCTTTTTTTACCATGACGTTTTAAACCAAACGCAAAGGTAAGAAGACCTGATACAAACACTGAGTTCATTAAGCTATCAATTATTCCACCAGTTGAAGCTAAAGCGCTGATTCCAGCAACTTTTACTTCATTATTAGATGAATTATTGTTTGAAGAGCTGTTATTATTTGATGTTCCACCCTGACTTGGAGTATCAGTAGGAGTTACGGTTGGTGTAAGCGTAGCTGTTGGAGCAGTTGTTATAGTTGGATTTACATCCTGTTCAATTATATTCGTGGGAACTGGTGATATAGATGGGATACTTGTTGGCACTGCAGTTGGAACGGCTGTAGGTGCTGTAGTTGGTACTACGGTAGGAACTGCTGTCGGTATAGCTGTTGGCGCTTGAGTAGGTGCTGTAGTTGGCCTTGGTGTAACAGTTGGAGTGACAGTTGGAGTAGCACAAACTTTCTTAACTTTTACCTCTACCTTATCGATTCTTGTTGTATCAGATGTTCCAGCTAAATTTATAGTCGTGACGGGATTTGAAACTGAAAAATTAATCCAATTAGTATTACTCGTTTCATTATCATATCTAACGGTAATTATTTGATAACCAGACCCTGCTGTAATAATTGCTTGATTTCTATCATCATTATTACCATTAAAATCTACATCTACTCGGTTACTTGTTTCTGAAAATGACAAATGTGACTCATCGTCTTCATCTACTGTATAAGTTGTTTCCTGATTACAGTTATCTCCGCCACCATAAGTAGCTGAAACACTAGTCATAGATGCAGTTTGGAAAGCCGTAAAAGCTACCAGTGTAGTTCCTGCAAATATTGATAAAAGCTGTTTTGTTTCTGTCATTTGTCAGTCTTATAGCGATTTACTATAAGTGAATCGGAATTATACAGACAGTATCAATATATGTCAAGCGGTAATATTATGGGATAATTTTAATAATATAAAAAAAAAGGGGGGGGTTACGCTTGGATGAAATGCTTATGCAGAAAAACTTACAATTCTTCAGTGCTGAGGATGTGAGTCGAACACATATAGCCTGTTCTTCAGACAGGTGCCTTGACCACCTTGGCTACCTCAGCGTGGTGGACGGTGCAAGGATCGAACTCGCGACATTCGCAGTGTAAATGCGACGCTCTACCAGCTGAGCTAACCGTCCAATGAGCCAATTATAATTCATTCTGAAGCTAATATCAATTAAAAGAGTGGGTCTTAAATTATTCAATTTAAAAACACCACTCTTTTAAACTCTTTTAAGGATTAATCCTTTTTAATGAGGACAAAATATTGTCTACATCACCACCGGCTTCATTTACATTTCCTTCACCTCTGACCCAAGCTATTCCTTGCTGGTCTTTAAGTGAATTAAATTGAATAGCATATCCACCTGGAACATAAGTAACTTTATATGAACTTACACTATTGTTAAAAGTGGGTGCATTTGCTGCTTTAGATTGAGGGAGTTGAGACAAATCGTCCCAATATCCACATAGCCTTGCTCTAGCACCTGTATAATTTCCACCTTCAAAAATTGTGACTCTAAAAGCTGGAGATGCATTATCGCATCTATCATCTACTGGCATATCAATAGTTACATATGAACTAATTGCTTGTTTTTCCCAATGCCATGATGGAAAATTTGTAGCAAACGCACTTCTAGGAGTAACTGACATGATAGATAGCCCAAATGCTAATACCAATGTGGAATAAAATATTTTTTTAACCATATTAATCACCTCCTATCCGCACTTCTTGGGGTTATTATGCAGTATTAAATTTTGCAAAGCAAGCAAATTATAATTAGAGGTAAATTGTGCGGATGAGAGGAGTCGAACCTCCACGCTTTTTAGGGCACAGCCACCTCAAGGCTGCGTGTATGCCATTTCACCACATCCGCGCAAAAGTCATTTTATCATTCCCAAGGCTGGAAAAAAAGTCCTCGATCTAAATTGCGAAGCAATTTCTCAAATCCGCAGGATTTTGAAGAGGAATGATCGACGAAAAGTCGAAGTCCTGGTAAAATCGGGACGAAGACACGAGTCGTAATCATGACGAAGTACCGCGGAGAAGACTCGAACTTCCAATCCTGTGAAGGAACAGCGTTCTGAACACTGCGCGTCTACCATTTCGCCACCGCGGCTTGGGAATATTCTAACAAAAGGGGATTCACTAAACAAACCTTACAGCCCTGGGTCTTGTCTATGATCAATAGCTCGTAAATTTTGACTGACTGGATCTCCAGCCATAGGTTCACCATGAAAATCAATAATAGTTGTACTACCATCTGGCGCAAGCCTACCACATTCACCCGTTGACGCATGTTTTGAGGTTGTTCCATCCAAGCCCTGCTTCGTAACAACTCTGCGCACAGGTTCAGCAGGTTCATTTGGATCATATTCAACAGTAATCGGATAATTCCAAGGCTCTATTAATTTACCTTCAATTATTCCTCGGGCGTGTAAATTAGACGGTGGTTCATTCCCAACCCATCTACGAATATCTGCAAATTCAGACCAAAACATAAACCTCATACTATTGTCCTTTAATACTTTAGTCAAGTAGTTTTCTTGTTTAATGAGGCTGATTTAGGTATAATTAAGTCCATTGCGGGATCGTCTAATGGTAGGACAACGGACTTTGGATCCGTTTACCATGGTTCGAGTCCATGTCCCGCAGCAATCTTTCACTAAAGCTACAGAATTGCATGAACTGCTATAATTAGATCGGTGACCAGCATTATTAAATTTTTTACTGACACGAGAATAACTGGAATTTTATATTTAGGCCTAGCTTTAACTGGATTATTTGTTTTTGTGTTTGCCAGAAGCAATATCTATGTAGACGGGAACACACTCGCAACAAGTACAAATTTACTTGAAAAAGAAAGCCTGGCTCGTTTGGGTATAGCTACAGAATTAGCTCTCGTAATTTTTCAGGCATTAGTTGCCGTTTGGTTTTATAAACTATTTAAAAAAGTTAACGGTTTTTCCTCAGGACTTATCGCGGTTTTTGGGATAATAAATGCAATTGCTATACTCATATCCTCAGCGATGTGGCTGTCCGCTCTCTATGCATCTTTAGCGGGTAATCAAGCTGTTTTAGCATATAATTTATTAAACTTACACGAATCAATATGGCTGGTTTCTGGAATATTTTTTGGTCTTTGGTTAATACCGATGGGATACCTTACATATAAATCAGGGATGCCAAAATCGTTAGGTTGGATTTTAATTTTAGGTGGAATCGGGTATATTATCTCAACGTTTATATTGGTTCTACTTCCTAACCTTAAAACGGTTACAGAAACACTACCTATGCTTGCTACCATTGGTGAATTCTGGATAATTGGGTATCTGCTCATAAAACCCGAGTTAAATTTAACAAAAAACTAGATTTAAAAATCCATAAAATTCTATTCAACCTTTCCACCTCAAAAAAGACTATAATGGATATGTGGATAAAACTTCAGGCTTAATTCTCCTCACGTATAAAGGCAAAGCTCTTCTAATGTATAAGAAAACCAGTCCAATTGATGAAATAAAAGATGCGTGGTCGTTTATAGCAGGGGACAAACAAAGCAAAGAACCTATTAAAAATACTCTCGTAAAACGAGTAGAGAAGGAGATGGGAATAAAAATTCAAGAAGTCGAATGCTTATCTGATACGTATTATCACGCGCGATTAACTGATGAGAATGTTAATCAAATAAAAAGGGCGGAAGATCAGCTGCTAGACTTCTTTACATTAAAAGACCTTCAAAAACTTTCACTCTCAAATCAAACAGCAGATTTTGTCTTAAAATACGGGTCTCTAATTTAATTTACTTCTTTGCTTTTCTTGCGGATTTTCTAGGAGCTGCAACTTTTACTTCCTGGACTTCGGATTTACTTTTTGTTCTCGTAAATAGAAATGCAAGAGAAGTAGCAGCAATTCCCATGACCCATGCAACACCAGCTAGCTGAAGCATCATTTTAATTCTGTTATCAATTTCTCTTAGACTCTTTCCTACGACAACATATCCGTCTTTATACTTAACCATAATAGTAGCCTGCCTTAATCCTTTTTTTGGCTCCCATGTAAACCTGTTCTCATTATTATTCTTTGTTTTTTCGAATGCTTCTTTTGGAGGAACAGGAGTTTTCTTATCAAGCTCAACGGTTGTACCAACAGCTTTTTGGTTATTATCATAAATTATCACAAATGGGTTTGTGGCCTTTGTCATGTCAACTGTAGTAGGTGAAAGCTGTTTCGGATCTGCGCCCTGACTCAAAGAATTTAAAATGTCTTGAGTTATTTGAACCTGAGGATCGTTTGCAGTAAGTCTTAATATTTGCTGAGAAGCGACAAAAACCAATCCGGAGAAAAGAGTTACAAGAAAAGCAATTAGTATAAAAAATATCTTTCGATTTTCCATTAAAAATCTATTATAACACATCCTTTAAAGCCGTGAATTGCTTGACTTGACGACCTGTTATTGGTAGAATTGCCACTTCTTGCCAACTAGTAATAGTTGGCATTAAAAATATATGGAACAAAATATTCTTTCGGGAGTATTAGCGCTTTCATTAGTACTCTTAAATCCATCGGGAAATACCTCTACCCAATTTACATCTCAAACAATCGTAAAAGAAGAGATGAGGGACTACTATGTAAAAGAGGGTGACACTATATCTATAATCGCAGAAAAAGAATATGGATCTAAAGATTATTGGGTAAATATCTGGGCAGAGAATCCATGGATCGAAAATCCGAATCTGATTGAAAAAGACTGGAAATTAAAGCTAAGCGAAAATAAACCTGCATCAGTAGCTACACTTAGCTCAGATTTAAAAGAAAAGCTTGAAGCACAAGCTAAAATAATTACCGTTTTACCTTTTCCGACTCAAACACCAGTAGTTGGTCAAACCTCAACACAGGCTTTATCTCAAGTTTCCTCAACAACAACCTTAGGTGGTCCGCTAAATGACGCACAAATCAACTTTTTAGGAAATTGTGAATCAGGAATGACAGCCACAAGAAATAGCGGAAATGGATACTATGGAGCTTTTCAGTTTTCAATTGGAACTTGGAATGCTATGGGAACAGGTTACGAAAGAGCAGATTTAGCACCACTTGAAGTCCAAATTGGCGCAGTTCAAAAACTATTAACAAGATCTAGCATCTTCACGCAGTTCCCAGGATGCGCACGAAAAATGCAAGCTCAAGGAATACTTTAATTAAATTACTTGAGGACATTGACTCCCCCTTTTATCTTTGTTAGTATTTGTTTTTATGGGAGGCATAGTCGCAGGAGCTATCTTTCTTTTGGCAGTATTTAAGCCAATTTCGGCACCCACGCCGGATGAAACCTCGACACCTCAACCTACTCCCTCTAAATCCGCTACACCTACACCCACCAGAGTCCCGCCAACCCCAACTCCGATACATCATGTAATTGAATCTGGGGAAACTTTATATACAATCGCAGAAGAATACTATGGTGACCAAAAATTCTGGATAAATCTATGGAATGATAATGATTTTATAGAAGACCCGAGATTAATTAGAAGCGGCTGGGAACTAAATATCTCGAAAATTAAACCTGAAACAGTCGAAGATCCGTCAGAAAAACTTGCAGCAATTTATAAAGAAATTACAGATCCATCACCAACTCCTACGCCTGCCAACCCTTCCCAAGAAGTTATCGGTACCCAAACATCTTCCGTCAATCAGGGTCCACCAAGCTCATTCGATAATGTTTATAAGGAGGCTGGAGCTAAATACGGTGTTCCTTGGGAAATCCTTTATGGGTTGCATCATATGGAAACAGGCGGGCGCGACGGAGCCATTTCTTCAGGTTATGGAACAGGCGCTCAAGGTCCACTTCAATTCATGCCTAGCACATGGACAGCGTACGGAGCAGATGGAAATGGTGATGGAAATATGGACATAAATAATGCAGTCGATGCTATACATGGAGCCGCAAATTACATTTCCAAACACGGAGGAGTAGAGCAGGGACTTAAATCATATGGCGGAGACAGCGAAAAAGCTTTAAGCCTTGCAAGATCTAGAGGATATTCTCAATAACTAATGAGCGGATGACCGGGATCGAACCGGCGACCTTCTCGTTGGCAACGAGACATTCTACCGCTGAACTACATCCGCGAACAATGGGAGTATATCAAAACGAGCTCAGTTACTCAACTTCTTAGTAGTTTGAACTACTTTGGTTCAGTTGACAAAATCAATCTAAATTGACAAAATAATCTGATGAAAAAGCTCGCTGTCCTAATGGGTTTTTTTCTCGGAACCCCAGTTTTTCTCTTTTTAACCCTAGCTTATTTATTACATATTACGGCTCTTAAAAGCTCAGGCCAAATCCTTTCTGAAAGCACACAGGGAATTGCATATGCAGCTCTTCCTCCTGCGGATAACACAATTGAAAATACTATTATAGAAGAGGACTCTAAAGTCGAGATTGTAAGACAATATTTAGCTAAAAAAAATTCTCCGTTAGAGCCTTACGCACCTGATATCGTAGCTGCTGCAGAAAGATACGATATAGACTTTAGACTTCTTCCGGCTATTTCAGTTCAGGAATCAGGCGCCTGTAAAAGAATAATTAAAGAATCTTATAACTGTTGGGGATGGGGTATTTATGGCACTAAAGTAACAAAATTCAGCAACTATCCTCATGCAATTGAAACCATCACCAAAACACTTTCTACAAAATATAGAGACAGAGGACTAGTTACTCCTTTTGAGATAGCAAGACTGTATAATCCAAGTAATACTAATAACTGGGCAGAAAACGTAACTAGCTTCATGAATGAGCTCAAATAACCTCAGATAATCCTTATTTAGCCTCAAAAATAATAAACAAACCTATAGCGGTATCTTGACAAGTCCTATAGTTATATGATACACTTCGTTCTAGATCCTAAGGTGCGCCTTTCCAAATGCTCACGTTAGGATTTTTTATTGGTTTACCCCGCAAAGCAGAAGCAGAGTGGGGAGTAAATCTAAACACAAAAGTTTAGTAAACCAATAAAGTATGAAAAAACTTCTAGCAATAATTTCAACAATAGTACTGCTTTTAATAAGCACTGATAACTCTTATGCCTCTAACCAGGCATCAGGTTCATCGGCTAAACTTGCTTCTGAAATATCTCCATTGGTGGTAGATGACAGAGCTAGAATACTTGAAGGATTCTTACTTCAGTATGATTCACCCCTTGCGCCTTACGCAGGTGATTTTATTAAGTACGCTGACCAATACGATCTTGACTGGAGACTTGTAGCCTCGATTGCAGGATTAGAGTCTACCTTTGGAAAAAGGATTCCTTATCAGTCATATAACGGATGGGGATGGGGAGTTTATGGAGATAATGTAATTAGGTTTGAATCGTGGTCTGAAGGTATTGAAACAATCTCTCATGGGCTTAGAACAAGATACCTTAAAGATGGTCAGTATTCTGATCCATATATAATCGGGCCTACGTACGCATCATCTCCAACTTGGGCTGTAAGAGTAACATTTTTTATGAATAGAATGGAAGAATATAGGTTAAAGAATGCCAAGTCTACACTTGCGCTAGCCCTATAAAGCTTGTCTGTAGCCTTAGATTAGGCTATAATGCTCGTAAGGTCTGACGCGGATGTGGCGGAATGGTAGACGCGCATGGTTTAGGACCATGTGCCGTAAGGCATGGGGGTTCGAGTCCTCTCATCCGCACACTAAGGGGAATAAATATGGCAGGAAAAACTAAAACAGTTAAATCAAAAGTTAAAACACCAGTTGCAGCAGCAGATTCTGAAGCAGTTAAAAAACCATTCTTAAAAACTTCAGATGGCACCATAGAATTCAGACTTACTATTCCATGGGATAAAGCTAAGGTAGTTTGGGATCTTGTCGTAGAAGAGATGGCAAAAAATACCAATCTTCCAGGCTTCAGGAAAGGAAAAGCTCCTAAAAACCTAGTTGAAGGTAGTCTTGATAAAGCAAAGATTAGAGATGAGGTCGTCAGACATCTTCTTCCTGCTGTATATGCACAGGCTGTTAAAGATAATAATGTAAAGCCCATAATTGATCCTAGAATTCATGTAGATGAAGCTTTAGAAGAAGGAAAAAACTGGGAATTTCATGCTATAACTTGTGAGGCTCCAGTAGTTGAACTTGGAAACTATAAAGATGAAGTTAAAAAAATTACCGCTAAGAGCAAGATCGTAGTTCCTGGAAAAGAACAAGAAGCGCCTCGCTTTGACGAGATCGTAAAATCTCTTCTGGAAAACGTAAAGGTTACGGTACCTCAGGTTTTGGTAGAAAGAGAAGTAGATAGGCTTTTAACTCAGACTCTTGAAGAAATTAAGAAATTAGGTATGAATTTGGATCAATATCTGGCTTCAACTAAAAAAACAGCTGAAGATTTAAGAGCCGAATCAGCTGTAAAAGCAAACACTGACTTAAAGCTTGAATTTATACTTCAGAAAATAGCTGAATCAGAAAAAATTACAGCAGAAGAAGCTGATATTGAAAAAACTATAGAAAATGCCCCTCCCCAAGAGAAGGAAAGTCTTAGGGCAAATAAATATCTTTTAGCCTCAATTATCAGGCAGCAAAAAACGCTTGATTTCTTAAAAGGCCTGTGATAGATTAGGTGCGAGTTATGCAACTTCCAAAGCTAAAAAGTGGCGGCAAAAAAGAGCCGAAACAATATATAGACGAAAATCCATTCGAAGCCTTAATGGGTATGGGTAATGACGTGGTTAAATCAATAAAAACCGATGCCGGAAAGGACTTAGTTTTTGATGCATGGGATCAATTTTTAGGTGCTGATAAGTCTCATGATGACCATCATGGTGGGGAAACGGAAATGCATGCAGGCGAAGAAGTTGAAGTAAACCACGGCGAAAGCAATAAAGAGCACTCAAAACCTCATGTTGAGGCTGGAAATAGTTACCATAGAGATATAGTTCATGCTTCAGAAAGAGGAGCCTCTTCAGAAAATCAAGAAATCGCGGTTAAAGTGCAGGAAATCTTGATTGAGATAAAACAGCTTGCCAATAGCTCAGGCGAACTCAAAGAAAAAGTACAAGTCTTAACTATCGAACAAATCGGTGAAAACCCTGGCGTTTATCATCTTAACTTCATGGAAGAAGTCCTAAAGTGGATTAGAGATGCCCGAATGAACGTAGAAGATTCCTTAGCTTGGTTCCATGCTTTAAGAAGTAAAAAAGCTTCACGTCAATACGGCGCTATGGCTAAAAAAGGCGGAACCTCATTCACTCTTTCTAACGAAAGAACCGCGGCTACTCAAACAGGATAAAACTCCTCTTGACACAGTAAATATTAAATTGCTATTATACTTTTCATGCAAGCGATAAAAAATCTTATTCTCGTCATTCTTAAATCCCTTAAGGGGGGTAAGTCTGACGCGTAAGTAAGACAAATACGCAACCAGGACAGCCTCCCAGACGGGAGGTTTTTTTGTGGTTTAGTCAGAATTCAAAGCGATTCCGACTTTGAAAGGAAAATTATTATGGACTCAATGGCGAAAGAAAATTATAGAAATTTAGGATTTATGATTCCAACGGAAGTAGCAGGTACTAGCGGGACAATAAATTCGACTCTTGGAGGAAAGGTTTCTGAAATAAATGTGGTATTTGATTCACAACATGGGAACGAAACATTAGTAATGCCTGTACATCCAAGAGAAAAAGCTCAACTGATGTCTGCTGTTTATTCGCCGATGGGAGAAGGAAATTATGACTAACGAAGCCTACGATTCATCAATACATCATGTGACCAAAGAGCCAGTCAAACCAACTCTTTTTAAACTATATGGAAAGGTTAACAGAGGAGGCCAATTTGAAGTCCGTTTTCTTGGAGATACATTTATAACTCGAGAAGTTTGGCTTAGAGAAGGAGAAGAAACTCCTAGATTAAGCTTTAAGGTTGAGAGAGGAAACCCACCGGATCAAGTCGCTGCCGTTGACTGGCTTGCTGAACAAGTTGCGAGAGACAAAGATCGATATGGAATTGCCCAATCGGGAGCACAAGTTTTTCCAAATCATGTAGTTTTTTCGTCAGGAACATTATTAGAAGAGCTAACAGCTGGAGGAGGTGAATAAATATGGAAGGAAGTAATAGATTTGGTCAAGATCCAGGCTTTAGCAGCAGACAAGGGTTTGACAGACCCAGACCGCAACAAAGATTCGTGGGAGATTTAACGATTGGGCCAAATGGAAGAGTGATTCAACCAGGGCAGGAAAGAAGAAGCCGGGGGCCCGTTCCGGGAACATCAAATAGAAAAATTAGAAATAGCGGGCAGAGAGGCAGGTAAAAATATTTAAATTAAAAAGGGGGTGATTATGATGATAAAAGAAGGACAAATAACGGGAGCAGAAGCAAGCTTTAGAATACCAAGCAGATTTTCTCATACAGGAACTGAGAGAGCTGGCGCACCTTTAGTTTTTAGTGCTCTACGTTACGATCAAATAGAATCCGGTGCTCCTAAAGACAAACCGTCTTATTATAGACGCACATACGGAGGTAACTTTGGAGTACAGGTAAAAGATGTTGCCAGAAACGATCAAGGATGGAGAACTTTCGAAGAAGTAAGATAATCCAAAAATTGTTTGTGGAGCTGACAGGATTCGAACCTGTGACCTCAGCAATGTCAATGCTGCGCTCTAACCAACTGAGCTACAACTCCAATCCGCTTATTTTAACAAACTAAGCTTGGAGGAGCAAACGCTTAAGCCTATGGTACAATTAAATTATGACTAGAGCTGACGCGATTGAAACATTAAATAGCTATGTTAAGAATCAAAACTTGATAAAGCACATGCTTGCATGTGAGGCTATCATGATTGAGCTTTGCAAAAAGCTTAACCCAAACGCAGATGAAATTTTATTAAACAAATGGGGAGTAACAGGCCTTATACACGATGTCGATTATGAACTCACAAAAGATAATCCGGAAAAACATGGACTCGTGGCTGAAGAAAAATTAAAAGATAAACTAGACGCAGATGTAGTTTATGCCATAAAAGCTCATAATTTTGGGAAAACAGGAGCCACACCAAAATCTCTTATGGACTGGAGCATTTATGCTTGTGACGAACTATCTGGACTTATCATCGCGGCTACTTTAATTCATCCAGATAAAAAACTTGCAAAAGTAGATGTCGATTTTGTTTTAAAAAGATTCAATGAGCCAAATTTTGCAAAGGGAGCCAACAGGGAACAAATGAAATCTTGCGAGACAGCTCTTAAAATCCCCCTGCCTGAATTTGTTAAAATTGCGCTAACTTCTATGCAGAAAATCTCAGGAGACTTAAATCTTTGACAAGTGTTAACATTTTTGCCTAAACTAGATTATGAGCGAATCTAAAAGTGAACATATCTATAGAAGCAGAAAGCAGATTATCACAAATAACTTTCTGGGTGGAATCGCTTGGGGAATCGGAGTCACAATAGGATTATCCATTTTCCTTGCAGCTATAGCATTCATATCGTCTCATATTGATTTCATCCCAATTGTGGGGGAATTTGTAGCTGGAGTACTCAACTATGTCTTAACTAGCAGCAATCAACTACCTAGATGATAAAAAAAATTTTAACTCTTCTAATTTTACTTGCGCCAGTAATGCCTTTTATTTGGTCATATCAATATTACGCATAAGGATTGCTAAAAAGACCGGCGCTTGCTAAAATCCCAAAGATGAACGAAGCACACCTTTCAAATATAAGACACTCGACTGCGCATCTTCTTGCTGCAGCTATTTTAGATCTCTATCCTGATACTCTTTTAACAATAGGCCCTTCGATTGATACTGGTTTTTATTATGATTTGGATTTTAAAAATCCCATTTCTGAAGAAGATCTTCCAAAAATTGAAAAAAAAATGGCGGAAATTTTGCCAACCTGGGATTCTTTTTCTCACCGAGAAGTAACTGCGGAAGAAGCGAAGGAATTTTATAAAAATAATAAATACAAACAAGAATTAGTAGATGAAATAGTAGAAAAAGGGGAGAAGATTTCATTTTATAAAGCGGGAAATTTTGAAGATCTCTGTCGTGGCGGACACAGCGAAAATCCTGCACGGGACATCGGTGCATTTAAGCTTCTTTCTTTAGCTGGTGCATATTGGCGGGGAAGCGAAAAAAATAAAATGCTGACCAGAATCTATGGAACAAGTTTTTCTACAAAAGAAGAGCTTGATGAGTATCTTCAAATACTTGAAGAAGCAAAGAAAAGAGATCATAAAAAAATTGGTGTTGATCTGGAATTATTCATGTTCCATGAAACGTCACCGGGTATGCCTTACTTCCTCCCAAACGGTTTTATTCTTTACAACAATCTTTTAAATTTCTCAAGAGCGGTGCACAGAAAATATGGATATAAAGAAATATCAACACCAATTCTAAATAAGAAAACCCTTTATGAAATTTCTGGACACTGGTCGCATTACAGAGACGACATGTTTTTGTCCCCAATGTCCTTCTTAAGAGAAGACTCTAGCGAGCCACTCACTGGAACAGAAGTATTCGGAATAAAACCTATGAACTGCCCTAATGCTATGAACGTTTTTTCTATGACTCTAAGATCCTATAAAAATCTCCCATTAAGATTTTCTGAAACTTCAGCACTTCATAGATTTGAACCAAGCGGTACTTTAAACGGACTCTTTAGAGCGCGCGAATTTCATCAGGACGATGCTCATATTTTCTTAACAACAGGTCAAGTCGAAGAAGAGTTTGAAAATATTATGGATATGATAGAAGAACTTTATAAAGCTTTCAATCTTTCATATAGACTTCGCTTTGGAACAAGACCAGATAACTTTATGGGAGAAAGTACAGATTGGGATGCCGCGGAAAAAGCACTGCAGGTAGTTTTAGATAAATCAGGAAAAGAATACGTAACCGAAGAGGGGGAAGGTGCATTTTACGGACCGAAAGTGGACATCCTCATGAAAGATTCCTTAGGACGAGAATGGCAAACAGGAACTATTCAGTTAGACTTTCAGCAGCCAAAGAACTTTAAGCTAGGATACATCGATCAGACAGGTAATGAAATTACCCCTGTGGTCCTACATAGAGCTATCTACGGCTCGTTTGAAAGATTCCTGGGAATTCTTACAGAACACTATGCCGGCGCATTTCCTGTGTGGCTTAGTCCAATCCAGGTTAAACTTCTCCCAATCGCTGATAAGCATAATGAATACTCTCAAAAAGTGGCTGATGAGCTCATTTCTAGTGGTATTCGAGCAGAGGTAGATTTTAGGTCAGAGAGGCTTCAGGCCAAGATTCGAGAAGCAACTTTGCAAAAAACGCCATACTTAGGTATAATAGGGGACAAAGAAATTGAAAATAACAGTGTTTCAATTAGAGGTAGAAATGGGGAAGACCTGGGAAATCTAGAGCTTTCTCATTTTTTACAAAAGATCGAAGAGGAAATTGATAAAAAGGTATAACAAAAACAAGACAGTTAATAAGTTTTACAGAACTAACGAGCGAATATTTGCGAGCGAATTAAGAGTATTAGACTCTGAAGGCAAACAAATAGGGGTCTTAAAAAAGTTTGAAGCACTAGATATTGCACGAGAACAAGGATTGGATTTAGTAGAAGTTGCCCCTACTGCTAAGCCACCAGTTGCCAGAATAATCGACTTTAAAAAGTTTCTTTACCAGGAAGAGAAGAAAAGAAGGGAAGAAAAAAAGAAAGCGAAAAATTCTGAAACTAAGGAAATCCGTCTCGGTCCATTTATGGACGACCATGATTTAGATACCATGGTAAGACGTGCAAGAGAATTTCTAGAAGGAAACGATAAAGTAAGACTAGTTGTCAGATTTAAGGGTCGCCAGATGGGACACCCGGAATTCGGACATCAAGTTTTAAGAAAAGCTATAGACAGCCTTTCAGACGTTTCTAAAGTAGATAAGGAGGCACATTTCGAGGGAAGGCAGCTTATAACAATGCTTTCTCCAGAAAGGAAAAAGAAAAATGACGAAGAACAAGCACAAGATAAAGAGATCAGTGGCGAGACGCTTTAAGGTTACTAAAACCGGAAAAGTTATGTTCTCGCACCAAAATAGCGGCCACTTAAAAACCAATAAAAGCAATCGAGCAATAAGACGAGGAAGAGTGGAAGGCGTTTTAGATAAAAAGTTTGGTAAAAAAATTAAATCAATGCTTAACGTAGCTTAAATATATGGCAAGAGTAAAAAGAGGCGTAGTCTCTAAAAGAAAACACAATAAATTATTTGAAAGAAACAAAGGCTTTATTGGCACAAATAATAGGCTAACAAAAGATGCTCATGAAGCAGACCTTCACGCTGGTCAATATGCATACCATGGAAGAAAACTAAGAAAAAGAGATAACAGAGCGCTCTGGATTACTAGAATTTCAGAAGCTTCAAAAAAAGAAGGAATTTCATATTCAGTTCTTATTAACAAACTTAAAGCTGAAAAAGTCGAATTAGATAGAAAAATTTTAAATGATTTAGTTCAAACCGATCCAGCTACTTTCAAAGAAATCGTTTCCTCAGTTAAATAACCTCTGATACAATATCTTTATGGCATTTTTCACTAAAGAAGGATTTGAAAAGTTAAAGTCCGATTTAAGAGAAGCTGAAGAAAAACGTCCTCAGGTTGTGGCGACCTTAACCAAGGCAAGAAACATGGGAGACCTTTCTGAAAATGGGTATTATAAAGGAGCGCGATTCGAACTTAGCGATTTGGATAGAAAAATTAGACAATTAAAGCATCTTATATCGGAGGGACGTGTTATTAGCACTCCAAAGAATAACGAAGTTGTTCAAATCGGCCACACCGTAACACTAAGAAGACTAAATTGACAATAAGCACACTTCTTTGTTAAAATCCCAACCATGACTAGAGGAAGAGAACAAGCACAACCAGAACAATGGGGAGAATGGGAATTTGGCGGTCCAGCACCATCCCTTTCACCTGAGCAACTTAAAAAGGGCATAAATAGAGCAGAGAGTGGATTAAAAAACGCATCTGAATTAGTAGAAACTGACGTCTCATATGCTGCGAGCCGGATTAGAGATAGACTCAGGAAAGTAGCTGTAGGCCTTGGTGAAATGGGTGCATTTCCAACAGAAGAGGTAATTATTGATGGAGAGAAAACAACCGCAAATATTCTGCGGTCAGATATGATTGGGACATATCTTTCCACTGATGGCATCCTTAGAACATATACTCATGCTGCGGGGGAACATGCAGGCCTTCCAGTTCTTGGAGAAGAAACTCCCAGCGACATGGAAGTCATTAACGCTAGGGGAATTTGGATAGGGAGCTTAAGAAGAGCTCTTGATGATTTTAAAAGATCGAATTCACCAGAACAGACTGCTCAACCCGCAGGCCCTATACAAGAATCAGCTTAATATAGAAGTGTTATTTGCGTAATTGAAAATAATTTATTAACATAAATAAATGATAAAGATTATAAATTTCGGGTTTTACTTTACTTTCCCTTCCGGGAGGTAACGTATTGCCAAAAATAAAAAGGCAATAAGCCTCCCAAGATGGGAGGTTTTTTTGTGGTTTTAAAAAGTTTACCCTGAGAAACGTCGAAGGGAGGTGATTAATTATGACAGAAAGAAATACTGGATTACATTTAGATTATTCTGCACTGCCAATTGCAGATCCTCATGCTGGGATCGCACCTGAAAGAAAACTTGTTGTTTTGTCTACTAATCCGTCGACATTAAAACTTTTTGAAGCAGAAAAAGGAAGAGCTCAAAGAATAATTAGGCACAGACAAGAGGCTGAATGGCAGGGATTAGTGATGGATCAAAGAAGAGCTGAAATGGAAGCAAGAAGAGAATCGCCCGCTCAGAGAGAAATCGCAGCGTAATTGACACAAAATCTAATTGATGGTAATATCTCGCACATGACTGACAGATATCGACCTACTACTGCAGAAATTAGGACTGCAGCAGAACAATCACTCGCTAGAATGGATGGCTTAATAGAAGCTGGTCAATTAGCAAATGGCCGGAATATTCGAGAACGAGTACTAGATCCTGTTGAAGGCGCGCATGCAAATCTAGGAGTAGCGGAAAATTTAGCACATGCTACTGCTCCCTACAGAACATTAACAAATGAGACGCTTTCCCTTGAAGCGTTGCATAAAGGTTCACCATCCATAAGACTAGGCGCAGGTCCTCATACAGGTAAAGTTCTTCTTACGACACCGGACGGAACAGACTACAGACTAACTGATCACAGAATTGATGTTATTCACGCAAGAGCAATATATGTACCAAATAGAGCTCTTCTTTTAAACAGGTTTGGGTATCAATCTCCAGCTGAGCTTATTAGTAAAGCTCGAGGCGAAGCAGAGAGAGAAGCTAGAAGAGGAAGAACTATTTTCTCAAGATTCATAGGTAGAGGCAGGTAAACCGCATTCTCCCAATTTGCCCTCAAATTCGATATACTTAAGCTAGATGGAAAATGAACTAATTAACATTAAAAATAATGCCATGAGCTTAATCCTCGACACTGAGGATCCAAAGGAATTAGAAGAAATTAAATTAGAATTCTTAGGTAGAAGCGGTCAGTTAACGCTACTTCTAAAACAATTGCCTAAAATAGACCCGGAGAGAAGAAAAGAAATCGGAGTTTTAGCAAACGAAGTAAAAAATACAATTGAAGAAACTCTTAAAGAAAAAACAAAGGGCGCAAAGCACACAGAAACACGCGCAAAAATTGAACGAATAGATGTTACAAATCCAGGTATTAGGCCCGCACTAGGACATCATCATCTTATAACTCAGGCAATTTCAGAAATTACAGACATCTTTGATCGAATAGGTTTTAGTAGAGTTAGGTATCCAGAGGTAGAGTGGGATTGGCATGCATTTGGTGCTCTAAATTTCCCAGAAGGTCATCCAGCCCGTGACGATTGGGAAACTTTTTTTATTGATGCACCTACGAGCAAAAAATACGGCCCAATGCTTTTAACTCCACATACTTCAAGTGGTCAAATTAGAGAAATGCAAGAAAGCAAACCTCCGATAAAAATGCTAAACATCGCTAAATGCTATAGGCGCCAATCCGATGTCTCACACACTCCTATGTTTCATCAGTTTGAGGGACTTGCGATAGACAAAGATTTATCAATCGTAAATTTAAAAGGAGTTTTAGACTATTTCGTAAAATCATATTTCGGAGAAAAAAGAAGTGCGAGAATCAGACCTTACCATTTCGAATTTACAGAACCTTCTTTTGAGGTAGACGTAAGCTGCGGAGTATGTGAGGGAAAAGGATGCAAGTTGTGTAAAGAAGGGTGGCTTGAAATGGGAGGAGCAGGAATGGTTCATCCAAATGTATTAATTAATTGCGGAATAGACCCTAAAGAATTTAATGGCTTCGCTTTTGGTTGGGGAGTTGAAAGAGTTCTCATGATGAAAGAGGGAATTGAAATCGATGATCTTAGATTACTTTACAGTAATAAACTAGAATTTTTAGAGCAATTTTAAAATGAATATAAAAATAGTAGACAGCTGGTTAAGAGAATTTTTAGCAACAAGTGCGACGAGTAAAGAAATTGCGCGCGAACTTTCTCTAAGTAGTGTATCAGTTGAGCGAATCGAAAAAATAAATAATGATGAGGTTTATGACATAGAAGTAACAACTAATAGACCTGATCTGATGTCTGTACGTGCTATCGCTAGAGAAGCTGGAGCTGTTATAGAAAAACCGCTTGCTAAATTTAAGGATATAAAAATTCCTAAAGCGCCTTTAGCAAATATTTCTTTCCCGATTGAAATAGTAAATGATCCCAAATTAGTTAACAGGATCATGGCAGTTGTAATGGAAGTAGAAATTGGAGACAGTCCAAATGAAATAAAAGAAAGACTCGAAAAGTCCGGAATAAGAAGTCTTAATAATTTAATCGATGTAACAAATTATGTAATGAGAGAAATCGGACATCCTTGCCACGTCTTTGATTACGATTTATTAAATACTAAAAAAATGATTATAAGAGAATCTAAAGAAGGAGAAGAACTTACAACGCTGGACGGAAAAAAATACAGACTTCTTGGAGGAGATATAGTTGCTGACAATGGCAGTGGAGAAATAATTGATCTTTTAGGAGTAATGGGAACAAAAAATTCTGTTGTTCAAAATAATACAAAAAGAATTTTATTTTTTCTTGATAATAATAATCCTAAAAAAATTAGAAACACCTCCATGAATCTTGGCATAAGAACAGAAGCCGCAATTATAAATGAGAAAGGAATAGACCCAGAATTAATGACGATTGCATTTAATAGGGGAGTGGAACTATACGAAAAAATTGCTAAAGGAAAAGTTATTTCAAAAACTTTAGATATTTATCCAAATAAATCAAAAACTAATAATATAAAAGTTTCAGTTAAGAAAATTAATAAAATAATTGGTGTCCAGATTCCTACGGCAAAGTCTGTAGAGATTCTTGAAAAATTAGATTTTAAAGTTAAAAAATCGGGAGATATACTTGAAGTAACCGTACCGACAATTCGCGCTTCAGAAGTTTTAATTGAGGAAGATATTATAGAGGAAATCGCAAGAGTATACGGATATCATAAACTTCCGAGCATAATTCCTGGATTTTTGAATAATAAAAATACTCCTTATTTAAATACATTTAATCTTGAACAAAGAGTAAAAAATGCATTCAAATACTGGGGATTTACTGAAGTATATAGCTATTCTTTAATTTCCGAGGAGTTATTTGATGGCCCAATTGAAAAAGCAGTAAAACTTAAGAATCCTTTATCTTCGGATATGGAATATTTAAGAAACAGTTTGGTTCCTAGTCTTTTACAGGTTTTAGAAAATAATAAAACCAGGGAATCAATTCGAATTTTTGAATTATCAAATATCTATAGAAAAACAAATGATCTACCAGAAGAAAGACTGACGCTGTCTGGAATTTTAAAGAGAAAAGATATTTCCTTTTATGAAGTTAAAGGAATATTAGAAAATCTTTTTGAAGACTTGGGTATTAAAAATTATAAATTTAAAAATAGATCGGACGCTAGGGGAGCAAATATAAACATTGGAAATGATGAACTTGGATACATAGAAATACTTAACTCTAATATTATAGACTTTGAATTATCTTTCGAAACTCTACTGAAACATGCTACTTTTAAAAAGGCATACAAACAATTAGCGAAATTTCCTCCAATTGTTGAAGATATTACTTTTGTTCTGGGCGAAGAGATTAATACAGAAGATGTAATAGAGGAAATTAAGCTTCAAAGCTTTTTAATTACTGAAGTAACTCTTAAAGATCAATTTGAAAACGCCAAAACATTTCACATCATTTACCAGGCAACTGACAAAAACTTAACAAATGAAGAGGTAAGTGAAATTAGAAATCAAACAATAAAATCTATCTCAGGAAAATTTAAAGCTACTGTGAAGTAGGAGTAGGACTTTGGGGATTATTACTTTCCTGATTTGTTACTTCAGAAGGAGGATGATACAGCGAATCATCTTTATGAAATTCTTCTACCCATTTATCTATTCCTTCTTGCCAAAGATTTTTTCCGTCAGTTGATACCGGATCTGATTCTCGAATCCAAATATAAACCTTGTCATCTTTCTTTCTATAAATTGATGATTCGCTAGTTGGCTCAGTGCCCTTTACAAAATATTCAGATCTAGTTGGTTTTCCAGAAGTAGGCATTCCTCCTCCTACGGTGTCAACTTGAACTGCAATCACATTTTCCGGTTTTTCAAATTCTTCTTTTTTCTTTACCTCAATTGCCTCAAGCATTATCCTTCTCCAAATAGGTGAGGCTCCAGTTACGCCTGATGCTATTGCAGGATTCATAGGACTATTATCATTATTTCCAACCCAAACTCCTGCTACAACTGTCGGTGTATACCCAATTGTCCAATTATCTCTTTTCTCATCCGTTGTTCCTGTTTTTACAGCTACCCCAGGAATGTTCAGTGCAGAACTCGCTCCAAAAGCGTCAGACCGCGCATTATTATCAAGAAGAATGTGGGAAATCAAGAAAGCGATTTCTTCAGATAGAACTCTTTGTCCTTTTTTCTCTTTATATTTATATAGAACTTTTCCCTTATTATCTTTTACCTCAAGAATCGTTAGAGGTTCTTGCTTTACGCCTTTATTTGCAAATACACTATATGCCGTTATTTCGTCCATTAGAGAAACTTCGCGTCCTCCAAGAACAAGAGAGAGCCCTACGTTTTGCATATTCGCGGCTGTCGGCTCCCAGTTATCAAGCCCCATTTCATAACCTTTTTCCATAACGTCCGAAAGCCCTACGCGCGCTAACATTTTTACAGCGGGAATATTAAGAGAATTTCCAAGAGCAAATCTTACCTGAACTGGTCCTCTAAATTTTCCATCATAATTAACAGGCGAGTATAGTCCGCCGCTTCCATTTGGAAAATCTGTTTTTACATCCATAAGCATGGTTGAAGGCGTATACCCTTTTTCAAAAGCAGCAGCATAAACAATAGGCTTTAAAGATGATCCAGGCTGTCTATTTGCTAAAGCAACGTTAAAATTTCCGTCTCCTTTTTCGTCAAAATAATCTTTACTTCCTACCATAGCTAGAACCTCACCAGTTTTAGGGTCACTTACCATCGCAGCTCCATTTCCAACGCGAAATCCTTTAAGCTTTTCAATTTCTTCCTTAACTATATCTTCTGATTTTTTCTGAAGCTCATAATCAAGAGTGGTTTTTACCTGAAGCCCGCCTGTTTCAACAGCTGCTTCGCCAAACTGAGAAGCCAAGATTTGCTTTACATAAATAACAAAATGCGGAGCTTTCATGGATGTTGATTCTCTTTGAGTAAATTTCATCTTCTTAATTTCCGCTAACGCCTTCTTTTCTTCATCTTTATTAATGTAACCCTGTTCTCGCATGCTCTTTAGAACTTGCTCACTTCGCCCGATATAATAATCATTTCCTGAGAAAGGGGAGTAAGCACTAGGACTTTGCGGAAGACCGGCAAGAAGTGCCGACTGGGCAAGATTTAGCTCAGTAACCTTTTTACCAAAATAAGTTTCTGATGCTGCCTCAACTCCTATGGCAGTTCCTCCGTACGGAACGTCATTTAAATACATTTCAAGAATTTCTTCTTTCGAATATCTTTTATCAACCTGGATTGAAAGAACTAATTCTTTTACTTTTCTAGGAAGTGATCTTTCTGAAGTAAGCAAAACATTTTTAACAAGCTGCTGAGTTATAGTCGAGCCTCCTGTAACTCGGCGTCTAAAAATCGGGTCTATTACAAGTCCCCTGAAATAACCCGTAATAGAAAATCCTTTATTTTTATAGAAATTCTTATCCTCAATCGCGATTGTTGCCTGCTGTAGGTCTTTTGGAATTTCATCCAGCTCAACATATGTTCTGTTTACATCTTCATATACGGAATAAAGAGGGATATCATTCCTATCATAAATTCTTGTGGAATTTTCAGCCTGAGCTTCGATTAGTTTTCCCGGCTCAGGAAGATCACGACTGAACCAGAAGAACATTAAAACCATAAGAATAATTCCCCCAACTAGTGCGATGAGAGCATAGCGGGAAAGCTTAGAATAGAGGACAATTTTGTTCGGAAGGCGCGGTCCGCTTCGGGTCCTTAGCCTTGTTCTACGTCTTCTCGAACGCGTACCATAATCGACCATTTTGATACCATAATTATACCAAAATCAAAGCATTGTATGCTATACTCAAGGCTATATGGATAAAATTTCAGAGCTACTTACCCGTGGAGTTGACAAGATTTACCCTACATCAGAAGAACTTGAAAAAGTACTAAGGAGCGGAAAAAAGCTAAAAATCTATCAAGGTTTTGACCCCACAGGAACCAGACTTCACATAGGACATATGGTAGGATTTAAGAAATTAAGACAATGGCAGGATCTGGGTCATCACGTAATTTTTTTAATAGGGGATGGAACTGGACAAGCAGGAGATCCTTCTGGAAAAACTGTTGGACGTGATAAATTCTTGAGCCGAGATGAACTCAGAGCAAATGCAGTTGACTATGTAAAACAAGCCGGAAAAATTGTTAGATTTGGTGGAGAAAATCCAATAGAGATAAGATTCAACGGCGATTGGCTAAATGACCTAAAACTTTCAGATATTCTTGAAATTGCCGGACATTTTACATGGCAGCAATTGTCAGAAAGAGATTTATTTCAAGAAAGAATAAAAAATAACCAACCCATAAATCTTCGGGAGTTTTTATATCCTCTTCTTCAAGCTTATGATTCTGTAGCAATGGATGTAGATTTAGAACTTGGCGGAACTGACCAAACATTCAATATGCTTGCTGGGAGAAGTCTTATGAAATCAATGAAAGGAAAAGATAAATTTGTAATGACAACGCCTCTTCTTGCAGATTCAAGCGGCAGAAAAATTGGAAAGACAGAGGGAAACGTAATTGGGCTTACAGATGCCCCAGCAGATTTATTTGGAAAAATTATGGGACTAGGAGATGACGTGATTATTTCTGGATTTGAATATCTGACAAATGTCTCAACGAATGAGATAAATGAAATTTCCCAAAAAATTAAAGCAGGTGAAAATCCAATTCAATTTAAGAAAAAATTAGCATATGAGATTACTAAAGATTTAAATAGCGAACAGGACGCAAAAAACGCACAGGATGTTTTTGAAGGAAATGCGCAAGAGGAAATTACAGAAGTAAACATAGAAGGAAAAAGTCTTTCAGAAATAATTTTAGAAACCCAGCTTCTTTCCAGCATGTCAGAAATTAAAAGAAAATTTTCAGAAAATGGAATAAAAATTAATGGGAAAGTTCCAAACGACATAAAAGCAATACCAAACTCCGGAGACATTATTAGTGTCGGGAGAAATAAGGTTAAGGTGATTAAAAAGTAATATGGATTTAAGTAAAAAACACAGAGTAATACTCATTATCATCACAGGACTTGTTGCATTTTCACTTATTGCAACCTCCATCCTTCCCTTTATAATGCAGTAAAATTATGGCAGGACTAGATACTAATGTCCGTTCAATTGGCGGGATCTATAAAAGGTACGCTTCTTTTTTAGAAAAACTTGGAATAATTAATCTAGAAGATTTTTTGTTTCATATTCCATTCCGCTACGATGATTACTCAATTATTTCAAAAATTTCTGATGTTCAAGCCGGAGAAATAGTAACAATTAGAGGGCAGGTCACTGAAATAAAAAATCAATACACCCGTCGCCACTTTACTCTTCAAAAAGCAAAAGTAAAGGACCCCACAGGAACTATAAATGTTCTTTGGTTTAACCAGCCTTACATAACTCGCGCAATTACACAGGGTGATTTTATTTCTATGTCCGGAAAAATTGAACAAAAAAAGACTGGAATGGAAATGATGTCCCCTGATTTTGAAATTGGAACTTCTGATTATATTCATACTGGAAGACTAGTACCAGTTTATCCAGAAACTAGAGGAGTTTCATCGAAATGGATTAGACGCCAGACCTATAAGCTTTTAAATGAAAATAAAAATGATTTAAAAGATTTTATGCCAAAGGAAATTTTAGAAAAAAATAATCTTGATGATTTATATACAGCGCTTTCAAAAGTTCACTTTCCGGATAATTTAAATGATGCTACGAGCGGAAGAAAAAGATTATCGTTTGATGAGTTATTTCTTATTCAAGCATCTTCAATTTTAAGAAAAGAAGATTGGAAGAAGAACTTAAAAGGATATTCATTTGAAATTAATAAAAACAAAAAAAAGATAGATGAGTATATTAAAAAACTTCCATTTAAATTAACTGGCGCACAAGTTAGAACAGTTAATGAGATATTTGATGATCTTTCAAAAGAAACACCCATGAACAGACTCTTAGAAGGAGACGTTGGAAGCGGAAAAACAGTTGTCGCTGCGATTTCAATTTACCTAGCACATTTAAATGGATTTCAGTCTGTTTTTATGGCGCCAACTGAAATTCTTGCAAACCAGCATTATAAAACAGTTACAAAATTACTTGAACCTTACAAAATAAAAATAGGATTCGCGACGGGAGCGAAAAAAGAAAATCTAGATAATTTCGATATCCTAATCGGGACTCATGCGGTCATTTCTGAAAAAATAAATTTCGACAAATTAGGACTAATCATAATTGATGAACAGCAAAGATTTGGAGTAGAACAGCGTGGAATTCTAAGGAAAAAAGGGATAAACCCACACGTCTTAACTATGACAGCAACTCCAATTCCAAGAACCATAGCTCTAACAATGTACGGAGAATTATCGCTTTCAATTCTTGATGAAATGCCAATTGGAAGAAAAATAATTAAAACCTGGCTTACGCCAAAAGAAAAAAGAGACAAAGCTTACGAGTGGATTAAGGAACAAATCAATAAGAAGGGGAGTCAAGTATTTATAATTTGTCCTTTTATAGAGGAGAGCGAGACAATGTCTACAGTTAAAGCCGCAGCAAAAGAATTTGAATTACTTAAAAATAATGTTTTCAAGAATTATAAATTAGCGCTACTTCATGGAAAACTAAAATCAAAAGAAAAAGAAGAAGTTCTCTCGGATTTTAAAGAAGGCAAATATGACATTTTAGTAGCGACTCCGGTAGTAGAGGTAGGGATTGATATTCCAAATGCAGATGTGATTTTAATTGAAGCATCAGAACGATTCGGACTTTCTCAATTACATCAACTAAGAGGTAGGGTGGGAAGAAATGACAGGCAAGCATATTGTCTTCTTTTTACTGAATCCTTAAATCCATTAACTATAAGAAGGATTCAGGCAATGGAAAAAACAAATATAGGAGCAGAGCTTGCAGAGCTTGATCTAAAACTTAGAGGCCCTGGGGAAATTTTTGGAACACAGCAGTCGGGTAGAAGGTTTTTAAAAATTGCTGATTTTTCTGACTTTGAATTAATAAAAGCGACAAAAGCAGAAGCTGAAAAAATTATGCCAAAACTAAAAAAATACAAAGATTTAGAAACAAAAATTAAAAAAATAAACTCAAAAGAAATTTCACCAGATTAAGCCTTTGCAAATAGGCGTAATTTAAGGTAAAATACGCATATGGCAGCAGAACCAAAACGAAGACATTCAAGAGCTAGAAAAGGAAAAAGAAGAGCAAGTATAAACTTGTCTATTCCTAATGCAATACTTTGCCCAAATTGCGGAACAATGGGCGCTAGTCACGCAGTGTGCAAAAATTGCGGATTTTATAGAGGAAAAGAATATATTCAGAAATCAAAAACTGAGGCAAAAGAAATAGCAACCACATAATGAAAACAGCGCTTGACCCCCGCCACACAAAAAGACAAAAAATAGTCGAGGATCTTTTCAAAACAGAATTCCACAAACAGCCAGTTTCAAAACCCACAGAAGAAATACTAAAACACCTAGAAAAAATTGATAAAAATATTTCAGCAGCAGCTCCAGAATTTCCAATTGATAAAATTAATAAAGTAGACCTCGCGATTCTTAGACTGGCGGTTTTTGAATTATTGGTCGCAAAAAAAGAACCTCCAAAAGTTATAATTGATGAAGCCATAGAGCTTGCAAAAGAATATGGCGGAGAAAATAGCCCTGCGTTTATTAACGGCGCATTGGGAAAGGTAATAGAAAATGATAAACCTTCCAAAAATTAACAACGCGAATTTATTAGAAGAAGCATTAACACATAGGTCTTTTCTTAATGAGAGCAAAATAAAAGTTTCATCAAATGAAAGATTAGAATTTCTTGGAGATAGTATCCTTTCTTTTGTGGTCTCTACTTATCTTTTTAAAACATATCCTGAATATAACGAAGGAAAACTTACAAATCTTAGGTCTCTTTTAGTAAATACGAAAACTCTTGCCGAAATTTCTAAAGAATGTGATCTAGGATCAAAGCTAAGGCTTTCAAAGGGGGAAGAAGAATCAGGCGGACGGGAAAACCAGAGCCTCTTGGCTGATACTTTCGAAGCTTATCTTGGAGCATTATTTTTAGATCAGGGAATAATAGAAGCTGAGAAATTTATAATCTCATCAGTAATTCCTAGAACAGAAGATTTTATTCAAAAAAATATGCTTAAGGATCCGAAAAGCAGGCTTCAGGAATATGTTCAATCAAAAAAACAATTTTCTCCAATATATAAAGTATTAGATGAGGAAGGACCTGCTCACGCTAGAAAATTTACAGTTGGAGTATTTGTAAACGAAGAATTAATAGGAGAAGGAAAAGGAAAATCAAAACAAGAAGCAGAAGAACAAGCAGCCTCGAAAGCGCTTGAATCAATTAAAAAATAGGAGGCTTTTAAAAAGCCCAATAAAATGATACAATTGAGCCTATGTCAGTAGTAATAAGACTTGCTCGAACCGGAAAAAGGGGAGAGAGAAAATTTAGAATCGTAGTTAAAGAAAAAAGATCTCGAAGAGACGGAGATTCTATTGAAATGCTTGGATCCTTTGAAAAAGGTGAAAAAAATGGCGGAGCAAATTTAAAAAGAGACAGATATGAATACTGGCTTTCAGTTGGAGCGAGACCAAGCGCTACCGTTGAACAAATCTTCAAAAAATGAAAGACACCTTAACACTCATTATTAAAGGAATCGTAGATAAACCTGAAGAAGTGGAGATTACAGAAGAAGAAAATCAGGGAATTGTTAATTTCACCATTAAAGTTGCGACAGAAGACATGGGAAAGGTAATTGGAAAAGAAGGAAAAGTAATTAAAGCAATAAGAAATGTAATGAGAATCCCAGGAGTCCTTCAAAGTAAAAAAATCTATATTACTCTCGCAGAAGTTTAATCCTCAAGCTTGCAAGTTTATGAAGATCACAATTCTGACTCTTTTTCCGCAGATGCTAAAGGGCCCCTTTGAATATTCAATTGTTAAACGCGCAATTGAAGACGGAAAAATTCAAATAAATTTAATCGATATTAGGGAGTTTGGTGAAGGGAAACACAAAATGGTTGACGATAAACCATATGGCGGGGGAATAGGGATGATTCTAAAGGTAGATGTCTTAGAAAAAGCAATTAACAGCGTGAAGGATTCAAATTTAAACAGTAGCGAGCAGAAAATAATTCTAACAAGCGCTTCAGGAAAAACTTATAATCAGGAGAAAGCCAGAGAATATTCCAACTTAAAACACCTCATAATTATCTGCGGGCATTATGAAGGAGTAGATGAGAGAATAATGGAATTTATAGATGAAGAAATCTCGATCGGAAATTTTGTTTTAACGGGTGGTGAAATTCCGGCAATGTTAATAACGGATAGTGTTGTGAGATTAATTCCTGGGGTTTTAAAAGAAGGTGCCACCAAATTAGAATCATTTTCAGATGACACCCTGGAACATCCTCATTACACACGCCCAGTTGAATTTAAAGGCTTGAAAGTACCCGATGTCTTAACTTCGGGAAATCATGGAAAAATAGAGAAATGGAAAAAAGAAGAGTCAATTAAAAAAACTCAAAAGAGAAAGCTCAGTTAAAATGGTGAGGTCCTAACTTGCGCAGACGAACTTGCTTCAAAATTTACATCAATCAAACTTCCGACATCCCCATTATTCCACTTAGTTATATCATCAAGTATTTGTTTTTGCTGCCCGGTTAAATCCTTGAGTGTTGTTCTAGCCTCTCCTCCCGCAGAGGGAAATGGTTTATAGAAGAAATTTACCGTAATCATGGTAATACTTTCCTGACTACTTATACTTATAACATCAGAAACAGGATAAGTCTTATAAAGTTCTTTTATAAAATCAATTGCCTCTCGTGCATCTCCTATAATTGAAACTTTAAATTCCAACTTAGGATACTTAGACTCAACATCATCCATGAGTTCAACATTTTGAAATTGATAGTTCTCTATTTGTGTTCCAGATAGTGCAGCTGCTGTAGAAATTCCATTTAAAATTTGTTCGAAATTTTTACCTGGGGGGAGCGCATTTGATGCTATTTTTATTTTGGAATCTAGCTCTTCTGAATCTTCTGAGAGAACTATTCTCTCTGTTTCTTGAATTTTTTTTAATACCTCGTTCTCCGAGTCAATAGCCTGCTTTCTTGAAGGAAATGTTAGAATCTGAGGAAGTAAGAATACAAAAAATAATAAAAGAGAAACAGAAATTGCTAAAACAGGGACTAAATATTCTTTATTTTCGTAATAATAAAGCATTAACCTTTCTTGACTAAATTTTTTATTCATATTAATTTAAAACTAGTTTCATCGAATATCCATCGTCAGATGAAGCAAGCTCCGTCATCCTGATAGATGTTATTTTTTTAGTTTTTGTTAAATCGAGTAAATAATTTAAAAATGTATCTAGCTCTAGAAGGGAATTTGAACTTACACCCAAGATGACTCCGCTTTCATCAATTTCATATTCTTCTATGCTAATTCCCGTTGGAAAATTCTTAAATATGAGCTCAGTTTTATCATGATATTTCTTTCTTTCTGAAATTATCGTGGACAAATCCTCAACTCTTTGATGAAGTATAAATATCTTTGACGTAGTTTCATCATATGCTGACAATGCCTCGATAATTTTATTTTGCTGACCCTTAACATAGTTCACAGAAAATCTTAAATTTATTAAAAACAGCAAGACAGAAGATACCGCCACAGCAATTAATACGGCAAATGAGATAGTTTTTACCTTCTTAAGCCTTAAATCTTTTACGCTTTCCGAGGTTTTCTTATTTACTAGATTTATATCAATGCTCATAGTCTCGCAAGCTGAGCCCTACCGCAATTGAATAGTCAGGGGCTTTATCCAGAATTTCTTTCGGAACTGCATTAGGGTCTAAAAATCTCCACGGATTTGCGACAACCGCTTCAATTCCCGAGCTGTTCGCAAAATAAGCGTCGATTCCCGGAAGTTTTGCACTTTCTCCAGAAAGAATGATTTGTTCTATTCTTGAATCCTTATATTTTTGTGAGTAATAAATTATGGCTTTTTTAACCTCAGAAAGAATTGATGACATAATTGGTTCTGTGGCAGCACCTATTCGCTGCCCTAACGGCCCCTTTGCGATTCCATAAGTTGTCTTATATTCTTCCGCCTGGACACTTGAGAGTCCAAAATCGGCAGAAATTGCTCTATTAATTGCTGACCCTCCAATCGGCAGGGAGTAGGTAAATACCAGATCATGACCAATAACAATTGCCAGAGATGTGCTAATTGCACCTATGTTTACTATTATGGACGGTGTAACCGCAGTTGGAGGTATAAATGCAGTTAGCGCTCTGACACAGGAAATTATTTCGGTTTCCATTGTGCTTATAGAAAGACCAGCCATGGACATAATCTTTTGATATTTTTTTACAATTAAACTTGGAGCACCCACCATTAAAACTTCCATTTTTTCATTTGGCTGAGGCTTTGCAGATCTTCTAATAACATTCCAAGATAATGAAACATTTGCTAGGGGAATAGGAATATACTGCTCTGCTTCCCAATAAATTGCTGATGCCAGCTCCCTGTCCGACAAATATGGCATTTCTACAACTTTTGTGTAAACTTGATTTTCAGGAAGTGCTACGTTTACATTTTTCGTTGAAATCCCTGCATCACTTACAGCCCTATGAATTGCCTGAGCCATTTCCTCCTCGTCAACTGGAGATTCAGATAACATTCCCTTGGCAGGAGTTGGCACAACTATACACGCATTGAGCCTAAAAGCATTTTTATCTGCTCCTAGCTCTACAGCTTTAATTGTAGATATTCCGATATCTAAACCGAAGGATTTTTTATTCATAGATTACTGAGTTTGAAAAAGGTTGTAAGGAAAATACTCGATAGGGATTTTTGGATATCCTTTAAATACTCTTACTGATCTTTTAGTATTTCCGCTCGTTCCCACAGAATCAATAATATGTCCTTGAGACGGAAATCCAGGACCAGCTAAAACTCTCGCACCCATTACTGCATTTGCATACAGAGGAATTACTCTTATGATATAGCCCTGAGCTACATTTAAATCAAATGCCTGACTATATACTTTTCCATCCGCTGTTCGCTCTGCCGCACTTAGGTTTGGAGGATTTATGAATCCATTTCCGCGGCTTGGACATGCATCAAATACAGTTCTTGTCATATCTGGCGTATTTCTATTTCCGCTAATGTAGACTACTTCTATAGCGGGGTTGATGTTTGTACCAGTCGTTCCGCATCCGCCCCCGTTATTGTCCCAAAAAATTCTAAGCGTTCCTGTCCATGGAGTCCCTCCGAAATTAGGATATGTCGTTAGCCAGATATCCGCTCCATCATCCTTTAAAACTTGATTACCTCCGTTTAATTTAAATTGATATCCTTGAATAGGAGTAGCTTCCGCACTAAACCCTGAATCGTCCGAAAGCTCGTTTGCAAGAGTTGCAGGATTTCTTTGCTTAATGAGCTGCTCGACTCCTGCTTCAGCTGCTGAAAGAGCTTTTTGCGAATTTGCTTCTTCCGTAGTAACATTTGTATTTGTAATACTTCTAGAAACAGCGGATAAACCTACGGTTAATGAAACAACAGCAGCAAGCACAACAATAAGTAAAATCTGACCCGATTGCCCTTTAGGCTGCCCCTTCAGGATTAAACCCGCAAATTCTTTCTTGATATTTCCAGTATTTAGTGGGGGGAAATTATGCAGGGTTTGGCTTTGTTTTGAATTAAAAAGGCCCATACTTTAAGACTAACAATGATAGTTAATGATGTCAACTCAGAGGTTTCTCATTTTTACACTAGTTGAGAAATATATTTCAGTTTTTTTCTGATTAGTTACTCCCGCGTTAAAGAGCGCAAAGCTAATTCCCAAAACAGGAGGCACAATTTCACTCTCTTGCAAGCAGGTGATAGCACATGACCCATCACGAATTCCAACTTTATTTTTATCGATAAGAGAAGACGCACCGTTCATTATGTCTGCGTCTGTGCAAGAAAGTGTAACTATTTGGGTATTTGTTTTAACCCTAACGTAATTATACTTCTCACCTCCTGAAAGAGTGCAATTATTTATATAATCTACGCCATTCTGACTTACTCCCTGAAATGACTCAGCGAATTGAATTGTACGCGTCATACGACTAAGTGCACTATTACCATTCTGTCTCACATCTTCTGAAATAGTACTCTTGGTAATTCCCGTGAAAGATGAGGCCAGAATTCCAACGACGACTGTAGTTGTGGTAATTATTATGGCAATTGAGACAAGCATCTCAATAAGTGTAAAGCCTGCGGAATTTATTTTTTTTATCATGGGTTATCCAGTTGCTCTAAATCACTCAGGCATGTACTAAGCGCTACTTTATGGCAATATTCTCCATCCGTACACTTTGCGTCCGTCCAGCTCACTTCTGATGTTACAAATGTCGAGTTAAGAACCTCACATGCTCTTCCGCCGCTTGGATTATTTCCTCCAGCATGGTCTATATCTATTGAAGAAATAAAAATACCATCATCACAAGGTAACTCGTCTAAAGGCGCCAATTCTCCCTCATCATTGGGGCAATAATTTACGTCATCATTTAGTGCTCTAAATCTTGTATAGTCAGAGGTCTTCATGTATCTGGCGATATCAAGTCCCTCCTGAGCAAGCTGGGTTGCCTGATTTTGATTCTTTGTAAAAGTAGAGTTACTCAATGCAGTTGTCACTGCGATCACAACCGCAGTAATTATCACTACTGCGAATGTAAGGGCAAGAATAGACTCAACAAGCGTGCTCCCATTTTGTGTTAAAAAAATATTTTTTCTCATCTTACTATTCCCGCTGTATCCACCTGAATTATATGTGTTCTTGATCCACTCCTTAGATTTATATTTACAGTAGAAGCTGAATTAATAGTCCCCGGATGGAGCAAAAACCTTATTGGAGTCGCAGGCGGAGAGCTAAAATTAACATCTTTTGAGAGGGATACAGTCTTAACAACTGCAAAAAGCTCGGCAGCTCCGCTCGTACAAACCTCCTCCAATGTATAGGAATCGGGATCAGTACTTGTATTAAATCTAATTTGATAACCCACTAAAACTCTCCCGCTTCGTCTGCAATCTGAAGTTACAATAACCTGTGCTTGTGATTTAGCTTTTGCTTCATTTAAGCTATTACGCAGCGCATCGCTTGAAATATTTAAGCTTTGTCTTTTACTAAACTGATTAAAACCCACTAGAGAACCCACTGAAAGAAGTAAAATTACTGCCATAGAAATTAGAATTTCGATTAAAGTAAAGCCTTTAAGTGATCTCATGGGTTTGTGACAAATATAAAAGACGAGCCTGCTGCGCAATAACCAGAGGGGAAAGTGCTGGATGTGGATCTATCTGGATCATTGCTTTTCTCTAAGCAAGCATATATACGATATCCACTCGAAACACCGCAAGCACTTGAAGTACAGTAGTAATAGTGAGCGCTTGATTTGGGGTCCTTAGGAACAGTTTGAAGGTATGTTGCTTGCACATCGGTTGGATCATCTACCAAGGAGGTATTTGTATTATAATTTGCCGCATCATATCCAATGTCAGAATTGTCGGGATAAGTACCTTGATCCGCCCTGTAAAGCTCTAAAGCTGCCTGAATTTGTTTTAAATCAGCTTTTCTCTTAGAATCCCTGGAGCTCTTAAGCTGGCCTGCAGGATCAATAATAGTAATCAATCCTCCTGCAAGAACACCTATGAGCGCAACAACTATTATAATTTCAACTAAAGTAAAACCTTTAGATTTTAGCGGAAGAAAGGAAGTATTTTTGGAATTATATTTTGCGAAAAATAAAAAGATATCATTGCGCCAGTTATCAAAAAGGGACCGAACGGAACCGCAAGTTTTAAAGACTTTTTCTTCCATAAAATAAGTATGATCCCTAACGCTCCACCTGTCAAGAATGCTATGTATAAAGCTAAAAGAATACCCGGAAACCCCAGAATTAGACCCAGTAAAAATGATAATTTAACATCTCCAAATCCCATTCCACGTCCTTTAGTAAGTAAAAATATTCCCAGGAAAAATAAGAATGCTCCGATTCCAGAAAGAAGATTATTAATAATTGGATGCATAAAAGCGGGGTAGAGAGTCTGGCTTAAACCAGGCGCTACAAATAAGTAAACTATTGAAACAATAACTCCTGGGGCAAGCACTTTGTCTGGGATTATTCCATGTTTTAGGTCTGCAAAAAAGATAACAATAAATGAGGAGATAATAAATAAGTGATATAACACGCTAATTATGAAAAAGGGAAACATCATGCTTCCTAAATATTCTTGACTAAAATTAAACACAGACCCGTTTAAAGAAAAATTAAATGTGAATACAAACATTAAACCTGTAATTAGCTCCAGTAACGGGTATTGCATGGAAAAAGGAGCCTTGCAGTATCTGCATTTTCCTCGCAAATAAATATAGGAGAGAAGGGGAATGAGATCCATCCATTTAAGCTCTCTCTTACAGGATTCACAATAACTTCTTCCGGTGATTTTTTCATTTCTGGGAAGGCGGTCAATAAGAACATCAAGAAATGACCCGATGAATAATCCAACTATAAATACAAAAAAAATGCTCACCTAAGTGAGCATAATTAATTCCTATCAGTTCGTCAAGTTATGGACAGGTACTAGCTCCAGAAGGTGTTCCTGCAGCTAGGAAGCAGCTTTTCCCTTGAGACGAAACATATACGAATACTGGAGTTGTTGTATATTTTTTTGATTGAAGACTTGCAACACTAATTACGAACGTATTCGTTGCGGCCCCATTATAAAAATACTCATAATCATAGCTAGCATTTGGAGGAGTAGGAGCTCCGATAGCAGCAGGAATTTCGTTTCCAGCAGCAGCAGCAGGATAAACTCCTGCATTAGTCGAAATTGCATATTGCTCAATCTTCGAAGCAGTCTGAGCTACATCATTAATAGCTCTTGTATCATTTCCCTGTCTTAACTTTTCTGCTGGATCAATTGCCAGCAAAAGTCCTCCTGCTAAAATACCTAGAATTGCGATAACAATTAAAAGCTCAATGAGAGTAAAACCAGAAGATGTATCATTTGAAGATTTATTACCTAAAAGCTTCTTAAGAAGTTCGAGCAGTTTTTTCATGTATAAGTCATTATTGCCAGATATTTTTTCCCTTGTCAAGTAGTCATTCTGTGCCTGATTTTATTGAACCGCATTAAGAATACTGTAGATTGGTGTAATTACTGAAAAAACGAGAAAACCTACACCTATTCCTAGAACTATCATAATAAATGGCTCCATAGCTGTTGTTAAGGTTTTTACCGCCTGGCTAACTTCTTCTTCAAAATATTCCGAAGCTTTTAATAAATTTTCATCCATTTTTCCGGTTTCTTCTCCTACTTTTACTAGCTGGATTAAAAGGGGAGGGAAATATGAATAAGTAGCCATTGCCTCTCCCACAGGAACTCCTTTCTCGACTCTTTTGGCAATTTCCCTAATTGACTTATCATAAACAAAATTTCCTGTCACCGCTGCGCTCTGATTAAGAGCGTCCACGATTAGAGTTCCCGTTCCGACCAATAGCCCAAAGGTTCTTGAAAATTCAGTAAGAATCGTTTGTCTTATGATTTTTCCAAAAAGCGGAAATCTTAGAATATTTCGATCGTACATTTCCTTACCCGTTGGAGTTTTTTTCCATCTCAAAAAAGCATAAACAAATACAACTGTCAGGCCAACTAAAAGAAACCAGATTTTACCCACCCCACTTGAAATTCCCACGACTACTCTTGTCACAAAAGGAAGAGTCACACCTAAACTATCATAAAGTTTACTAAGTTCAGGAATAACAAAAACCATCAAGATAAGCATAACGATCACCATAAGCGTTATAACAATTATCGGATACATAAGGGCGCCCCTGACAGTATTTCTTAATTTATGCTGTTTTTCTAAATTAGTAGCAAGTCTTAAAAAAATCTTATCCAGTAGTCCTGATGATTCACCAGCTCTAACTAAAGACACATAAATAGACGGGAAAACATCGGGATACTTCGCAATTGAGTCTGAGAAAGATTTTCCCTCTTCCAAGTCTAGTAAAATTCCCCCGATTGTTTCCTGGAGATATTTATTCGTTGTCTGTTCTTTTAGTATTTCTAAAGATTTAATTAGAGTAAGTCCTGAAGCGAGCATAGATGAGAGCTGACGGGTAAAAAGAATAAGATCTTTTGATTTTGTCTTACTTACAAAAGGTAATTTTTTTATAAATTCATATTCTGCCTCTTTACTGATCTGGATGGGGATAAGATTTCTCTGACGAAGATAATACGCAGCATCCTTTATTTCCTTTGCTTCTACAAATCCTCTAACTTTCTTTCCATCCTGAGAAACTGCTTTATACCTTAGTCTCATATTTAAACAACCATCCTAAGTAAATCGTCGGGGCGGGTAGCATAACTCTTCGCGGTTTCAAGACTAATTGCTCCAGTCATAACTAGAGATGAAAGAGAAGACTCAAGACTTATCATTCCGACATCCTGTGAAGTTTCAATTATAGAATCAATAAGATGAGTTTTTCCGTCTCTGATATTTGTCGCTACAGCATTATTTCCGATTAGAACTTCTGCGGCTGGAACTCTTCCACCGTTAATCTGAGGAAGAAGTCTTTGGGAAATAATTCCCTTAAGGGTTGAGGCTAGCTGAATTCTAACCTGCGGCTGCTGGCTTGGAGGAAAAGAATCGATCATTCTGTCAATTGTCTGGGATGCTGAATTTGTATGAAGTGTCGAGAAAACTAAATGCCCTGTTTCAGCAATGGTTATGGCTGCTGCAATAGTCTCTGGATCTCTCATTTCTCCGACTAATACTACGTCTGGATCCTCACGAAGTGCGGATCTAAGCGCATAATTCCATGAGTGAGAATCTTGACCCATTTCACGCTGACTAACTATACTTTTTCCAACCGGATAAACGTATTCTATTGGATCCTCGATAGTTAAAATGTGAAGCGGTCTGTTTATATTTACCTCATTTATCATCGCCGCCAGTGTGGTTGACTTTCCGTGTCCGGTAGGCCCTGTTACCAACACAAATCCTTGTTTTAATTTTGCAAATTCATTACAAATTTTAGGCAGCTTAAGCTCTTCTATGGTTCTTATAGTTGGCTCTAAATATCTAAAGGCTCCTGAAATGTAACCTCTCTGATAGTAAATATTTACCCTAAATCTTCCCTCGCTTCCGTTTGCATCTTTAGAAAATCCAAAAGAAAAATCGAGTTCTTTATTTGCCAAAAGTAATTCTTTCTGATGGGGGCTAATTACAGAAAAAATCATAGCTTCCAGAACCTCGCTGGTCAGAGGGGGATAATTGGTTAAAGGGTTTAAAACTCCGTCAAGTCTAATTGTGGGCGCGATTCCCACCAGAAGATGTAAGTCCGAAGCCTTATTCTTAACTGTAATATTTAATAGTTCTCTAATGTCCATAAATCTATTATGAATTAATACTATTCCTGTGCAACACGCAAAACCTCTTCGACAGTAGTCACTCCTCTTAACACTTTTATATATCCATCCTGTTTCATGGTGATCATTCCCTCAGAAATTGCTTCTTTCTCAATTGTTGGGCTATCAGTTCTTTTTAATATCATTTCTGCTATCTTTGGAGAAACAGGCAGAACCTCAAAAACTCCAACTCTTCCCAGATATCCAGAATTGTCACATTCTGCGCAGCCAACTGGTTTATAAAATTTAGCTTCTCCTTGTGGGAAAAGTGCACCTAGTTCTCTTTTCATCATATCTAAGAGCTGGGGAGGGGGAGGATATGCAGATTTGCAAGTTTGGCAAAGTCGCCTAACGATTCTTTGCCCGACTATAGCATTTATACTTGAAGACAAGAGAAAGGTTTCAGCTCCTAAATCAATCAGCCTAGGAAGTGCTCCCGATGCATTTGAAGTGTGAAGTGTTGAAAAAACCAAATGTCCTGTTAAAGCTGCCTGTATAGCGAGGTCTGTAGTTTCTTTATCTCTAATTTCTCCTACGAGAATTACGTTTGGATCCTGTCTAAGAAAAGCACGAAGTCCTGTTGCAAAAGTAAGTCCTACGGATGAATTAACCTGCACCTGATTTATGCCAGGCATTTCATACTCGACCGGATCCTCAAGAGTCATAATATTTACCTTTGGACTATTAAGCTTGTTTAAGACGGAATAAAGTGTTGTAGTTTTTCCAGACCCAGTGGGTCCGCAGACGATAATAATTCCGTGCGGTCTAAGCATATTTGTTTCAAGATTTCTTAAAGCTGTTCCCATAAGACCAAGCTCCTCAAGCGTTGGAATTCCTCCGCTCTTTCGGAGTAGTCTCATTACGATTTTTTCACCGTGCGCTGCAGGAAGCACTGATATACGAAGATCGACTTCCTTATCTTCAATCTTAAAATTAAATCTTCCGTCTTGAGGCGCACGATGCTCGTCAATTTTCATTTCAGACAGAATTTTTATGCGGGAAATTACAGCCTCCTGAACAGATTTTGGAAGACTCAAGCGATCATATAAAATTCCGTCAATTCTATAGCGGACGCGGACTCTTTCTTCCTGAGGTTCTATGTGCACATCTGACGCTCTGCTTTTTACAGCATATTCTAAAATGGTGGAAACGATCTTAGCGATTGGAGCCTCTTTAATTATCTGCGCGATTTGAGTTGCATCTACAGTCTTTGTTTTATTTGTATCCTCTGTTTCCTTTAAAGCTTCTCCAACTTGACCTACAAGCTGCTGCTTATACTGCATGTCTATGGCTTGCTTAACGCCGGATGGTGAAGCCGCAAATGCTTTAATATTTAGTCCGGTTTTTTGCCTAACAAAAGAAAGAGCATCCAGATCTACAGGATTTCCCATCGCGATTGATAGAGTTCTGCTTCTCTCGTCATAAGAAAAGGGGATTAAGTTAAATCTCTGAACAACAGCTTCAGGAACTAAACCTAAGGCTTGAGGAGAAAATGAAGTGGACTCAAGGGATATATACGGAACTCCTAAAATCTTAGCTTTAGTTTCAGACATTTTGTCTTCACTAACTACATTTAGAGCATTTAAAACGTCTTCTTCGGAAAGCCCCTGTGTTACGACTTTTAATTTTATGTCGTTATACTGCGCAGGACTAAGCAAGCGCTGTTGATAAAGCGCGTCAGATAACGCGGTCTGTGAAGTAGATATCGCGGGCATTACTATAATAGTATTTAAAAGTGTGATATAAATCAAGGGAATCAAAGCTGTATGAATACTTTTATAGTAAGCTCCAAAGATTTAAAAAAAGCGCAGGAGCACGCAATATCTGAGTCAGACAAACTTAAAATCGATCCGTTTGATAGACAAATCTTAGAGTTTGAAAAAGCGCTTGGAATTGAAGACGTTAGGAAAATTCAGGAAAAAATATTTTTAAAGCCATTTAAGGGAGATAAAAAAGCTTTATTTGTAGTAATGCAACAATCAGCCACTCCTGACGCCCAAAACGCCATGCTAAAACTTTTAGAAGAGCCTCCCGCAAATACACTTATTTATTTAATTACCACCAGTCATTTTTCATTTATCCCGACAGTTCTTTCGCGAGCAAAACTCATAGAACCGGAGAAAGAAGAGATAAAAATAGAAGGGGAGGGGTTAGAAAAAATTCTGGCATTTGATAGCGCAGGGGAGAGATTATATTTAGCACAAGTGGTAAGTAAAGAAAAAACAGAAGCGATATCATGGCTCGAAAAAGCCATCTTAGCAGCCCGGGAAAGAATGTTAGAAAAAGTAGAAGATAAACAGGAGGCATTGAAACTTCGCAAGCTAATCCACAAACTCGAACTCACTCACTACGATTTAAAAACCACCAACGCCAACCCCCGCCTCGCCCTCGAAAATCTTTTCCTGAATATTTAAGGTTTTAAATCTAAGGCGAGTTAACAAACTTGACATTTTCAACATGAAGTATATAAATAAAGTAGATGCCAAAATCTAAAGCTAGAAATAAAAAACGAAATTCTTCATCTACAGTGAGCAAGTTTACTTCACTGCATCCGCTTGTAATTATCTCTATTGTTTCCGTATTGCTATTGGTTATCTCAGCGAATGTTCAAACAACTCAAGTACTAACTGCTAATAATGAACAGAGCGTTCTAGGAGAAGATGAAGATAGCGGTGAAGACCAGGAAGAAGACAAATCAGATGAGGACGAAGATGAAAACAAAGAAGAGGAAAAAAGAAATGAAGAGATAAAGAAAGAAGAAGAAAAGTATAAAGAACAGGAACAGAAAAAACAAGAATCTCTGTCATCTAAATCTAAATATCTTTCGCCAAAACCATCAAAATCTGCCATCAGCCCTATAGAAGAGGAGGATCTTGAGGATGATGAATCTGAGGACAGTGAACAGGAGACTGAAATTGAAACAGCAGATGGTCAAAAAATAAAAACAAAAATCAAAAACGGAATCACCACAAAAATTGAAATAGAGCGCGGTGAACTAAAATTAAAATATGAATATAAAAACGGACAGCTTGAATTAAAAGTCGAAAATGAAGACGGGGAAGAAGTTAAGCTGGATGAAGATGAGCTAAGTGAACTTGAAGATGAAACAGAGACTGAATTAGAGGACGAGGGCTTAGAGGTTGAGGCATTAGACGATGACACAGTAGCTTTCACTAAAAATAATACTAGCGCGATAACAAATTTTCCTCTTTCAGTTGATATAGGTACAAATTTACTAATTCTTTCAACGCCCGAAGGCCAGCGAATTGTAACCGTTCTCCCGGATCAGGCGATTCAAAATCTTTTAAGAACAGGGATAGTTAATACTATTGATGCTTCAGCGGACACTCAGATTTTAGATCAACTAGGGTCAGGCAATGAAGTTGTAAAGCTTGAATTAAAAAATAAAGATATTGTCTATAGAATAAAAGGAAAGAAAGAACATAAGATATTAGGATTTATTCCGGTTAATTCTCCAACCACAGCGTTTGTGTCAGCAAATAGCGGAAATGTTGTTGCTCAAGAACGCTCCGTGCTTACCTCCATAGTAGATTTTATTTCACCATAAACATCGCAAGCTTATCATCTGACTAAACTCAATCCGCGCCATCCCCCCGCATTACCATTAAAAATTTGTTTAAATCAATAAAAGTAGTATGCTAGGTTAGATGGGGAATTGTAAGTTTTGTAAAAGTCCGGTACAGGAAAATTTTTATTTTTGTCCTAACTGTGGGAAAAAAATAAAAGAGCCGCCTTTTAAATTTTCGCTAGGGAAGTCTATTACTATTATAGTAGTTGCAATTCTCATACCTCCTTTCGGAATTATTCCCGGCGTTAAATATTTTCTTAAAGATGATAGGAGAGCACAGTTTGTGGGACTGATTACCATAGCAGTTACAATTATCGCGACGGGACTAATGCTTATAATAACCTCTAGAGTTCTTAACTATTATAAAGATGCATATAACCAAGTCATGCAAATCCAAAGCTCTATGAATGCAGTTCCAGCTGGGAATCAAACAGAACTACTAAATCAAATCCAAGAACTTCAATAGCCTCAAGTTTGATATAATACCCCGATGGAAAGAATGAATTGGGCTACGAGAAAAACTCCCGACAAATCAACTGTGGTTAGAACGCCTGTTGCGACTTGGGCACCAAAACGCCTTGAAAGCTTAACGAGTATAGTAGGTGATCAAGCACCAGCTAGATTAAGAAAAGAAATCGTAAATGAATTATGGGCTACGCGCGGCGACAGACAAACATTAACTGGATTTATTCGAGAAATTAAAGCTCAAGAGGGTTTACCTGATCATAGTTAAAGATCTGGAAAGTAGTCGTTTTTTTTGCTAATATAGTCTATAATTACTTTTCATGGCTAAACAAAACCCCAACGACTACTCAGCACAAAATATCCAAGTCCTAGAAGGACTGGAGCCTGTACGAAAACGCCCCGGAATGTACATCGGAAGCACTGATGTAATAGGTCTTCATGAATCACTTAGAGAAATTATCGATAACTCGGTAGACGAAGCTTTAGCAGGTTTTGCAAAAAATGTCTGGATTTTTCTAAATAAAGATGGCTCTGCAACTGTTGCCGACGACGGACGCGGAATTCCAGTAGATGAAGTCCCTAACTATGGAAAGAGTGCTTTAGAAATAGTAATGACCAAGCTTCATGCTGGAGGAAAATTCGGAGGATCAGCTTATAAGATCTCCGGAGGACTTCATGGAGTAGGAGCATCGGTTGTAAACGCATTATCAGAATGGCTCTGGGCTGAGGTAACAAGAGATGGAAAAATATATACACAGGAGTATTCCAGAGGTTTGGTAAAATCCAAACTTACTACACTTCCAAAATCTCGCCTTGACTATAAAGGGCTTTCTGAGAGAAAAAGCGGAACTTTAGTAACGTTCAAACCAGACTCTCAAATCTTTTCAACTGTTGAATTTGAATTCGACATTGTAAAAAAAGCAATTCGAGAAAGAGCATATCTAGTCCCTGGACTTTTCTTCCACTTCATCGACCTGAGAGAGGGAAAAGAAAGGGAAGTTAACTATTATTTTGAGGGTGGAATCACTGCATTGGTAACCAAACTTAACGATAACAAAGGTCCATTACATAAAACTATTTTTATTAACAAGCAGGAAAAAGACGTTGAAGTAGATATTGCAATCCAATACAACGGTGGATACACAGAAAATGTAGAGAGCTATGTAAACGTTATAAATACCGTAAACGGGGGGACGCATTTAACTGGATTTAGAATGGCCCTAACTCGCGCAATAAATGATTACGGAAAAAAGATTGGAAGCTTTAAAGATGACGAAGAGGGGATTACTGGTGATGACACTAGGGAGGGATTAACTGCTGTCGTTTATGTAAAAATGCCTCAGGACAGAATCCAGTTTGAAGGTCAAACAAAAGGAAAACTTGGAAACGCAGATATTCAGCCGATTGTTCAAACAATTGCCAAAGAAGGACTCTCCACGTACTTTGAGGAAAACCCTTCAGACGCCCGAAAAATCTTAGAAAAAGTTTATCTTGCTGCTAAAGCTCGTCTTGCTGCAAAAGCTGCAAAAGAAGCGATTCTCAGAAAAGGCGCACTTGAAGGCTCATCACTACCCGGAAAACTCGCAGACTGTCAAGAAAAAGACCCGGCTCTTTCAGAGCTCTATTTGGTTGAGGGAGATTCAGCAGGAGGAAGCGCTAAGCAGGGAAGAGACAGAAAATTCCAGGCAATTCTTCCTTTGAAAGGAAAGATTCTTAACACAGAAAGAGCCCGACTTGATAAGATAATCGAACATGAAGAAGTTAAAAATCTTATTATCGCACTTGGCATGGGAATAGGGGAGACTGTTAAATTTGAAAAACTAAGATACCAAAGAGTAATTATCATGACAGATGCTGACGTAGACGGAGAACACATCGAGACTTTAATTCTAACTTTCTTCTATAGGCATCTTCCGGAAATTATAAAAGCCGGATACTTATTTATCGCGCAGCCTCCTCTTTATAAAATCCAAATAGGAAAGAACGCGCATTATGCATATAGTGATGCAGAGAAAGATACTATATTAAAGAGCGGGAATAAAAAAGTAGACGACTTAGCAATTGCTGTTGAAGGGGAAGCAGTAGTAGAAACAAAAAAAGGCTATTCAATTCAGCGCTATAAAGGTCTTGGAGAAATGAATCCTGAACAATTATGGGAAACAACTATGAATCCTGCCAATAGAGTTCTTAAGCAAGTAAACATAGATGATGCTGAGGAAGCAGACGCAGTATTTACTATGCTAATGGGAGACGAAGTACCGCCTAGAAAACATTTCATTCAAAATAATGCGAAGACGGCGACACTCGATGTTTAGTATTGAGGATTCAGGCTAATATTGCTATAATACTTTTTTATGGATCCCGTTAGAAGTCGCGATCGCATCTGATTTCTAATCTGGACAAAGTATTTTATGAAAATAATAAAAAATAAAGAAGGGAAATTTTAAGTAGATAGCGATCTACTTCTAAACGGGATGGACTTATCATTTATTCTTAATAATGCATTAATGATCTGCTTGGGGGCAGGTCTTCTTTCTATAATTTACGGAGCATATTTAAGCTTAGTAATTCTTAGAAATCCCCGCGGTGACGAAAAAATGAATGCAATCGCTGACGCAATTTCTGAAGGCGCAAATGCCTACATGAAAAAACAATATTTAGTAATTGCAGGAATTGGAATCGTCATGCTTGCAGGCCTTTACTTCGTATTTGGTTCATATACCGCAATTGGTTTTGCAATCGGCGCTATCCTTTCCTCAGTAGCTGGAATTTTTGGAATGGGAATAGCCGTGAGAAGTAATATTCGCACTGCTGAGGCTGCAAAAAAAGGATTAAAAGAAGCGTTTGGAATGGCGTTTAAAGGCGGAGCGGTAACGGGACTTATGGTTTGCGGGCTTGCTTTGGTCTCTGTTACAGGCTTTTATCTATTCCTTAGCTCTCAGGATTCAACACCAAATCTCCAGCCATTAATCGCGCTAGGATTCGGAGGCTCTCTTATTTCAGTGTTCGCTAGACTAGGCGGAGGAATTTTTACAAAATCTGCTGACGTTGGAACTGACATGGTAGGAAAAATTGAAAAAGGAATTCCAGAAGACGATCCTAGAAATCCAGGAGTTATCGCTGATTTGGTAGGGGATAACGTCGGAGATGACGCGGGAATGGCAGCGGATCTTTTTGAAACATATGTAATTACAGCTGTTGCCGCAATGATTCTTGGAGATCTAGCATTCAGAGGAAATCAAACAGTACTTCTTTATCCGCTATTAATCGGAGCCATATCAATCGTAACAAGTATTATAGGAACCTGGTTTGTAAGAGTTAGAGGAAAAGCTATCATGGCAGCTCTCTATCAAGGACTTATCGTTTCAGCTCTTTTAGCATTAGCAGGATTTTATTTCTTAACAAATCTTCTTTTCCCAAATGGACTAGGAGATGTTTCAAGCATGTCATTATTTATCTCCTCAATTGTAGGACTCGTAATTACAATTGGACTCGTTGCCATTACAGAATTCTATACATCCAAAAAATTCTCTCCAGTTAGAACGATTGCTGAGGCATCAAATACAGGATCAGGAACAAATGTTATTGCTGGACTCGCGATCTCTATGAAATCCACATTACTTCCAATCTTACTTATCTCAGCAGGAACATTAGTCGCATATGAATTAGCAGGATTATATGGAATCGCAATTGCAGCTATGTCGATGCTTTCACTTACTGGAATAGTTGTTGCGATTGACGCTTTCGGACCAATCACTGATAATGCCGGCGGAATTGTTGAGATGTCAGGACTTCCAGAAAAAGTAAGAAACGTTACGGATCCGCTTGATGCCGTAGGAAATACCACCAAAGCTGTGACTAAAGCTTATGCTATTGGCTCAGCGGGACTTGCAGCTTTAGTATTATTTGCAAGCTACACAGAAGAATTAGTTCATCTTGGCGGCAGCATCACCGCTGCTTCATTTACGCTATCTGATCCAAGAGTTATCATCGGACTTTTCATCGGAGGAGCACTTCCATATTTCTTCGGAGCTCTAGCCATGGAAGCAGTTGGAAAAGCATCAGTTGCAGTAGTTGATGAAGTTAGACGCCAGTTTAAAGAAATTAAAGGCATTATGACCGGAAAAGCAAAACCAGAGTATGCAAAAGCAGTAGACATCGTTACAACTGCAGCCATAAAACAGATGATTGTTCCAGCATTAATTCCAGTTGTAGCACCTATTTTAGTAGGATTTTTACTAGGTCCAAAAGCACTTGGAGGACTACTAATCGGTTCAATCGTAACAGGACTATTCGTAGGAATTTCAATGACCACAGGTGGAGCTGCCTGGGATAACACTAAGAAATATATTGAAGAAGGTAAATTCGGAGGAAAGGGTAGCTTTGCGCACGCTGCAGCGGTAACAGGAGATACAGTTGGAGATCCTTATAAAGACACAGCAGGCCCGGCAATTAACCCAATGATCAAAGTATTGAACATTGTTGCATTATTAATTGCCTCATTTCTAGTATAAAACCTAGAAAAGTTTCAATATGAACTGTCCAAAAAATTTAACTAAACTATAACGAATGGCCGACATAGGAAAACTTCACCAGACCGGAATATCAGAAGAAATGAAACGTGCGTATTTGGATTACGCAATGTCAGTTATAGTCTCCCGCGCACTCCCAGATGTTAGAGACGGATTAAAACCAGTGCATCGTAGAATTCTTTTCGCGATGGACGAACTTAATTTAGGACACAGTGCAAAATATTCAAAGAGCGCAAAGATTGTCGGAGAAGTAATGGGAAAATTCCATCCGCATGGAGACACAGCTATTTATGATGCGCTTGTGAGACTCGCACAAGACTTCTCAATGAGATACCCGCTAATTGACGGCCAGGGAAACTTTGGATCCATGGATGGAGACCCGCCAGCTGCTATGCGTTATACGGAAGCTAGAATGGCTGCAATTACTACAGAAATGCTTACCGATATTGATAAGGAAACAGTAACCTTTACAGGAAATTTCGATGACACTATACAGGAGCCAACCTACCTACCTGCAAAGCTTCCAAATCTTTTACTTATGGGCTCAGAAGGAATTGCTGTCGGAATGGCTACTAAAATTCCCCCGCATAATTTAGGCGAGGTAATTGATGCAGTTAATCACATGATAGGTAAAACAAAAATTACACTTGATCCATTTACAGTAACTAGTGACGTGACAGTTGATGAACTTTTAGAATTTATAAAAGGCCCGGATTTTCCAACCGCAGGTAGTATCTATGACATTGCGGAAATTAAAAACGTTTACACAACAGGGCGCGGAAGAATTTTAATCCGCGGAAAAGCTGAAATAGAAGAAATCGGACAGGGAAAATCTGCAGTTATTATTACGGAACTTCCGTATCAAGTTAATAAAGCGCTTCTCGTAGCGCGCATTGCTGAACTCGTTAAAGAAAAGAAAATTGAAGGAATCTCTGATCTTAGAGACGAGTCAGACAGACACGGAATTCGAGTAGTCGTAGAACTTAAAAGGGATTCTTCTCCAAAAAGGGTCCTCAACAATCTATTCAAATACACAAGTCTTCAGACTACTTTCTCAGCAAATGTAGTCGCACTTGTCGACAACACGCCTCAGACCCTTAATCTTAAAACAATTCTTGAGGAATACATTAAGCATAGATACTTAATTATCAGAAAAAGATCTGAGTTTGAATTAAAACAAGCTAAGGCAAGACTTCACATCTTAGAAGGACTTAAGATCGCAGTAGATAATTTAGATGCTGTAATTAAAACAATTAGAGAATCAAAAACACAGGATGACGCTAAGGAAAACCTGATGAAGAAATTTAAGCTATCAGAGCTTCAATCCGTTGCAATTCTTGACCTTCAGCTTAGACGCTTAGCGGCTCTTGAAAGGCAAAAAATCGAGGACGAATATCAGATGGTTAAAGAAACTATCGCGTATCTTGAGGATTTATTAGCTCATCCTGAAAAAATCCTTAAAATTGTAAAAGACGAATCAGATTATCTAAAAGAAAAATACGCAGATGATAGAAGAACTAAAGTCTACAAAGGAAAAGTCGGCGAATTCTCAGAGGAAGATCTTATTCCAAATGAACCAACTGTTATAACTCTTACGACGACCGGTTACATTAAAAGACAAAGCTTAACTAGTTTCAGAACCCAACAAAGAGGAGGAAAAGGAGTAAAGGGAATGACTACAAAAGATGAAGACGGAATAATGAACATCCGCTCCACCATGACTCACGATAATATTCTTTTCTTTACAAATAAAGGAAAGGTTTACCAAACAAAAGCTTATGAAATAGATGAATCTTCAAGAACCAGCAAGGGTACAGCAGTTGTAAATCTCATCAATATCGAAGCAGGAGAGAAAGTTGAATCATTTATTACATATAACAAGGGAGATGAATTCAAATATGTGTTCTTAGCAACAAGGAATGGGACTGTTAAAAAAACAGCTAAATCTGAATTCGAAAATATAAGAAAGTCTGGAATTGTGGCTATAAAACTAGATAAAGGTGACGAGCTAGCATGGAGCAATCCAACAACTGGAGCTGACGACATTTTAGTATATACACGAAATGGAAAATGTATTAGATTTGATGAGAAATCTATTCGTCCGCTTGGAAGAGCAACAAGAGGAGTAAGGGGAATCAAGCTCTCAGGAGATGACTTAGTAGTCGGTATGGACGTAGTTAAAAAGGCAGACAATCCTGAACTTCTAACAATCATGGAAAATGGATACGGAAAGAAAACTCTTGTTAAGGAATTTAACGCGCAGAGTAGGGGAGGGATGGGAGTTAAAATTGCTGAAGTAACTGCTAAGACTGGAAAAGTTGCGTCAAGCCAAGTTATTCCGCCAAATGCTAAAGAAGTAATCATAACTTCAATTAAAGGCCAGGTCGTTAGACTTGAAATAGATTCGATTCCAAAGCTATCCCGCGCAACTCAAGGAGTAATTTTAATGAGATTCTCAAAGAATGAAGACAGAATCGCAGCTATCACCTGTGTTGAATAATGAAACTAGACGGCAAAGCCATTTCCTCTGAAATCTTAGAAAAACTCAAGCAACGCGTGGAAGAACTCAAAAAGAAAAAAATTACCCCAACCATGGCCATAATTTTGATGGGCGACAATGAAGCCTCTAAAATTTATGTGCGCCAAAAAGGAGTAAAAGCCGAAGAAATCGGAGCAAAAGTAAAAGTCTTTCCTGTTACAAATGAAACCACGATTAAAGATTTAGAAAAACTTGTTAAAAAATTAGATAAAAATCCTAAAATTCATGGCGTAATTATCCAGCGACCTGCAGCTCCTGGCATTAATGCAGATGCACTTACTGAGCTTATTTCAGGAGTAAAAGAAATTGACGGGTTTGGAAAACATACTAAATATCCAGTTCCCGTCGCCGAGGCTTCATTTCTTCTTATTAAAAACGCCTTTGAGCAAACAAATACAAAAGGAGCATTTTCCACATGGCTAAAAACTAAAAAAATAGCAGTTATCGGAAAAGGGGAGACAGCAGGAAGACCTATTATAGATTTACTTAAAAAACATAAATTAAAACCTCAGGTAATTGATTCAAAGACAGAAAACAAAGAAAAGCTGTTAAAAGAAGCAGATATTATCATTACAGCAGTCGGAAAAACAATTCTATCCACAAAGCAATTTAAAAAAGGCGCGATTCTTATTGGTGTGGGTATTTACACGGACGATACCGGCAAATTAAGAGGGGATTATAATAGCTCAGATGTAGAAAATGTAGCAAGCTTTTATTCACCAACTCCCGGCGGAGTAGGACCGGTAAATGTGGCATGCCTCATGGAGAATTTAGTTAAAGCCGCAGAAAATTCCATCAAATAAGTCTTGTAGTTATTGCATTAAGCAAATATAGACTGACACAGCAAGCTAAAATATATTGACTTCCCAACTTATAGTGTGCTAGAATTTCGAGCACAATGAGCGCAAATGAAGATTTTCAAATAAACTACTGGGGAGAAGATTATAAAAGTATTTATTTAGACCCAAAAAAACCCGGACGAACTAAAAAGCGAAAGCTAGCAATTACTATTTCTTTCGTCGCAATTCTCGCCATACTACCTGTTTCGATTTTTGCAATTTCAAATCTAAGCTCAAATCAATCCAATAAAATTACCTCAGCGGCAATAACAGAACCGACGAAAAAACCAACCCAAGCACCTATTCCTAAAGCAAAAGATGTGGTAGTTATGGGAATTGAATCCAATAGAGTTAAAGTTTTGAATAACGACAGTTATTGGAAAATAACTAAAAGAACATGCGGAACAGGAAAATATTATTTATCTGTGAAAGAACAAAACGAAGGAAAAGCATTATATAAAGATGACTTCGTTACTGTAGACTGCAGTCTTTAAATTAGATTGTCCCCACTTGACAAAGCCCTGACATATGTACTTAGATATATATATCCATGGAAAAAAAGGGCTTTGATTTAATTGGTGCAATTGTAGTTTTCTTCGTTCTTCTTTTCGTATATACAAAATTTTTAGGCCCTATCCCATTCACGGTTAATAATATTAATACAACTACAACTGACGTATTCCAGTCAACCGGCACAGGAAAGGCTTCAGCGGCCCCAGACGAGGCTTTAATCAGCCTTGGCGTCACTACTCAGGGTACTAATGTAGAACAGGCCCAAAATAGCGCAAATGCTGCCTCAACTAAAATAATAAATGCCCTAAAGGCACAAGGGGTTGAAGAAGAAAAAATTAAAACTACAAATTACTCAATAAACCCAAACTACAGCTTCACAGGAGATAACCAGAGAATAACCGGCTACACTGTATCACAAAATTTTGAAGTAGAAGTGCCAATCGGAAAGACAAATCAAGTAGTCGATGCTGGAACTGAGGCAGGCGCAAATATGGTAGGAAACATTTCATTTAAACTTAACGACAAAAAGCAATTAGAGCTTAAGAATACCGCTAGAAAAGAAGCTGTCGAAAATGCTAAAGCTTCGGCTCAAGGACTTGCAAAAGCATCTGGAATAAAACTGGGAAAAATAATTAACGTCACTGAATCAACAGGAACTGGATACCCGATGCCATTCACAATGGCAACTAAAGCAATGGACACTGCCCAAGGAGGGGATGTTTTGATCCAGAATCCTGAAAGGGAAGTAAGCAGCATTACACCCGGAGAAAGTAACGTAGAGGTAACTGTAATTTTAACTTATCAAACAAATTAATATGTCTAAGGACGAACAGAAGTTTCAAAGGGCATTTTTACTTCAAGTAAGAGCTACCCTAAAAGGGGATTACGAACTTGCCTCTCGTGCTAGAAGTAAAGTAAATTTCTATAGAAAAAAGATGGACGGCAGAAATTAATCCTCACTTATCATTTCCACTATGGAAAGATTTATGAACCTCTCTTAATTGTTTATTTGTTATGTGAGTATAAATCTGAGTAGTAGCTATATTCTTATGCCCCAGCATCTCCTGAACCGATCTTAGATCCGCGCCGTTAGTTAATAAGTCTGTCGCAAAACTATGGCGCAAAGTGTGAACCGTAGCATCCACAGGAATTCTGGCCTGCCTCACATATTTCTTAACAATCCTCTCAACGCTTCTAGCCGTAAGCCTCATTCTCTCGCCATTATTCTCCTCAATTACTGCCCCTGAATACCGGATGAACATAGGCTTAAAATCGTCTTTCCTGTGATTGAGGTATTTTTGTATCCACTCCGCAGCTCTATCAGAAACGAACACAATTCTTGAACGCCTGCCTTTTCCTATTATTCCGAACTCTTTTCGCTCTAAGTTGATCTGATCGCGGTTAAGACTCACAAGTTCAGATACACGAAGGCCAGTCGAGAACAAAAGTTCCATAATTGCTCTATCCCTAACACCTTCTTCTTTAGAAGTATCAGGACTGGTTACCAGCCTATCCACTTGCTCTCTTTCCAGGAATTTCAAAGATCTGCTTTCCGTCTTAGGGAGATCTATTTTTGATGGCTCAAGAGTCTTGATGTCATTTTTTATCAAGAATCTAAGGAAAGAGCGAAAGGCGATAATATAGTAATTTTGAGTAACTCGCTTTAACCCCGCACCTTTAACGTCGACCTTGTTAGATAAATAAACCCTGTATTTTCTTATATCTGATAAGTCCAATTTATCGAGTTCTTTAGTGGGAATTGTCTCTTTATGCCAGATCCTAAACACCTCCAGATAATGCCTGTAATCTCGGATCGTGAGCTTACTGCAGTTTTTCTCGATCTCCAGATACTCTAAAAAATCTTCAGTGTACTTTAAAAGCTTTTCTTCCATAATACTATAAGATAAAATTCAAGGCTAAATTCCCAGAAAAACGTCGATTAGCAGAGATAGGGGAGGAGCGCCACGTTTGAAATATTTCTATATCGAAGTAGATCAGACTATATCGAGGATTATTACTAGTTATGGGCAGGCTATAATTCATAAATTATTATATTTAGCTATGCCAGATCCTTTTTGCGACGCTTGCGTTGTAAAAAGGAGCAATCATGATCACCGCAGCTGATTAATTATACGACGCGTGGAATTGAATAGTCAACCTTAATCCTTTATAATGGCAACTTATGTTTACTGAGTTAGCGATATCAATTCACGAAAGAGGTAATCCAAAAATTTTAACCGATAGGATCCTTGAGAAAGTTACTTCTACTATGACGAACGATCATGAAGACGTAAGAGGAAGATCGGTAAATGTACTTGGCACAAGACTTGGCAGCATACCTGTTATAACTGAGGGAAGATTAACGCACCATCCGCATGTGACGAGATATGTATATTTCTTTGAAACCCCAGATACTGAAAATCCCATGCAAATGAAAGGAATTGCCATAGATGGCAGAGATGTAACAGAGTACGAATATCGACAAGGTCAACCAGACTCTCGAGTTTTAAGGCCAGCCTCACTTGCCAAAGCGTGGGAATTATTTACTCAAGTTGATAGAAAGGTTCCGGTTCAATTTCCAAAAGTTTGAAATAAGATCCTAAGGATGATATAAATTAATCATGCCAGAAGGATCACATGGGCGAGACATTAGACCATCACAAGGAGCTTTTAGATCAATCGATCAAGTAAGCTCTAACAATCCCAGGATTCAGCAGGCAAGAAGAATAACATCATCTAAAGACCACGGCCCAAGCGTGCGTCACAGAATTAGAAACATAGCCCTGGCATTAGGAATAATTGCAGGCGGAGGAGCAGGTGTCGCACATATAGTTGACGAGGTTAGTAAACCTCCCGCAGAATCCTTTCAGAGCTATCATAGTATGCTTAAACAAATTGATACGAATAAGTATCTTGTTGAGATTCATAAAGAGGGTGAAAAAGATTTAGTAATCCGGCATGATCCTTATATGCCTGATTTTGATGATAGACAAGAAGGAAGAGACAATTATATCGAAATGAACGATATAATATCAATTAATGGGACTGCGTGGGATGGAAAAACCCCATTTATTATCGAGAATACACCGATTGCCATGGCCACCGATCCTTCGTCTGGAATTCTAGAAGCTCCTTGGCTTGCAGTAGAACTTGAACACAAAAGCCCCTTAGGAGACATCACTAAGACAGTTGGCTTTATAAGTCACAGTAGTTCTACAGACTCTCATATCACTCCCATTGACTCAAGCGGCGGTATAATAAGTGCTCGATTCGAAAATGGTCAGCTAACTGGTAAAAATGAACTTGGAGAAACAGTCGTTCCTGCTGATCAAGTTGGCATAGCATCAATCGCAGGACACTCTGTAACCACCCAGGTTGGAAATCCACAGTCATAATTTAACTTGACATACCCAGAGCCTATAGTTATAATATACACCTATGTCAGACAGATTAAGATCAATACCAAAATCTATAGCTGAAGCTGCCAGGTTCACTTTTAGACACAGACGAGCTGTCGGAGCTGTTGCGCTCTCCACAACCCTTTCCTTTGCAGCGCCTTTACCAGAAGCACCGAAACCCTTAACCCATGTCAAGGTTGGAAGTTATAATAGTGCAATCATGGATCAACTAGTAGAAAATGAAGGAGCAACTCTTCGCGGCGGTCCATCTACTGTTTCTGCTCCTATTGGAAAAGCTCCTATTGGAGAAAGATTTGAAGTATCAGGTTATGCTGAAAATGGCTCATGGGTGCGAGTTAAATTAAACGCTGATGATCCTGACATTCGCATTAATGATGGAATGGTACGACTTGATAAAAACGGTCAACCGCAAATCCCCACAGATGTATACATAAATCGCTCCTTAGTTGTACGAGCTCCAGAACCGAAAAAGAAATAGCCAATAAACCTTTCTACTTTAAAAGTCCGTGAATAACCACTACTCTATGGCTGGATGAGTGTGATAGTAATTGAAAATTAGCCTCATTTAGCCTCAAATTATAAATAAAATAGTATCCTATAGCAGGGGAGCGGAATAATTTTAAGCAATTCAAATAAATAGAGAGATCTGACAGCGGAAAGTAAAACGAATTATAAAATTTCAATAAATATAGGAGAAAAATTGGAAAGAAAAAAGGGTCTTCTCCGGGTATACTAGCCTCCGTGACGTCGTAAAAGTATTATTCTACGACGTTATCAGTTTCTACTTCCTAGCGCCTAATATGTCTTTTTTTTAAAGTTATATCCTTATAGAGAGAATGATATAAGTCACTACGTTTAGTTTTAAGGACGGATCACTCCCTAGGACGTGTAAATGGTTAGTAATTTGCTTAATATCCTAAACCACTTAGTACCCTACAAGTAGAGTTATCCACATAGATCACATTTAGATTGATCTATCAAGCTAAACTACATTTTTTAGCCTCAAAATGTTATTAACTCAGCGTTCGTATTTTTTTCGATTTGTGTAGGACCAATATAGCGAGCAAGGAGAGAAAGTATAATCTTCGTATAATGAACGCACGTCGCATTTCCCGATCTGAGAACATAACTATCTACGGTACTCTGTAGGCGTGAGTATGGACCTGCGAGGTTGTGAAAATTGTTGTAAAAACCCGTGAAATTACATGCATGAGGCTAAAATTTGTCCATTTAAGTCCTATAATAATTTGCTGAATAACTATATCACACTATATCACCCTTACCCATATCAAACTATATCACTAGCCTCACATAGCACTCTCCTCTTCCCTGTCTTATTTAATGACATTTTTTAGAATGCTTAGCCTCAATTTGTGCCTAAAATGTTTTTCGATTTGGTGCCTGATAATAGAATAGGAGTTTAATTTTGGTCTATTAGTAGCCTCCACTTCCCTTTTTATGTCCAGGAAGTAAACACTACTAATACTATAAAGACGAAAACAGCTACCCAGACATATTCCCATAGAACTGATTTAAATAATCTTTTCTCAAACCATAAGTGAGCAAGTCCTACTATGATGTAGTAAAAACCTGTCAGGAAAAGTGATATTACCAGTGGCTTACTTGGCCAGAACCATAACAAGAATGACATTTGAGTTAACGCGATACTTAAGAATGTTCCCCAAATAATTTCAGTTTTTACTTTCCTTTCCAGCGTATAAGTCCACAACGAATGAACTATAAGAAGGAATGAATAGATAAATATCAAAGGAAGTATTATGAAAAAACTTAACTGAGAACTAAATACTGTGTTTGTGAAAAAAGCGTATACGAAAATTGATAAAACATAAGAAACTGTTCGAGCACTTGATAATAAAGCTATAGTTCTAACGGTTGAAATTGTGAAAATGTTTTGACTCAGAAATGCAGAGTAAAGTCCTATTGCATAAAGAACTGTTAAAAATGTTTGCACAAGTAAACGCGGTGGAAGTGAGAAATAGAACAAACCAAATGCAAGTGTATAAAGGAAAGGCAAGATAAAAACCTGTGGCGTGAAATTACCCTTAAGATCTTTGTGAAGCGCCCAATATAGAAATCCATTGGTCAAGAAAGAAAGTAGAATAACTAAATATATTCCGGATCTAGTTAGGAAATGCTCAACCAGAAACAAACAGATAGAGAGGATAAGTACACCAACACCGAAGCGTTGTCTTTTTGTGAAAATATTCTTTTTTAAAAAAGCAGAAGATTTAAACTTCATTTAAAGACTGACATTGGAATAAACTTTTTGTATATCATCCATGTCCTCAAGCGCTGACAGGAAATTAACTATTTTTTCCTTCTGTTCTTCCCCGACAGACATAGCGTTCTTAGGTTTTCTTGAAATTTCAGCTCCTGTTACTTCAATTCCCGACGCAATAAGTCCCTCTTTAATTTTAGATAAATCTACAACTTGAGTGTAAACAGCTACCTCTTCTCCCCTATCTTCAACGTCCGTAGCTCCTAATTCTGCTGCTTGAAGAAAAATATCATCAATTGACTTTCCATTCTTTAAAACTGATATCTCCCCTGTTTGATCAAATTGATATGCAACAGCTCCAGGACCAGCAAAACTTGCCCCTGATTTATTAAAAAGACTTTTTACCTCACTAGTTGTTCTATTTGCATTGTCCGTAACCGCTTCAACTAATACTGCTACCCCACCGGGTGCAAACCCTTCATAGGTAAGCTCTGTTAAATCTCCCGCCTCCTTGCTCGTAGCTCTCGTAATGGCGCGTTCAATATTGTCTTTTGGCATATTAGCGCTTCTTGCTAATTCTATCGCCAAACGAAGCCTGGGGTTCTGATCCGGGTCTCCTATTCCCCCACCCTGTTTCACCGCAATTGTAATAGCATTAGAAATTTTCGTGAAAGTTGCACCGCGCTTTACATCAGCTGCGCCTTTTTGTCTTTTAATTGTTGACCATTTAGAATGTCCGCTCATAATTTAATCTCTCCATTTTACCATTTGATTATTGACTTTTGCAATTTGTAATAGTAAAATTTTTCAATTAAATCCCCAATGAAAATAACTTCAAATCACGCCATACAAGCAACACTAAAAGGCAACTGGGATGAAGCTATTAAACTTAACAAAACTCTCCTTGATGATAACCCAAGAGACGTTGAAGCCCTGAATAGAATGGGACTCGCCTATACAATTCTTGGCAAAAGTAAATCTGCAAAAACTACTTATCAAAAAGTGCTGGAAATTGATCCGTTAAATTCAATTGCGCTGAAAAACTTAAGTAAAATTACCGCTGACTCAAATGATGAAAATGGAGCCACAATCGTAATTAACATGAACAATATTTTTATCGAGGAAACTGGTAAAACAAAAGTTGTCGACCTAATAAACCTAGCTCAGGCTGAAGTACTAAATACCTTAAGAACTGGTCAAGCTCTAGATCTATCAGCGAAGAGATTAAAGATATTTATTTCTCAGGGCAAAAAGTATATAGGAGTTTTGCCTGATGATATCGGAAAAAGGCTAATTAAGTTTATTAATGGCGGGAATAAATATGAAGCTTTTGTTAAATCATCAAATCATCAAAATGTAACTATTTTTATTAGAGAACTGAAAAGAGCCGCTAAGTTTAAGGATCAGCCCTCATTCTTGCATGTAATAGAAAAGAAATTAAGTCTTAAAAAGGCAAACAAAGGAAAAGCTAAGAAAAATGCAGATTATGACGAAGAAGAAACTGACGAATCATCAGAAGAGTGATATATAACTCTCCCCTTCGATATATCTTTTTGTGCTTCACTTAATTCTTTTTTATTTTTCTCTTTTTTAAGAGCCAGAAATGCCCAGAAAAATGACACCAATGCGATAATTACAATCCAAATTAAAATATTCATTCTTCTTGATCCTTCCCTAAAACAATAATTATATCTGCAATTGAATTTGTTTCATTTTTTTCAGTTTTAATATCCAAAACTTTTGATAGTTTTTCAACAGTATAAGAATTTTCTTTATAGTAGATTACTGACTCCTCTATTTCTTCTTTAGAAGAATTAACCAGAACTACATTTCCCCCAAGATTTGTAATTGTTTTTGCGATTTTATTTCCGAGACCTCCTATTTCAGTTGAGTTTGTTACTTGAATACTCACCTTATCTTGAGACATGGCTTCATCTATAAATTCACTCGATGAAAGACTATTAAGTTCATTTATGCTGTCAGATTCAATATTTTGATATGAAAAATTCTCACCATCAACACCAAATGAATAGATACTTAATTTCAAAAGATCCAAAACATTTAGAGTCGATTCAAGCCCTCTTTTATTAAGGAGCATTTTCAAAAAAACACTTTTTGATTCAGATGAAAAACTTGAATTTGTCTCAACATGAACATCAATTGGAATAGAAAAATTCTCCACTGCTTCTAAGCTTCCTGCATTTTCTACTCTAATTCCAATTTGCTCTCCGCTAGTTGGATTTACAGAAATTAAATCCACGTTTTTATCATTCAAAACAGCGACTGTAAATCGATTCTTGCTATCAAATTCACTTTTTCTTACTATGTCGATTGTTTTAAATGAGACTGAAATTATGATTATTAGAAGAACTAAAAGACCAAAATAAAGAGCAAGATTAATACTCTTGATGTTCTCCTTCTTAGCTTTTTTCATTACCAATCTTTTTTCTTTTTGGAGATCAGCTCAGGCATAACATAAGTAGGAGCGTTTGAAGAAATCACCTTCCCGTCCTTACCTTTTTTTGCCTTTTTCTTTTCTCCTTTGTAAAATCCACCAAATCCTGGCATAAACTCACCTCCTAATTAAAGTCTATCAATTTCTTGAACTCGAAATCAACTTCAAAAATCTAACTAAATCATCCGATAACTCACTTTTATAACTAACTTTATCCCCCGTTCTTGGATCTAAAAAAGAAATCTGCTCTGCATGAAGGAATACCCGGTGTAAAATTTTTCTGTCTGATATTGAAACTTTTCTTCCTCCATACAAAGGATCAGAAAATATCGGGTGATTAATATGCTTTAAATGCACCCTAATCTGGTGTGTTCTTCCGGTTTTGGGAAATAATCTGACCAAAGTTAATGTTTCCCGTTCAAACTGATAATACTTCTCTACTTCATAGTAAGTTAATGCTTCCCTTCCCCCAGCAATTACTCCAAATCTTTTTCTATTCCAAGGAAGTCTGCCGACTGGCACGTTTATCTCTCCTTTTTCAGGCTTAATTTCCCCGTGAGCTAGAGCAATGTAACTTTTCTCAACAATTCTCTCTTTAAATTGTCTCTGAAGTTCTCTAAAGGCTTTAGAATTTTTTGCAATTATTATGGCTCCTGAAGTCTCCTTATCAAGTCTATGAACTATTCCCGACCTTTCTAAAAATTCCTGGTCAGGGTCAGATGGGTTAATCTTGTTTTCTTTTTCGATTAAATCCTGAAGGGTTATTTCTTTTGAAGTCGTATCTGATCTGTTTACTGTAATTCCCGCAGGTTTTTCAATTACTAAATAATCTACATTTTCAAATAAAATTTTTAAATTATTTTCCATTCTTAAGTGATATTCTACCTGTCAATTCTTGTTTAATAATAATTCCTATAGACACAAAAAGAATCGAAAGTAAAATAAAATTTTCCTTGTGAGTTATGAAATAATTTGTTCCAGGATTATCGATTGCGCTAGATAAAAGAGAAATTAAAGAGAAAAATACCAAAAATAATGCGCTAATTGTCCCGTCTTTTATTTCAAGTGAGCTTGCTTTTGGGTATAGATAAATATTTGAAGCAATTAGAATTACCGTATATAAAGCAAATTTAACAATAGTGCCTGTTGTAAAATCCTGGGACAAAAGAAAGTATCCAAGAAATCCAAAAGGTAAAACAAAAATAAATGCCATCGAGAAGAAATCAAAAACTCTAGCTCTTGGAATTTTTTTCTTTCTGCAAAAAAAGAATAACGCTAATGCTCCCCCAAGGATTGCACCTGTTATTGAGAGACCTGGAAAATATGGAAAAAGTAAAAAACCAAGTGGATTAATAAATACTGGGTCCGGATTCATTAATACATAAAAAAGGCGCGAAAATAAAAGAGACACTAATGAACAAACAAATACAGCATTAAAAATGTCTTCAAGTGTTATGTTTTTTTTAATTAAGACATAATCATCATTTGCTAAATGATAAATTCTATAAAGAAATAAAACTAAACAAATTACTAAAACAAAAATAAAGAACTGCATATTATTTAAATTTAAATATTCTTAAAAGCGCTATTCCAATTACTGAAACTCCAATTAACGTAATAACTTTAGAAACTCCTATTAAATCTGCTAATGCCCCTACTCCCAAAATAGGAACAATTGAGACAATTCCGACTAAAGTATTTAACGATCCATAGATTTTACCACGTTGTCTATCTGTAGTCTCCTCCTGAATTAAAGTGTTAGATGGAACAAAAACCAGCGAGAATGCAAATCCTACTATAACGGCCAAAAATATCATTATATGAACATCATTTATACTCAAGAGAGTAGGCATATAACTATTAACATTTCTTACTGTTTCCTGAGAAGTTATTAAATATCCGTATGGAAAAAGAAGTATTACAATTCCAATTATTAAAAGTCCTATTTTAGCTAGTACTTGCTTTGGCTTGTTGTGCCAATAATTACCAATCAAAACTGCACCTATGCTCATTCCAACTACTGCTGGTGTCACGAAAAGCGCCGGGAATTTCTCTACATCGATATGAAGAATATTCTCAGCATAACCAGGACCAATTACTGCAATTACTAAAATTAGCGTCTGAAGAAGAGTTAAAAGGAATAGAGAGTGATATACTTTATCTTTCTTTGCCATAAAAGAAAAAGCATCCCTCACTTCTTCAAAAAAATTTATCTTTATCTTTTCTTTAGGCTTGTCATATTTAAATCTTATTAAGTACGCAAAGATAGCGGATACTGCAAATAGAAATGTGATAAAGATAAATACATTTGTTTTCCCAAATATAAGTAAAAGCGGTCCCGACAAAGCATAAGCTACAATGATAGATCCAAAAATCCCCATACTAAAAAGGGCGTTTGCAGTAATTAAATATTTCTTGGGAACCAGAAGAGGAATGATAGGAGTTTCAGCAGGGATAAAAAATTGCGTTATAAGAGAAATTAGAAAACTTAAAACATATACAAAAAATAATTCATGGGAAATAAAAATTAGAGGAAATGCTGCCAAAGCTCTTAAGACATTTGTGTAAACCAAGACATGCTTCTTGTTCCATTTATCTACATAAACTCCTGCAATTATTCCAAATAAAATTGACGGGAGCGTAAAAGATAGAACAACTCCTGCTACGGCAGTATTAGAAGCTGACAACTGAAACACTACAATTAGAAGCGTAAAGTTAAGAAGATTCATCGCAAATTGCGAGAAAAATTCAGAGATTAGAAGATACGAAAAAGAAGAAATAGAAAGAACCTTTAAAAAGGGGCTTCGCATAATTAATTGACTTTTTGACTGTATTCTCCGGTTCTTGTGTCGATTCTTACTTTATCCCCTATTTTTATAAAAAGAGGAACGCGAGTTTTCAATCCATTATCTAATGTGGCATCTTTATAAATATTTGAAGCAGAATTTCCCTTTACACCAGGGTCTGCATCTGTAATTACAAAATCCATTTTAGGTGGGAGATTTAAAGCTAATGCCTCACTACCCAAGAATGAAACATTAAAGCTCTCTCCTTCTTTTAAATAAGCAGCATCTGTTCCGATGAGAGCCAGCGGAACAGAAATTTGCTCGAAAGATGATGGATCCATAAAATATGCATTGTCTCCGTCTTTATATAAATACTGGACATCCCTTTTAAAAACCTGCACGTTTTTAACTTTTGCGTTATTGGTAAATCCTTTTTCAGTAGTAGATCCTTGTCTTATATTTCTAACTTTAACTTTTATATTTGCAGATCCTCTCCCCATCTTAATATGTTCGTAGGAGATCACTACATATAAATTTCCGTCCTCTTCAAAAACTGTGCCTGCTCGAAGCTCTTGTACGCCAATCATTTCTTTTTCTTTACGCGGATTAAACCTGAAACGGCTATAACCTCTACTCCCCTCTTTTCAATTTCGTCTAAAAATATATTTGCGCCAATTGAGTCCGATGCCATGTGACCTGCATTAATTACATTCATATGCATTTTTTTAGCTTCCTTAAGACCGTCTTCTGGAATGTGCATATCAACTATTGTCCCCACACCGGCACGCGCGAGTTCTGCATATGCTTCTTTAGATGGATTAGTTCCTCCTGTGAAAAATATTGCAATTTTTCCTACCCTGCTCTTTGGACCTCCTGAAACTATTTCAGGTGCATTTTTGCCCCTTGTTGCCTCCTGATATTCAGGGAGCTCCATTAAATAATCAACTATCTCATCTACTGTTTCGAAATCTCTTTTCGATAAATAATTTTCCATAAATTTGTCTCCTATGTTATCCCAAACTGTATGAAGACTGACAAGCGGCATATCTAAAAGCCTGGCTACGTCTGTAATCTGGTTATGGTTACTTGGATGAATCTTCCTTTTTACATCATCCATTCGCTCGCGCATGAGAGCATCCATGATATTAACTGGGACTCCTGCTTTCGCATAACTATCAATCTGAATATCCATCACATCATGAAGCGCAGCTAGCGAAACTCCCACTGGATGATGACCGATAAGAGCATCGATTTTTTCTCCTTTTTGATTTAGGCGATCTGCAAGCAATAATTCTGTGGCATCAGGATCAATTCCAACTAAAATCTTCTTTATTTCTTTTTTAGGATCTCCATATAAAATCCTTGTATCCGAATAAGGATTTGTAGTGGTTTCATTATCAAAGTATTGTTTCTTTTTAGGAGAGATTTCATCTAACTCTTTTTTTCTTCTTTTAAGAAGTTCTTCTACTCTTTTTCTTCCCCTTGGATCAGCGTCCATTCCCATCTGGATCGCCAAATCGTAAATTTGTTGAAGTGTCATAGTTGAAAGTATATAATAAACAAGGCTAAAAATCCATATTTAATCGCCGGGGTGGTGGAACGGTATACACGCGGGTCTCAAAAACCCGTGGGCTTAAAACTCTTGAGGGTTCGAATCCCTCCCCCGGTACTAGCATTAAACAAAAAAATAGACTAGCTTCCAAATTTTGCTAGTCTATTTTTGTTTCGAAACAAAAATTCAAAGAGAAATTTAAACTACTCCTTGTCCTGTTCCCTGGTCTCCTCCACCCTGAGCTGGTTCTCCGGCAGGTACTCCTGCGCTTGGGTCAGCTGCTGGTGGCGTTGAGGGTGCAGGTGGCGGTGTCCACCCCTGATTTGGGTCAACTGCCGGTGCTTCTCCTGCTCCTGGATTTTCTGCTGGTGGTGGAGTTACTCCTCCCCCTGCATTAGGATCCTGTGCTGGCATTCCCCCTCCTACTCCTGGATCTTGAGGTGGCATTCCACCTGCATTTGGGTCTGGAGTTCCAACCGTTGGATTATTTTGATCGTCCATAACATTCACCCCCTTCCGCCTTGAATTACTTCAAGGGCTTGATTTCCCTATCATATCGATCTTAATAAAAAATGTAAATATATCAATCGCATCTGTGGATTTTGTGATGTTAAAAAATATTTAAATAACTGTTGATTGCGTTGGAGCTTGGGGAACCGGTATTTCCTCTCTCTTTCTATCCATATTATAAAATCTAATTCTGTCCCCTCTAAATAGAAGGTCCACCTCTCCCTGAGGTCCATTTCTGTGCTTAGCTACAGACAACTTAGTCTGCATTACATCCGCTATTTCAGCATCAGGTCTATATAAAAACATAACTACGTCAGCATCCTGCTCGATAGCTCCCGACTCTCTAAGATCAGCGAGCTGCGGTTTTTTCTCTCCTCTATGCTCTACTGCACGGGAAAGCTGAGATAGTGCTAAAACTGGAATTTTTAATTCACGAGCTAGATTTTTCAGAGCCTGAGAAACAATTGAAACTTCCTGAACCCTGTTATCATAATGCTTTCCTGGATCTACTAACTGAAGGTAATCAACAATTATAATTGATACATTATGCTCCAGCTGAAGCCTTCTTGCTTTAGTTCTAATTTGTGAAACAGAAATTCCGGGAGTGTCATCTATATAAATAGGCGCATCAGCTAATACACCCATTGCTTCAGAAAGTTTTGTAAAGTCAGACTCAGTAAGGCGTCCCGTTTTAAGTCTCCAGGCATCCACATCAGCCTGGCCCACCAAAAGACGATCCACTAATTCCTCTTGGCTCATTTCTAGGGAAAAAATACCCACAGATTTTTTTTCATTAACCGCTATATGCTGCGACATATTAACAACAAAAGCAGTTTTTCCCTGTCCCGGACGCGCAGCCAGAATTAATAAATTTGAAGCCTGCATTCCAGAAAGAAGATTATCTAAATCTGTAAAACCAGTTTTTACACCCCTTAACCCTGCTCCTGATTTATGTAATTCATCGATTCTGTCAAAACTTTCAGCTAATCCAGCTTTAATTGGAACGAAACCTTTTATCGTATGTCCCTGAGTAATTGCAAAAACTGAAGCCTCTGCTTTATCCAATAAATCCTCAGCTTCTTTATCCTCCATAAAACCCATTTCAGCTATATTTGAACCCAAGCTTATAAGAGATCTTTTCATTGAATCCTCCTGAATAATTTGCGCATAGTGTTCAATGTTTGCAGCTGTTGGGACTGCATTTAAAAGATCTGTTAAATAAGATGCATCTACTTTTGCTTTAAGGCTTTTTAACTCCTTGGTTAGCGTTAATAAATCAATCGGTTTTGCTCGATCATGAAGAGATAGCATGGCTTCAAAAATTTTCCCATTATTATCATCATAAAAATCTTTGGGTTTTAATTTTTCGGAAATAAGCCCAATTGAATCCTTACTCATGAGAATTGCTCCTAATACGCTTTGCTCTGCTTCTTCACTATGAGGTGGAACTTTTGATGTAGCCATAAGTTTTAAAATGATAAATCAACACTCTTGAAAAAACAATGACTCAAACAGTAGCAAACTAAAAATCTTTGAATTTAGCCTAATAATATTACTTCCATTTCCGCAGGGAGTTTGTCTGAAGATGTTGAATATTTACTGGCACTAGCTGCTTCGTCTTTTCCAAGCGATTTTGCAACTTCTGTCCTTTTTGCTCCGTAAACTAATAAAACATTCGGCTCAAGCGATGTAAGAATAGAGTGGTTAAATTCTTCATCTGAGTTAATTACAACAACTTGTGCCTCTTCGATCTTATCGTGGATTTTTTCTATCGCTGATCCATTTCCTACTAGTACTTTAACGTTGTCTACATCAACTCTTGCTACCTGATCCTCTTCAACTCTAGTAGTAGATATTTTTACACCGCTTATTTCATATTCCCCAGGACCTTTTATGGTAATTCTGCTTCCTTCAATCTTATCTGGATTAAAACTCAAATCACTTTTAAGTAGAATTATCGCATCTGCTTCTGTTTTTGAGGTAGAAGTTGAGGGATTTATGATAATTGAGGCGTTTTTGCCCTTAATTTTTAATGTATTTTCATTAAGCAAGATTACATCCATTTGCATATCCTACCATGTGTAAGTTTTCTTGACAAGATAATTATTTAAGTAGTATCATGAGCCTTACTTTAGAGTGTCTTTTGCTTTTCTTTAAGCATGGCAGGATAAATCCTCGGTCTTATGAAAAAAGAAAAAATTATTCTTTCTTTTATCGCTGCCTTAATTGGAATTGCTGTGGCTATTGGCGCTTTTTTCATCTACCAATCAACGAAAAAAGTAGACCCATCTGATATTAAGAAAATCACCATAGAAAATCCTACACCTTCACCCAGCTCTTCTGTTTTTGTCACCGTAGAACGGCCAAGAGATGAGGAAGTAACGGACGAACGAATAATTACTATTTCCGGAAAAACGGTCCCCAATGCTAAAATAGTAGTACTTACGGAAACTAACGAAGAAGCAGCAGTTGCTGCAAGTAATGGGAATTTCTCAACAGAAATTTCACTAGATGATGGAGAAAATATTATTGAAATCAGTGCGATAGCAGAAAATGGTGAAATAGCTAAAACAAAGCTTACGGTGACTTATTCAACAGAAACTTTTTAAATATGATTAGAATTTTAATAATTACATTAATATTATTTGCTGTATCTATTCCTCATGCATACGGACAAACAAAGGCTCCAACTAAAAATGTAATTCCTACGAGTGATGAAATTGAAAAAATTTCTGACAAAGTAGACGCATTAAAAGATAAAGTGGCCTCTCGTGTAGCAGAACTTAATCTTATTGAAAGAAGAGGAATCATAGGAGTAGTAGAAGATGTTTCCGATACGCAAATTACTGTAAATGATTTGAATAATAAAACAAGAATTATTGATGTAGATGAACTAACTAAATTTTCTTCAGAGGATGATAATTCATTTGGAATATCTGATATAAAAAGGGGTTCCCGAATTGCTGCACTAGGACTTTATAACAAAGAGTCTCATAGACTTCTCGCCCGTTTTGTAAATGAAAAAAATATTCCATTATTTCTTCATGGAGTAATTTCAGAAACAGACGAAGATAAATTCACAGTAACACTTCTGACAGAAGATGGAAAAGAATATGTAGTTGATATAGAAAAAATTACAAAATCCTTCTCGTATAATGACGGCGAGTTAGAAACGTCAGGATTTTCTAAAATCGAAAAAATGCAAAATAGCATAGTAATTGGATTTCTAGATCCTAAAGAAAATAATAGGCTCACTGCCTCTAGAATTATTACTTTCCCCGACCTCCCAAAAAATCCTAAGATTCAGGTAGTTGATAATGAAACTAAATCCACTCCCACCCCTACCCCAGAAGAAGAGGAAGAATGAACCAAAAGTTTAAAAAGATTTTAGAAACAATCGACGCTATCTTAATTTCCTCACAAGCAAACATAGTTTACTTAACAAATTACTCGGGTTTTTCTGAAACAGAAAGAGAGTGCATCCTCCTAATTACTAAAAAATCTAATTTTTTAATTACAGATAAAAGATATTCTGAGGCAGTTAAAAAACAGGTTAAGTCTTTCAATGTAATTGATAGCGGCCTTCACAATTTCTTAGAAAATAAATCAGAAGAATTATTTAAAAAACTAAAAATAAAAACAGTTGGATTTGAGGAAAATAATCTAACTGTCACAGAATTTAATGCATTTAAAAAAGTAGTTAATCTTAAACCTGTTGATCTAAGAAAACTTAGAATAATTAAAACTAGTGAAGAGATTGAAAACATAAAACTCGCTTGCAAAATCGCGGATCAAACATTTAGTTATATACTAAAAAATATAAAACTTGGAGCAAGTGAAAAAGAAATTGCCAATCTAATTGAAAATTTTATAAAAGAAAAAAACGCAGAAACTTCATTTAGGTCAATTATCGCATTTGGAAAAAGTTCCGCAGTTCCCCATCACCAGACAAGTGACGGCAAGCTTAAGAAGAATCAAATAATTCTCATAGATTTTGGCGTAAAAATAAATAATTATTGTTCCGATATGTCCCGCACCATTTATTTTGGCAAAGCTCCGGAAAAATTCAAAAAAATGCATAAAGCGGTTTTTAATGCACAGACTGAAGCTATTAAAAGAATAAAATTAAATACTAATGCATCTACAATTGATAAAACAGCGCGTGAATATATTATCAAACACAAATTCCCAAGTATTCCCCATTCCGTTGGACATGGTATAGGAGTTGAGGTGCATGAAACACCTTATATTTCTCCTAACTCCAAGGACATAATCAAAAATAATATGATTTTCTCTGTAGAGCCCGGAATTTATTTTCCTGATTTTGGCGGAGTCAGAATCGAGGATTTAGTACTAGTTAGGAACGGAAAGGCAGAGTTGATTTCTCATTCAAATAGAGAAATAATAGAGCTATAACTATATGCTCGACGAACTAAAAAAAGATCTCTCATCTTTAAAACTTCTAATTTCACTTGGAACCATAGCAGTTGGACTTTATCTTTTTGAATATGTAGTCAAATTTCTCAGGGATTTTTCAGACATAATAATAATTATTTTCTTCGGCTGGCTGGTTAGCTTTATTCTGGAACCTTTTGTTGATATCTTTACAAATTATTTAAAAGTTCCAAGAATAATTTCAACTGTTATAGTCTTTGTATTAGCTGCGATACTAATTGGACTCGCTTTTATAGCTTTTATTCCTGATTTAGCTATCCAACTTAAAACTCTTGAGCAGTTACTTCCAACATTTAAACAAAATGCGCCCCCGGTTGTGGCTGACGGAATAGATAATTTTACAAAATCTCTTGGAAATTATACAAATGTTATTCCTTCAGTTACTCAATTCCTGGTAAATTTAGTAACGATCTTAATTCTTTCTTTCTATCTAGTTATAGATAAAGATAATCTAAATAAAAGATTGTTTGCCCTAACACCCAGAAAATATCACGGAGAAATTAGATTTGTACAAAAAGTTATCAATCAGTCATTTGCATCATTTGTTAGAATTCAAATCCTCTGGGGTGTAATAGGAGGAGTAATCACTTGGATAGTATTAACTCTATTTGGAATAAATTTCGCAGGATCCACATCTTTAATAGCAGGCATCCTAACAGCTGTTCCAGTAATTGGCCCTATAATAGGAGTTATCCCTCCCCTGCTAGTTGCGTTAATTGATAGTCCCGATCAAGCCTTAATTATATTTTTGATTATTTTCGCGATTCAGCAATTTATCTTTAATGCCTTAGGACCAAAAATTATCGGAAGTGCATTTAATATAAATCCTGTAATAGTAATCCTTTCTCTTCTAATTGGACTAAAAGTAGCTGGTGCGACCGGCGCAGTTTTCGCAATTCCTGTTGCCAGTATAATTCTCATAGTTGGCCGCGAATACTACAATTTTTACTTTAAAGAAAGAGAAGATTAAATTGCCCACATCTTTCGAACCAAATTTCTTCATGGTACAATACTTCTATGAAAGTTGAACCTAGAACATTAAAAGGCTTCCGAGATTTCTTGCCAAATGACGCAAGAAAAAGGGCCTACGTTTTAAACATCTTAAAGGAGGTGTTTGAGTCTTATGGTTTTGAACCGCTTGAAACTCCAGCATTAGAATACGAAGAAATTTTATCAGGAAAATATGGAGACGAAGGAGATAAATTAATGTACAAATTCGTAGATAATGGAAAGAGACGTGTTGCGATGCGATATGACCAAACAGTGCCACTTGCTAGAGTTGTAGCTCAATACCAAAATGACCTCCCTCTTCCATTTAAAAGGTATCAAATCCAAAATGTTTATCGCGCAGAAAACACGCAAAAAGGACGCTTCAGGGAATTTCTTCAAGTAGATATCGACACTGTCGGCTCCACTTCCCTCTTAGCAGATTCAGAAATAATCGCGTTAATCGCAGAAGGATATAAAAGATTAGGTTTTAAAAATTTCAAGATACTTCTTAATGACAGACAAACTTTTTCAGAATTAAAAAAAGATGGAATTGTTACTGACGAAAATCTTCCAAAAATGATTAGGGCGATTGATAAAATTAAAAAAATTGGAAAAGAAGGAGTTCTTGATGAATTAATCAGCAGTGGTTTTGAATCTGATTACTCAAATTATATTTTACAAAAATTTGAGAGCATGAATCCTACAAATAATATTTTAGAGATAATTAACCAGGCAGAAAAAATGGGAGTTGATAGAGAAAGAATGGAATTTGTTCCAACTCTAGCAAGAGGTCTAGATTACTACACCGGGATAATAATTGAAGTTGAGGTAGATGGATACGGGGTAGGATCTGTAGGCGGCGGCGGAAGATATGATAATTTAATTGGAATGTTTAGTGATTCTCAAATTCCCGCTGTAGGATTTGCTTTTGGTTTTGATAGAGTCATGGAAGCAATGACAGAGCTAGGCATCTTCCCTCCTGATTTAGAAGAGGCTAAAATTTTAGTTACGAACACAAATCCAAACTCTCCAAAAATTGCAAATACACTTCGAGAAAAAGGAATTAAAACAGAATTATACATTGATGAAAAAGATTTAGACAAACAACTTAAATACGCTGACAAAAAAAGTATCCCATATGTTTTAATCGTAGAAGAATCCCTCACTCTAAAAAACATGATAACTGGAGAGAAAAAAGAAATTACCCTAGATCAACTGTCCGATGCAATTAGGTAAAATCCAATTATCCATTTTAGCGTTAATTATTGCCAATGTTATTTGGGGAGCTTCATTCCCTATTTATAAATGGGCACTTGATGATATCCCCTCTCTTACGTTTGTTTTTTTACGTTTTTATATAGGCGCATTAATTTTACTTCCCTTCGTATATAAAGATTTAAAAGTTGAACGAGAAGATTGGTGGGATTTATTCCTAATGTCTTTCGTCGGAATTACAATTTCAATTTCGCTTTTAATCTTAGGACTCAAATTATCATCAAGTATCAATGCCCCAATCATAATGTCTGCTGGACCTGTCGTTTTAATTATCGGATCCTTCCTTTATTTAAAAGAAAAACTTAAAAGAAAAGTGGTACTTGGAACACTTGTCAGCTTGATCGGTGTTCTTTTAATCGTAATACTTCCTGTTTTTAAAGAAGGCCTGGACGGAAGTGTTTTGGGAAATTTGTTTTTAGTCGGAGCTGCGATCACTTCAGTTATTCACGCGCTTTTACTAAAAAAGATTATGCCGAAATACAAACCACTTCCTATCGCATTTTGGCAATTTTTAATCGGTTCCCTCCCCCTTCTTCCATTTTTCTTTATAGAACTTAACCAAACGCATTGGACATCAGACATTAACATGAAAATAATTATTGGAATATTTTTTGGAGCTGTACTTGCGACAGCTATTGCACATTCAATTTATGCATATGGAATTAAATTTATAAAAGCTTCTGAGGTGGGAGTTTTCACCTATGTAGACCCGGTCGCAACAATCGTCGTCGCAGTTCCGCTTCTTCATGAAGAAATCACACCATTATATTTAGCTGGCGCTGTATTTGTATTCCTGGGAATTTTTATCTCAGAGGGACGTCTTCATTATCATCCATTTCACAAATTAAGAAACCACTCTTAACTTCGGCCATTTTTCCAACCACTTTTTTGTTTTTATTCGTCTATTAAATTCTCTTAATCTGTCAGTTTTTGTTTCAGAAGGCCTTAAGATTAAATTGACAAGGTCATCAATTCCCCACGCCGCAATTAATTCAACTTCATTTTTTTTATTAATCCTTGCGCCTATTCCAGTTGCAGTCTCTACCCAGTCTCTCATGGCGTCTTTTGAAGTTTTATATGGAGACTTATTGTGATAAAGATGCATCCTTGCTTGATTTGTTACAGACCAAATATTACCCGGCATTAATTCGTTAAGTTTTGATTCATATTCTTTTTCCTTTTTTGTTGAGTGATGCTGCGCTTCATCTTTTATAAAGTCTTTTGAATCGAGGTAAACAACGTCAATATCAGGAAGTGGAGTTCTCTCAGTGTAATTATGTAGATAGTCCCAAACCTTACTTCTTATAAAGCCTCCCCCAACCCAGCAATCGGGAAGCTTTAAACTCTCAGCTGCTCTAAGAACATCCATCATCCATGGATCGTTTTCAATTAAATTAATTATTCCTTTTTCGGTCAGTTTTTTCATTTAAATAATCTTCTAATAATCTCATCAAGCCATCTTTAAATAAAACTGAAAGTGGCATTTTTTCCATCTCTGAAAAACTGAACCAACCGATTTCTGCACACTTCTCAGGCTCCAGAATTTTTGGATTTCCATTCTTTAATTTACAAAGTGCGGGAATCGCTACCCAGTGTTTATTTTCCTCAGGAATTACATGATTCAATACTCCCAAAGTTTTGATAAATTCTACTTCCGCACCAAATTCTTCTTTAAATTCTCTTTCTATTGTTTCTTTAAATGTCTCAAAACGCTCATGCCCCCCACCTGGACATTCCCATTTTCCGCGTTCACTTCTGGCTTTTTCTCCTCTTTTTGCAAGAAAAAGCCGATTATTTTCATCAAAAATTACAGCTCCCACCCCTACTCCATCAATTTGTTTGCTCTTTTTCATTTCAAAATTATACCACGAGTATTGTTTTTAGGCTCGTTTTACGATATAATAAATGGAATGAAACAAGCGATTCACCCACAGTATTTTAACGAAGCACAAGTAATTTGTGTTTGCGGACACAAATGGACAACTGGTTCTACTCAGGAAGTAATTCACGTGGAACTTTGCTCTAACTGTCACCCATTCTATACCGGTGAACAAAGATTTGTAGATACAGCTTCTAGAATTCAAAAATTCCAAACAAGATCTGAAAATGCTAAGAAATATCAAATTGTAAATAAAGAAAAGAAAGAAGCTCAAAGAAAACAGGCAGAAGCCCCTAAAACTCTTCGCGAAATGCTTTCGCAAATAAGTTAGCTCCACATGGACGATTACAGAAAAGCCCTAATTGAGTCTATTGACGCAAAAATTGCGGAAACTTCGCAACTCTTGTCAGATCCTGATTTTAAAGAAATGGCTGAACTGGAACTCCTAGAACTTAACAAACAAAAAGATCAAATCATGGGAAATTATAGTCAATCAGAAGACGATGAAGAAGATTCGCTGGATGACCGAAATGCAATTCTCCAAACAAGCGGTGCTGCAGGAGGAGAAGAAGCTAAGCTGTGGGGTGATGAACTACTTCGAATGTACACCAGGTTTGGTGAAAGAGTCGGACTTAAATTCGAACAAATAGATGAGGGTGTTTTGAGAGTTAGCGGAAAATATAATGGAAAAGGTCCCTTTAATATTTTTAAGTATGAAGCAGGAGTTCACAGAGTTCAACGCATTCCTGCCACTGAAAAAAGAGGCAGAGTTCACACATCAACAGCAACAGTATCTGTTCTTCCCGAACTTGAAGACATTGATCTCCACATTAATCCAGCAGATATAAGCTTTGAGGCTTATAGATCAGGCGGACACGGCGGTCAGAATGTAAATAAAGTATCCACTGCTGTTCGCATCAAACATATTCCGACTGGAATTGTGGTAACCGCTTCAACAGAAAGATTTCAAGGACAAAATAGAGAAATTGCTATGAATTTGCTACGCAGTAAGCTTTGGGAGATTGAAGTTGAAAAACAACATTCAGAAATTAGCTCACTTAAATCTACTCAGGTGGGACGAGGAATGAGAAGTGAAAAAATAAGAACATTTAACTTTCCGCAAGATCGCCTAACGGATCACAGAATAAATAAATCCTGGCACAATTTACCAAAAATTATGGATGGAGAAATTGAAGATATTGTAAATGCAGATTACGAAATATAAACTTTTTCTTTTTCTTTATGCTCCTCAATTAACTTCAAATGATCATCAGCAACTAAAATATTTGCTAGATGATTACCTCCTGCTATATGAGGCATTATTACATAATCAGCTCCTGCTTTATAAAAATCCCTCGCGTCCCTCTTATCAAATGCTGCAACGATCACCTTAACATCTTTAAATTTCTTTATACTTTTTAGGAGGAGGAGATTGTCCTCTGGATCTGAGGCCGTAGATATAATTAAATCTGCCTTTTCAACATTAACTGCCTGTGCAATTTCAGGATCGGAAATATCTCCGAAGAATGTTTTTATCTTTTTTTTATTTAACTTTTCGATAATATCCGGATCAAAATCTACAACTACAAATTTTGCATTCTTTTTTATAAGCGCATTGAGAATTCCCTCCCCCATTCTATTCGCTCCTATTAAAATAGTGTGATTTTTTAATTCCTCAGGCTCTTTTTGATCATTAATATTTTTTCTTTCAAAAATTCCCAAAATTGGTAATAGAAATTTATAAATATAATTACTGTTGGTAATGAAGTAAGTTGAAATTACAAAAGTCACAACTCCCACAAAAGTTATTATGGAGAGAACTTCCTCAGAAATATGACCTATTTTATTTCCTAAATAAAGCATGATGAGAGAAAATTCAGAAATTTGAGCAAGCGTAACTCCCGCCATGAATGAAGTTCTTTTTTTATATTTAAGTAATCCTAAAATTATCATTATAATAATTGGGCTAATAAGTAAAACGAAAATAGAGAATACAGATACAGACACGAGAATTTGAGAAATGTTATTAAATGCTAAATCCATCCCAAGCGTCACGAAGAAAATAGTTATGAAAAAATCCCTAAGAGGTTTTATTTTTGTGATAATTTGAAAACTTTCAATTGAGGATGCCAATGCAATTCCCGCCAAAAGACCCCCAATTTCAATTGAAAAACCGATTATAGGAGAACTAACTAATGCTGCAATCCCAAAAACCCAAGCAAGACTAAACAGGAAAAGAGATTCAGATGAGCGAGCGATCACGTTAAGTATTCTTGGTAAAATATTTTTACTCAAAAATATAACCCAACCAAATAAAACTATTACCTTTAAAAGAGCAATGATTATTTCAAAAAAATTAATTGATGTACCCGCAACACCGCTAAAGGTTGAAAGCAAGATTAAAATAAGAATTGCAATTAAATCCTGCACCAGCAAAATACCTATGGTTATTTTTCCATAAAGACTTTTAATGTCTCTCTTATCAGATAGAAGCTTTATAATTAAAATAGTCGAAGAAAAAGCTAGGGCAATTCCTATATAAATGGATGTTAAAGCAGAGAATCCCAGAAGCATACTAATTCCAAACCCTGCAACGGATGTAAAAAACATCTGCCCCACCCCTGCTAGTAAGGCGACTTTCCCTACTGATTTCAGCTCTTTTATATTCAGCTCGAGACCGATCATAAATAAAAGAAGCGTTATTCCAATTGAAGCAAGAGACTGCATTAACTCGTGACTATGAAAATTAAATAAACCAACTGGACCCACAATCACTCCTGTTACAATGAATGCGAGAATCGAAGGCTGTTTTAAGAAGCGAAAAATTATAGACAAGACTGCAGCTAAAAAAATTACAACTGTAAGTTCAAGAAAAATACTCTCCACACATCTAGTCTATACGATCATTATTTCTTCTTCAAGCGAAATGTCATATTTTTCTTTAATCTCTTTTTTTGCTAAATCAATTAACGCCCTGACATCACGCGCTTTTGCGTTATTAAAATTAACTATAAAATTCGGGTGTCTTTCTGAAAATTTGGCGCCTCCTATTTCCCTACCCTTAAAATCCGCGCCCACTAATAACTTTGCGACAGGAAGAACAGGAAACGGATCTGGTTTTATACTTGCCTCAAATTCCTTTAGAACTTTTCTTGAAATAGATTTTACATCAACATTCTTAAAAGTACTTCCGATGTTTGGCAGGTCTAGCGGATGCCTGTCAATTCTATAGTCGATTTTTTCCTGAGTTTTTTTCTTAATCTCTTCCCTATTTCCTTTTTCAAGCTTAAACTTTACTGATAGGATTATTTCGTTTTCTCCATTCCCTTTTTTAAAAACACTTTGTCTATAGCTAAATTTACAATCCGTATTATTTCTAATTTTTATCTTCAATGTTTTGACGTCTATACTAGTTACCTCAACTAAACTGTCTTTCATTTCTCCTAAGAAAGCACCGGCATTTCCTCTCACTCCGCCTCCTACAGTCCCGGGAAGTCCTCCTGCCCATTCAAATCCAGAAAGAGAATTTTGCAAGCAATATCCTACAAGCTCGGATACTAAAGTTCCTGATCCCACTTCAAGAATATTTCCTTCTCTTTTTATGAAATTGATTGAATCTTTAAGAACTAACCCATCATATCCATCATCATTAAATAAAATGTTAGTGCCTTTTCCTAAAATAAAAATTGGTAAATCTTTTTTTAAATTCTGCCATTCAGTTAGAGCTTCTTTTAGACTTTCTTCAGATTTAAATTCATAAAAAAAAGAGGCTGGTCCGCCAATTTTAAAATTGCTGTGTTTTTTTAGAAGAACATTTGTTTGAATCATTATTGGGAAGGAGCTAATTCCAGTTTAGCGCTAACAGATCTAGTTTGTCCATCTTTCCAAACTTCAAGAACTATTGTATCCCCCACCTTTTTCCCTGATACTGCATTTGAGATTTGGAATTTCTCTGATAAAGCTTTGCCATCAACTTTCGTGACGATGTCTCCTCTAGTAAGGCCTGCTTTTTCTGCCGGTGAGCCGGATATGACGCTTTGAATATATGCGCCCTCTACAATTTCATTTTCCTTTGCTATATCTTCATCGATAACTCTATACGAAACTCCTAAAAAGGCTCTATTAAACTGTCCTGTTTTATTAAAATTCTCAATTGAGGCTTTAATAGTATCTATTGGTAATGCAAATCCTATATTCTGTCCACCTGCTGCAACCGCAGTATTAACTCCGATGACTTCGGAGGATGAATTAAGAAGCGGACCTCCAGAATTCCCTGGATTAATCGCGGCGTCTGTTTGGATTACATTATCTAATTCTTCTGCATCGAAATAATCACCCGCCGTAATCCCGCGCCCTAATCCGGAAATCACACCCGTTGTAACAGTATTCGGAAATTCACCTAGCGCGGTCCCAATTGCAATTACAAACTGTCCAACTTGAAGATTTGAAGAACTTCCTAAAACAACAGGTTTTAATTCCTGCCCAGGATTTTTCTTAGGATCTATTTTTAAAATTGATATATCATTAATAGGGTCTCTATAGATTTGGGTAACTTCATATCTCTTGTTATTATTTGTTACGACTTCATACTTAGCCGTTAAATCACTCACAACGTGTTTATTGGTAACAATTAAACCATCTGCGCTTACTATAAATCCTGACCCTATACTTTGGGGCTGAGGGTCTGTTGTTTCCTCCGGAATATCAAAACCAAACACCGAAAATGGTGCTAGATCATAAGCATTTGCTTGCGGAGGAAGATCGCGGGAAATTGTTACAACAGAAGGCCCTACCTTATTAACTGTATCAATAACTACCGATTCTTCGCTTTGGATTCTTAGTCTGCTGTTTTCTACTTTTTTCTCTTCAATCTTGGGATTTAAATTTGATGTCAGCTTATCACCGAGATCCGAAAAGCTTAGAATAAGAATAGCTAGAACTACAAATAGGAGCATGAGTCTTCTCATAGGAAGATTATTTTAACAATTCAAGTACTGCTTTTTCAAGCTGGGTGTCTCTTTCGGGACTCTTTGGATCAAGCTTAACTTCTATGTCAGGCTTTAATCCCTCTCCATTTACCCATGTTCCATTTGGAGTTAGCCATTTTGCTATCGTTACATGAATTCCTGCGCCCCCACCCAAGTCCTCTGCTTGTTGAATCGTTCCTTTTCCAAATGATGTCTCTCCAACTAATTTTGCTCTTTGGTTATCTCTAAGTGCACCAGCAACTATCTCAGATGCTGAAGCAGATCCTTTATTAATAAGAACAACTACGGGTATTTCTGTTAAGAATCCTCTTCTGTTAGCCTTAAGAGTTGACTTTCCAGATGCGTCTTCTTCACTCACTACATCCGATCCCTCTTCTACAAACTCTGAGGAGATAAATACTGCATCAGTTAAATATCCTCCGGGATTATTTCTAAGATCTAAAATTATACCTTCTACCTTAGTTTTACCAAGCTTAAGATTCATGTCGTTAATTGCGGCCAGCCACTCTGAATTAGTGTTATCGCCAAATTGCGAAAGGCTAACGTATGCTATGTTTAAGTCGTCATATTTCTTATCTAGCTCAATTGAGTCAATATCTTTTCCTTTCTTAATCCAGGTCTGAACACTTTTTACCGTAATAACGTCTCTAATTATTTTTACGTCTCGCGTCTTTTCTTCATCTTTATGCAGAAGAGTTAACTCAACTGTAGTTCCCTTTTCTCCTCTTATCTTTTCAACAGCCTGAGAAAGTGTCATAGCAGCTGTGGACTGCTTATTAACTGCGACTATAAAATCCCCTGCTCTAACTCCAGCCTTTTGCGCAGGACTGCCATTAAGAGGAGATATTACAATTATTTTTTGGTCTTTCATTCCTAACTCTGCTCCAATTCCCTGGAATTGACCAGCCATCCCCTGCTTAAAGTTATCGTTTTGAACTGGTGGAAGATAAACAGTGAAAGGATCATCAAGCGACTGAACCATCCCGGAAATAGCTCCGTTCAGCATTTTTTGAGGATCTAATTTTGTTTTATCGTAGTAATCTTTTTCAAGCTTTTGCCAAACTGTCCAAAATTGCTCGAAATCTACATTAGTTACCTGGGGTGGAGGCTCTTTGCTTGCAACACTTATTTGAGGCTTAAATCCTTTCCAGTCAAAGTTAATCTTATTTACCCCAAAGTAATAGCCCACTAAGAGTGAGATTAAAATCACAAGAACTAATTGGATTCTTGGGGTCTTATGCATCTAGATAGAATAGCTTAAAACCTATCCTCTTGCAACAAATGGCACTAGGGCTAGGTGTCGTGCGTACTTAATGTTTTTCGTCATCTCTTTTTGATGTTTTGCACAGAGTCCGTTTCTACTTCTAGGAATTATTTTTCCTCTCTCTGTCAAAAATCTCTGAAGCGTCGAAACATCTTCAAAAGAAGGTGTTTTTCTTTCCTCACAGAAAAAACATTTCTTTGGCACTCCTTTTAATATTCTTTTTCTTGGTCTTCTGTCTTTTCCCATATATTAATTAAAAAGGTATATCATCTGGGGCAACCTCTTCACTAGTTGAACTAGCTGGTTCAGATGGAGTTTCCTCCGTTTCCTCCTTTTCTTCTTTATCTTCTTTTTTAGCTTTTTTCTTAACTTCTTTTGGTGCCTCTTCTACTTCCGCCTCTTCTTTATCAGCTACTGCAGCTGGTTTTGTGCCCATTGAATCAAGAAGTATCATGTCAGAAATAATTATTTCAGTTGTAGACTTCTGAGTACCATCCTGAGCGCTCCAAGTTCGTGTAGAAAGTCTTCCCTCTACGAAAACTTTCTTCCCTTTTGTTAAAAACTGACTGCAAAGTTCTGCTAATTTATTCCAAGCAACAATTCTATGAAATTCTGCTTCGTCTTTTTTCTCTCCCGTATCTGTTGTCCAGCTTCTGTTAGTTGCCAGTCCAAATGAACAAACTGCTGTTCCCTGTGGAGTGTACCTAAGTTCTGGATCGCGGGTAAGATTTCCGATAAGCTGAACTCTATTAAGTGATCGTGCCATATTATTTAAGCCTAAGTAAAAGATGTCTTAAAACCTTATCGTTATTTATAAGTTTTGTTTCAAAGTCTTTTTCGATTACCTCATCGGTATCAATATTCCAATTGAAAAATGCTCCTGATACTTCTTTTTTAATAGGATATGAAAGAGCTTTTTGGCCCCATGACTTTTCTTCTATTTTTGCTTTTCCAAACCCAGACTTAATGCTTTCCAGTAGTTTTTTCTGATCCGCATCTTTTAGAGTTGTTTTAATGACTAAAGTTAATTGGTAAATCATTTTCGTAGAGTTAATATTAACATAAATTAAGGCTAAAAACAATGAGATATTGTGCTAAGATATTTTTATGTTTGATGCATTAATAGTCTTAGGGAAAAACATCGGAGTCGGCTGGACTAGAGAAAAAATAAGAAAAACTCCCCACTTTCTTTCTGACAGGTCTGAGTTAAGCGTTTTTGCAGCAGGTTTTTTATTTAAAACTGGTAATTTTAATAAAATTATTTTTTCTGGCGGCAAAACTGCAGGTGTTGAATTTCCTTCCGAAGCGGCGGCTATGAAAGAATTTATATTAAAAAAGTTTCCGGAAATTCCTGAAAATAAAATTATCCTGGAAGAAAATTCATTTGACACCATAGAAAATGCAATAGAAGTAAAAAAAATAATTAAAAATTTAGGACTCAATCAATTAATAGGTTTGACCACTAATGAATTTGCCGGTCGCGCAAAAATGGTTTTTAAAAAAGAAGGGCTAAATTTAGACTTTTTTAAAGTTAACGACGAATTGAAAAAACTAAGTCCCCAAACTTATCAAAAATTTAAATACAAGACAAACCCTTTAGAAATTCTTTGGGAAAAATGGGCTTATTTAGTAATACTTACTCCCCTGGTTAATAATCTAGCGCATCACATTATTAGAAAAATGAGATCAAAAAGCTAGGTTCCGATTTTAAATTCAACTACGTCACCGTCACGCATTATGTAATCCCGTCCTTCTAATTGCGCTTTTCCATTTTCGCGTGCTCCCTTCCATCCTGAGAACTCGACAAACGCGTCAAACCCTACGACTTCTGCTTTTATAAATCTTTTTATAAAGTCTGTGTGAATTTCTCCTGCCGCTAACTGAGCATTCAACCCTTTGCGGATTGTCCAGGCTCTTACCTCTTTCTCCCCTGCTGTTAAGAATGAAATTAAACCAAGTTCTTGATAAGCTTTTTGAATCAATCTTTGAAGTCCTGAAAATTCAAGCCCTAAATCTTTTAAATATTCTACTTGCTCTTCGTTAGATAAACTTGCAAGTTCTGCTTCGATTTTTGCAGAAATTACTACTACTTTTTCAATTCCTATATTTAATTTTTCTGAATAATCCTTAGAGATTCCGTCAATTTTTTCCGAAGCGTAATCAGCTTCTGAAACATTTAAAACCACTATTTCAGGTTTATTAGTTAGAAATGACATGTTATTTACCTCTTCTTGTTCTTCTTTTGTAAAATCAATATCCCTAACCGGTGTTCCCCTGTCCAAGCCTGCAATTATTTTTGCAAATAAGTTTTTCTTCGGATCATTACTTTTAAGTCTCCCGTCCTGATTCGCAGCTGATTGCATATCTGCAAGCATAAGCTCTGTATTAATTGTCTCGTAATCTTCTTTAACTCCCACCGAACCTTCTCTTACAATATCCGAGTCTTCAAAAGCTCTGACTACATGAGCGATAACAGAGACTTCACGAATATGAGAAAGAAACTTATTGCCCAAACCTGCTCCCTCCGAAGCTCCTTTCACTAAGCCCGCGATGTCAACGAAATTAACAGTTGCAGGCTTAATCGGAGGCAAACTCCCCATTTTTTCCTCATCGCGAGTTATCTCGGCAATTTTTTCCAAACGGGAATCAGGAACTGGAACAACTCCGACATTTGGTTCAATTGTCGCAAACGGATAATTAGCAACAAGCGCCTGTTGGCGTTTTAGTAAAGCATTAAAAAGCGTGGATTTCCCTACATTTGGAAAGCCCACAATTCCAATAGATAAATTCATTGAGGCTAATTATAACAGAAGTAGACTTCTTATTGACACATTGCTTAAATCAATCTTAAAATATATCTAATGAGCGATTCTCTAGATAATCCGCAGTCTAATTCTATTATTCCAAAAACTAATAAATCAAACCTCTTAAAAAAATTGTCCCAACATAAATTAAAGACACTAGCTGGGGGTACATTTATATTACTACTACCTGCTCTAGTAATAGCTGCTGTCTTGGGTCCAAAAATTATAGATACGACTAAAGGAACAAATACTAATACTTTTGCTCAATCAGGAGACCCTGCTATTGTAGGTCAGTGGTCAGAGGTAACAGAGCTTCCAGTAAAAGCTACCCACACCTCTCTACTTCCAAATGGAAAAGTAATGACTTGGCCTTCAAGTGAGGGTGATAATGCATATTTTTGGGATCCCGAAACTGGCGCTACAGAAGCTGCGCCAAAAGCCGGATATAATATTTTCTGTGCAGGTCATTCTCTAACTGCAGATGGAAAATTATTTGTCCCGGGCGGTCATGTAGTTACTCCTATTGGGCTTCAGCATGCCTCTTTTTATGATCCTGCTACTAATTCCTGGACAAGAGTCGCAAATATGAACGACAAAAGGTGGTATCCAACTGTTACTACCTTAACTAACGGAGATTTACTAACCACATCAGGAACAATTGAGAAAGATGTTTATAACCGAATTCCTCAAGTTTACAATATTAGAACAAACAAATGGCGAACCTTGAGCACTGCGAAATTACTACAGCCACTTTATCCATTTATGTATCAATTATCTAGCGGAAAAGTATTTATGGCAGGAAATACAGCAAATACCAGAATCCTAGATACAAATGGTACAGGTAAATGGGGACCTATTATTAAAACTCGGCATGGTGTATCAAGGGGTGCAGGAAGTTCGGTAATGTTTGCAAATAATAAAATTCTAATAGTAGGCGGAGGAACTAATTCAGCAGAAATAATTAGCTTAGGAGCTACGACACCAAAATGGATGTATACAGGCTCTATGTCTATAAAAAGAAGACATGCTAATACAACTCTTCTCCCGACAGGCGAAGTTCTCGTAACGGGAGGAACCTCAGGCGTAAAAGATGAACCCGAGAATGCTGTATTAACTCCTGAGATCTGGAACTCCACCACGGGAAACTGGAGAAAAGTAGCCCCCCAAACAGTCTATAGAGGTTATCATTCAACAGCTCTTCTTCTTCCTGACGGGAGAGTTTTCTCAGGAGGAGGAGAAAGAGTTGGCGGAACAAGCATGGAGATCTATTCTCCGGCATATTTATTTAAAGGACCTCGCCCTACTATCGCTTCTGCTCCTAACCAGGTCAATTATGGCCAAAAATTTAAGGTTGTAACACCGGACGCTTCTGACATAAAAACAGTAAGATGGATCAGATTAGGATCTGTAACCCACTCATTTAATCAGTCTCAACGAATTAATGCCCTAAGTTTTGTTAAAAGATCAGGAGAAATTGAAGTAACAGCTACGAATAATGCTGGAGCTACACCTCCAGGACACTACATGCTTTTTATTCTTAATAATAATGACGTCCCTTCAGTAGCAAAAATTATAAAAGTTGGAGATATAAATCAAACACTTCCTCCTCCGCTACCAACACTAACTCCTATTCCTCAGACACCTGCAGGTGATGCTTTAAGACGAGATGTGAATCATGAACAGCACGAAGTAATTCTAGATGAATTCTCCGAAGACCCCAATATATAAAAAAGAACCGCTATTAAGCGGTTCTTAAAAATACTTTTTATCTCAGTTATTTTTTCTTTTTAACGTCTTTTTTGATAAGGCCAGTAAGTTCTCCGCTTTTACTTACTAAATTATTCACAACACCAGTCACATTTTTAAGATTTTTATTATCTTTAAGAGTTACAACTCCGACAACTGCTGCACTTGCTCCCACTACTATTCCAGTCACTGCTGCTAATAATGGATTTACGCCGTTTTTCTTTTTATTTGCCATTTTTATTATTTACCTCCTCTACATTCAGCATAGCATGAATCCCTTGCTTATGTATATCTCCCCTGATTGACAAATGCCAACGCTAAGCATATATTTGCTGTAATGGCTAAAATATTATTAATTGAAGATGATAAAGTTCAAGCGGATATTTATTTAACTAGAATTCTTGCGGAGGGATATGGTGCTGCTTGGGCTAAGGATGGAGAATTGGGACTAAGAATGGCTTTGGAAAATCATCCATCTGTCATAATTCTGGACGTTAGAATGCCAAAGATGAATGGAGTTAACGTACTTGAAGCTCTTCGCAAAGACCAATGGGGTGCAAATGTGCCGGTTATAATACTAACAAATCTTGATCCTACAAATGAATTAACTGATATGGTGTATAAGAATAGCGCTTCTTTCTTTCTTTTAAAACAGGCTACAGAACCTGAGTTATTAATTGAGAAAATAAGAGAAATACTTTCTAAAAACCCCGATCAAAGCTCTAGCTAAAGCTCCCTTATTTTTGTGTTATGGCTTGCGGATAGAAGGCGCAATAATTTTATCAATTGATTCTTCAATCATTCGTTCAATTCTAGTTCTTGAAACCTCAGACATGTGTATTCCCATGTCATCCATGGCCTCTTGTCCAAAACTTATCGCTCCTACATAATCTCTGCCTCTAAATGCCAGACTCACTGCATTTACTGCTGCCTGACTTCTCGGAATTGTTCTTAAGTCAGGAATAAGCCAAAATACTGCCTGCTCAAAACAAAACGCCGCATTCATTAATTTGCGTGCATCTATAGAATCTCCAGGCTCAAGAGGTAATCTACCGTCTGCTTTATCTGCGTATTCCATAGCTCTAGCATGATAATCTGCAATTTCAAAATCTGATCCTGACAATGGATCTCTCTCATTTGCCATAAGGAGTGATTATACTTTCTTTTGCTTCGGTGTCAAGAATTTAAAGAATGGTAAAATGATTTTATGAGTGATGTACCTATTTCAGGAGACGCGCCACAAGAATCAGATGCAGAAGTATTCCATAGATATTTCCCTGCTGGAAGAATTGAACCTATAACCGAACTCCCTGAAGCTTTTATTGCTGAGGTAAAACCTTATGCAGAATATGATGATCAAAGCGTGTTTGATTATAAAAAATTTCAGGAAGTAAGCAGGATTTCTCACGATGATGGGAGCACTACTTTTGTCGCTAGATACGCCATAGATCAAATGTTAGACGGCGCACCTTTAAATCCACAAAACATATTTCTAGTAGATATTGATAAAAATGGAGAAACTGTTGGGAGTGGATACGTGGCTTCGAATAATCATCCACTTTATAAAGGTAAGCCTTTCGTAGGATATACGGACACTAAAAGTGGTTTTGAAAAACAAGGCCTTGGGAGAAGAAGACTTTTTGTGATGAATGCTCTTTCTCAAATGTCATATCGCCTTCCACTTCATTCCGGCTTATCTCCTTCTGCTCCTGCAACGAGAATTTGGGATAGTTTAGTCACTGAAGGAATCGCTATAAAAAGCCCACAGGGAATCCAAAACGGATATGTGTTTCTACCAAAATAGATTCTTTCTTCAGAATCAAGGCTAAAACTTAAATATTCTGTACTGGAGGTATCGGGCTTTGAGGAAGCTGAGCTCTAGATTTCTTAATGCCTGTTTTAATCTCTCTTTTAGCATCACGGGATAAATTTCCATCAAGAATTTCAAGCATTAATGTTCCAAAAGTCACCACATGCTGATGGTCGGAAATTTCTGAGAAAAGTCTAAATGCAGCCATCCCGCTTTTTCTTCTATTTTTAAAATCCTGTCTTGGATAAGTGGCGAATGCTTCCATCTCAAATCCTGCAGCGTAAGCCATAAAACGCGCGACTTCTCCTACCTGACCATCTAATCCTGCTGCTTTCACCTGCGCAAGTCTAATTGAAGCCTGTCTTCTTAATTCTTCTGGCGGTGTTTTTCTATCGCTTTTTTCCATGCGCGGATTATATAAATACTATAAGATTATGTCAAGGCTAAATTTAGTTGACAGAACAAATATTTAGTAGTATAAACATCCCTTATGGTAGATCAGGAACCTAGAAGAGGGAAAAAAGATAAAGATCCTATTGATTGGAAGGCTGTAGAAGATGTTATAGCATTAAAACTCGCAGAGCCAGATCCTGAGGATCCTACACGAAGAAGACACGGTACTATTGATGCATCCATGGCAGAAGCGGTAATCAGTGGAATTGACTTAACTGGGCTTTCAGAAAAACAAATAGCTCATATGCAGGATCAAATGACTAAAAGAATTCTCGACGTAAAATTAGTTACGCTCGCAAGAATTGATAACTATCCATTTCTATCGCCAGTTGAGCGAAGTAGGATGGACGAATTCCTCGCGACTCTTCGCGGATTAAATCCTACCATGGCTTTTAGATCCCTTAGCGACTATGCTTCATTATTTACACAGCAGTTAGCTCGTCCTGAACCAGAACCAGTTACCCAAACTTATCAAGATCCTACTTCTCCTCCTCCTTTTGATCCTAACAGACCTATTACTCCTGGGAATTTTTTAGATCATGTTACTGGTCCAGTTCAACCAAGATTTGGCAGCGTCACAAGAACTCTACGGATTAAGGATTTTTCTGCGCCTATCGCAAGTAATGATGTATTTGGTCAAAGAAGAGGCTATAGAGGCTAGATTAAACTTCTGCGGCAACCGATTTTTCCAACTTTTCCGGCTTTGAAACTAAAACTACATATCCAATCCCTATAAAACTTTCAATTTCCCAATCAGGCACATCGACATTTAATTCCCGTGATAGTCTTTGCGTCAAGCGTGTACTTCGCCCTGCTTCCATGGGCAAATCAAACAAAATCGCTTCTCCGCCCGGTTTCAAAACTCTTACGATTTCTTTAAATGCTGCAATAAAATCTTCCTCATTCATATAAATTAAAAGTCTCGATGAAAAAACAACATCCTGGGAATTATCAGGGACGTGTAAATTCCTGGCATCTCCTAAAACAGGTGTCACATTTCGAGGAGCTTTTCCTGAAACTGGAGTTGCATTTTTTAATAAAATGTCCACATTTGTAACTCTGAATCTCTCGTTACTTGCTCCTATTTCAATTGCTGTAGACGATTTATAGCCTCCCCCAACATCAAGAACTGAAATTGGATCCGTTCCTGAATTTAGCTTAGCAGTTAAGCTACCTGAGAGAAATTTATTTAAGGAAAGATCTGTATCATCATAATCTCTATTTGCTAAATGAATCATTTCACCGTCTGGCTGCACAAGCACATGCGGATTTCCATCTTCATTTAATAATACTTTTAGGTGAGAGAAATCAGGATGCAGGCTAAATCCTTGGGGCACATCTGGATTAGGAGCATATTCGCCTACGCTTCTTGCCACAACCATACTTGATCCTTCTTCTACTTGAGCTAAAGGAAATAAAATGCGTGGCGCTGGACTCCCACCATCTTGACCGCGACCATCAAATACTTCTGAAACCATAAGCGTAGATTATACAATTACTATAAGACTCGGTCAATGATTGACTAGAGGCCCACAAGAGATACCTGCTAATTTGGGTAATCCTAGGAGTTAAAGGCTAAGCATTTTCATTACTTCGTAAACGAAAACTCCTGGCCAGAATAGGGCTTTTATTAGACCCCAGATTGTCTCCTGAAATCCAGAAGTTACCTGAATATAATAAATCGCGGCTCCTATTATTCCTGTGCAATAAATGGCTGAAAGCCCAGCATTATCTTTCATATTTTCACCTCCTTTAATTTTTACTATCCTAAACTTAGATTAACAAATGTCATATTTCCCGGATCTCTAGATGCTTTTATTCTTCGCCTATCGTCTACTCTTTCTGTGTTTAAGATTATCCTAGTAGAATTATCTCCACCGCTTGAAAGAATCCTATAAATTGGCGTCTCGTGAACTGTTCTAATCCCTCCACTACTCATTAAAAAAAATTCTCCAGCAACAAATTCGGATAAACCATCTAGATGCGGGCCTGGTACAGAATTGTTTGCAACTATAAGATCAACCCCCTGTCCTTCTGCTTGTCCATTTACAAATCTATCTACAACCTGACCAATTAAAGCTATCTGTGCACCATTAAAAATCACTCTGGTCTTATCATTTATTTCTGGAATTACTGGAAGAAGAGAGATAACAGCCTCTCTCTGAGAAAGAGTAAGAATTCTTGCCATTTTCTGATATTTAGCCAATTCAGCTTGTTTTGCTAAAAACCCAGCGTAGGCTTCAATTAGAGCCATTAATCTCAAAATACTCTTTAATTATTTCCAAGTCAAATGAACAATTATATATTTCTGTCAATATTTAAATTGCAGCATTTACTAATCGTACGATAAAAATCGATTATTTTTTTCTATTAGAATCCGGGGAAATAATCTGTAATTATTTTATTTTGTTTTATACCCAACCTTCTTAAGAGTTTTTTATAATTGTCCACCATTGCAATGGGCCCAGAAAGATAATATGTTCTATTGGTAAAATCAGAAACTTCTTTTTTAATAATTTCAGCTGTTAATCTACCTGTATATCCATTCCAATTTTCTGTCGTTTCTTTAGTTAAAATATAAACAGTTTTTAAACCATTCTGCCTTGCAGAGTAAAATATATCTCTATAAACAAAATCCTCGGGTTTTGCATTTGAATAAAATAAAACTATGTCTCTGTTTTCATTTTTATCCAACATAAAACTAATCATGCTTCTAAAAGGTGTTATACCAATTCCGCCCGCTATGAAAACTATTTTTTCATTTTTATTTTTTGGAAGCGTAAAATCCCCTGATAAATTTCCTGCATAAATTTTTTGTCCTGGAGCTAAATTTAAAAGTGATTTTTTAAAACTACTTCCTTTGTCTTTTTCAAGTCTTACACCAAGCCTTATGTCATTTTCAGTAGGACTTGATGAAATAGTAAAATATCTCCTTACTCCTCTAGAATCTGGTCTTCTGTTACCAAGTGTCCATTCAAAATATTGTCCTGGCAGAAATGAAAGCGATGAAGGTTTTTTAAAAATAAATTCGTAGATATTTGGAGACAATTCAATTTTTTCTTTAAATTCTAAAATTAATCTTTTTCTAAAACTTACAAAATAGGAAAAAATATTTCCTAGAATAAGTGCAGTCTCAGATGTCATAAAGAAAGGGCCGATATTAAACTGCACACCCGTTAGAAAACCCACCAAAGCGCCATAAAATACTTGAAGACGTCTTTTCGGCGGCATAGTTAAAGGTTCTGTCAGCATAATGGTTCCCAAAAAAAGAAGAGGCCATGATGGAATTGCCTGACTTAATATTTTTAATACATCTGATCCATTCAAATAAGCAAAAATAGAAATTGAAATAACCGCAAAGATAAAATAAGAAATGAAAAGACTAAACTTTCTAACTTTTCTAACAATTAAAAGTCCTACCAATAAAACAAATGGGAATAGGAATGTATTTCCAATCCACCATTCACCCTCATATGCACCAAACAAACCCATTACTACAAGGGAAAATGCTGCAGGATTAAAAATATGCTTTTTATGAATTGCCAAAACATATTTTGAACCCATCGCAATTGTAGAAAACAAAATGTAATTTAATGGAGAATTTCCCAGTTCATATGGAGTGAGGATTAAGAATAGAATTAACCCAGTAATTGCGAACGACTCAATATTTACCTGAACTTTAAAAATTTTCGCATATATAAAATTTGATATAAAACAGGAAGCAAGAATAAGAAGCAAACTAACAACCAAGTTAATTGTTGAAAATGGAACAATTCCTATGCCTGAAAAAAATATGGATATACATGCGAGAAAAATCAGTCCGCAGAGAACTACTCTATAAGTTGTAAAACTGTTAAGTAAATTATCTATTCCCCTCACGATATCATTGTACTAAATTTTCTTTTTGAATAAATAGCTCAGCAGGAAATCCATTAGACTTTTTAAAAGAGTAATCCGGATATAGAATTAAGTATTCAAATTCAAAATATTTTAATAGTTTTTCCTCTGAAACAAAAAATAAACATGTTGCTAATCCGTCTGCAGTAACTGCGTCATTTGCAACCACCCACGTAGCAAGAATTTTATCCGGAGACTTTAAAGAATTTGCATCTATTATGTGGTGAAACCTATCCCACGCCCTTCTATTTCCAGAAGAAGCTGCAATACTTTGATTTTTTATCTTTGCGATCCCAATTACTTGTTTATAATTTCCCGGATGCTCAAGTCCTACACTTAAAACTTTTTCATCGTTTTTATAATAGATGTCTCCCCCACCATCGATCGTAAAAGTGTTAATATTATTTTCTAAAAGAAGATTCGCAATGATATCAATCAAATAACCTTTTCCAAGTCCGCCAAAATCTAGAATAAATGGTTTTTTTACAGTTAACAACGGATACTTATATGAATAAACTTCTGATGATTTTGGTAGTTTATTTATTCTTCCTGGTTTTAATTTATAATCAGAGTCATAACCAGCTTCTACTAAAGTGTTTCCGATAAGAAGTGTGAAGGCGCTATTTGTTATAAGTTCGAGTTTTTCGTAAAGAGAAAATAACTCTTTTGCGTCAGGTGGAAATTCATATTCACCTGTTTTTTCAGATATTTTCCATACAATTGAATCTTTTCGAAAACGGGAATAAGTCTTATCAAATTCTTCAATCCTTGTGGTTATAATGGACAAGGTTTCTTCTTTGGAAATTGGTACATCAAAACAATCGATTACCCATTGAGTACCGATTGCTTCAAAAGCCAGCTGGAACGAATTCATACTTAAGAACTAGCTTGCGCTTGTGCCTTAATATCTTCAAGTGCCGCGTTAAATCCGACTGGAGTCAAACTTGATCCAGAAATTTTTCCAAGATTAACCTCATCAATATTTTTTCCAACAACCTGTTCTTTATAGTTGGCGATGAAATCTGCCTGAATTTTCTTTGAAGTTGGTGCTTTTGCTTGCGCCACAACCTCAACATCCTCAATTACTCCATTTGCAAGCGTTACTGTAACGTCAATTGATTCTGTACCTGAGTGATAGGAATATTCACCCTTTGCTTCATACGTACCGTCTTTGTATGTAGCTTTAGTTCCCGCTTCCCTGGTCTCACTCATTGCTCCAGTTACGCTTTCTTGCGGAGCTTCTACTACAGCCTGCTCTTTATTTTTGGTTAAAACAAAACCTCCGATTGCAACTGCTGCGATAATGATAACTACCGCTATTCCTACCATAATCATGGTTTTGCTAATACCTGTTTTTTTAGCTTCTTCTTCCATCATTCACCTCCGATCTTTAAATTAGAGTGGGTTAAACCTTAAAGTAAGTTGAATTATAACAAATTCTAATTTAGATATTTATTATAGAATTCAATTGTCTTATTCATCGCTTCTGTAAAAGCACTCCCAGTAAAATTATGCCCACCACTCGGATATTCATTAAGCTCATGCGGAATTTCTGTCCTATCTAGAATTTCGTTGAAGTTCCTACTATAACCAATATCTACAACTGAGTCGTCAACTGCATGATTTAGAGATATAGCGCCAGTTATTTCGTCTAAATAGTTTGTAACAGGTACCTTCTTCCAGAATTCTGATTTTTCATTAAATGCTCCATATTTTTCAAACATTTCATTTCGTTTTTTTCGACTAGGAGAATCATCACTTGGAGGCTGATAACTATTGTCCTCTATGCTAAATTCGGTGAAATCAGCATATGTATAGACCGCTCCACCCCAAATCGCGATTGCGGGTATATCAGGCTTTGCCCCTAGGGCGCGGGAAATTACATTTCCTGCCATTGAATGTCCCCAAAGTCCGATTTTCCTAGGATTCACAAACTCATATTTTTCAAGTGCCGCATATGCATTTAGCACGTCGATAACATAATCAGATGAATAATATGCTCCCCCAGCTTCCCCTTCACTCTGTCCATGTCCTCTTAAATCAATTTTAAAAACTACAAATCCTTTTCGGGCTAAATAATCAACATATGATGAATAATTGCTAAAAGTCTGATAATTTGCTGGCGGAATATATCCATGCACAAAAATAATTGCTGGCCAACCACCCTCAGGAGGCATACCCGTTGGATTTGTTAACTGGGCAAAAATAGTATTTCCGTCGGACTCATAACTAGCTAGGCTTGAGATATAGTCTTCGTTTCTTGAGTTTTCCTCAATCACTGGTATATTGCTTTTATATTCTCTGTTTCTCAAGTATGGAATAGTAAGTTCCTCAAAGGGAAATGGTGTTGGAGATGGATTTACGGTAGATATTTTTTGATTTGTGACTTCACCAACAGTTTTATTACTTGATAGGACTGAATAAAGTCCCCCAAAAACTAAAACATTAATTCCAATTAAAGCAGCGAGCAATAAAATTATTTTCTTTCTTTTTTGAGCCGGAGTTAAAGTTGGAATTTCTGAAGCTTGAGGCGGTACTTTTTCTTCCATGAAATAAAATTATACCAAAGTTTTCTAAATGTCGGAAACGTAATATCTGATCTCTTCTTTTTGGGGATCTAAAAGATTAAACAAAAAAGTAATGTCTTCATCTCTATGCCTTATGCACCCTGAGCTTCCATAATCATCCGCTGACAATTTTGAAGGATTACCGCCTATTCCATGAAGCCCAAAATATCCAGGCAATATCCAATCACACTGAATATTTTTACCCGAGTAAGCATCAACGCATTCTGTATAAGGTGTGGGGCCATACGGCCACTCCTCAGTTGTAGGAACATCAAGCTGTAAAAAGTAAGGAGATGTCTCAGGATTATCAGCAGATGATTCTTTTTTAATTATTTTCCAATAATCCCGGCCTGCAAGCCTTGGAAGAGGTGTCGGGCTCCAGGATGCACCGGTTTTTACTTGAAAACGACGCACAATTTTGCTATTATTTGTGTCTCCTGGAATTCCCTCATATAAAATTTCCACGCTCGATTTTCTGTGAAGCATAAACCAGTGAGATGTTTCAGGAGCTTTAGCAAGCTCACCTTTAACTTCCTTATTGGGAAAAATTAATAAACTCAATACAGTAATTAAAGATATAATAAGAATAGCTAGAATTAATATTTTCTTTTTCATATGGACGATTTTAACCCATTCAACGATCTCAGGGCAAGCAAAAATATTTCAGAAACAGAAATTAATCAGCCCGTATCATACAGGAAATATTTAGCTGTAATAATCATATTAATGTTAATTGCAGGAATATCAGGCTTCTATTATTTAAACAGACAAACTAAACAAATCGTAAATCCTAAATCGTCAATCATAAATCGGGTTTTGCCATCTCCCTCTCCCACTCTAACACCTATTCCATCAAGTAAAACTCTTTCAAATGGCGGATATCATGTCTTCCAAAGTTTTAATAACTGCGGTCCAGCAGCTCTTTCGATGGCTTTAAGATTTTATGGAATAAATGTTAGCCAATCCGAATTGGGTCAAGCTTTACGCCCCTATCAAGTACCTTTTGGAGATAACGATGATAAATCTGTAACACTTGAGGAAGTTGCAGAAAAATCAAAAGAGTATGGCTTCACTCCCTACCTAAGACCCATGGGAAATGATGAAATTATAAAACAATTCATAGCTCAAGATATTCCTGTAATAACCCGCACTTGGCTTAAAAAAGATGACGATATAGGTCACTATAGAATTATAAAAGGCTATGACGATACTCGAGGAATTTTTATTCAGGATGATTCACTTCAGGGAAAGGACTTGGAATATACATATGCCGATTATGATGACATTTGGAAAAAGTTTAATTATGAATATTTAGTTTTAATTCCAAAAGATAAAAAGGAAATTGCAAAAAGAATTATCGGAGAAGATATAAATGAAAAAGTTGCTTGGGAAAAAGCTAAAGACAATTCTCTTAAAGACTTAGAATCAAACCCTAATGATGTTGATGCTGGTTTTAATTTATCAGTTGCATATTACAAACTTAGAGAATATGAAAAATCTGTAGAAGAGTTTGAAAAAATAGAAAGTCGGCTTTCTTTTAGAACTCTCTGGTACCAAATTGACCCGATACTTTCATATTATGAATTAGGAAATGATGAAAAAGTATTACAGATAACTGAAAGAATTTTAAATAATCAAAACCGGGCTTTTTCAGAACTATATATTCTGCGCGGAAAAATATATCAAAGACAGGGAAATAAAGAATTGGCTCGTCAGGAATTTCAAAAAGCGGTTATGTATAACTCTAATCTTAAGGAAGCCCAAGATTTACTATCTGGTGTTTGATATCGATATATAATTAAGTGGTTATGATGTCAGTTCTTTTGGTTTTTTATCTTCTGCATCTTCCTTAACCTCATCTATTTTTCCGTTAACGTCACCCTTTGCATCTTTCGCGTCTTTCTTTAAATCCTTCTGCATCTCTTCTCCCCTATCTTTTAGATTATTTAAGACTTCTTTAACTTTTTTTCTATTTTTTTCATCTTTTAAGGCGATAGCTCCAGCGATTGCTACTCCTGCACCGAGCGCGGCTCCAGTTACTGCTGCTGCTATTGGATTTACTATATCTTGTTTCTTTGTATCTGTCATAAGGCTATTCTAGGGAAATGATGTTAAAATAAAATGCTAAATTATGTAAGCAATTCGTAAGATTAATTTTTATGAAGCTTAGAAAACTTGTAAAACACAATGAGGTTACTTAACTGAAATCCTTGTAAAATTAATATTGCCATTGCGGGTGATAATTTATCTGCTAATAAACCGAGGCTGAATGCTACTAGTCCAAAAAACAAACTGCCAGCAAAAGACTCAAGTGAACCCATCGTCGCACGCTGTTCTTGTTTAAATTCTTTTTGCATTATCGAATTTTTTGCAACCACAGTAGAGCCCAGAAAAAGTGAAGTCGTAGACATTATGATAGGAGTAAAAATAGTTGGATAAACTGCACCCAGTGATGTTGCAATCCTGGCGTAAACATTGCCTATTACCAACATCTTTAACTCTCCAAATTTTTTTATACTTCTGTGACTAAAATGAAAACTCAGAGCTGCTCCAAAATTAGAAAATATTTTTGCGATCGGAATCGCCCATGCCGGCCATACCATACTATAAACGGCTGCTTGGAATTGATAATTTGCTTCACCAAATCCATACCCCATAATTGAGGAGAGACTAATAAGTCTTAATTTGGGATTATGTTTAAATCCGAGAAATGCTTCTTTTAGATGATTATAAATATTTCCAGATCTATTTGAATGCACGTTTGGCTCTTTGACAAAAAATGCAATTAAAAAGCATATTACTTGCGGAATTATAGACAGCCAAACTAAAAGAGAATAAGAACCAATAAGTAGTAAAACTACACCAAGAGCTGCTGATATTCCCAAAGCGATCTGAGACATTTTCCCCATTTTTCCGTAAAACTCCCCAAATCTCGCCTCTTCATTATTCTCTGATAGACTGTCGTGAATTAATGCGTCATTATTTCCGCTATAAAATGCTGTTGCAAGTCCCTGAAAAAGTGATCCAATCACTAAGATCAAAAATGACTCCCCTATTGCGTAAAAAACCATAGATAAAAGTCCAGCGAAAGAACCTAAAATTAGAGTTCTATGTCTTCCAATTCTGTCAGAAAAAATTCCAGTTGGAACTTCTAAGAATGCTGAAGAAATTGTAACAATTGAAAATACACTCATCCCAAGAGCGAAGGAACCAGAAATTTCTGCAAAGTAAAGAATCGCAACTGGTGCATAAAATCTAAAATCTATAAAAAAACTAAACCACGAAAGAAGTTTTATGTTTTGATGCATAGATGAAGTATAACAAATGTAAATAATGTAAAATGTTTTTATGATTATTCAAGTTGTGGCACATCCGAATGCTAAGAAAACAAAAATTGAAGGAGATTTACTTGGAGATCTTCATGTTTGGGTTAATGAACCTCCAATTGATGGACGGGCAAATGCTGCCATAATAAATGCTCTTTCAAAACATTTTAAAATTGAGCGAAATAATATAATTTTAACCAGCGGAGAAAAATCTAGAAATAAAATATTTGAAATCTCAGGAATTTAATTATTCGTATCGAAGGGCATCAATAGGAGAAAGTCGTGCGGCTCGGCGCGCTGGATAAAGCCCAAAGATTACACCTACCAGAGTTGAAACTCCCACTGCAGCGACAATAGCAAGAGGGTTAAGTGCAAATGGAATTCCCACTGCTAAGGAAATTAATAACGCTCCTCCAACTCCGAGGATAATTCCAATTAACCCACCTAAAAGTGTCATTACAACTGCCTCGATAAGAAACTGAGTTAATATATCTTTCTCTTTTGCGCCAATTGCTTTCAGAAGTCCAATTTCTTTTGTGCGTTCTGTAACTGATACAAGCATGATATTCATAACCCCTACTCCACCTACTACCAACGATATCGCTGAAATTCCAGCTACCATCGCTGTAAGTAAATTCGTAATTGTTTGAACCGTTGAAAGAATATCTTGAAAGCTCTGCATAACGAAATCATTTTCTTCATTCTCATCAATGCCGTGCCTATCTCTTAACAAGAGCTCCACATCGTCCATGGTTTGATTTATTTGATCAGGATCTTCAACGCTAACATCAATTTCCTGAATCCTGTCTCCATTTGGAAATTCATTCCTGACAACGCTTAGCGGAATATACAAGGAATTATTTAAAACTCCGCCTGCTATTGCGCTGGAAGATCTAGCTACCCCAATTATTCTAAAAGTTTTATTATCTACTTTTATTGTTTCATTAACCACGCTTGCTCCTTCACCGAAAAAAGTTTCAGCAGCGTCTGAACCCATCACAACTACTCTATCAGCGCTTTGATCATTATCTGATGTTAGAAATTCTCCTTCTATTATGTCTGGTTTTAAAATTTCTAAAATCTCAGGAGTCACTCCTTGAACATTTAAGGTGTCTTCTTCTCCATTCGCTGCAACTGTAACTGATGCCATTGAAATCGCAGCAACACTTTTTACATTTGTTAAAGACTCGTCCTCATCAATTGCCTCTACATCATCTAGTGTTAATGTATCTGCTCCTGCAAAGCTACTAAAGTTATCTGACCCTGGGTTAATAGAGAAAACATTAGTACCAAAAGTTGCGAGTTCATTAGTTACAAAAGCGACAGCTCCCTGGCCTATTGAGACAATTAAAATTACAGATGTAATTCCAATTATAATTCCAAGCATTGTTAGAGATGTTCTAAGAATGTTACTTTTTAATGCTTGGATCGCTGAATTTATCAACTCTTTATATTCCATTTTATTTTTTCCTGTCGCTTACTATTTTTCCATCAACAATTTTTATAATTCTTTTAGCATATTCTGCTATTTCGGTTTCGTGAGTAATTAAAATAATGGTTTTACCGTCTTTATTTAATTTTTCAAAAAAATGCATAATCTCATGAGATGTTTTTGTGTCTAGATTACCGGTTGGCTCATCAGCAAGAATTATTGAGGGTTCCATAATTAGCGCTCTTGCAATTGCTACTCTCTGAATCTGTCCGCCTGAAATATGATTTGAAAGATTATTTGCTTTGTCTGAAATCCCCACTAAAGTTAAGGCATCCATAACTTTTTTATTTCTTTCACTTTGCGGAATTTTGCCATACATCATAGGACGCTCCACATTTTTAAAAACAGTAGTACGAGGTAAAAGATTAAAGGCTTGAAAAACAAATCCAATTTCCTTGTTTCTAATTTCCGATAATTGATCTTCAGAAAATGTTGAGATATTTTTGTTCTTAAATAAGTACGTTCCGCTGCTTGGAGTATCTAGAGCTCCGAGAATATGCATCATGGTAGATTTCCCTGATCCAGAGGGACCTATTATCGCTACGAATTCTCCTTCGTTAATATTAAGACTTATTCCGTTTAAAGCTTGGTAAAATTCACCATCTTCCAAGGGATATTTCTTAGCTACATTCTCGAGACTAATTAGAGGAGTTTTTGTTGCCATTATTAAAACAGACTAGGTCGCTTTAAATTTTCGTTTGAAAGAGAGACTACCACTTCCTGACCTTCAGAAATTCCGGAAATTATTTGAGTTCTCGATTGTCCCCTAACGCCAATTTTTACTGGGATGAATTTTATTTCTTTTGTTTTTTCATCAATAACTCTAACTGCTTTTCCTCCTTCAAACGGTTTAATTGAAGAATTTGGAACTGTTAGTACATTTTCAATTTTTTTAGTTGTAATGTCTGCATCAACACTCATTCCAGGACGAATCCTCCCATCAGAGTCTAAAATTTGAATATAAACTGAATACTTCATAACTCCTGATTTTTCTGTACCAATCGAATCAACTCTTGCTACTGTTCCTCCATATTCTTTATCATCAACTGCGCTAATATCTAATTTTACACTTTGACCTTCAGAAAGCTTTACTATGTCATTTTCTCCAAGTAAAATTGAAGCTTCAGGAAGCGAAATACTAGCAATTGTTAAAACTGGTGGATTTGCAGAGCCCGCTGATTTTATATTTACTCCATTCCCAACCGACACTGAAAGATTTGCAACAGTACCTGAGGAAGGTGCTTTTACAACAGCATCCTTCGTAGCTTGATATAAAATGTTTGTAGAGTTTACACTTGCTGCAGCTGCAGCTATAGCGGTTTCCTGATTCTTATATTTGGCTTCCGCTGCTAACCAATTATCTTTTGCGATGTTAAATTCAGAAGAACTTCTCTGATCATTTCTTGGGGTCCCATCACTATTTTCGTAGATATCATTTGTCGCTGTGTCTTTATACTCTTGCCAATTTGCAAGCATTTCAGACCTGAGTAAGTTAGCAGAAGCTTTTGCTGTATTTAATGCTGAAACTGCAGCTAGATAATTTGCTTGTGCAGCTTTTTGCTCCTGCTCACTTGCCGAACTCTCAACTTTAAAAATTACATCTCCCTCTTTGACAATATCGCCATTTCTTACGAGAATCTCAGTAACAATTCCATTTGTCGGAGAGTAAACATCGCTTCTTCCATTTGTAACCACATTTCCGGTTTCTGATACTATCTCCTCAATATTTGAAATTTTTGCTTTCTCAAGCTTATAGGGAGGTTCTTTAGTAGCGTTCGAAATTGTCTTCCAGAGGAACCCTGACAAAACTATAGCAAGAATTATTACGACAATTTTTTTCTTACGAGTTAACTGCTTAAAACGCGTAATTAAACGTTTTACGATAGACTTAATTTTGGACAGAATACTTCTCAAACTAATCTAATCGTAGCACTTTTTGGTGGCTAAATAAACACTATTTTAGGTATTTATCGAAGAATTCAACGGAACGCTGTGAGGCAACTGAGAAATTTTCAGTAATATCATGATCGTCTCCTGGATATTCATAGTACTCAACCGTTTTCCCTGCTGATTTCATCTTTTCTTCAAGCTTTCTGGAGAATTCCACAGGAACTGACGAGTCCGAAGTTCCATGATGGAGCTGAATTGGTCCTGAAATATCAGCCAGGAAGTAATCTGAGGAAATTGAATTCCAGAAATCAGGATTACTTTCAGGGGCACCAAATTGCTCTGTCAAAGTTACTCTCCAACTTCTTCTAGCTCCAGGCATCGTTGGTCTTGGAGTTCCCCTTCTCCAATTATTTATAAGATCTGGGTATGATGCCACAACTCCAGCCCAAATTACACCAGCTTTAATATCTTTATTGACTACCATAGACCTCAGAGTTATATGACCCCCCATTGAGTGACCCCACATTCCAATTTTCTCTGTGTTAACTCCGGGGTAGCGCTTCAAACTTGCCAGCGCATTTAATACATCTATGGTATATGCATTTGATCCATATCCACCAGTCGCTTCCCCTTCGCTATTTCCATGCCCCCTGTAATCAGGTCGAAGTAAAACATAACCGTTTCTTGAAAATGCATCCGTGTAAGCGATATATCGCTCAGTCGTTCTATATTCTAATGGTGGAATAAAGCCATGATTAAAAACTATTGCTGGCCACCCTCCTGCTGGCGCTTCTCCATTTGGAACAGTTAAAAGCGCATAATTTTTAAGTCCTTCTGATTTATAACTAACTATATATCTTGAATAATTTGAACCTGGAGTTAAAGTCTGCTCTAAAACCAAATCACTACCCGGATAGTCCCCTTGACGAAGTGATTCTATAGAAAGAGCGTGCGGCTCTGAATCCATTTCTCCAGTTAAATCATCTACATCTGCAGTTTTATTTAAAAGACTGGATACAGAATTATCTGATTTTTTGTTAAGTATTAAAATTCCACTTACCAAAACCAAAACAATCCCTAAAACAATAATTATCTTCTTTTTCATTAAGGTCTAAAAAGTATAACTTTTAAACATTTCTATTTCAAGTCATTCCACACTTATTTATATGCTATACTTTCTCTGATTTTGTATGAAATTAATTAATGTTGCATTTATTATCCCCTCTTATAATGAGTCAGAAAATATTATTCTTCTCATCAATAAAATTCGAAAGCATCACCCAAAGTCTAAAATAATAATCGTTGACGATTCAAATTCTCTAGAAAAAAATAAAATTAAAAAACTTCTCTCAAAATCTGGTAAAAAAAATGTCATATATTTTCCTCGCAAAAAAAAGATGGGAAGAGGAAGCGCAGTCATAGAAGGATTTAAAATTGCATTAAAAGATAAAAAAATAACACATGCTTTTGAGATGGACGCAGACCTTTCTCATGATCCAAAAGAAGCAAAAAGCTTTATCGAAAAAATAAAAAAAGATAATACTGACTTAGTGGTTGGCTCTAGATATTTATCAGAAAGTAAAATAATAAAATGGGCAATGTGGCGGGTTGTGATGAGTAAAATTATTAACAAATTTTTAAGTGTACTATTAAACTTAAAGCTTTCTGACTATACAAATGGCTATAGACTCTACAGTAGAAATGCGTTGGAATTTTTAGTACAAATAAAACTTGAATCCAGCGGATTTATTGTTCTTTCAGAAACAGCATATAAACTTAAAAAAAATAATTTTAAAATTTCTGAAGTTCCAACAACTTTTGTCGAAAGACAATTTGGAAGATCATCATATGGAAATAGAGAACTCTTAACATCTTTAATAAATATATTAGCAATTAGATTTAAAACTCCCAGGAACATAAAAATAATATCTATCTCCCTGCTAATCGCTCTAACTCTAGCTCTAAGATTCTGGAATCTTAATGAGATGGGCAGGACTTGGGACGAAGGCGCATATTCTGAAAATGGATATACGATGAATAATCTGATTATTGATGGAGATTTTAATAATCCATTCTTTAAATTTACCTTTGATCATCCACCGATTGGTAGATATCTATATGGACTTGCATCTTCTTTCGATATTCAAAATTTTGATAAAAATGGAACACCTATTTATAGCTATGATTATACCCATGCAAGACTTGTAGCTGTTTTATTTTCTACGCTTTCAGTTATATTAATTGCACTTTTTGGTTGGAAATATATTTCTCCATTTGTTGGGTTCACCGCTGGAATTATCTTAAGCATGCTACCTACATTCTTAGGGTATTCTCAATTAGCGACTCTTGAAAGTCTCGTGATGTTTTTCTTTACAGCATCGGTTTTTCTTTTTGTAAACTTGCTCCATAAATTTTCTTATAAAACTTTATTTTTGACTGGTATATTTACTGGACTCGCATTAGGAGTAAAACAAACAAATATTTTTATTTATCCATTATTTTTAGTAATTTATCTTATTTGGTATTTTCTAAAAGATAAAAAAAATAAAACAATTTTTTTAAAACAATTAATCATACCACTGTTTTCAATTTTTATAATTTCCTGTATTACATTTATTCTTCTTTGGCCTATGGCATTCTTAAATTTAAACGATGCAATTGCCATTGAAAAAGCTATGTGGTTTTCAAATGAAGTTAAACTCCCTCCCCCTGAAATATTTTTTGGAAGACTAATGCTGGTGCCAATCGTCTATTACCCAGTTTACTTTTTAATAACAACGCCATTTTTAATTATATCTTTATTTTTTATCGGAATGAAGGCGATAGATATTAGAAAAAAATTTGTTCTATATGCAGTACTTGTTTGGTTCATGCTTCCCTTCTTTCAATCTCTTTATCCATTCAAACAGCATGGTCTTCGCTACATTATTCAAGTTTATGCTCCGCTAGCATTAATCGCAGCAATTGGTCTTGAATTTAGTCTAGAAATGTTTAAAAACAAATTTAAAATTAAATTTTTTGCTATCCTTGCTCTAATAATTTATTTTTTAATAATTCTAAAAAGCATAACTCCATATTATTTGGATTATTTTAATATTCTCCCAGGCGGAGTAAATGGAGTTTATGATTCCCGTCTTTTCCAAATTGGATCGTGGGGTCAGGGAAACAGAGAAGCCGGAATTTATCTAAGAGATAATGCACCTAAAGATTCTAAAGTTGGTCTTGCAATTTCTCCTCTCCATTCTTTTCCATACTACAGCGAATATCAGGCTGAAAAATATAATGAAAATAAAAAATATGATTATGTAGTTGTAAATTATTTTAATGTTTTAAGAGAAGGATTTGATGATAGTGAAATTAAAAAGGAATATAAATTGATTCATGAAGTAACAGCTGATAAGGCAACTTTAGTTTTCATTTATCGGAAGAAATAATTTATCTTAAGTCTAAAGTTTCACCTTTGTAAATTAAGTTTTTAGATTTTATTATTACTTGCTTCTCCCCTTTTTCTACATACCCAGCACTAATAGCTATAAATTTATTTTTACTAATTATTTTTAAACATTTATTAACGTCATTTTCTGGAATAATTAAACAGTAATCCTGTCCCATGTTATATGTTTCATACATTTCATAATCCGATAAACCTGCATGTGCTTGAATGAAGTCAAAAACGGGTTGGGGTTTGTAAATCTTTTCAATTATATAAGTAAATTTTGGACGTCCTCTCATAATCTTTCTTACACCGTGCCCTGTAATATTTGAAACGTAATGAATATCTATATTATTTTTCTGCAAATCCAAAATTACTTTTGCATAAATATTTGAAGGAGTTAACAAACTTTCTCCATACAATTTTCCACTTGGTAATTTTGTCAGGTACCCTTTAGGAAGTTTTTTGGCAATCGCTCGTGTCAAACTAATTCCATTTGCATTCACTCCATTACTTTTTATTAAAATTATTCGATCCCCAGCTTTTATTTTTTTATCAGAAATTAAATTCCTACTACTATCAATTAATCCTACAGCTGATCCTCCCAAATCTACAGACTTTGTTTCAATAATTCCTTTTAATGTTGGTGTCTCTCCTCCCCCCCAAACAACACCTGACAGATTACAAGCTTTTTCCCATCCAACTATAAAATCTTTCATTCTCTTAGGATCTTGTAAAAATCCATCTCCAGCGTCAGCCCAATAAGCATTTAAAATTAATGGCTTTGCGCCAATGCTTACAAGATCATTAATAATAGTTGCAACAGTGTCCTGAGCAATATTCCCATAAAATGATTTCTTTGATTGCTCGTAAACTCCGTCAGCTACTAGACTTTTCGTTCCGAGTCCCTCCATGACAAATGCCATCAATTGATTTCCCTGTTTCCAAACAAATGCAGACTCACCTCTGCTATCAGCTATTTCATTAAAACTCTTCGGAAAATTTTTTGAGGTTTTTCTAGCTGAATCTTGAGCAAGTTTTTTAATTGGATCTAATTTTGAATAATCAACACCCGAAGATTTATATGTGATTTTTCTCATTGTTTTACAAAATTTACAATATTTTTAAAAAGAGGTAGACCTTGAGGAGATTCGATTAAACCACGACGCCAGTTGGGATGTTGTTCAATACGGACAAAACACTCAGGATGCGGCATAAGGCCCAAGATTCTTCCAGACTCATCAGTTACTCCGACAATTGCATTAATTGACCCATTTGGATTATCTGGATATTTTTGCGTAGGATTTCCTTTTTCGTCTACATAACGAAAGGCAACTAAATTTTCATCTTCTATTTTTTTAATTATCTTGTCATCTGCATAAAACTTTCCTTCTCCGTGTGCAACCGGATACCACAAAATCTCATTTTCCATTCCCTCTAAAAATCTACTTTTTGAATTTGATTCTACTTTTACTTTTATCCATCTGCATTCGAAGTGTCCTGAATCGTTATTAGCAAGTGTCACATCCATTTCTCCAATATTTCCAAACGGAACAAGACCGGTGCGCACTAAAACCTGAAACCCATTACAGACTCCGATTACCGCTGTGTTTTTTCTTTTTACAAATTTTCGAATCTCATCACCAAGATAAGCCACCATTTCTGTTGCTAAAATTTTCCCCGATACTATGTCATCTCCATAAGCAAAACCTCCGGGAATACCTAAAATTTGATAATCAGAAAGTTTTTCTTTTTTGCTTCTTAAATCATTAATGTGAACCAATTTTGCATCAGCTCCAGCAAGATTAAATGCGAAAACCATATCCTCATCTCTGTTAATCCCATCTGCTTTTATAATAATTGCTCTTGGTTTTTTCATGGAAAAATTTTCCTCATTGGTTTTTGCCAAACATTTTTTAGATCCGGTAAACTAGCGCTAAATATTTTTTTACTATTTAAAACTTCAATATTTTTTTCTTTTTTAGTTTCTCCAACTATTAAATAATTAACATTTTTAAAAAGTTTTTTAGCCACTTCTCTGCTTTCAACTTCTACTAAGAAAGTTCCCGCTGTTTCGTTAAAAAGAAAGTAATCCTCTCTTTTATTTTTAGGAAGTCGAAAATTCACCCCCATGTCTCCTCCGATACACATTTCAAAAAGAGCTGCAAGCAAGCCTCCTTCTGAAACATCATGACATGATAATATATCCCCATTAACAATTCCCTTGTTTATTGATTTTGCAATTTTAGAAAAATCTTTTAGGTCTATTCTGGGAACTTTTTCTCCAAGTAAATTATTTACATCAAAATAAACAGATCCCCCCATGGAATTCGTATCTAAATTCCCAACAAGAACAACAGTAGAATTTGTTTTCTTAAAATCAGAAGATACAGTTTTTGTCGCGTCCGGTATTCTGCCAAAAACAGAAATGCAAAGAACCGGTGGAATCTTTATAACTGTATCTCCCTTTCTGTAAGTTGACGACAAACTATCCTTTCCTGAAATAACTGGAGTTTTTAAAGTCCTCATAATGTCCACTACTGCGTCTACTGATCGATCAAGACTATATAAAGATTCTTCATCTGGAAAAGGCCAGATATAATTATTTATAAGAGAGGCTTCCTCAATATTTCCTCCTACGCTTACATAATTTGATAATGCCTCAACCCCTGCCCAAATACTCCCGTCATAAGGATTAATTCTATTCAAAATTGGGTTCAAACCATGAGATAAAACCATTGCATATTTTTTATTAAGAATTGGACGAATCACTACACTGTCATTGGGAGAATCTAGCTTTACTCCACTATAAGGCTGCAAATCATTTGTACCCTGGACTGAGTGATCATACATTCTAACAATCGGCTCTTTAGAATTTATATTTCCATGAGACAAAATCTTTTTAAATATTTCAATCCATTCTGATTCTTTTTTTGGAATCTTAGGTTCTTTCTTTGAGTGTTCAATTTTAGTTTTTTTGCCTATCATCAACCTTTGAGGTAAACCATCATGTAAAAACTTCATTGATAAGTTAGCAATTTGTTTTTTTCCATAAAAAACTTCAAGCTTTTTAGTATCAGTAAAGTTTCCTAAGATCGCTGCTTCTACGTTATATTTTTTACAAATTTCTAAGAATTTTTTTATATCTTTTTTAGCAATCGCAATTACCATTCTTTCTTGTGACTCAGAAACCCAAATCTCCCAAGGAGACAGCCCGTGATATTTAAGCGGAGCATTTGCTAGATCTACTCTTACTCCAGTCTTAGATCCTATTTCACCAACTGCCGAAGAAAAACCACCCGCTCCGCAATCGGTTATGGCTCTAATTAAACCAAAATCACGGGCCTCAATTATCGCATCGAACATTCTTTTTTCCTCGATAGCATTACCAATTTGAACTGCTGAAGAATTTACAGAAATTGTCCTGTCAGTCATTTCAGCTGATGAAAAAGTCGCACCATGAATTCCGTCGCGCCCAGTCCTTCCCCCAACAGCGACTATCAAATCTCCTTTAATCGGCACTCCCTTTTTTGCTTTTTTTGTGGGAATTATTCCATATGCTCCAACAATTACAGTAGGTTTCGCGCGAAAATCATTATGAAAATGAACTGAACCATTATTTGTGGGGATTCCCATTCTATTTCCATAGTCTCTAACTCCCTCAACTACTCTTTTAAGTAAGTAATTTGGGTTAAGACACCCTGTCGGCAAATCTTTTTTAGGTAATGAAGGATCTGCAAAACAAAATATATCAGTACTAGCAATTGTCTTAGCTCCTTGTCCAGTACCAAGCACATCTCTAAAAACTCCCCCACTTCCAGTCATCGCTCCTCCGTATGGCTCAATTGCTGAAGGACTATTATGAGTCTCAACTTTACCGCAAATCGAATACCCATCATAAAATTTCATTACGCCAGAATTATCTCCAAATGCTGAAACAATATTTTTAGGGTGTTTTAAAGCTTCAGTTTTAATTCTTTCAATTAACGGTTTTTTCTTTTCCCCATCGATTATTAAATTTGCTTTAAAAGTTTTATGCGCACAATGCTCACTCCAGGTTTGTGCAAGAGTTTCAAGCTCAATATCATTTGGATCTCTTTTGATTTTCCTGAAATACTCCTGAATTACTTTCATCTCTGATAAATTTAAAAATAATTTATCCTTAGAAAGTTCCATTAGATCATCATCCGAACAATCCCGAATCAAAACAGTATTCGTAGGTCCAACTCTTCCTGAAATTTGTAATGTCCTTGGAGGCTTATCCACTAAATATTCAATTAAAGGATTATATAGTCCTAGCTCGTTAATATTCTCCAAGCTAAGAGCGCCAAAAAAATGATACTCCCATGACGAATCAGCTGCCAATAGTTTTACTTTTAAATCTTTTGCGGATTTTAAAATTGATGATACTTCCGGGTTCATAACACCCGGCTTATATGCAACTTCTATTTTAGAACGGGCATTAAATATTTGTTCATCAATTGTATATTTTTGGTTAATAGATTCTGATAATAATTTTTCTGCTAAAAATTTTGCAGTTTTTTTACTAATTCCCTCAAGCCTATAAACCCTAACGGATCTCACTTTTGTAACACTTGGATCTTTTATTCTACGAGATACATCTATCCCCTTTAAATCCTCACTTTCGTTTTTTGAAGCAACTCTAACAGTAAGAATCATAGATTTTCTCTTTCTAAATCTCTCCATCCGATGTCGGTTCTGTAATGTAAGTTATTGTTTTCAATTGTTATTAAAGACAACGCTCCGTAAGCCCTCATTCTTGCTTGAGATAATGTAAATCCTGCTCCTGTCAAATGAAAGACTCTTCCACCCCCTGCGACGAATTTATTTTCATTCTTTGAAATTCCTGCGCCATAAACTTTTATGTTTGGCAATTTAATAGCTTTTTCAAGCCCAATTATTCTTTTTCCTTTTACCTTTGAATAGTCTATTGGATAACCATTACTGCATCCAGCAACACTCACTCTTACCAATTTATCAGTTTTTATTTTTAATTTATTAAGTTTTTTATCTAAAACGGATTCCACAATACTTAAATAATCAGACAATATTCCCGGAATTAATACTTCAGCTTCGGGATCGCCCCACCTGGAATTAAATTCTACAATCTTTACTCCTTTTTCCGTAACCATACCGCCAACATATAAAATACCAGAGTAATCTCTTTTTTCCTTTTTCATTCCTTTCATAAATGGAATTAAAATTTTTTTCTCGATCTCGTTTATAATTTTGGGCGTTACAATTTTAGGATTCGTTACGCATCCCATTCCACCAGTATTTGGTCCAATGTCACCATTAGATGCTGTTTTATGATCCTGTGCGCTTCCGATAATTTTATAATTTTCCCCATCACAAATAGCAAATAAAGAAAACTCTTCTCCACTCATTGCTTCCTCTACTACAAATGTTTCTCCAGCTTTACCGAAAATTTTCATTTGCTTAATTGCCTGAATAGCCTCCTTTTTATTACTAGCTCTAATAGCTCCTTTACCAAGGGCGAGCCCTGATGCTTTAATATAGAGTGGCTGCTCTCTTAAGGATTTAACATAAAAAATTCCTCGACTTTGTGAATTGAAACTTTTAAAATGCGGTGTGGGAAGATGATACTTAAGCATAAAATTTCTGGACCACTCCTTACTCCATTCTATTTCTGAGGCATTTTTTGTGGGGCCAAATGCTTTTATTCCTAAGTCTGTTAACTTATCCACGAATCCTAACGCAATAGGATCATCCTGTGCAACATCAACTAGATCAATCTTATATTTCTCGATTGTATCTTTTATTTTTTCAAAGTCAGTTGAAGGAATGTCTAAAAGAGATTTAACTTTTTTATTTGAAAAATCTATGAATGGATTTCCGGGCGCTACAAATATTTTCTTTACTTTTTTATTTTTCGCGTATGCATCTGATAACACATGCTCCCTGCCGCCTGATCCTAATATTAAAATATTCATCCCGTTAAAAATTCCTTTCTTGAAGGATTAAAGATCAAATTAAAACAGATACTTTTTAAATAATTATTTTTAACGGGATTCATTTGCAAAGTTTTTTTAATACATTAACGTATAATTTATTTTCTTTAACTTTTAATCTTTTATACAAAGTTTCAACGGTATCGGACTTTTTTATTTTTTCAAAAGTTCGATCTAGGACTTTTCCAAAATCAAATTCATTAGAAAGAAAATGGATTGATGATCCAGCATAAGTTGCATTATTATTCAAAAAATTTTCAATTGCAACATCTGTTAATTTACCTCTATTCCAAAGACCAATTGTTCCATCTGGGTTTTTAACATTTCCATTAATTCTATCCGGAATCAAACCCGGATGAAGGTTTAATATTTTATTTTCGTAAGTTCTTAATACTTCATTGTCAATAATTAATCTCCAACCCGCTAAACACACATAGTCGATTTCATATTTATTTAGAGTTTTAAGAAGATCTTTTTTATTTGAGATTTCAGTAGCTATTTTATTTTTCTCTGCTCGAACTAAACCAAATGCGTCAGTATCTGAACTTATTACAACACTAATCTTTGCTGATATTTTTTTATTATTTATAGCGTCAATTATCGCTTGAAGATTTGATCCTGTACCCACATTGGAAACTAAAACAGCGAGAGACTTCATGTGTTTTCGTACCTAATAAGTTTTCGCTTTTTACCAATATCAATCGGGTATTCGCCGGTAAAACATGCCGTACATAATTCCTTCTCAGGAACTCCAATTGCTTTTAAAAGACCTTTATATGAAAGAAAATATAGCGAATCAGCTCCTATATATTTTTTTATTTTAGGGATACTCATGTTTGCTCCAATTAAATTTTTCTGTGATGGAGTATCGATTCCATAAAAGTCTGGAAATTTAACTGGCGGAGAAGAGCTTATGATATGAACTTTTTTTGCTCCATTTTTCTTTAACATTAACACAAGCTTTTTTGCTGTAGTTCCCCTAACTATCGAGTCATCAATTACCACAACATTTTTATCTTTTATAATTTCCTTGATTGGATTATGCTTCATCTCTACCCCTCTTTCTCTTAGATGCTGATCTGGCATAATAAACGTACGTCCAATATATCTGTTCTTTGTAAGGCCAAATTCAAGCGGTATTTTTAGAGCTCCGGCATATCCAATCGCTGCAGGAATTGATGAATCAGGAATTGGAATGACTACATCTGCTTTTATGGGATTCTCCTTCGCAAGCTGCACTCCCATATTTCTTCTGACAGCATATACACTTTTCCCCAGAAGTGCACTGTCAGGTCTAGCGAAATACACAAATTCAAATATATCTAATTTAGGCGTTGGCTTAGCGAGCTGGTAAGATTTCAAACCTGATGAATCCACCACCACCATTTCCCCTGGTTTTACGTCTCTAATATATTTTCCATCCACTGTATCAATTGCGCAGGTTTCAGAAGAAAATACATAACCTCCTCCTAATTTCCCCAAAGTCAAAGGCCTGATTCCGTATGAATCTCTAACTGCAGCAATTTTATCTTTTGTCATTACTAAAAGAGAAAATGCACCCTTAAACATTGGGAATGACATTTTTATTGCTTCTTCTAAAGATCCCGTTTTAACAAGAAAATATCTAATTACTTGATGCATTAACTCAGAATCATTTAAACCATCTGTGTAAAAACCTTTCTCTCTTAAAAAAGATGAGAGATTATCTACAGTTGGCAAATTCCCATTATGCGCTAGTACTAAAATGTCATGCATTGCCCTTCGGGATGTTACTGGCTGAGCATGAGAATCATGAACTCCTCCAGACGTAGAGTATCTGTTATGCCCTATCGCCATATGTCCTTTTAGTTCTTTAAAATTTTCCTCATTATATACTTGGGTAACAAGTCCATTTGCTTTATGAGTGCGCAGTTGTTTTCCATTGGTTGCAGAGATTCCTGAACTTTCTTGTCCCCTATGCTGAAGTGTGTAAAGACCGAAGTATGTTAGTCTTGCAGCTTGAAGTCCTTTTCTACCATACACGCCAAAAACAGCGCATTTTTCCTTCATCTTGTCTGGTTCTTGTAAAGTCATCAGCTAAATTTGAATCTGTAATTCTCTTAATGGAACCACTTCTTTTTCAGGTATTTTTCCGGTGATCTTTTTATATATTTGAATATAACGTTTGCTTACTTGATTTGCAAGTACTGACGGCATTTTCGGAGGTTTTCCTGATCCGGTATAACCTCTTTTTGCATACCAAAGTCTTAAAAATTCTTTATCGAAATTTTCCGGTTCCAACCCTTTCTTTATTCGCGCTTTATAAGTTTTTTTAATCCAAAATCTTGAAGAATCAGGAGTGTGTATTTCATCAATTAAAATTAACTTCCCGCTTGAGTCTAGTCCAAATTCATATTTTGTATCAACTAAAATTATTCCGCCTTTTTCACAAATTTTAGTTCCTCTTTCGAATAATTCTAATGCTGCTTTTTTCATTTGCTTCCAAATTCCAGGAGTCACTATTTTTCGATCAATAATTTCTTTCTCAGTTAATCTTTCATCGTGCCCTGACTCTGCTTTAGTCGTAGGAGTAATAACTGGGGTTTTTAATTTTTGATTTTTAGATAGTCCATCAGGAAATTTTATTCCATAAATAACCCTCTCCCCCTTTTGATAACTACCCCATATTGACGTATTAGTAACACCAGAGATATAACCTCTTACAACCATTTCAATAGGAATTAATTTTACGTTTTTTACAATACTCACATTCGGATGAGGAACTGAAATAAGATGATTCGGGATTATGTCCGAAGTTTTTTCAAACCAAAAAGCAGCTAACTGATTTAGCACCGCACCTTTCCCAGGAATAAATCCAAGAATAACATCAAACGCAGAAATTCGATCAGTTGTAACGAGAATTCTTTTATCTCCCTTTATGTAGCAATCCCTAACTTTTCCTTGATATTTTTTCCCAAATCCTTTTAAATCAACTGTTTTAATTAATGCATTTTTATTTTTCTCCATACTTTTTTTAACGGTTCCTAAATACATTTCAAGCGGACAAGTTAAATATGCTGCTCCAAAAATTTCTCTATTATTTTTTAAAGCAAATTTTAACTCCTTAACAGTAAACCACTTGCTTTCAACTGACTCATGATTTAATTTTATTTTCTTGTCCCATTTTATTTTATAAATAATAAAGTAATGATTTTCCGCTCTCCCAAGTATTTTTCTGTTAAAAATAATATTCCCCAAATATTCATGGCTGAAGTTTTTAATTCCTAATTCTTCAAACGCCTCTCTTTCTAAAGCTTCTTCATCTGTTTCATTCGATCTTACATGCCCTCCAACTGGAGAAACAAATTTTCCCGCGTCTTGTCTGTCTGGAGCTTGTTTAACGAGCAAATATCTCCCTTTGGAATCAACCACCTCAGCTATAACAGTCTTATGAAGTAATCCTTTTTCGTGAGCTTCTTTTTTCGTGGTTTTATAAAGAGTTTTTAAATTTTTGTCTACAACGTTAACTTTTTCGTTTTGAGAATTATTTTTCATCAAGATATTTCTGAAATCCTACTTTTTCAATTTTCTGAACTTTTTTTAAAACTTCTTTCTCTAAATTATTTTTAAATTCGGCTACTTTTCCTAGAACCTTCTTATTACTTATGCCGATAATACTTGCTGCTAAAATTCCTGCGTTTTTTGCACCATTTACTGCAACAGTTGCAACGGGAATTCCTGGAGGCATTTGAACAATAGACATTAATGAATCAAATCCTTCAAAAGATTTTCCTCTAATTGGCACTCCGATTACAGGAAGCGGAGTAAGAGAAGCAATCATCCCAGGCAGATGTGCTGATCCACCTGCTCCTGCAATAATAACTTTAAATCCTTTTTTTTCTGCAGATTTTGAGAAATCAAATAGTCTCTGGGGTGTTCTATGCGCCGAGACAATTGAAAGATAATAACCTATTCCAAAACTTTCTAATATTTCAGCAGCATCTTTCATAACAGAAAGATCCGAATCAGATCCCATTACAATTGCTACTTCTTTTTTCATATTATTAATGCTTTTCTTGCTTTATTCGCTTTTTGCAAATTAATCTTCTCACTATCTCCAAATACTGTAATATGTCCCATTTTTCTTCCAACCCTCGAATCTTTTTTATTATATAAATGATATGAAACTCCAGAAATCTTCAATGCTTTTTCAACTCCCATAGGATACCCTGATCCTTCTCTCTCTCCCAAAATATTTTTCATTACTGCAGATTTTACCATTAAATCAGTTGAACCAAGCGGCAATCCTGTAATTGCCCGTATATGCTGTTCAAATTGAGATGTAATACTCGCCTCAATTGTGTAATGACCTGAGTTATGAACACGTGGAGCTATTTCGTTAATGAGAACCTTATCCCCTTTAATTAAAAACATTTCAATTCCAAAAACTCCAGCCCCCTTAAGCTGCTTCATAGTTTTTTTTGCTAAATTTGTGGCATTTTTTACAGCTTTCTTCGAAACTTTTGCCGGCGCAATTACAGTATCACATACATTATTTACATGAATTGTCTCAACCACCGGATATGCGGCGATCTCCCCACCTGGTGTTCTTGCGACCATTATTGCAAGCTCTTTAACAAATGGCACAAATTTCTCAACATAAAGAGATCTACCTTCAAGCTTCTTTAAACCCTCTTCAACATCTGATTCCTTTTTTATAACGAAGTTGCCCTTTCCGTCGTAAGCATCTTCCCGAGCTTTTAATAAAATTGGTAACCCAAACTTCTTAATGGCTTTTTTTATGTCGTTTGTATTTTTAACAGGAACAAATTCTGCTGTAGCAATACTATTTTTTCTTAGAAATTCTTTTTGCCGAAGTTTATCTTTAATAATCGAGATTGTCTTGGGAGATGGATGAACAGGCTTTCCTGATTTTTCAATTTCTGATAAAACTTTATCATTAACAAATTCTGCATCAACAGTAATTATGTCAGAAAGCTTAGCTAATTCACGGGTTACTTTTTCGTCTTTATAACCACCGACTAACTCGCGATCAGCAACTTGACCAGCAGGACTTCCGGGAGTCGGATCTGTAACAATAACACTAAACCCCATTTTCTTTGCAGCAATTGTGAGCATTTTAGCGAGCTGTCCACCGCCTACTATGCCAATCGTTGCGGGGTAAATCATGTTTTGATTTTATTGTTTTTATAGCTTTTGTCAACCCCGATTAAATCGGGGACGACACTATCTAACCAATCCAATCACAATTCCCATTCCTAGTAACGAAAGCAATTGATGAAAAGTATTAATCGCAAAAAGCTTCATGGGTTTTTTACTAAATAAAACATCTGTTGCTTGTACTGGCATTATAAAACCTAACCACATCCAAAATGCACTAATCACCCCAGTCATAACTGGAGAATAATTAAAATACGAAATTGACATAGTCATTACGTGGGATAAAACAAAAGCTGTTATTAGAGCAAGCACTGCGCTTGTTCCATACATTTTTGCCATCTCATTTCCAGTAGGCTTCACGTCGTCTTTAGAATAGCCCATTAATTTCATCCATGGTTTTGCAATAATTGGATTCATGTAATAAGCAAAACCGATTACCATGGAAACAACCACTGCTAAAATTAGTGCTAAATAATTTACTTCTATATTCATTAGATTCACCTCCTCTCTAGTTTGATTCAATCAATTATTAGATTTCCATGCAATAAGCAAACCTTACCAGCTTCCCCCGCCCCCTCCGCCTCCTCCTCCACCGCCAGAAGAGCCGCCCGAAAAACCTGACGAAGAACTAGGAGCTGAAGTGGTTATATTTGAACTAACTCCAGAGGAAAACGATCCATAAGAAGCGTAAAAACCTCCTCCATATCCATGGTACCAAGTTGGATTATAGTCCGGTTTTATTATTTTTAATTGTTCCATAAATTTGTCTATGTAACCAAGGCTCATCGCATAAGGAATCATTGCTTCTACTGTATAAAATTTTTCTGCTTGCCATTTATAATTCCTATCCATAGATTTCAAAAATAATTTAAGTCCGTCTATTTTAAAATCTATTTCATCTCCCAAAGCAGTTCTTCCGATAAGCTTTCTTGAAAGATAAATTAAAGTTCCTCCTAAAATTAAATTGCCTGTAAAAATTGCAAAAAATCCAAAAACCAATAAAAATCCTCTTTGTACTTTTGGATTTTTTACGTAATATTTTTTTTCGACCAGAGATTTAAAAACACTTTCTTCCATACTAGAATACGTTTTATAGAAATCCTTCTTTAAATCCTCTACATCCACTTCATTCCCATTCTCGAACAAACGATCATATAGTTCTTCTTCAAATTTAGAGAGTTTATTATCTTTTTCTTTCAGCTTAATAATTTTCTGAGTAATTTTATCGGGAGCAAGCGTTTTTTTATTTTTTGTTTCCTCGAGTTTTATATATTTTCTAATTGCTAAATCAAAAAGCGTTGCCACAACATCATCTCTTTCAAGCCTCGCAGTATCAATGGTTCCTGCTATAGCTGGAGCAAGCCTTTCTCCTTTTTCATTTTTAGGAATCTCAAAATTTACAGATGGTTTTCCAAATCTTTTTTTATTTTTATATTTTTTATACCAAAAGAAAATCATAGATGGAATTAAAAAATTAATAATTAAATAAATAATTCCTAAATTTTTAAAAATAAATCCAGCAATTTTTTCAGAAGTATTTTTTGGAAGCTCCTTTAATAATGTGCTTTTAGGAAACGTGTTGACGGGGAAACCATAAACAACCGTTAACCCTTCTCCGGGATTTAGAGCGCTAGTCGTTGTTACTGGATTAAAAATATCTTTTGGAAAAGTACAAAATTGTGCATTAAAAGTAGAATCTCTCGTGAAGCATGCAACCCTATTTGAATTTACCCCAAAATCTGTCGTTAGATTTACAGAGGCTTTTTCTATAGGAATTTGCCAGTCATTTCCTGTCACTTTCCAATAAATCTCATCGTGGGTTTCGTAATTACTGCCTATTCCGTTTTCAACGATATATGAAATCTTGTAAGTGTGTTTCCCTGTAATTTCCCTATTGGCATTTCCAATTTTAAAATATACCTGTTCTTTTGACCTCGTTGTTTCGAAATTTTCCTCTTCCCCATTTCTTTCCACCTCAATATTTCCAACCTTAATTACTCTATATAATTCTCCAACTTTTGAGTAGAGTGGAATATATCTAAAAATTCCATGACGCTGGTTATATTCAAAGTCATAATTTATAGTTTCAGTAATGCTCATTTTCCCATCTTCGTGGGCGACAATATTTACATCGAAAGAGTCAATTTTTTCAGCATGAGCTTGTGATTTAGAAACCAGAAAAATAAATAATACAAAAAGCAACAAAAAATATTTTCTCTTCATTACCAAAATTATACATGAGTTTTTATGTATAATCTAAGGATGAAATTAATTTGCTTAAACCTTTGGGGCGGCACACTACTAGATAAAGTTTTGGACTTTATCAAAACAAATAGTGCGGGGACTGATATTTTTTGCTTTCAGGAAACCTATTCATCTCCAAAAGAAGCAAAAACACCAAGCAATTATCAATCAAATATTCTTGAAAAAATTGCAGACATTTTACCTGATTTTAATTACCATTTCTCTCCTCAATTCCATGGAAGTGATTTTCATTTTGAGCTTGACTATCCAATCTCCCAAGGAATAGCTATTTTTTGGAAAAAATCCTTAGAACAAATAGATAAAGGTGAAGTTTTTATATATGGGGAGGAAAACATATATAAAAAAATCCCAGGAAAAAATCAAATTATTCCTCCCCGAAATATGCAATATGTGGAATTTGAAAAATTTGTAGTAGCGAATCTCCACGGGTATTGGGCTCCGCTTCCCAAATATGATACACCCCAAAGAATTAGGCAATCAGAACTTATCCTAAGCACGCTAAATAAATATAAGAAGCCCGTCATCCTCGTTGGTGATTTTAATCTAGGCATAAATACCAGATCCATCCTCATGCTTGAAGATGCTGAATATTTAAACTTAATTAAAAAATCGAAATCACTAACTACTAGAAGTTCTCTTTATGACATTAAATGGCGCGCTAATGATAAATTTGCTGATTATATATTTACAAAAGGTGTTACTCTGAAAAATTTTGAAGTGATGACTGAAGAAATTTCGGATCATCTCCCCCTTAAGCTTGAATTTCAAGCATAAATTTTTCCGTCGAGATATTTTGTCCGTTCGTTTTCGGGGAATTTTTCTACAGCGTATCTAAGCGCTGTTCTACCCATTACCTTATGGTATTTTTTCAAAAATTGCTCTTCGGTCTTTTTATCCCTATTCCCCACTTCCCTAAGCATCCATCCCACCGCTTTTTGAATTAAATCATTTTCATCAGTTATTAAAGCTTCAGCGATATTAATTGCATCATCATAATCATTATTTTTAATAAAGTAATATGTAGAAATCATCGCAATTCTTCTTTCCCAAAGATTTGTTGATTTTGCTAATTTATAAATCACAGTTTTTGGCTTGTCTGATAAATATGCACCAACTATTTTATCTGCCGACATATCAACTAAATCCCAATTGTTTACAAATTTTATATTTTTTAGATAAAATTCATAGATTCTTCTCTGAAGCATTTCATCGTGCTGAAATTGATGAACCAAAATAAGAAGAGCTATAAGTCTTTCTTCATGAATTTCGCTTCTTAAAAGCTGGAGTATATCTTCGAAGCCTAAATCGCGATATTTTAATGCTATTTTTCTGCTTTCGGGGACTGGAATTCCCAAGAAAACATCGCCATATCCGTACTCGCCTTCTCCAGTCTTAAAAAAACCGGCTAGAACTTTAGCCTTTTTTTTATTTTCCAGTTTCTTAACGTCTTTCTGAAGATTTAATAACATTTTGTGTGGCCTCAATTATATAGATTTTTGAGGCTAAAGTCAATCATTTTAATCACGTGATAAGCGCCTAATTGAATCTTCAAAAAATATTTAAAAAGGTATAAGATGAGTTTGATGAGAAAGATAATTCTATTTGTGGCTGTAATTATAATAGCATTAGTATTTATTAACCAATATAAAAATGTTTCCGTATTTATTCAAAAAAACCCTTCGGTAGTTAACTCAACTGTTGATGTGAATGAAATGAACGGAACGCCGGAAAAAGTAGCTACGGTTGCTGAAAATCTAGAAACCCCATGGTCACTCGCATTTCTTCCAAATAACGACATTGTTTTTACTGAGAGAAATGGATCTTTAAAACTGATTTCAGGCAGTAACATTACGACCATTGAGAAAATTTCTGACGTCTTGGAATATGGTGAGGGCGGATTAATGGGCTTAGCTATTCATCCAAATTTTTCTCAAAATAAATATCTTTACGTTATGTACACATATCAAGGTGAGGGAAATAATACTAAAAATAGAGTTATCAGATATAAATTTAACAATAATTCCCTCATTGAAAGAACCATTATCATAGATAATATTCCTGGAGCGATTTATCACAACGGAGGAAGAATAAAGTTTGGACCTGACGGATATTTATATGTGACAACCGGTGATTCTCTGGAACCGTCTCTCGCGCAAAACACAAACTCTTTAGCTGGAAAAATTTTAAGAGTAACTGACGACGGAAGATCTGCACCCGGAAATCCATTTAATAATCTCATTTATTCTTATGGTCACAGAAACCCTCAGGGAATTACATGGGATTCATCAGAACGACTTTGGGAAACAGAACACGGACGATCAAGTCCCTCAGGATATGATGAAATAAATGTTATTCTAGCTGGAAGAAATTACGGATGGCCCCAAATACAAGGTCCTGAAACAAGACCAGGGATGGAATCTCCTCTTGCTCAGAGTGGAGATGAAACATGGGCACCAGGTGGAGCAGTATTTTTAGGAGATTCGCTTTTTTACACTGGACTCAGAGGGAAAGCACTATTTGAACTAAGGATTGAAAACGGAAACGCACTGATTACTAAGCACTTTCTTGATGAATTCGGAAGAATTAGAGACGTCATCTTGGGACCTGATAACCTTTTATATATAACAACTAGTAATAGGGACGGCCGGGGTACCCCAAGCACAGGAGATGACAGAATATTAAAGATAGACCCTAAGCAGCTCTAGTGCTTCAAAACTCCCCAGGGCTCTTATGCTTGACATAAAAGCAATTCGACATTTATATTTATCATAGTTAGGTAAGAACTCTGTAAAGAATATGAGCATTATCCAAGATATTAACCAGACATTTACTAATTACGGTCAGTATAAATTGGCAGTAAATAATTTTTCTTCCCAGGAAACGAGCATTACCATGCTCTTAGATACTCCTCATTTTCATACCAAACATCTTCCGCTAACACATTCAATCTTAGAAAGGACGTTGCCTCAGGTCCTACACAATGAATGCTTTAATGATTCAAATCTTCCATTCAGAGAAGAAGTCAGAAATACAGAAATTGGACATTTATTTGAACACATAATTCTTGAATACTTATGTCAGATAAAAGTAAAAAACGGATATCGTAAAGCTTCATTTACCGGTGTCACTGAATGGGATTGGAAGAGGGATACTAAAGGAACCTATCACATAAAAATAAAAATAGATAAAAAAGATAAAATGTTTTTTAAATCCGCACTAAATGAAAGCGTTAATTTGCTAAATAAAATACTGATTGGGAAAAATTCCGCTTCAAGCTCAGTTAATTAATAAACAAACCGCATAAGCGTGCGGTTTGTTTATAAGCCTTGAAGGTTACCACTTACTCTTCCCTACTCATGTCATCTTCTGACTGATTGATATTAGTATCAACCTGAGTATCTTCAGTTGTGGCAATTCCTCCGGCTATCCCTTGATCAACCTGCTCAGAATCGTTTTGATTTAGATCTGATTGATTCTGTCCTGAGTTCTGATTTGTTTTTGGATCGTTCATTTATCTCACCCCCTCTCTAAACATTAACTTTAATGCTTAGCGGTGTGAATTTTGCTAAGAAAAAGTAATAGGAGTGAAAGAAATTATTTTTTTACAGGAAGTTTAACAGTAAAAGTAGATCCATTACCTAATTTACTTGCGACTCCTAATTCTCCCTTGTGTGCATCTGTTATTTTTTTTGAAATAAAAAGTCCAACTCCAATTCCTTTATAATTTTTTGCATCCAACCCTCTGTTAAAAACTTTAAAAATTCTTTCTTTATCTTCATCTCTTATCCCTATTCCCTTATCTTTAACTTTTATTAACACATAGTCTCCTTGGACTTCTGTTTTTAATAATATGGGTTTCCCATTTCCATATTTAATAGCATTTGAAATAAGATTAGAAACTACCTGCTCGATTCTAACCCTATCCCAATTACCTATAATGTTTTCTTCTTTTTCTTTAATTACTAAATTAATGTTTTTGTGTTTTAGAATTACTTCGAACTTCATTTCTACATCTTTTAAGAGTCCAGTAAGATTAACTTCCTCCGGATCAATCTGAAAATAATTCGAAGTAATCAAGGAAACGTCTAACAGATCATTAATAAGCCTGGACATGCGTTTGCTTTGCGTTATGCTTATCTCAATCGCTTTAAAAATTTCCTCAGATTCAACTGTCTTATGAGTACTTTTTTCAAGTCTTCTTAAGATTAACTGTAAACTTAGCAATATCGAAGTTAAAGGAGTTTTCAATTCATGTGATGCGATAGACAAAAATTCGTCTCTAATTCTAATTGCCTCCTGCGCTTCTGTATAAAGCTTGGCTTTATCTATAGTTATCCCTGCTCTGTCTGCAAGTTCCTTAATGAATATTGAATCCGCTTCCGAATACGTAAAGTCTTTTTGGATGGAACCAATCGTCATAACTCCAATAACTTGTCCCCTGCTTTGAAGCGGAATAAACATAAATGAGGAAAAATTAAATTTTTTCATAAGCTCTCTTTCTTCTTTAATTTTAGAAACTGAATTAATCCATTTATTATTAACTTTATTAATTATTATGGGTTTGCCAAGCCGGATAGCGTCATAAGTAGCGTTTTTATTTTTTGGGTCGGACGGAAAATCATGAAATTTTTGAGCTTCGCTGTCTTTCTTTTCATCTGACATTCTAACCACCACACGTTCAAGTTTTCCGTTTTCCAAAATATCTATTGTACAGAAATCCGCAACCGACTCCACGATAAGCTCACCTATGCTTGTTAAGGTCATATGGTAATCAAGACTAGATGAGAGAATCTTACTGGCAGAAGAAAGAAATAATATTTTGTCCCTTACAATATATGGCATTTACATGCGTATTCTATCAAATATTTGTTTTATTACTTGTAATAAAGTTCTTACATAACTAAAATAATCACCTGTTATGGCAAACCAAGAAGATTTACGGGGAATACCCCGAGGAAACAGAACTATAAAGGTCGCTCGCTCTTATGGAGAAAGAGAAATTATTTCTGGTAATTTACCGAAAATTGAGCTAGTTGATGGCATCTCTCCGTTTGGCTCTCCGAGAGGATGGGAAGAACGAGAAATAGGAATACTCTCAAGCGACGAGGGAAGAAGAGCACGGGAAACGTATTGGTCTCCAGATCTTGCCCCTGCGCGAGATGCGGTAGGAGAAAGATTTGGATTAGATGAAAGATCACATGTGGTTTTTAATTCTGGCACAGGAGTTGACGGACTCCTCAGAACTTCACTAATCCTAATTCCGAAAAACCCTAAAAATCCACCGAGAGCAGCTGAAGTTGGACCACATTATCCTGGATACCTGACTCAACTTCAAATAATTGGCGGTTTGTTACCATTCCCTTACTCCCCTAACATTAATTTATCCGCAGATGAGGCTTTAGAAAATGTAATTGAGCAACATGAAAAAAGACCTATAAAACTTGCAAGTATTTATTTTGCCCGCGCTGATTTTAAAGGCGATATAGCAAGTCGAAATGCTTCATTAAAATTTGTTAACCATTTTACTTCTAAAGGAACTATCGTTGAGGCTGATGAAGTAGGACTAGATGTAGCAGATGACGAAGAGTCTTTAGCTAAAGAAACTATGACTAACGGAAGACTTAGGGTTTATAGAGATGCCTCAAAGACGCTGGGGCTTCCGGGGTTGGGTTTTGGAATAGCAATTATGCATAATTCCATAGGACCGAATTTTGAACGAGCTATGGGAGACAGATACATTAGAGGTCAAAGCGGACTTCTAATAAATGCGCTATGGCAAAATGGAATTGTCTTACCGCATCTTTTAGACGTGCGTCCAAAAATTGCTCATGCTAAAGGAATTTTAACACAAGAACTCGATAGATACGGAATTGATATTCTACCAACTGATCCCAGAACACCAACGCTCGTAGTTAGAGGAAAAGAAGCTGGATTAGCGGGTATAACAAGTCAATTAGGTCTAATATTAGCCTCTGGCGGAGGCTATGATAAAACAAGCGAACCACCTTTATCTACTGAACACGTGAGAGTTGTTGTTTCTAAAGATGATTCTACGAATCGTGAAGTTGCACGAAGAATTAGTCTTTCGGAACAAATAACTGTTGAGAGAAAAACACCAGACCCCAGAAGCTACCAAATCCCAGATACAGAGTAGTTATTTTATTACATAACCGAATCCACGAACCGATTCAATAAGAGGCCTGCTATGCCCCTTATCGATTTTATTTCGTAAATAACCGATGTAAACATCTACTACTCTAGTTTCTACATCTGGTGAATAAGCCCAAATATGATTTAGGATTCTTTCACGGCTTAACACAACTCCCTTGTTAGTCATTAAGTATTCTAATAGTCTAATTTCCTTTGCGGTTAAATCAATCTTCTTATCATTTCTAAATACTTCCAATGATTGAGTATTTAATCTTAGATCATCTATTTCTAACAGGTGTGAAGTATTTTTTTTCAAACGAGTCCTTATTCTCGCTAATAGTTCTTCAAGATCAAATGGTTTTGAAATATAATCATCTGCTCCTAATCCTAATCCGGTCACTACATCTTCTGCTTTATTTTTTGCGGTTAGAATAATGATTGGTAGATCGGGATACATCTTCTTTGCTTCTATACAAACAGTTTCCCCGCTTATACTTTCAATTCCTAAATCCAAAACTACCAAATCAACATTTCCGTCTTTAATTAATTTTAATGCTTGGGCCCCATCAGGTGTCGAAACTACCTTAAATCCCGCTTCAAGAAGTGCCTGCTGAACAAATTCTCTGATATTTTTATCGTCTTCAACTAATAAAATATTTTGAACCATATTACTTATCTATTTTCTCACAATTCTTACATTACTTTTAATTAAAAACAAGTAAGAGATCGGTAAGAATTTACACGGAGCTTAGCCTGAAGATTTCTATTTATATCTTTTAGTACCTAATTCCTTAATATAGCTTCCCCCGTTTTCCATAAAAATTTGTCTTATTTGATCAGGGCTATAATCCTTAATAACTGGAACACAAACTACGACCCCGCCCTTATTAACAAGCTTTTCGTAAAAATTTGCATTGCCTTTTTTGAATCCTAACTCAATTAGCCCGGCTGCTAAACCACCTGACAGGACACCAGTTATAACTCCTGAGATCGTGACTGCTGTTGCTCGTGTAACTCCCAACACAGATGCTAAGGGACCGGCAATTATTACAGCACCGAGTCCTGGAATGAAAATCGCACTTAACCCTGATGCAATTCTGCTAATCCCCTTTACCGCCCCATTAACGGTATTGGTTACCGAAAAATATGTTGATGCAATTCCGCCCTTCTGTCCCTGTTCTTTATTTAAAATCAGCTCTTCTTTTAGGATTACAGAAACATCCTGGCTTCTATAACCGGCTTTCGTTAAATTAAAAAAGGCAACATCTGCTGCCTCCTTATCTGGAAAGACTCCTATAATGTTTCCCATACTTTTTAAACCTGATACGTAAATATAATCATGAAGCTTTTAAATGTGTGTGACACTTTTTTGGGAACATATTTTCCTAAATCAGAATTAATATTTTTTAAATGATTTTTAACAGAAACTCTTGGCATTACAAAATTAATAACTGGTGTTTGAGTGTATGTTAATGTTTTCATATACACATAATAGTGTTCTATTGTTAAATATAATTTTTAATCTGGTAAGAAAATTGCAAGGGTTTACCAAAAAAATAACAGCCCTTATTGCAGGGCTGTTATAATTTGCAAACGAAGGCATTAATTACGATTGGCCTTATTATTTTGGATGTTTTCATTGCTTAAGCTGACTTTTCTACTTCTAGCAAGTCCGCCTTTTCTGCCAGCTTTTGAATGAGCTTCAGAATCCCCAAACCATCCTCTTCCACGTGTTGATTGTGGCATAAATTTTCACCTCCTCCCAATTCATATATGCTAAATACTAAACTTAAAAGTTATGATAAGTGCTAAAGAAATGTATGAATTTTGTAGTAAGAGGTACTAGAAGTCTGAATCCTTATTTAACGCTGCTAATTCATCATCAAGTTCTCCATCTGCCTGAGCAAGACCGACAATAAGATTATCTAGTTCTGATGCTTCTTCTAACGGAGTTGTTTCATTTTCAGGATCCGATTCCTGATCTTTAACCACAGGTACCGAAGCCACTTCATTATTTGCTTGCTTTGGTGCATACATTAAATAAAATCCAACGATCCCAACAAGAGCTACGACAACTACACCAATCAAAGCTCCGTATAAAAGAAATTTCTTTTCGGTTTTTGGCACTGGATTACCTACTTTTTCCGGGGCCGGACTAGAAGGCGTAATTGGCACAGAATTAAGTTGAGTTGAATTATCTGTAGGATTCATTATGGAGCTACCTCCCCCGCTGTTGGTACCGGCGTTACTGTTTTTGCTAAATCGCGGACTGCTTTTACAAAAGTATGGATTGATTCTTTATATGCTTTATTCGCTTCTATCAATTCCTTCATATCTTCCTTAAATACATCCACCTGAGCTTTTGGATCAGTTGAATTGCAATCAAATTCTTCACGACTTGCTTTTGCAGTTTCAAGAGCAGTCTTTACGTTTTCTTTATTTGCCGCAACTTCTGCTTTCAGTTCTGCATAATTCGAGAGTATGTATCCATTTGGAACTAACTTATTGTTATAAAATTGATCAACCCTTTGGTATATTTTTTCGTGTCCTTTGTGAATTACTTCCGCTCTTTTTTTCATCATCTCAACACGATTTTCAATATTCTTTTCTCGAGCTTCACAAATCTTTAATCTAGCTTCTGATAATTTCTCTTCCCTCTTTAGTTTCATTTCAGTGATCCTGGCATCTCTTTTTTCTTTAAGTTCCTGGTTTTTTTCCTTTGCATTTTGAATCCTCTCCTTAGCATTTTCGGGCCTAAATCTTTTTATTGTAGGAGTGGTATCCGCAGACTGAGTTATCTCAGGAGTGACATCAGACTGCCCATCTTCATTCGCAAAAGAGTTAGTGGTATAAAATACACCAGCAAGAAGAATGATTGCTAATGTAAGTAAGAGGTTTTTAAAAATTTTCTCCATCTACTCTAGACTACCCAGTTTAGAAAAAGTTGTCAAGGAGATCTGTTATTTCAAACCGACGAAGATCCGCCAATAATCGCTCCGAGAGCCGCGCTACGAATAGTAGGTAAGGCGAACGGAAAGATAAGGCTGGATCAAGCTAGCGTGTAACTTCAAAGATTATAAATGCCACATAAATACCAACCATAAATATCCCATTTTTTCTAGATATAAAATTTTTAGCTCTTGAGAAATAATAGAACAACCCTAATGCTGATGCTATAAATCCAAATGTAAAAATAAAACTACTTACTGTAATAACTTCCCCTTTATTTAAAATAGTAAAAATACCAAATAAAAGTGTCGAAGCTGCTCCGGCTCCAACATAATCTCCCATCGCAATATCTTTCTTCCCGCTTATAACAGATCTGACAGCCAATGTCATCTCGGGTAAATCAGTTCCAAGCGCAATAACAATTAAACCGATATAAAAAACGGGAACATTTAATACTTCGGCAAAAAGTGTAGTCTTATCTACAATTAAACTGCTTGAGATAAATACGATTGCAACTCCAATTAAAATTTTAAGAATATCTTTAAACGAATAAGACTTCTTCTCTAAAAGTCTATTATTATCGCGATTAAAAAGACCATTTTTTCTTTGAACAGCAAACACTAAAATTAGATATAAAATAATTAATACTAATCCCTCTAAATTGGTCACTTTTTTATCCAGTACCGTAACCGAAGGAGCAAGAATTACTCCCATTGTGGCCAAAAGTGTTTTATTGTCCATTTCATGCCTTAGATTTATTCCATTTCCAAAAATCGCCAAAAGCGGAATAATTAGAAGAAAAATAACCACAATACCTCCAAGCAAATTTCCTACAAAAATCCCGGGATTATGATCTGCTACAGACTGGAGTCCAACTGAAAACTCAGGTGTAGATGTTAAAACTCCTAAAAGTAAAAAGGAAACTGCAAACGACGATAGTTTTAATTTTTCTGAGAATTTACTGGTTGAAGAAACAATAAATCCTGATCCTAACCAAATAAAAAAGAAAGAAGCTATATAAATAATTAAATCAACTAAGAGCATTACTAAAGACTAGCATAAACCATGTCTTGATCAAATACTTGACAGTTTTTTGTGTCAGAATTTTGTCAAGTGAGATTAGATTTGCTATATTAAATTTAAGGTATGACGATTAGAGCACTTAAAGATTTCATTGGGAGAAACAGACACATAATGACTCCTGATCAAGCTTTACAAGCAGATAAAAGAGTCCTTGAAGCTAATGTGAATGTCCCTTCAGTTCCGGCAACAGACGAACATATAATTGCTGATAAACTTTTGGGAAATGCTACATGGTACGAGGAAGAAGGTAATGTAAAAAGAGGTAGACCGGTTCCCCCACTGTACCCTACACCAGGTGTAAGTGAAACTCCTACGTTAACTTCAAAACCCGTGGAAACAACTAAAAACGTAACGACAGCGACAAATATAACACCTTCTGAAGTAAAAGGTTAAGCTTTCCTGATTTTTATTTCGCCTTTTGAATCTTCAACTATAAATCCTTTATTTTCAATTTCTGACCTCACGCGATCTGCTTCGTCATAATTTCCAGATTTCCTAAGCTCTTCCCTTTTATTTGCCATTTCTTTAATTTCCGAAGGCACATCAACCTCTTCTTCTTTTTGAGATAAATTCAAACCTAAAACTAAGTCGATCTTATCTAGAGTTTCCTTAGAGAGCGATGAAATATTTTCCCAAACGACACCAAGTGCACGCGGCAAATTTAAATCATCATTTATAGCTATTGAAAAACCTTCCGGCAATTTAACATCCCCAGAATTTGCATCTGCATAATTTCTTCGCAGTTTATTTAAAGCTGTTTGCGCAGCTTCAAGTGCTTCCCAGGTAAAATTCATTTCCTGTCTGTAATGAGTCTGGAGATATAAATATCTTAAAGCTAGCGGGTCAATTCTTTTATCTGTAACATCCTTTAATTTATAAAAATTCCCAAGCGACTTACTCATCTTTTTCCCGTCCACCAAAATAAATGCGCCGTGAATCCAGTAATTTACAAACTTCTTTCCAGTTTTGGCTTCTGATTGGGCAATTTCGTTTTCATGATGCGGAAAAAGTAAATCGATTCCTCCCATATGAACATCCAGAATTTCACCCAGGTTTTCCTGACTCATTACAGAACACTCTATATGCCAGCCGGGTCTTCCCCATCCCCACTGTGATGCATAACCCACATTATCTTTTGGCTCAGCTTTCCAAAGTGCAAAATCCTGAATATCATCCTTTGAATATTCGTCAGATAAAACTCTCGTCCCTGTTTTTAAATTTTTCGCTTCAATTCTTGAAAGCTTTCCATACTGCGGAAATTTAGAAATATCGAAATAAACAGATCCGTCTGACTCCACATACGCAAATCCCTTTTCGATAAGCGTTGCGATATAATCCTCCATTTTTTGTACATAGCTGGTCGCTTTTGTAACAACATCTTTAGGTAAGATATTCAAACTCTTAATATCAGAAAAAAAGTGTTCCTCAAATTCATGAGAAAGATCTGCAATTCCAATTCCTCTTTCCTCCGCACGCTTGATAATTTTATCGTCAATATCAGTTATATTTTGAACTGTTTTCAATTTAAAATTATCAAACCGGAGCGCTCTTTCAAAAAGATCAGCCATAAGAAAAGTTCTAAGATTTCCTACGTGCATGAAGTCATAAGTAGTGGGTCCGCAAGTATAAATTGTTACAGTGTCAGATTGGGGCTTAAAATCTTCAACAGCGCGAGTTAGTGAATTATAAATTCTCATCCACTTATTTTACCCTAAATTAGCCTGAGACTCCAACGACATTTTCTCCAGTTCCCTGTTTTACTGTCGATGGTAATGGCGGCGGTTTTTCTTTTTGAGTTTCTAAGTCTTCCATTTTTTTCTCCTGATCTTCTCTTTCCAGTTTATCGACAACACTTTCCTCTTCTTGCTGCTGCGGTTTTGTAAGTTTTTGATAATACTCTCCATGAAGTTGCCCTCTTAATGCTTCTATTTTTGCTAATTCTTCCGGAGTTCTGGGATCTGTAGCAATTTCAGGAATTCCCATCGCATTCTTAATAGTTTCTTTCGTAGTTGGAGCACCATCGTGAGGTTTTTCTCCAGGAAGTCCTAGTGCTGCTTTAATTGTTTCTTTAGGTGTGGGTGCTTTTTCCTGAGGCTTTTTAGCGCGTTCCAAACCCAGTGCAGCTTTTACAGTTTGCTGATTTTGAGTTGGCTTTTTTGCTGGCGCAGGATTTGCTTGAACGGGTTGGTTTTGCTGATTTGGATCCTGGGCCGGTTTTTTTACACCATACAAATCCTGTAAAAATTTCTGAGCATCATCATCTGACATTTGCTGCTGAGCTGGATTTGCGCCGTTTGTTTCGTTAACCCCATTGTCAGTTGGCGCTGAATTTGAAGTTTGCCCTGCAGCTGTATTTGCAAAACTCCCTACCCCAGCTTGCGCTGATTTTACAGCCTGCTTAACACCACTTTGTCCCTTTTCAATTACATCTTCAAAGCTTCCGAGTTGATTCATAGCTCACTTCTTCCCTCAAGCGCCCGCTGGAGGGTTATTTCATCAGCATACTCTAAATCCGCGCCTATTGGCAAACCGCGTCCAATTCTAGTTAACCTAATATCAGGGTTTTCTATTTTAATTTGTTTAGTGATATACATAGCAGTAGCCTCACCTTCCATGGTGGGATTTGTCGCTAAAATTATTTCAGTAATTTGTGATTTTTTGATTCTTTCTAATAACTTATCAATATAAATCTCATCCGGCCCGATATTATTTAATGGGTCAATTCTTCCGTGCAATACATGATAAACACCTTTATATTTTCCTCCACGCTCAAGTGCTAAAACATCAAGCGGCTCTTCAACTACACATATTAATCCCTGATCACGTGACTTATCTTCGCAAATTTCGCATGGATCACTTTCTCCTACAGTAAAGCAATTAGAGCAAATTGTAGTACCTGTTTTTAGTGAAGTTAGACTTTCGGCGAACTTATCAAGCTCATATTGCGGTACATGAAGAAGATAAAAAGTCAGACGCTGTGCGGTTTTTGGACCAACACCAGGTAGCTTCTCGAACGACTCGATTAAATTTTGGATAGATTTGGGTACTTTCATTTCTTAAGTGCTTCGGCTATTAAAGGAGAAACAGAAACTACATGGAGTTTTTCAAATTTTCGCTTAGCCCTAACCTCTATGGTGTCTGCTACTGTTACTCTTTTTATAATAGATTTCTGAAGATTTATTGGCGCTTCCCCCGCAAAAATTCCATGTGTTGCAAAAACATAAACCTCCTCTGCTCCGTTTTTTTTAAGTAAATTTGCTGCTGCTATAAGAGTGTTTCCTGTAGAAATCATGTCATCCACTATAACTGCAATTTCCTTAACTTCTCCATTTATTTTATTTGATTCAATTTCACCAGTATTTAAATCTCTATTTTTTTCAACTGAAATACATGGCACATCCTGATTCAAAAGGCCAGCTAAAATTTTAATTCTTCTTATTCCTCCCATATCAGGACTTACCAAAACTACATTTTTCAAATCCATTTTCTCTATTTCTTTTGCAAAAACAGGAAGAGCCGAAAGATGATCCATCTTAATTTTTTTATTAATAAAAAAATCCGCAATTCTTGGCGCGTGAAGATCAAATGAAATAACGCGATCGACTTTCATTGCTTTTATGAGATTTACGATTACCTCAAGCGAAACCGCTTCTCCGCTTCTAAAAATATGGTCTTGTCTTTGATATCCTAAATATGGAATTACTAATGTTACCTCTGATCCTCCGCTTCTCTTTAAAGCGTCTAAGATGAAAAACAACTGCATGTAGTAGTGGTTTGGGTGCACTCCTGTAGATTGCACAACAATCGCATGCTTATCTAAAACGTTTTCCAAAACCCTAACCCTAACTTCCTTATCTGGAAATTTAAAAATCTCCAATGAAGAAAGCTTGGTATCTAATTTTTCAGCAATTTTTTTAGCAAGTGCGGGATTCGAAGTCCCGCTAAAAATTAACATTATTTTCCTAAAAGTCCTCCGAGACCGCCCTGCATTCCTGCAAGTTTTTTCGCTGCAACTTCTTGAGATTTTTTAACGGCTTCGTTAATAGCTTCTTTAATATCGTTGTCTGATCTTCCGTTTGTCTTAATTTCTTTAATTTTTTGATCCCCAGTGATTGTTATATCAACTCCGTTTTTGTTAACTTCTACTTCCTCAGCAGAGAGCAAACGCTGAATTTGCATCGCCTGATCTCTCATTTTCTTAAGTTCGCCTATTTGTCCAAATGGATTGTTCATAAAATCACCTCCCTACTTACTTTAATTCAACTGAAAATTTAATTTTTTTGCCCGTAATTTTTTCAATCTTTTCTTCTATTAATTTTATAATTTTCTCTTCGCTTAATCTTTCTTTATGAAACTTAAAACTAGTTGAAAGAGTTAGTTCCTTCTCAGTTGATTTCTCTATCTTACAACCTCTTAAAACTCCTGCAATTGAGAAATTCTCTTTCTTAATTTCTTCAATCAGAGATTCTAATATATTATCATTTTCCGTGGTTTTGGGAAGAGGCTTTTTTATCGCTGGCTCAACTCTAATCGCTTCTTTAACCTCTATCTGAGCTTCAATTGGGGCAACGGACAAACTAGCCCATTCTATAATAGTAAGCTCTAATGGAAGCTGAGGAAGAACTGCATATTTAATGCTGACATGAGTTTTCACCAGCATCTCAATAAGATTTTTAGTTTCCGATAAGCTCAAACCTGATGATTTTTCTCCCCCAATTTGTGCAATTAAATTTTTATGGAGTCTATCGATTAATGTCTCGACAATAATTTTAAAATCAGACGAGTCATTTGCTAAGTCCGAAACAATTTTAATTCCCTTTTTTGAATCTTTTTTTTCAAAACTTTCTATCAAGTCCAAAACAGATTTATCAATGGACTGAGTTTTATATTTCTTTTCAATTAAGTCTAGAGTTATTTCTTTGCTCGATGCACTTAACTCTTCAAGTATTTTTGCTCCGTCTCTAAATGAGCCATCAGAAAGTCTGGCTATTTGAGCAAGCGCTTCTTTTTCTATTTTTAGCTCTTCACCTTTTGCGATGCGCCCAAAAGAACTTGTGAAGTCAGCAAGAGTTGCTTTAGAGAATTTAATATTTGTACATCTAGAAAGAATTGTCTCCGGAACTTTTTGAACCTCAGTGGTACATAGAATAAAAAACGCATGATCTGGCGGCTCCTCTAAAGTTTTTAGAAGGGCATTAAAAGCTTCAGTTGTTAACATATGCACCTCGTCAATAATATAAATTTTCTTTAGAGAACTTACGGGAGAAAGTCTTATTTTTTCTCGCAAATCCCGTATCTCATCAATTCCTCTATTACTTGCGCCGTCAATTTCTAACACATCTAAATTGGATCCGTTATTAATGGAATTACATGATTCACACTTATTACATGGTTCAATTTCCGTAGGTTTTCTATTTGTACAATTTATGGCTTTTGCAAGAATTCTAGCTGTAGAAGTTTTACCAAGTCCTTTTGGACCAGTAAAAAGAAATGCGTGCGGAATTTTATCTGGAAGTTTTCCTTTAAATAGGCTTGTTAATTTTTCAACAAGTTCACTACTATCAAGTTCTGATATTTTCTTGGGGCGATATTTTAAATAAAAAACCATTAATTACTCGTGGTGTAATCCTAACAGATGAGTCATTCCATGAACAACTAGTTCATCAATCTTGTCATCTACCAATACTTCATCTCGGGCGGCTTCTGTAATTACCACTGGATATGAAATCACAATATCTCCAAGTCTAATTATGTCATTTGGAAGAGCGTGTTTTTCTCCCTCACTTAAGGAAAATGATAAAATATTTCGTGTTTTATCTTCCCCTTTATATTTTTTGGAAAGCTCACGCATCTTTCGGTCCCCAACAATTGCAACCGAAACTTCTACAGGAGAGTTTACACCCTGCTCATTAAGTAAATTTGCAAGCGCTGTCCGAATTCTCTTTCTGTTAACCTTATATCTGCTTTCAACAAAAATTAGAACATTGAGGTTGCTCATCTTTACCAGACCTTTTTTACCCTTCTGGCATCTTCAAGTTTTTGTTTACGCGCTAGAGAAGGTTTTAAATAAAACTCTCTTCTTTTAGCCTCCTGAACTATGCCCTCAGACATAACTTTTCTTGAAAACTTTCTAATTAATGAATCATCAGAATCTCCTGGTGACTTTTTTACTACTACCATAATTAAATAAACACCCCCCTTTTAATACGCGCCGTCGTTAATACGTGGCTGTATTTTAACTAATGTGTGTTAAATTGTACTCCAAAAGTACTTAATTGACAAGCTTCGCCCACCAGAATTTGTTCCTTGAGCCGCGCTACGAATGGCGGGTTTAAGTGAAGGGTAAAAATGTGTGGTCTAATTCGTGCGGATTTTCTCGACTATTCTAGTTAAATCTTCTTTTATTCCTTTTGAAACTAGACTTTGAAGCACTTTTCCACCATCATTTTTAAATCTTGGGATCAAATGAATGTGAAGATGCGGAACGCCTTTTTCCTCTTTATGGTTAATCCCAATCGTAATTGAATCTGTATTCAGATTTTTTTCAAGTTTTCTCGCGACACTTTGAACCCCTGCCATAAATTCTCCTAATTCTTCTTTTGAATAATCTAAAATACTAAGTCCGTGCTTACGTGGCACCACCATTACGTGACCGTCAGTCGAACCAAATATATCTAAAAAAGCTACATAATTTTCTTCTTCCAAAACAAAATATCCTAGAGTCTCTTTGGCTATAACTTTACAAAAAATACATTCAGCCATAATTCAAAATTCAAAAATCAAAGGTCAAAAGTTAATGTAAAAATTTAAAAATTTTTAATTGCAATTTTGAGTTTTGCATTTTAACTTTTAACTTTTCTTTAAAACATTAATTATCTCATCTAGCTTCAGGCGGGATGGAATCATTTTAGGATTTTTTGGAGTACCATTTAAAAGCATTCTTTTCCCCACGTGTAAAAACCATGTAGCATCTGGATCCATTTTTTTAAGCTGCTCATAAACCGGAGTTAAATCTACGCTTTCTGCAGGGGTTGCCTTAATTCGCACATATCCTTTTCTTGGATCTTTTCTGACTACTATTGAATAGCCCATTTTCTGACTTATTTTTATAACATCATCATTTATAGTTTCAAATCCTATTCCTCTTCCCCATCTAGACTCAAATTTTTTCCCGTTTTCCTCTATCTCTCTTTCAGCCCAAATTTTATTCTCGAAATTATGAAGAATTGCATCGAGCGCTGACATGGCAAAATCCACACAAGCCTGATCTTGACCTGGTTTTTGAAGTTTTAATCCATCAAGCATATCCGAAAGCATAAATTCATAGTGATCTGCATTTGGCTCGGGATAAAAAACCTGCTTAAAGTGATCATCCGCAACAACCACATTCATAATTCTTGAAAGTGCCTGTTCTCGCATCTGAACTTTGTCAGAAGTTGCTTCATTTTCAAACATTTGCCCATTTTCGCGAACAAAATCCCAAGTAAGAGTAGCCCCGCAAACTTTATCTGAAAATGTCTGGTGATGATCAAGAGGTCCCAACCCGGTATCCACATGTATCACTTCATTATTCCCTATCTTTTCAATCGGATCCTCACCTTGATTCTTGATTCTTGATTCTTGATTCAAACGTTGTCCTGCAGGAACAAATTTTACTTCAGCCTCGTTCCAACCTTGTAAAAATCTTTTAAGAAGCCAAACTGAAGTCACAGCATCAAGGTCTGGTGCTGCGTGAGTAACAATAATTTTCATATGGCAAGTATACCCTATTTTTAAGGAGTTTTGGAGAGATGAGAAGCTACATGCTTGCGCTTTGCTCTGTCAATTCCTTCTGGACTTTTCTTCCATGCTTCAAAAAGTTCTTCTAAGATTCCGAGGAAACCAGTGGCTTGTTCATCGGAGACTGGTATAGCCTTGCCTGAGTCGTAGCCTCCTTCTTCTGAATTCAGATCAACTAAAGCTGACCTACGCATCGTAATTCTTACTGGCTCTTTTGAATCATCCTCTAGAATTAACTTTTGAGCAGTCTTAACGATCCGGTCTCCCCCTTCATATTCAGCTAAGAATTCAATTCCAACTTTTCTTCTTCGAAAGTTTCCCTCTCTAGCTCGATCAGCTGTCACAATAACACCCGTTAGTTTATTAGAGTCTGCAATTCTTATTACATCGTCTCGCGCGGGCTGAGGCAATCTCTCCCCATCTGGAACTAATAATCCTAATGAAACCTCATCTTTAAGTCTGGTTAAAAGTTCTTGAGGTGCAAGATCTGGAAATCTAAAAAAAGTATAACTTACACCAGGATTTGCTCTATATGCCAACATTTCTTCCACGAGAGTGGTCATTCGCTCCCTAGGAGACCTTAAGTCACCCCGATCTTTAGGGCCATCTGCTGGAGGAAGTGGTAGACCTACTCCTGGTTCTGCGTCTAGCGGTCTATTCATGCCTGCATTCTACCTTATTAACTACGGCTAATCAAATAGTACTCTTTTCTAAAATTCCTAAGCCAATTTAACCCCTGCATCATATATCGATATATCGATATATGAGTTTTTAAACATATTGCGGTATTGTGTTAGAATAGATTTCTCATTAAATGAAGGTTTTACTTATCACAGGCGGTGACTCTTCTGAAAGAATCGTTTCACTAACTTCAGCTAAGAATGTGCAAAAAGCGCTCGAAGAAAATGGGCATGAAGTAAAACAATTCGATATTAGGAAGGGATATGAACCGATAATAAGGCTAGCAAAAAACTTCGAAACCCTATTCCCTGTTCTCCATGGAGAAGAAGGAGAAGGTGGCCAGCTTCACGAATTTTTAAATAAAATCGATAAACCGATTGTCGGAACGAGAAATTATAAAGGCATGCAAAATGGATGGTATAAAATTCCATTTAAAAAATTTGCGACAAAATCGGGTCTTCCCACTTCCCCATGGACTGAGATTAAAACTAAAGAGGATATTATAAAATTTGGATTTCCTTGCGTTCTAAAAGCATCTCACGGCGGCTCTTCTCATGAAGTAGTAATTCTCAAATCTAAAAAAGACTTAAATATAAAAAATGCCAAATTTTTACTTAACTCAAACTATAAATTATATGTTGAAAAATATATAGATGGAGTAGAAATTACCGTCGGAGTTCTAGATGGTAAAGCGCTTCCAGTAATTGAAATAAAACCTCCTGAAGGAGAATGGTTCAGTTATGAAAATAAATACACATCTGGCACAAAAGAAATTCCAAATGCCCCATCTGTGCCAGTAAACAAACAAAAAGAAGCTCAAGAGATAGCACTTAAGATTCACAATAATTTTGATTTTGGAACTTATTCGAGGACTGATTTCATTTATTCACAAAACATCCCTTACGCTTTAGAAATAAATACAATTCCTGGCCTTACATCTGAAAGTTTAATTCCAAAAGCAGCTAAGGCATCAGGTATAAATTTTAACCAGTTTGTAGAGATTCTTCTTACCAAAGCACGATAAGCTATATTAACCCCGATTTAATCGGGGTTGACAAAAACAACCGATGCGCTAAACTAGATTATATGGATCCAAAGCTGTCCGCGACTGACCCAAAACTTCAAGAAGCATATGATAGAGTAATGAATGGCCCTGCTGTACCTCCACCAGGAACAGTTCCCCCTCCGCCTGCTCCGGCACCGTTTTCTCCGCAAATGGGCACTTCGTCTACTCCTATTCCAGTTCAACCGCAAGCTCCCGTCGTACCAACTGAAGTGACTCCGCAAGCGGCTCCCGCAGCTCCTGCCGCTCCTTCTCCAATCGGAGGAACAATTGCTTTTAATGCGAATAATCCTGGTAAAAATCAGGGTGCTACGGTAAAAAGAGGCGGATCAAAAGTTATGTCGTTAGTTTTAGGTCTCGGAGTTATTGTTCTACTTGTAGCTTATACATTCGTGTGGATTTACGTATTTAAACTTCAGATTCCTTTTATTCCTCAATTCTAGAAATTACTTCATCTAGGCTTAAAAGCGAAGCATCTTCACTTTTTCTTTCTTTAAATTCAATTTTATCCCCTGTTTTTTGAGAGATTACCAAACGATAAGGAAAACCTAGGAGATCAGCATTTGCAAACTTTTCTCCAGGACTTACTTCTCTGTCGTCCCACAAAACCTCAACTCCGGCCTCTTGCAATTTTTTATAAACTTTTTCCGTCTCTTCCTTAATACTTGATTCTTGATTCATGATACTAATCAAATACACTTGAAATGGTGCAACACTTTTTGGCCAGATAATTCCTTTATCATCATGAAAAACTTCTACGAGAGTTCCCATAACTCTCGTTGGTCCAATTCCATAACTCGCAAACCAGATATTTTGTGCTTTACCTTCGGCATCGGTATATAAAACTTTCATATTCTGAGAATATTTAGTCCCAAGCGGAAAAATATTTCCAACTTCTATCGATTTTGCAGATTTTATAGTGCAATCATCACATTCCGGGCATTTATCTCCATCAGCACCCGCAAACAATTCTTTATTTTGAGCAAATCGACAATCACAGCTTTTTCCGCTACAATCACAGAAAAAGATAGTATCTTCTCCAACTTCACTTAAAACCTGGAATTCGTGGCTATTTTTATCGGTGAATACTCCTCCGCTTGCTTCTACTGTTAAAGCTTCCAAACCCAAACGCTTAAATATTTTTGGATAAACTTCTTTTACCAAATTATAATATTTATACATATCCTCCTCAGAAACATGCGCAGAATACAAATCCTTCATCATAAATTCTCTTCCTCTTAAAATTCCTGATTTTGCCCTCGGTTCATTTCTGAATTTAGTAGAAAAATGATAAACCTTAACCGGTAAATCTTTATAGCTCTGCACCATTTTACCTAGTAAATTCATTACTATTTCTTCATGAGTAAAAGATAATCCAAATTCTTTATCATGGATATCCTTAAACTGATACATAATTTGTTTTACATCTGGATCGCTCCATCTACCGGTCTGATCCCAAATCTCCCGAGGATGAAGAAGCGGCATTAATAACTCCTGCGCACCAGTCTTATTTAATTCATCCCGGATAATATTATTTATATTTTGCACAACTCGAAAACCTAAGGGGAGTAATGTATATGAACCAGCCATTAGCTGATCGATGTAGCCTGCTTTTATTAAATATTTCGCATTAATAGATAGATCATCTTTAAATTCTGACTTCCTGGCTTTTGGAAAAAAAGTAGAGTATTTCATATTTCGATAAATTCAGCATGATCCTGAGCAATCGTCGAATGGATCACAGATTCGAGTATAGCATATTACTTTTTAATTTCGTGGCCGCCAAATGCATTACGAAGTGAGTTAATCATTTTTGCGGTAAATGAATTTTGTATATCTTCATCTATTTCAGATTTTTTTCTGAATTCTACTGCGCCGTTGATTATTTCTGGGTCAATTCCTTCTTCCTCCGCCGCAAGAATTGTCCAGTCTCCTTCTCCGCTTCTAGCTATTGGCCCGGAAAATTCTGAAAGCTTCGAATCTCTATTCAAACTCTCAGATGCTCTATCAATTAAAAACCCTGATACTATTGTTCCTTTACTCCAAAGATTGGCAATTTTTGATAAATCAAATTTATAAGCTGATTTTTCCAGAATTTCAAATCCTTCGCCAATACTTTGCATCTGGGCATATTCCACTCCGTTATGAACCATTTTTACAAAATGCCCAGCTCCTCCTGTCCCGAAATATTCATGTCCGCCAGTGGGTTTTGCTAAAGTATCTAAAATTGGAATAATCGCTTCATATGCTTCGCGATTCCCCCCAACCATCAGCGGATATCCATTTTTAAACGCAATTATTCCTCCGCTTACTCCAATTCCTAAGTATTTAATCCCTGCTTTTTCGAATTCTAAAAATCTTCTGTCTGTATCTTTGTAATTGGAATTTCCTCCGTCTACTACGATGTCTCCGGTGGAAACAAACTTTTTAACTTCTGTTAATACCTCTTCAACTGCCACATGCGGCACCATAATCCAAATAATTTTAGGGGAAGGCAAATTGCTAACTAAAGCTTCAACAGAATCAAACCCCTGGACTTTTGATACTTTTTTTAGCTCTTCTATATCTTCCGGCGAACGATTCCAAACTGATACCTCATGCTCATCGGAAAGCTTTTGAGCAATTCGAGAGCCCATTTTACCAAGCCCGATTATTCCGATTTTCATTACTAATAGTCTATGTTCGCTCTTCTAATTTGTCAACGAGAACTGATATATTAGTGGGATGTGGATTTCTTATTCGCTCCTTTTTGCGTTGTGGACCTCGATCAGCATGATCCTCATCAAAAAAATGATGAAGGACATCTCTCCCATGGCTTTTACTGTAATTTCTCTATCTTTCGTACTTCCATTTTCAATCGGTCTTCTACTTTACCTCGGTGTCCCTGCGTTTACTCCACAGTTCTGGAAATTTATTTTCATCGTTTCAATCTTAGATACGATTGCAGCGGTCATATATTACAAAGCTCTGTCAATGTCAGAAATCTCACTCCTAGCACCAATATCTTCATTTAACCCAGCATTTGTCTTAATCTTTGCCACAATTTTTTTACACGAAAATCCCACGCCAGTTAAGCTAATTGGAATTCTATTAATTATAATTGGCGCATACTTACTTAACGTTGATCAAATAAGAGCTGGGGTATTCAAACCTATCTCCAAGCTTTTATCGGATAAAGGAGTTAAATTATTTCTTATTTCAAATCTTATTTGGGGAATGACCCCAATCCTTCAAAAAAAGGCAATTTTTGAGACTACGCCTACCACCCCACTCTCAGTACCACTTATAGAGGCTGTATTTATAATTGTATTCCTCTCGCCTTTCTTCTTTAAGATGAAAAATGTTAAAAAATATACCAGAACAAATCTAAAATTTTTATTAATATTTGGATTCTTAGCAACGATCGGACAATTTGCAGCGCTTACCGCTTTTAGCTTAAACAATGTTGCATATGTCACTGCAGTTTTTAAGCTTTCAGCACTTTTTTCAATTATTTTAGGAGCTGTTTTATTTAAAGAACACCATATTCAAGAGAGATTTTTAGGAGCATTTGTTATGGTGATAGGCACTATATTAATTGCTTTATAATTTGTTAAAATCAAACTATGAAAATCACATTCCTAGGGACTAACGGATGGTACTCCTCTCCAACCGGCGACACACCTTCAATCCTAATTGATACCAAAGATCATTATTTAGTTCTCGACGCTGGAAACGGAATTTATAAATTAGATCAGTTTATAAAAGAAGACAAGCCAATCTCCATGTTCATAACTCATTTTCACCTAGATCATACCTCAGGTCTTCACATTCTAAATAAATTTGACTTCAAACAAGGAATTGATGTTTATGTAGGCACTAACAGATCCAAAGATTTTGAAACTTTAGTTAATCCTCCATTTACGATAGGCTTCAAACCTAGACCAGATAATATTTATAACCTTAAAACTGAAATTAGGCTTCATGAATTATCTGAAGAGGGAGAAAACATACCTTTTAAAGCTCATGCCATAGAACAACACCACGCATATAGAGATCACGGCTATAGATTTGAATTAGAAGGAAAAATTATTTCTTATACTGGTGACTGCGGACTTACAGATGCGGCAAGAAAACTTGCAAAGGATTCAGATATATTCATTTGTGAATGCGCAGCTAAAGATAATACAGAAACAGAATGGGGACATTTTGATGCCTCTCAAGCAGCAACTTTGGCAAAAGAAGCAAATGTAAAAAAACTTATACTTACCCATTTCGGCGCTCATATTTATACGACTTTGGAAAGTCGAAAAGGGGCAGTGGAAAAAGCTAAGGCAATATTTGGTGAGAGTTATGGAGCAAATGATCTGTCAGAATTTGAGATTTAAACTACCTCAGCGCCGGGTTCAATATCTTTATTTGGCTCAAGTAAAACAATATTCTCACTCCCTGTTCCTGTCGCCATAAGCATACCCTGAGATTCTTCACCTTTAAATTTTCTAAATTCTAAGTTGACTATAAATGGCAAGGTTTTTCCCACCATCTCTTCTGGCGTATAACTCAAGGCAATTCCTGAAACAATTTGGCGTTGAAATTCTCCGAAATCTACTTGGAGCTTTAACAATTTATCTGCATCCGCTACTTTTTCGCAGGAAATTATTTTCCCCATTCTTATTTCTACTTTTTTAAATTCTTCAAAAGTTATACTATCCATTTTTTCCCATCCTTTTCTATTAAATCTGTTGCTTCTTTAGGTCCCCATCCATCAACCGGATATTTAGAAATATTGCTTTCATTCTTCCAGTTTTTTAATATATTATCAAGTAGTTTCCATGAATTCTGAACCTCATCACTTCGTGTAAACAAAATCTGGTCACCTGCGAAAATATCCAAAAGAATCTTCTCATATGCATCCAGCCCTGCAGTACCAAAATCATCTTTATAATTAAACTTCATATTTACGCTCCCTAATTTTAGCTTCGCACCAGGTTTTTTTGCGATCAGCCGAAGAGTAATTCCTTCGTCAGGCTGAATTCTAAAGGTCAAAACATTTCCTATCTCTGGACATCCATATTCTTTAAACAATAAATGGCAGGTTTGAATAAAAACTACCGATATAGTGATTACCTCTTTTTCCATTTTCTTTCCAGCCCGAATATAAAACGGCACTCCCGCAAATCTCGGAGTATTTACTGCTAATTTCATCGCTACATATGTCTCTGTCTGAGAACCTTTTTCCACCTCTTCTTCGTCTAAATATCCTTCATATTGGCCTCTAATCACATTTTTGTCTGCTAAAGTTACAGCGCTAGTTACTTTAGCTCTTTCATTCCTTACATCTTCTTTTGTAAAACTACGTGGCTGCTCCATAGCAACGGAGGAAATAAGCTGCATGATATGATTTTGTACTATATCCCTAAGCATTCCTACGCCATCAAAAAAATTCCCTCTATTCTCAATGCCTTCTTTTTGAGCCCAAGTTATCTGAACATGATCTATATTTTTATTATTCCAAACAGGCTCAAAGATACTGTTAGCGAATCTAAATGCCAGCATGTTCTGAACAGTTTCTTTTCCGAGATAATGATCTACTCTAAAAATCTGTTTTTCATCAAATATTTTTGAAAGCTTTTCTTCAAGCATTTTTGCAGTCTCCAAATCTTTTCCAAAAGGTTTTTCAATTACTACCCTAGTCCATTTATTACTACCCTGTCCGCATCCTTCAGAAAGCTTCGTGCTCACCAATTTATCTAAAATATCTGAATAATGCTGTGGCGGAGTAGCTAAATAGAAGAAACGCGTGATACATGCGCCAACTTTAGCATCCAACTTGTTCAAATGAGTAATCAAATTTTCATATCCTGATTTATTTTCAAAAGTTCCTTTTTCATAATGCAGGTGTTTTGAAAATTCATCCCAACCTTCTTGTTTAGTTAGATCGTCAAACGAAGTACGAAATTCTTCGTCAGAATATGCACGCCTCGAAAAACCAACAATAAAAAATTCGGACGGAAGCATTTTTTTATTAAAAAGTGATAGAAGTCCGGGGATTAATTTATGATGAGTGAGATCTCCTGTGGCTCCAAAAATTACCAGAACAAACGGGCTTTTAAGTTCTTGAAATATTTCAGGACTATCCATTCATAGATTATATACTCTTGACAGCCTAAACTTCAAAGAGTATATTTGCGCAATTATGGCAGGACCAACATTAGCAGAAAGAACAGGATCAGCTCCTAAAGAATCGCGATTAGATGGTGCTGCAAGAAGGGCCGCAGTATCAGAAATCAATGGCTTAATTGCAAATCGCTCTGGAATTGTTCCTGAAGAAAGGGAAAAATTATTCGTAGGAAGAGATGGGTTCGAATTTGATGGTAGACAAGGACCTGATCTTACTAGGGTTACTTACCCTGGTATTTCAGCGGAAGGTAAACCTTATATAATAAGAACATTCTATAGTGGAAAAACGTTTAGTGACCCGTCTTTTGAGGTAGTTTATCCTGGTGATTTTAAAAATCCTGGCACATCAACTCAAACAGCGCTCGATGAAGCTAGAAAACTACTTACGCCACCCCCACCCCCTAACCTGCCTTGACAGAATAAGCATTTAAGCGTATATTACCCCCTATTATGCCACCCGATATTACTCCCGGAGGAGGAACTACACCAAAAGACGTCATTCCAGAGCAAATTACTGATCGCGAAACAAATATAGCAACACTTAATAGAGTTATGAATTATGTACAAGCCGAGTCAACCCACTTCACAGGAAGACCAGACTCATCCTTAAGATTATCCACTGCACCTGGAACATATTGGACTTTACAGGTAGAAAAAAATCTTCTCAATTTCGGTTCAGATACCAGTATTACTGCTGTTCTTAATCCAGATTTAGATGATGGTTTACCTGCCTTTGAATCAATTCGCGCTGACGTTCTCCAGATGTTTGGCACCAGAGTCGGGGGCATCCATCTACACCCAAGAACTGGAGAAAGAGGCTGGGATGAGAATGAAGACGTAAGTAAACTTGCGCAGTTAGTCGATGAGTATTCACTCCAGAAAGAAGTAACAGAGAAAGTAGTAAGAGTAGCTGCGGAAATAGCAAGAGCTGAGCTTCGCGGAATGACTGGAGCCCATAATGACAGGTGGGCAATTGAGGTAAAACCAGATGAAAATTATGTAACTATTTGGGAGTTGGACGATAAAGAAACTGCAAGATTAATAATCGCCTCTCCTGCTGTAGAGGAATCAGAAGACGGCACTCCAGCTCGTCCTGCAAAAATTACAGTTCAAGATCTAAGAAAGGGCACAATAGTAAATCTTGGTCGAACTCCAATTAGAGATCTCGGAGAAGCCTTGGATTCAATTTTCCCAGATAGAGCAGATATCCATGCCAGAATAAATAATTCTCCTGAAGACATATACGAATAATTTTTAAACTATCTGATCTGTAATGATGATGGTTTTGGAGGCTATTTCGGGTTTTAAATAAAATTTCGCTGGGAACTTCTCTATCTCTTCCTGATCTCCATTAAATTTAAACATTTGATTTAAAATCTCTCTTTTTTCCTGACCAAGAACTAAAACGATAATCAAATCTAATACACTAATTGCATGAAAATTCATAGTAATTCTTGGCCCATATTTTTCGGCTTCATAAAAAGAAACTAGTGCGCTTCCATCCTCTATCATCTTTTTAGAAATCTCCGTAATTGCCGGAATTCCTGCGGTATGCCCATCCTGTCCTAATCCCATAATACCTACACTCTTTGGAAAATATTTGAGGATAAATCTAAGTGCTTCATCATACTCTAAAGCTGTATTCTCCAAGCTTTCATCACTTTGTAAAATCGGGTAAAATCTCAGATTTGAGCTCTCAAAAAAATCCAAAATTCCAGTCTCTTTTATCATTAGCTCATTACTTTTCTTGTGATTCTTTTCTCCAAACCTTTCATCAACCTGTCCCACTGCTCCTACTTTTAATTTTTTCTGTAAAGCAATTAACTCATAAAGTTTTTTAGGGGTATTTCCTCCTGAAAGAAAAAGCGCGGTTTTTAAATCACAATACTTCTCCAAAATTTCCGAAATGGTCTCGTTTGCAGACTGTGCTGTTGGTGCTTCAACTACTAAAATATTATCTTTATTTTTAAAATGATTTAGGCCTAATAGTGACGATCTATCCACGCCGTAAGTATATCAGGAAATTCTATATTTTTGTTTATGATCAATATTTTACTATAAGATTGCAAAATACCCTATAATATGATATAGTCCGCGCTTACATGAGCGAACGCATTCAACCCAGAATTCAAAAACCAGGAACCGCACTAAAAGTTGCGGGATCTGCTTTACTTGCTGTGTCTTTTATTGGAGCAAACACAATTGATGCACCAGTAGCTATTTCAAAAACTGGAAATCCTAGACCTTCTAGTGGAGAGCTTAATACTTCTAACTCACTAACTCCTGAAAACATTACGGAAAATCTTGCAAGATTAAATATCACACCTGAAATCCAAGGTGCGATGAGCCAAGAATTTGACGCCATATATCAAATAATTAAAGCTGAAAGATTTATTGATGCTGGTGACGGCGCACTAAGAGTTCAATATGGCCAAGATAGAGATAGCGATCTAGCAGCCTTGGAATATCAAGCTTTTGGAGAACTTTTAGCGATTTATTCTGGGGACTTTGAAACTGCTGAAAGACTCATGAGGTTTGATGACAGATATAAGTACGCAAATACTGGAGAAAGTAATCTTCCTGATGGATTAACTCCTTGGGAAGTTCATTTAACGGATGTTGGAAATGAAAAAGATGTAGCTAAAATCTGGGAAGGTAAAAAGAGAAAAAAAGATGGCGAAGTTAACTGGGCCGATATGACAGATCCTACAGTTGTATCTAATGTAATGATGTATATGGCACTTGCAAGAACTCTTCATGTTGACACTGCAAGACAAGCGGAGGGACAAGAAATTTTTGATATTATGGCTGCAAATGGGATGATCGAAAGCGGAAACGGCAAAAATGTCCCTCAAGCTTTCCACTGGGCAGATTCTGAAGACTTAACAAATCCAGCATATTTAAGCGTAGTACTCATGGAAACCGCAGCTAGAGTTAGTCCAGATTGGATAAATACGGCTAGTGACACTAAAGAATTTTTAGGAAAAATAGATGAAAGAATTAGAAATGGTGAATATGCAGCAGCACCTAACTGGACTGACATCGACGGAAAACCAAGAAACAATGAATCTAGTAAGCCTGTAATTAACTATGATATCGCCTATTTCGTATTAAATAACCTCCATACAGCTATTTATTCTGAAGATCCAACGTCTAGAGATGACGCTATTTCACATTTAGATTTAGTTAGTGCTTTTTTCCAAGATAAAATTGCAATCAAAGACGGCGCTGGAAATGTAACTGGGTATGATTCGAGTCAACTTAAAGATGGCTATAAATTGGATGGATCATTAGACGAGAGCGAAGATAGATATTCCGATACAGCATTTACAACTGCAGCATTTATGGCTTCCCTAGTTTCAGGTGACGAGGCTTACAGAGCACACATGCTTGAAACATTTAGAAACTTAGATAAACCTACATGGGAACCTATAAATGATCTCTTTAATGTAGCAGCAGCAGGACTTATCGGAGGAAGATTTTACGTAAGCGATGAGCCTACAGCTCCAATACCAACACCTGAGGCGACTGTAACTCCGTCTATTACAACTGAACCTACTCAAACACCCGAAGCTACACAAGGTATTATCGAATCAGAAATTAAATTAAAACCGGGGGAAGTTATTGAACACGGAGATAGAAGTAAGCCTGAAATATTCTTTACCATAGATGATGGCTGGGATATCGAAGAAATGGAACAGATTTTGAAAATTGCAGAAAAGTATAACGTAAAACTTACACTCTTCCCTACTGGAGATTCAGTTGATGCAAATCCAGAATTCTACTACAGGGCTCATAAAAAGGGTCATTCCATTCAAAATCACAGTAAAGATCATCCAAGTGGAATAGACAAGTTCTCCGCAGAAGATCTCAGAGAGCAAATAACAAGTCAGCTAAATTCAGTAAGACGTGCTTTAAGAGATCCTAACTACGTGCAGCACAGTTTTAGACCGCCAGAAGGAGTTGGTGCACCACCATGGTATTCAGTAGATAAAGGTATGCAGAAAGTTCTTAAAGACATGGGACTTGCTTTTGGAATGTTTACTTCAGTTTCTGAAGCTTGGAATGGTGACACAGGACGCGAAGTAGAAAGAAAATTAAGTCGAGATATTCAAAATGGGTCTATAATAGTGCTTCATGATGAAAAAGCAGATATCGCTGCTCTACCTGGACTTATTGAAAAAGCTTTAGCTGCAGGCTTAAAACCAGTAACAATGGACGAAATATTTAAAGATAACTAACACTTGACAAGAGACCTATAATATTATATTATACACACTCAAATTATGACAAGACCAATTGATGCACATATACCAGGAGCAACACCAGCTGAAGCAGTAACACCTGCTAATCATGTTGCAAATCCTTCAAGAAGACTTTTTATGAAAGAAGCCGCAGCAGTTACAACAGCTGTTGGACTTGGATTAGTTATACCTAGCGGAGCAGCAATTGCCGCAGTTCGAGATTTATCAAGAGACCAAGAACCTTCACTTTCTACTTCGGATTCTAGACTTAGAGATGCTAGAGAAAGACTCAGAGAGCTAAGAAGAAGTCATATAGATCCAATTACAGTAGGCCCAGCTGCAGCAGACGCAGCGCGTGGAGTAACATCTTTTGGACCAGGAACTAAAGTTGACCGCGGTCCTGAAAATAGAAAAGTTGTGTATGTTAGAGTTGATGACTTCTGGTGGGAACAACAGGGACATGATTTACTAGATGCCATGGAAGCAACAAGCGTCCCAGCAACCCTTTTACCAGTTGGAGATGCTATCGTAGCATATCCTGACCTCATGAGAAGAGCTGATAGACTTAAAGGTAAAGATGGAAGAAAACTTGTTCTATGGGGAAATCACACGATGAGTCATGATGTATTTTTTGATGGAGGAAGCGGAAATAAATCAACTGATGAAATAATGAGAGACACTCTTCCTGCTAACCATGCATGGGAGAATTTATTCTTAAGAGAAGAACAAAACTATTTCATGGGACCGCCTCAAGGAGCTGGAGCAGAACCTGGACACGGTATTTATTATGAGCCTATAAGGCAGGCTGCAAAAAGACTTAAAAAGGCTGTTTTAGGATGGAATTTAGATACACAGTCATATGAAGGAAGAAGCGTAACTCAAATTGTTAATAAAGTGTATAGCAAAGTTAAAAATGGATCTATTATAATCTTACACCCTGTAGAAAGTGGAGCTGAGGCAGAAGCTTTACCAATTTGGGCAAAAGGACTAAGAAACAGAGGTTTTAGAATTGGAAGACTTGATGAAATTCCACATCCAAAGATGCCAACTGCTTCTTAAGCTTTCTTAAAATCTAGCGCACAGGAGTTAATACAATAACGAAGCCCTGTTTTATCCCTCGGTCCATCAGTAAATACATGTCCCAAATGTCCCCCGCAATTCGCACATTTCACTTCAGTTCGTGTCATCCCGTGACTATTATCATCTTCTAAAACTACGTTGCCTTTTGTCGCAACATCATAAAAACTTGGCCATCCGCTTCCTGAGTCAAACTTAGTTCCCGAATCAAATAAAGTATTTCCGCATGCTACACACGAATACACTCCATCCTCATGGTTATCCACAAATTCCCCTGTAAAAGCCGGCTCTGTCCCCTTTTCTCTTAGAATTTCGTATTGCTTGGGCGTAAGAGATCTCTTCCACTCTTCTTCTGTTTTCTGGATTCTTGCCATAAAATTAAATTATTGAGGTAAAATTGATTGACCTGCGACGATTCTTATGATGTCCTTATATGAAACTAATGCCAGGAAACTGAGCAGCAAAACCAAACCTACTAAATGTGCATAGGCTTCGAATCTTGCATTCACTTTTCTTCTAGTTATTGCTTCTATCAGGATAAATAACAAACGCCCTCCATCAAGTGCAGGAATTGGCAGTACGTTTAGTACAGCAAGACTCAAACTCAATGTATAGACCAATGCTAGAACAGCAGCTGGGCCCACTCTTACAAATTCTCCAGTGAGCTGTGCCATCCCGATCGGTCCGGCTACACCCTGAGGAACGGTAAACCGGGTTATAATTTCTGTTACTACCATCTTAAATCCTATGACCACCTGCCATGAGTCTTTTACAGCCTGCTTTGTACCTTCTACCATGCTTTGTGGGAACGGATATTTTCTAATATCTACACTTTGGGAAATTGCAATTCCCATAGGCCCTTCCCCTGCTGGAAAATTTTTCCTAGGAGTAACTTTTATTTGCTCAATCGTATCTACTCTTTCCTTACCTAGACCCTTAGAGCGAAGAACCGTAATCGTAAGTTCTTCTCCTAAATTTTTTCTCGCTTGAGTTACTAAAGTCTGAGTATCTTTAATCTCTATACTTCCGATCTTTTGGACAATATCTCCTTTTTTAAGACCTGCAGTTTCAGCTGGAGACCCCTTAGCAATTTCTGTTAAAGTCACTGTAGTTCCAGGTGTCGGAATTCCATCAGTCGTAAAAAGATAAGTAACAATTATTACAGCTAAAATAAAATTCATTGTTACCCCAGCGATCACTACTAAAATTCTTTGATAAATTGGTTTTGCAAAAAAAGCACGATCAAGATCTTTTGTAACTTTCTTTCCTTTGCTTATTTTTCCCGCTCCAGCCTCATCCTCTCCGTACAACTTTACAAATCCTCCGATCGGAAGAAGGTTTACAGAATAAAGAGTCTCTCCTATTTTTTTACCCCAAACACGAGGCGGAAATCCAAATCCGAATTCTTCAACTTTTATTCCGAATTTTCTTGCAACCAGATAATGACCTAATTCATGAATTAGGACCAAAACTGAAAGCATTAGTAAGAAGACAAGAATAGTTAATATCATAGGAAATTATTATAACTGGAAACAAATTCAAAGGTCAAAAGGCAAAAGGCAAAATTGCAATTCAAAAATAGTAAGTTTTAAAAATTTTGAATTTTTACATGTACTTTTGAGTTTTGATTTTTAACTTTTGACTTAAATCTGTAGGAGTTCTTCTTCTTTTTTCTTGCCAAGTGAATCAATCTCCGCAACGAATTCGTCAGTCGCTTTTTGAATTTCTTTTTCAAGTCTTTCGTTTTCATCTTCCGGTAAATCCTCTTTTTTAAGATCATTTAAGGCTTCATGCCTGAGCTGCCTTAACATAACCCTTCCGTTCTCAAGTTTTTGATTCATAAGGTGAATTAGCTCCTGTCTTCTTTCTTCTGAAAGAGGCGGAATACTAATTCTAAGAATTTGACCATCTGAGGAGGGGTTCAATCCAGCGCCAGACTCCATAATTCCTTTTCTTATATCTTCGATGATTGATGCATCAAATGGAGTTAAGACCAAAGTCTGCGCATCCTGAGCATTAACTGTGGCCACTTCCATAACACGAAGCTTTGTGGTGCCGTTATATACAGAAACCACTATATTTTCTACAAGTGAAGGCGCTGCTTTTCCGGTTCTGATTGTTGCGACATCGGCCCTAAGAACATCAAGGGCCTTTCTCATGTTTTCTCTTGTATCTGAAATAAGATTGGGGTTCATAATTTAATTATACCAAGTCTTCATGCATAGATACATGAAGAGTCTACAGTTCAATTCTAGAAAATTCTCTAACTTTTATATTCTCTCCTGTTTTTCCAATTGTAGCTTTCACTAAATCTTCTATCTTAAGCTTTGGATCTCTAATATATTCCTGAGAAAGAAGTTCCTCTACATTTTTTGGATTCATTGCGGAAATTTGCATAGCTATTTCATGCGCAAGATCTTTAAACTCTTGAGTTCTAGCTACGAAATCTGTCTCACAAAGAATAGCTACAATTACTCCGATTTTTCCTCCACCATGAACATATGATTCTACTATACCTTGTGAGGTTTCGCGGTCTGCTTTCTTCTCAGCAATTTCTGCTCCTCTTTTTTGAAGCCATTCGATTGCTTTTTTATAATCTCCGTTTGATTCTTCTAATGCTTTTCTGCAATCCGCGATAGACGCTGAGGTCTCTTCTCTAATTTGTTTTAATAATTCAATATCGATTGCCATTTTTAAGCCTTTTTCTTTTCTGTCTTAGCTGCTTTCTTTGCAGGAGATTTTTTCGCTGGAGCTTTCTTAACTTCCTTTGCAGCTTCTTCTTTTAGAGCTTGTGCTACAACTTCCTGTGCTGATGCTCCGCTTGCTGCTTTTTTAACTGCTGGTTTTTTTTCTTCTTTTGGTTTTTCTTCTTTGATAGAATTTTTTCCTTCAGCCCATGCGTCCATGAGATACCCAATAATAAGCTCCAAACTTCCAACAGCATCATCGTTTGCAGGAATCGCATAATCAACTAGTGCTGGGTCAGCATTTGTATCAGTAATTGCAACGCTTGGAACATTCATTCTAAGTGCCTCCCTGACTGCTAAATCTTCAAGTCTTGAATCAATAATGAAAAGTGCGTCTGGTCTCTTTGTCATTTGGAAAACTCCGCCATAAAAACCATTTAACTTTTCTCTTTCTTTTCCCCACCCACCGACTTCTTTTTTAGTATAACCTTCTTGTGCAGATGGAGTTGCTAAGTTGTGAGTTAAATCAATAAGTTTTTTAAAGTTCTTACTTACTTCTTGGAAATTGGTTAAAAGTCCGCCAATCCATTTGTTGGTAACATAATAAAGCCCTGAATCTCCTTTAATTTGTCCCTTTGCTCTTTCAACTTCTTTAAGAAGAACTTCATGGCTTTGTCTTTTTGTTCCAACTATAAGAAGTGTTGTTCCTGGATTTTTTGCAAGATTTTTTAGATATTTTGCAGCTTCTTCAAGACCTTCTTTTGTTTTTGCAAGATCAATAATATGAATTCCGTCTCTTGCTTCGAAAATAAAATCCCTGGCTTTAGGATTTGAGCGCGTTACTTGGTGACCAAAATGGCACCCTGCTTCGAGAAGTTGTTCTAATGTGATTTCTTTCATATTTCTTTGCTCTTAAACCGCCATTCAGATCGAAGATATCTCCAGAGCAAATATCTGAATGTGAGTGATTGAGGTATTATACAATTTCAGGCTGAATTTTGCAACGGGGCTTCTGTATGGTGTCCTCCCTGATGAAGAATGCTGCCAAAGAATTCTCTCCATGCAGGCTGCTGTAAGCTTACTAAAACAAATTCTCTTATTGGTAATGGTCTTTCTTCTCCAACGGAAGCCACCAATCTGTGAGATACCTCAAGATGACTCCTATCATAACGAAGTGGAAGCTCTACGCCTTCAGTCATTTGTACTTCTGGAACATGAGGAACTGAATGTCTAAATGATACTAATGATTTTGCTCGTTCAGGAAGATTATTATATCTAGGCACTCTAAGCCTGTGAATTCTACCAACTCCATCCCAACTATGCTCTTTATTTACGCTTGCCATAATCGTAATACTCTATTTAGGGCAAAGGGTACTTCTTCATTAAGGATTTTACTTCGGCGCCAATTCCTAAAAGTTTTTTGTTTTTCCAAACACTTGCTTTGTAATTTATCCAGTATTCTTTTCTTTCTTCCTTGTCTGTTGGTAAGTTTTTCCCTACCACCTCTTCTATAGCATCATTCATCCATTTGGCCACTTTTAGCATATCTTTTTCTTTCAAACCTCGAGTAGTAATTGCTGGAGTTCCAAGCCTAATTCCTGCTGGATAAAAAGGAGGACTTGGATCAAACGGCACACCATTTTTATTTAGAACTATTCCTGCAACTTCTAGTGCGATTGCAGCAGTCGCACCATCCACATTTTTATTTCTTAAATCTATAAGAATTAAATGATTATCAGATCCTCCTGATACCAAATCAAAACCATATCCATTTAATGCTTTTGCAAGTGCTTTTGAATTCGCTACCACCTGTGCGGAGTACTTTTTAAAGCTTGCAGTTGATGCTTCTTTGAGTGCTACTGCTATAGCTGCTGTCTGGTTATCATGTGGTCCACCCTGCAAACCCGGGATAATCGCACTATCAATCTTTTTTCTCAACTCTGAGTCTTTTTTTAGCCCCTTGTTAGTTACCATTATTATTGCTCCGCGAGGACCCCTTAAAGTCTTATGAGTCGTGGTTGTAACAATATGTGCATGATTAACTGGTGAAGGATGGACTCCTGCAGCGACCAAACCTGCTATATGAGAAATATCTGCAAGTAAAAATGCCCCAACCTTATCGGCTACTTCTGCAAATTTCTTAAAATCAATTGTTCTAGGATATGCAGTAAAACCGCAAATAATTAATTTTGGTTTTTCTTTTTTAGCAAGCTTAAGAATTGCGTCAAAATCAAATTTTCCGTTTTTATCTAATTCGTATTGGACTGCTCTAAAAAAGGTGGACGAAAATGTTTTTGGCGCACCATGTGTGAGATGACCCCCAAAAGCTAGTGACAATCCCATAAGTGTGTCCCCTGGTTTTAAAACTGCCATCTGTACTGCCGAATTCGCAGGTGCTCCAGATAAAGCCTGAACGTTAGCGAATGGCACACCAAAAAGTTTTTTTGCGCGATCAATTGCTAACTGCTCTACTTCATCGGCAACTGCGTTTCCCTGGTAGTATCTTTTCTTAGGATATCCCTCAGAATACTTATTGTTAAGAACTGTTCCAAGCGCCTCAAGAATCGAGGAGGATGTGTAATTTTCTGAGGGGATCATTTCGAGGACTTCTAATTGTCTTTTTTCTTCGTCTTTTACGAGGTTGTAAATTTGAGGGTCAGTTTTCTTTAAATTGTTCATCAATTCTCTCCGAGTATACAAACGAATTTAGACTATTGCAACAGGCAAAATAAACTAATTTTAAATTCGAAATTTGGAATTCTTATTCAAATCCAAATGTTTTAAAATTTAATATTTGAAACATTCATTGAAAATTAAAAATTAGAAATTGAAAATTCGTCTTATTCCCATTCCATTGTTGCTGGAGGTTTAGAGGTAATGTCATAAACTACTCGCGAAACATTTGGAACTTCATTTACTATTCGAGATGCAATTTTTTCAAGAACTGGGAAAGGAACTCGTGCAATTTCCGCAGTCATTCTATCTTTACTATTAACAATTCTTATAGCTATCACTTCTCCATAAAACCTCCCGTCTCCTTTTACCGCTGTAGAATTTGTCCCAGTCATAACAGACCAGCATTGAAAAACTTTTTTATACCAACCTGATTTTCTAAGCTCCTCAACTACTATCCCATCTGCCTGAACTTGCTGTTTAAGCCGTGCGGGGGTCACTTCTCCTACAATTCTTACTGCATGCCCAGGTCCAGGAAAAGGCTGTTGATAAACCATGTCACGAGGAAGTCCAATTTTAACTCCAATTTCTCTTACCTGATCTGTGTAATAAAATCTAAGAGGCTCAAGTAATTTTAGCTTCATTTCTTTAGGCAAACCTCCTACGTTATGATGAGATTTAATTCTCGCTGATAATTTAGTTCCCTGCGAATGAATAAAATCCGCATAAGTTGTACCCTGAAGAAGAAAAATCGCATCCTTATGTCTTTTCATTTCTTTTTCAAAAAGTTCTATATATAATTTTCCAACTGCTTTTCTTTTTTCCTCCGGATCAGTCAATCCTTTAAGTCGCGCAAGAAACAATTCACGGGCTGAAATTATTTCGACCGGTACACCTAAGACTTTTGGAAAATCTTTTTCAATTCTTCCGATTGTTTCTTCCCGCATAAGACCTGAATCTACAAAAAATGGAATAAAATTTTTCCCGATCGCTCTTGCGACTAATGCTCCAGCCACAGCAGAATCAGTTCCGCCAGAAAAAGCACCAATCACTTTTTTATTTCCTACTTTTTCTTTTATTTCATTAATGATTTCATCTGTGTCTAATTTCTGAGGAGACAGCCCTAAATTACATACACGAGTTGCGAAATTTTTGAGCATCTCAGATCCTTTTTCTGAATGATGTGCTTCAGGGTGAAACTGCACTCCGTATAATTTTTTCTTAGGATTTTCTACAGCAGCAAATTTTACGGTTTCAGTTTTTGCTGTCACCACAAATCCTGATGGCATTTTTTTAACAGTATCTCCATGTGATTCAATTACTTTTGTAAAATTCGGAAGACCATAAAACAAAGAATCAAATCCTGAAATTGTTAATATAGTTGGCCCATATTCTTTATTTCCCGACTCCACTTCCCCACCAAGTAGATGAGCCATAAGCTGCCAGCCATAACAAATTCCAAGTATGGGTAAACCGAGTTCAAATATTTTTACATCAATTGTTGGGGCAGAAGTTTCGTAAACAGATGCTGGCCCACCGGAAAAGATCAAACCCGATGGCTTATTTTTCAATGAAATTTTTACGGCATTTTCAGGATCAATTAACTGAGAATTAATTCCTAGATCTTTAAGACGTCGAGTTATGAGGTGAGCGGTTTGTCCGCCGAAGTCTACGACAAATATTTTTTTATTAGTAGTTTTGTCCTGCATTTGTGATAAGTACGTCATGAGGATGTGATTCCGTTAATGACGCTTGTGTTATCTTAGTAAATTTAGCTTTCTTAAGCTCCTTTAAATTCTTAGCTCCAACATAATACATTCCAGATTTTATTCCCCCAGTTGCCTGATCAAGTAAATCGGAAACGGAACCTTTAACAGGGACCAATCCTTCTACTCCTTCAGCGACTAAAACTCTTTCTTTATAACTTTTTCCATGAAACTCTCCTTCAGATTTTATTTTTGCGCCTTTTTGCATAGCTGCAACTGATCCCATACCTCTATAAGATTTAAATAAATATGTCTTTTTATTTTTCTCAAAAATACTTTGAAACCTGTGCGGAACCTGATCTTTAGATAATTTTATTTTTTCTCCAGGTGCTTCCTCACATGAAGCAAAAAAGCTTCCCATCATCACAGCGGATGCTCCTAGAGCTAGCGCTTTTACCATATCTCCAGAATATTTAATTCCTCCATCAGCAATAACTGGAATTCCAAATTTATCTGCGACTTTTACGGTTTCCATAATTGCAGTTACCTGAGGAACTCCCATTCCTGAAATTACCCTAGTAGTACAGATTGCTCCCGGACCCATCCCAACACGAAGTCCATCAGCCCCAGCCTGAATTAAAGCTTTAGCTCCATCAGCAGTCGCTATATTTCCAGCAATAATCTCAAGCTTTGGGTATTTCTTCTTTATAAATTTAATTACATCAATTATTTGCTTGCTATATCCATGTGCACTATCTACCACTATTATAGTAACATTTGCTTTTACTAATGCCTCCACTCTTTCCTCAAATCCTTTCCCAGCTCCCACTGCAGCACCGACTATCAAACCTTTTTTAATTACCTTACCTACTTGATCTGCCTGATCTTTTATTGATAAATTTCTGTGAATAATTCCAATTCCCCCAAGCTGCGCAAGCGCAGTTGCAAGTTCAAATTCTGTAACTGTATCCATAGGAGACGAAACAAAAGGAAGTGTTAATTTAATTTTTTTTGTGAGTCTGGTAGAAAGATCTATCTCATCACGAGAAAAACCAGCGTAATTGGGAACTAATAAAATGTCGTCAAAGGTGAGAGATGTGGAGAAAGAAGATTTTTGGTGGTCCATAATTAATAATACTATGGGAGCTTTATTTTGTCAATACAGGGAGTTGTGATAAAATGCGCGCATAATGCCCCGATCCGAAGGACCACCTCTTACAGATAGGGCTAGAAGAACTGGCAGAGAGCCTGAGCCACAGCCAGATTCTGTGATCATTGGTGTAACTACAAGCCCACGAAGACAGCATTATCTAAAATCTTTTACTGCTAATACTAATTACCAGGTAATGTTTGTAACAGGCCCTGACCCAGAATTAAATCATCAGAGCATGATCGAAATTGCACGTCATAAAGCTGAATTTGTCTTAGATGCTCAAAACCCCAATAATCAAATAGGAGTTTTTACAGGCGGGCCTTCAAGCTTTGTATTAGCAGCTGATGTTAGAACTAGACCACTGGTGCTTCGTCCCTCTTCTACTGGCCAGCGACTTGTACCAGATCGAGAACCTGAAACAATTAGCTTAGGGAAACCCCGCAACCTTGAAGAAATTAGAAGCAATTTGGGACTTATGGCACGCGTAAGAAAAGCGGGAAAAGAAGCTTATTATGAAGTTGAGGCAGGAACAGCGTTAAGAGGACGAGGATCATTTGATGCTGCTTCAGATTCAGTAACTGCTATTTTCGACAGGGATTTGATTAGATATTTGGCAACTCCCAGAGGATTTGTTCAATACGTTGAAGCTTTTTATAGATTTTATTCAGCGGAAGCATATGCTCAAAATATTGGAAGCAAGTCTCAACCCGCTATTCCCGATATAACGGCTGTTGCTGGTGGATTATCAGCTGGTACTTTTCTAAGTCTTGGTGCAGTTTTAAGCATTAATGGTATTGAAAAAGATACGCCAGGATTCGAACATGCAGTAAGGAACATGCTTCAAACTGCTCTACATGGATTTAACGAAGGTGTTTTGAAAAAAATTAGACCCGATATCAAAAAATTCAACCTGACCTATCCGCTTCTTCAAATCGCTACGGAGCTTGCGCTAACTCCTCGTAAGATCTAAAAAAGTAAATCTATATTGGCCGGACTCCCCTTTTTCTTCATATAAAACTTTATCGTATCTTGAATAATCTGGGAAAAAGGTATCTGCACTGTAATCTCCCTCAACCACTGTTAAATGTAAAACATCCACCAATTCTTTTTCTATGGCTTCTGTAAAAATCTGTCCCCCGCCGAAAATAATTATTTCCTCGCTCCCCGGACTCTTCTTCGCTACCTCAATTCCCTTCTCTAACGAATTTACCACGTAGCCTTGCAAGGCGTCCCCTTGCGAGGCTAAATCTGAAAGCTTGAAACTTGGATTTTGAGTAATAATAATATTTGTTCTGCCAGGAAGAATGCGACCGATAGATTCAAAAGTGCGGCGACCCATAATTATCGGGTGACCCATCGTGAGCTTCTGCATTCTTTTAAAATCTTCAGGTATTTTGAACAACAAGTCGTTATTTTTACCAAGTCCCCTTTTAGAATCAATCGCAGCAACTATACTAATCATAATTAAAAACTAAACAATTCTGCTCTGCAGAACTAATCATATTTACAAATTGAACTCCAACCATTATATTATACAGCGAAAGAGGTAAATAAGTTCATTTTAGAAAGACCGAACCCATATCCCATTCCATACGTAGCCAAAAGACATAATGGTGCAATTACCCCACAAGATGTTTTACAAAACCCAGATGAGGGCGCTAATTGTGAGACATCAGCATATGCAATCGCTATGCTTCTTGGAAAGCAACCTCCACCCCCAGGATTGAGAGCTTCACAATTTTTAGAAGACCATGAACTAGGAACTCCAGTTAATGATATTCAAACAGGAGACATAATAGGCCAACAAAAACCTGAGAGAACTGATCTGTATGGAACTCATCTTGCGGTCGCATGGGTCAGTCCCCTCGGAGAGCAGTTTGTAGTTCATAATGTGGATCATATTGGCCATTTAACTCTTCAACCGCTAGATGAAGCGCTTGCGACACATCCTACGCACACGAGATTAGTAGCTGTAAGAAGACTTCCTGATAATCCAGCTAATTATGATCCCGAAGCATTGCGAAAACTTGGGCTAGGGTTTATGTTAGGAGAAGAAGCAGCATGAAAGTAACGCCTATAAAAACTAAGAAAGTAGAAGTTGGAGATGAATTATTCCCTATTCTTGATGAGTTTCTTCCAAAACTTCACGAAAAAGATGTAGTCATAATTACCTCAAAAATTATTTCCATTACTCAGGGAAGAGTTCTAAAAAATGATGGTACTATTGATAAATCAGAACTAGTTAAAAAAGAGGCAGATCTATATTTACCTGAAGAATATGTAAATTTTGGAGTTTATCTCACGATTAAAAATAATATCTTGATCGCCTCTGCTGGAATTGATGAATCAAATGGCCACGGTTACTATATTTTATGGCCAGAAAATTTGGTAGAAACCACAAACAAAATCTGGGAATACTTAAGAAAAAAGCATGGGATCAAAAAATTAGGAGTTGTCGTAACTGATTCCAAACTAGCACCAATGAGACGCGGAGTTACAGCAGTCGGACTTTCATGGTGCGGATTTGAACCGATCAGAAGCTACATTGGAAAACCTGATATTTTTGGTCGCCCTCTACATGTAGAGACACTTAACATGGTGGATTGTATCGCAGCGGCTTCTGTTTTAGAGATGGGTGAGGCTTATGAACAAACACCATTAGGTATCGTTAATGACATCGGTCAAATAAATTTTGTAAGAAGAACTCCAAGCAAGAACGAACTGGACGAAATGAAAATAGATTTAGGTGAAGATGTTTTTACGGGAATTCTAAAATCTGTCGATTGGCAAAAAGGCGGAAAATAAATTATTTCTTTTTCTTTTCGTAAAATCCGCCGGCAACTGTAAGCTCAGCTTTTATAGATGGATGTGGCTCATACCCCTCTAGCTCTACCATTTCAGGCTTGAAATCATCTAGCTTAGTGAGTTTTCCATTAAGTTTTACTTTAGGGAATGTTTTAGGTTTTCTTTTTATCTCCTCTTTAACCTGATCTATGTGGTTTTCATAAATATGAATATCTCCATACATATGTATAAATTTGCCAGGTTTAAGTCCCATAACCTTCGCGAGCACTATACAAAGAAGTGAATAGCTAGCGATATTAAATGGCACACCTAGGAAATAATCGCAGCTTCTTTGATAAAGAATTAGATCTAACTTTCCATTTCTGTTACTCACCTGATACATGTTGTGGCAAATTGGAAATCTAGAAGCATCTTCATTTGTCGCCATTGTATATAGATACTCAGGATTCCATGAATTTACTATTAGATTATGCGCATTTGGATCTGCTTTTACCTCATCCACTATCCACTGGAGTTGGTCAACTGTTTTTCCTTTTTTTCTGGTCGGCCATTTTCTCCACATTTCTCCATAAATTCTAGGAAGCTCTCCATTTTCTTTTGCAAATTTAGCATCAGTTCTAATTTTTTCTATAAATTCATCCTTGGTCATTTTAGACTTCGGATTTTTCTCCATGTAGATTTTATAGGGATAATCATCCCAAATATGGGTATTATGATCGACTAAATATTTGATGTTAGTTTGACCAGAAAAAAACCAGTAAAGCTCCTGAATAACTCCATTCCAATAAACTCTTTTTGTGGTAAGAAGCGGAAAACTTTCGGATAAATCGTATTCAGATTTTCTCCCAAACAAAGAATATGTGACAACTCCGGTTCCGCGGTCAGTCTGCTTAATTCCATCCTTGAGGATTTCTTTTCCAATTTCGAGATACTGATATTCGGGGTGTCTCTTTCCTGCCATGTGTTAATTTATAAGCTTTTGGGAGTAAATTTTCAACCCGATAAAACTGTATCAGACTTGTTTTTCGCGTTTGGTTGCGCTGACGCGCCCTCCCTGCCATTGGCCTCTATATTTAGAGCCCTCCCCTTTTATTTCGTGGAAAATAAGATGCGTAAACCGCGCACCCATTTCTATTTCTACAGTGATTGGTCCTTCATTTTTAAGACCAAAAGTTAATTCGCCAGAATAACCTGGCTGAATTGGACCGGTACGGATGAACAAACCTGAGCGAAATGTCGTAGTTCTTGGCAAAATTACCGCGGATAAATTAAGAGGTAAATTTATTTTTTCAATTGTTTTTACGAGAAAAAAATCTCCTGGTTTTATTTTAATAGAACTTGGTTTTTTAGGGTCATAAACTTTGACGGACTCAATATCTGGAGTTTGGCGATGAGTCTCCCCCAGAAATGCTTTACCTGAAATCTTAAATACTTCACCAAGTCTTAAATCAAATCCAGTTCCTTCTGGATTTGTGAGTTCCCTCTCAGAAAGATTCTCAACTAATTTGTGAGACTTTACTAATTTTAATAAGTCTTTGGGATTTATAATCATAAAATTTCCTTTACCTTTTCTACCACTTTCGTGTGTACTTCTTCAATAGTCCCATTTGCATCTACCGTCACAAACTCATCGGGAAACTTTTTCAAAAGCCACTCATAACCTTTTTTAACTTTTACATTTGTTTCGTGATTGTCATAAATTTCAGTATGTTTCTCTGAACCCTCAAGCCTTTTTAGCGACTCCTCTAGTGAAACATCTAAATAAATAGTTAAGTCCGGAATTAAAAATTGATGATACATAGATAAAATACTAAGTGAAACGAGTGAAACTTCTTCAAAATTTTCAATATCTAAATCTTCTTTATCAAGCGCTCCATATGCGACTGATGACCAAAAGTATCTATCGCAAATTACTGTCTTTCCCTGCTTTAATAAATTAATTAATTCTTGTTGAAAAATTTCTCTGTCTGCTGAAAAAAGGTATTGGTAAGCGACAGGTGGAATATCAGTTCTTCCCCCTAAAACTTCCTTTCTTATAAAAGTTCCAATCTCCCCATCTGTAGGATTTTTTGCTAAGATCGCATCCGGAAATGCTTCTAATAATTTCGCGACTTGTGTAGTTTTTCCTGAAGCCTCGACTCCTTCAAGAACTATAAATTTTCCAGGATTAGTATTTCTTTTAAAATCCAAGTCAAACTCGACATGATAAGTTTTACTCATTTAATGCCTCCTCAATATATTTTATAACTTCTTTCCCAACATCTTCAGGGGATTTTTCTCCGTCAATTATAACGAACTCATCTGGAAATTTTTTTATCTGCCATTCATATCCCTTAGCTATCGCTTCAAGTTTGGTTTTCTTTTCATAAAGCTCTAGATGCTGATTTTTTTCTTTAAGCCTTTTTACTGCAGTGTCCGCGCTAACTTTTAAATAAAAAGTTATATCTGGAATTATAAACTGATGATATAAGGACATAAGTCCGTGAGCTACGTCAATAACTCTAGCCGTGTCATTATCAAAATCAGAAACTCCAGCATCAATCATCCCATACGGAAGATTTGACCACATACATCGATGAGAAATGACAATTTTCCCCTCTTTTAAAGCTGGCTCAATTCTGTCCGCATGGTCAATTATTCGATCCGCGGTAAAAAGGTACTGAAGAGATGCAGAGGGTACTTTTACATTCCCCTGAAGAATCTGATTTATAAGAGAACCCACCGGACCTTCACGTCTGGGCTGGTAAGCAATCAATGGATTTTTTTTCTTATCTAAAAGATACATTTCAAGTCTATCCATCTGGACACTTTTACCAGCACCATCAATCCCCTCAAATGCAACATAAAGACCTTTATGGGGATTTCTTTTTAGCTTCTGTCGGAAATTTACTTTGTACTCAACGTCTTTTCTATTCTTCATTTGTGGCATTTGAAATATAACATAGAAAATGCATTTTTCAAATTAACAATATAGATTATGTTAAAATACCAATCTATTTATGAGCGCAGAAAAACACAGACAAACTCCGGTGAGAACATTTGAACAACACCAGCAAATCCCATTTTCGCCTAAGTTAACCGACACAAAAGGGAGAATAATAACAGGAGTAATGGACGTAATTGGTCCAAATTTCTTTAGGCCAGCTATAGAAAATATTTTAGTAAAAACAGACACTGAATACAGTCCTGATTTTGGAGATGCTTTAATACGAAGTACGCAAGCTGGTTACGAAATACCAGTTCTTGTTTCTAATCATAATGGCATCAGCGATGCATTATTTCCTCGAGATCCGGCTGTAGTTATAAGAAAAACAGTAAATGAACAATTACCAACTGAAAGACAGCTTAAGGGGTGGGCAATAATTCTCGCTGCATCTCTTCACTACGGGCAACAAGGACCTTGGCGAACTGGTTTTTACAATGGTGTTTTAGATAGCTTTGAAGAAGGAGATATAACGCCTTTCTTAACAGTAAGACCTGAGGATAAAGAAAGATACGGAGATGAATTGAAGGGCCATTATGATCCTATACAAGAAGGGGTGGATTTAATTGATGCGATTAGAAAAAGACATGGAATAATTGTTAACCCTGAAGGATCAACAGTTGGAGAAGAAATGATTGAATTTAAACAAGGATCTATATTTAGAATAATACAAGCTATTGAAGCATCAGGAAATAAAGCGTTAGTACTTCCAATAACAAAACTAGGTAGTAAAAAAATAGAAAGCAGAAGAAAACTACCAACTTTAATAGGTATAGCATCAGGAATTAATGCCTACAATAGACACATAACAAAGAATGTCTTTCACGCTCCTATGAGATTTGATGAAGGTGAACTAGGAGAACTTTACAGACGAGGTAAAAAAAGGGCAATTAATGAACTAATCGGTGGAATTATTGCCTCTAGATTACCTGAAGATGAACGTGGACCTTATGGAAAGTATGTAAGAGCTGCTTAGTTATTTTTCTTCGTGGATTCTACTTTCAATCGGGGTGTCTTGAAATTTATATTTAGCAAATTTTTTAGAAGTATACGGCGTCTCAGCGGGGCTACTCAATTCTTCAAAAGTCATTGCGCAAATTCTCATTCCTACAGTTAAAGATACAGCCATTCTTCCTAAATTTCCAAGCTCTAAAACTGGCTTTCCATCCCATCCAGGATCAAAAATTGAAGCTGTAGAATGAACTACTATGCCAAGACGACCCAAAGATGAACGACCCTCAAGACGCCCCATTAAATCTGCTGGAATTTTTACTTTTTCAAGTGTTACAGCCAAAACAAAATCTCCCGGTTGCATCATAAATACTTCTCCTTTTTTAATTTTTATTTCGCGGGTTATTTCGTTGGAAAAATCTTTTTTTGCGGGATCTATATGACTATATTTAGAGTGTTCAAAAACTCTAAAGGTATCCCCTAGTCGCAGATCTATGGAGCAACTACCAAGTTGAGTGGAAAAATCAGGAGCGGGAGATATTTCGATTCTCTTTTCTTTTAGTGCTTTTTTAATATCCCCGTCAGATAAAATCATGTCAAAAGTTTAACACTTAAAAAATATTTTGGGAAGAGGAAAATTCACTCTATTGACACGATGCTGATACTATAATAGTCTGAGATTAGCGATTTATTTTATGTTTTCTGTGAAGAAAATCATTTTCTCTTTATTACTTCTCCCATTCCTTTTCTCGTTAGGATCTCTAATAATCTCAAAACAGGCACACGCTCAAATAACATACAGCTGCGCGAATGGAATCGTTATTGCAAACCCTACGAATATTACTAAGCAACAAACCCAAACCAGATTTACATTAAGGGTTACTAATAGAGCTTCCACCTCATGTACTTATATTCCAATTGTCTCAAAGGGAGATAATGTTGTAGGTTGGAATTTTAGTTTTAACACAACGGGTAGTTATGGAATCCCAGCTAATTCTTCAAAAGACCTTATTGTAACTGCAAAACCACCCTCTCAATGGCTAAATAATCCAAGCAATAATGGATTTAGAGTTCGCTTAAATCTTGCAAACGGAACACAAGTAGCTCTGAAAGATGTAGATTACCCAGCCTCATATGCTCCAAACTGTAAAGCTGCACCAACTCTTACCTCAGGAAGTCCAACAAACGATGGCGGATCTAAAGTGTATCCGCTAACACTTAAAAACAACGACGGAGCAGGATGCAACCCAACTGATTTTAGAATATTAACAACTAAACCAACAAATTGGACCACTGCTGTTCAAAATAGCATAGGTGGTGCATTATCTTCTCCAGTAACAAAAGGTCCTGGTGGGACTGTAAATTTCAAAGTAAAAGTTACACCGCCAAGCAATGCAGCTCCAAACACAAATCCTGGTTATACAATTAAAACCTCTGTCACAGGTGATTCTCTAAGTGATTCCGTAAGCTTAATTTATCCTATTAGTGCTCCTAGCAAGGAAACTTTTAAATTTACGGGTTATGTTTTCATTGATAAAAATGGTGATGGAATTAGACAAGGAACTGAAAACTGTTATGCAGGAAATGTTAACGTAAGACTTAGCGCTGGCGCAGACTCAAAGCAGAATAATTATCAAACCTTTACTACCTGCAACACATACACGATTTCTACTACTACATCTCTAGATAAAGTTTCGCTTTCGATTGGCGTTCCTTCAGGCTATAACGCAACCAAATTAAATTATCGCTTTAATCATTTAGGGGAAGTTACGACTCAGACAGCAAATGGCTCATTAAGAGAATTTAGCAACAGCAACACTGTAAATTTTGGAATAATTCCTGAATCTGGTGGAGGCGATACAACCGCAACTAGAGATCTCGTAGTTACTGCTTTTAATTTCCCAGGTGGAGTCGATACTGGAACTTCCGACCCTACGGTAACTATTAAAAACCAGGGAAATACTCAAATAACCGGTGATTTTAATGTAAAAGTTGAGAACAAACAAAATGGAACCGGAACTTCTCAGGTTTGGAGCGTAACACAAGTGGTTTCCCCTGGAGAAAGCATCTCCCATACTTATTCTAACCTTCCCCGCCCCGCAGCCGGAGACTATACTGCGAAAGTCACGGTTGACTCAGGAAATGCGATCGCTGAATCGAACGAAAGCAACAACACAAAAACAGACGCATATACCACAACTAATCCAGGCTCTAATCCTACAAATCCTCCTTCAGAAACATGTGATAAAAATCCGCCAACATTAGAAATAACACCCAATAATAGAAATGGAAATCCTGGGGATGAGAGAGAATATGATGTAAAAGTAATAAACAACGATAAAGGTGCATCCTGTAATCCGGTAAATTTTGTACTGTCTAAGGAGCACTTACCAAACACCAACTGGACTGGTAGTTTTGTCGATAACACACTAAATAATGTCGAAAAAAATGGCGGCTTTAAGTCGACTAAATTTAAAGTTAAGTCACCAAGTGGGGCTACATCGGGACCAAAGACACTAACATTGGGAGTAAGAAGAGAATCTCAAACCACCGCACAAGTCCAGGTAAATACTCTATACACGGTAAATGATAATACTCCAACACCTACCACGTGTACTAGAAATGAACCTGAATTTATCGTTACACCGGATTCCCTAGATGGAGCTCCTGGTGAGGAAGCAGATTACAGAATTGAAATAATTAATAAAGATACTGGGACATGCACACCAAAAACCCTATCTCTGTCTGCAGTTTTTCCAAATAACGAATGGCAGGCATTTTTTGGAAAAGATAGTCCATTTGAACTTGCTCAAGGCGCTAAACAAATTACAAATGTAAGAATAAAATCACCTACTAACGCAACTGCGGGAACCAAAAAAATTACTTTAAATATAAAAAATCCTAACAATACAATAATTGCAACCAAAGATATTACATATGTTCTCCCAGGAGTTACCCCTACCCAATGTGTTCAGGCGAATCCAGAATTTAGTATTACACCCCAAACTCAAAATGGAAATCCCGGCGTAGGAATTACCTATAACATGACAGTGAAAAATATAGATTCGAGTAATTGTGAAAATAGATCCTTTTCTTTTCAGGCAACTCCCCCAAGCAGCGAATGGAGCGCAAATTTCGCAGAAAATAGCTCCAGTTTTGCTTCAGGAGAATCAAAAGAAATAAGCGTTACCATCACTTCTCCATCCAATGCTCCGTCCGGTGAACACATCACAGTTCTAAAAATATTAGAAAATAACATTGATTTAGGCTCAATTGTTGCAGTTTATAATGTTTTAGAAGATCAAATTACTCCAATTCCTGGAAACACATATCTAAACTTTAAGATAGGAATTGACGGAATTGGAACAACTCCAAGAATTCCAATTGGCGGAAATAAAAATCCTAACAATATTTGGAGGGGTTTAAATTTCAAAATCTATAATACTACCACAAATACCCTTAGCTTCACAGGAACAAATATTACATTTACATACAATCAAAATAGTGAAAAATTTGAATTATTATATGACCTGCCATCCGTAGAAAATCTTCCTAATGGCTCATATAATATTTATGTTGACGGCCCAGGATATTTAACTAACCAATATCCGGGGTCATTCTCAATTACCCAAGGACAAGTTACAGACTTAACTTCAAATAATTTCTATTTAATAACAGGAAATGTTAACAACAGCGATCTTTCTGAGAACAGAATCGATTTAATGGATTATAATCTTTTACTTTCCTGCTCTGTTTACTCACAAGATAGATCTGCCTGCGACGCAGGAGACAATAATGAAAGGTATACAGATTTAAATGATGACGGAATAGTAAATGAAGATGATTACACACTTTTCCTCAAAGAATTTGCAAACCAGCAAGGCGTAATATTACCAGAATAATATGGAAGAAAACAAAGATAATATAAAAAAGGGGCCAAATAAAACCTGGATTATAATTGCGGGTATCATAGCTTTAATCGCTATCCCATTAATCATTTTTCTATCTTCAAAAAACCTTAATCCCCTTTCTAAGGATAATGTAAATGAAAAAACTACAACTGCTCGCACTTCCCTTTCAGTTTCAGAAGATATTAGAACAATTTCTGAGGGAAATTATGAAACAGATATAATAATTAATTCAAATGGAGACAATATTAGCGGAGCGCAAATAGAACTTGCTTTTGAACCTACACTCCTAACTAACGTGGACATTACTCCGGGAAATTTCCTAAACAGCCCAACAGTATTAACCAAAACTATTGACACGACTAATGGAGTAATTAGATATATATTAGCCATAAAACCAGGAGGCGAAACAGCAGAGGGAACAGGTGTCTTAGCTACTTTAAGTTTTACTAAAACAAGCCAAGAGCCTACAAACATAGGCTTCCTACCTACTTCCCAGGTCTCAACCACCGGACTGAATCAATCGATTCTTAAAGAAACAATTTCCGCTGATATCCAATAAAAATTTTAAATCCTTAGTAGTCTTGACACGAGAAACGTACTATAATAATCTGAGATAAGCGCTTTATATGAAATCTAAGCTTTCGAAATTATTCCTTCTCTCGATAGTTTTTTTAATCGCTGGTATTTTCTATCAATTAAAAAATAACGATGCCTCAGCCCAAGTTGCAGCAGCCGCTACATGCGGAACTTCGCCAAGCGACGTTGTGCTCGTTCTCGACCGTTCTGGAAGTATGAAAGAAACTATATCGGGCACTACTGGGACAAAAATGGCAAAGGCTAAAAACTCTGCGAGAAGATTTGTAGACATTTTATCAAAAGACTCGAGGAATCGCGTAGGAGTCTCCTCTTTCGCAACCCAGGCTACCATCGACAGAACACTTACAAATAATTGGGATTCAGTGAAAAATGAGATCTCAGCTTTAACGGCTGAAGGCGATACCTGCACAGAGTGCGGTGTTTACAAAGGGAATGTAAACATAAAACAAAACGGAAGAACAAATGTTAAAAAAATAATAATTTTATTAACCGATGGAAAAGCTAATGTAATTCAGGGAAGCCCAAACAGAGTAAGCACAACTGTAGCTGAAAACAAAGCCATTGCCGAAGCAAAAGCTAGTCACACAAACAATGGAACAATAATCTTCACCATCGGAGTTGGGAACGATATAAATGCTGATTTCCTGAAAAAAATGGCTAGCGTAACTGGCGGAAGATATTACGCAAGTCCAACCAGTGATGAACTTAATACGATTTATGACAAAATTTCAGTAATCATAGCTAAAGGATCAGTTAATGGGGTGGTCTTCAATGACGTAAATAAAAATGGTGCTTTAGACTCAGGAGAATCAAATCTTTCGGGATGGAATATAGAACTTACTGCTCCAGGAGGAGTTACCAAAAATACTACTAGCGATGCTAATGGTGCATATAGCTTCACAGACCTTTGTGATGGATCTTATGCAGTTGAACAAACTGTTAAAACAGGCTGGCAACAAACCCTACCGGTAAATAATGCTTTTTATACTTTTAATCTCGTAAACGGGAACTCACAAAATAATAAAAATTTTGGTAATACCAAAATTCCACCGACTAGCGGGCCAACTTGCACTGAAAATGCCGAGACCATAACTGTCACACCTGATAACGGTAACGGAGTCGGAGAACCTGGCGAAGAAGTAGTTTATACAGTGACTGTAAAAAATAATAATGTTAATTGTTCTGAGGTAACTTTTAATCTCTCTGCATCAATCCTAAATAATACAAACAACTCCTGGACATACAGATTTGATAAAACCTCGCTTTCTATTGCATCAGGACAAAGTATGTCTACTAAACTTCGTGTTACTTCCCCGCCAAATGCGCCAAACGGCCCAAAAACTATAACAGTAAACGTAATAAAACCAGGCGGAGCATTAAAATCAGTCAACACTACTTATAATGTTTTTGCTAAGGAAATCTCACCAACACCTACTAAAACACCTACCCCAACGCAAATAACTCCAACTCCTACTATTACCGTAACTCAAACTCTAACACCTACTCCAACTCAAATAACTCCAACTCCTACTAATACTCCGGGAAGAACATTTATGAACTTGACGCTTGGAATTGATGGAATTGGATCTACTCCTAGAATTCCAATTGGCGGAAATAAAAATCCAGACCATACTATTAGGAATTTAACAGTCAAATTATTTAACACCAGTGATAACTCAAAATATGCTGAGTTTTTCGAACACACCTTTACATATAATCCATCATCTGAAAAATTTGAATCTCAAATTGAACTCCTTGGCACAGGTCAAACTGGAAATTACAATCTATACATTCAGGGCCCAAGATATCTGTATGGCCAATATCCAGGTTCAGTTTCAATTTCTCAGGGTCAAACAATAAGCCTTAATTCTCAAAACTTTTACTTGGTGACGGGAAACGTAAACAACGTTGATCTTTCTGAAAACAGGATTGATCTTATGGACTACAACGTGCTCCTCTCCTGCTCTATTTATTCTCAGGACACATCAGCTTGCGATCAAAACCCACATAATGCTTCTTATTCAGATTTAGATGATAATGGAATTGTAAATGAAGATGATTACACACTTTTCCTAAAGGAATTTGCCAATCAGCAAGGTGTAATTCTACCTGATTAAGATTGACATTAGGCGGATACAAAACTAATAATTAACTATGGAAGAAAATTTGAATAACGTTAAGAAGAATGGATTAAATAAAACATGGATTTTAGTTGCTGGACTCGTGATACTAACTATAATTCTTCTAGCCGTGAGTCTAACATCTAAAAATTTCTCCCCGCTAAAGTCTACACCTAAAAATGTAAAAGTAGATTTTGCACATACTTCTCTGGCAATATCTGAAGACGTAAGACAACTCTCAGATGGAAAATATGAAGCCGATGTTATCATAAATACAAATGGAGACGAAATTAGCGGAGCACAAATCGAACTCTCATTCGATCCAAAAGCCCTTACCAATATAGACATTAAACCCGGAACATTCATTGAAAATCCCACTGTACTTATAAAAACTGTTGATACAAAAACTGGCACAGTTAGATATGCAGTCGCTATAAGACCAGGTGAAAAAATGGTTAAGGGAACTGGCGCAATTGCAGTAATAAACTTTACTAAATCTGGCGCAACCCCTACCTACATAAATTTCTTACCGCAGTCTCAAGTCTCAACTACTGCCCACAGTCAGTCGCTTCTTAAAGAAACAACTTCAGCGGTAATCGATCAAGCTCCAATTTCAGGATCTAACACTGTATCACCACCTATCTCGCCTAGCTCCAATTAAATAAATGGATGATAATTTTAGGAATCAAGGTTTTCCTCGCAAAAAATTTCTATCTTTTCTTGTAATAATATTTGTAATAATTTCGATACCATTAACAATTCTTACCGCATCTCAGAAAGAGCTCCGAGATTCTCGCGGCAGAGCAAATCTAGCAACAGATATAAATACTCAAACCAAAGAGCTATTTTCAGCCTCAATTGACTCAGATAAAATTATCATTTCTCAAAACAGGAAAGAACAAATGATTAGCTTAGCAAAATCAAATCCTGATGAATTTCTTTTAAATGCATTAACAACTGATATGAGAAACAATTTACCTATCCCTGCTCAGGAAAATGTAGAAAAATTTGTTGAAATTAATGGTCAGCTCCTTGAAAATGAAGTAGAAGAATCTGCAAATTTAGAAAATAAACCTGGTTTTTTAATTCTTCAAGAAACTGACAATGAAGGAAACTCAAAAAAATCCTACGAAGTATATCTTCGCGAAGATCAAGCTCCTGAATTCAGCGGACGCGTAAAAATAAAGGGCTATTTAATAGATAATGTCCTGATTCCCATTTCAATTGACCCTTCACCAGTACTCGGAATTGCTTCTACGGGAAATTTAAGAATTGCAGTTCTTATGGTAAATTTCAAAACTGATATGTCTGATACAACTAAGGAATTCAGCAAAGAAAACTTGGAGCAAATTTATTTTTCTTCACCAAATTCTGTTGCCAACTATTTAAAAAATACCTCACTGGGAAATCTCACTGCATCTGGCGACATAAATGATGTTTATGGATGGATGACTTTAAGAGGTTATACCCGAAAACAAGTTTGCGACATTTATGAAAAGGAAGAAAGAAATAAAGGCTTTATTAAAGCTATAAATCAAATGGCAAAAGCTGAAGCAGAAAGAAGAGGAAAAATTTTTTCTGAATATAATGTTATTGCTTATGTTTTTCCTGCAATTCCGGATGAACCAGCTAATGCAAATAGCTCCAATTGTCATTGGAATGCAATTACAAAAGGAATTCCGGGAGATCCGATCGTCGCACCTGCTCATTTTCTTAACGGAGACTACGATGGATTAAATGACGTTAATCATGGTGCACTTGGAAGCCTTACTGCTACTAAATTTTATTCAGGAATCCTGACCCATGAAGTCGGTCACAGCCTAGGATTATCCCATGCTCATGGACTTTTGTGCGGAACTAAACAAATAGATAAATATGAAAACTGCACACTCTACAATTATGGAGACAGATTTGATCTTATAGGCGGAGCTTGGGATTATCATTCTCATACGAACGCAAAAAATAAAGTTATGCAAAACTGGATACCCACCCCTAATCTAAAAACCGTGACTAGTACTGGCGAGTATACTCTCTACTCAAGTTCTAGAAATAGATCTGGTCAAACTCAAGTCATAAAAATTCCTAGATCTACAGACGGCGGGAATTATTATATTGAATATAAAAGCAAAAATAGCGGAGATGGCGGTGCTCCATCATATGTTTATGAAGGAGCGATCCTAAGGCTTGGAGACGTTAATCTTCCTCCAATTAGAAATGAAAGAGGAAATATTCAAGATGAATGGCGCATAAAACAGACATACTTAATCGATGTAAATAAGACTGATTCTTCAGGCAGAGGCGGACTCCTAAATCCTGCCTTTAAAAACGGCATGGTATTTAATGATCTGAGAAATCAAATAAAAATTAAGCAAATCTCAAACGATGGGGATTCTGTAAAACTACACATAACTACTGCTCCCCCTCCTTGTGAACAAGCAAATCCCTCACTTTCTGTAACCGAACCTGCGCTAAGCGGCTCTACTGGTGAAACAGTTAGGTATGAATTAACTATAAAAAACAATAATTCATTAACATGTGCAAGTAAAAATTTTGATATCAGCGGAACACTTCCTGCCAACTGGCAAGTTCAATTTTCTCAAAGCTCTTTTTATCTTGCATCAAATCAAAGCATTAAGTTTTATGCAGATATAACTTCACCTCTAAACGCAAACTATTTAAATAATCCATTTTCTGTAATTATTACTGCTACTAATAGAAATAACACATCATTCTTGAAAAACAGAGAAATTCGATATAACGTAGAACCTCTCACTCCTGGAATTACAAATCAATTAACTCCGACCCTTACTCCCGTAGTAACCAATTCAATTACAAATACACCTACACCTACTAAGAAACCTACAAATACTCCAACTCCGACCAGAAAATCTAGCTCAACTCCTACGCCAACACCTAGATTTACGAGTACTCCAACTCCGACCCTGCTACCAACTGACACTATTCTTAAGTTCACTAACATAAAACTTCATGGAATTGGAAAAGGCGGAGATAACACAAATCCAAATATTACCGGAAATAACAATCCTGTTACAGAAAATCGAATTCTAAATGTAGAGATATATGATTCAGCTGGAAATTTGGTTGCAAATCCAATTGGCACTATAATTTATTTAAGAGATTCCGGGGATTTTATTGGAGATGTAAAAATCGATTCAGCAATTCAGCCAGGAAATTATTTAATAAAAGTTAAAACTGATAAATACCTAAGAAGACAATTTGATGGAATTGTAAGCATAAATCCAGGCAGCATTAGTCAAGTAGCTGGGCTCTCCCTTGTCGCGGGTGACGTAAATAATGATGGCCAGCTCTCTACCGCTGACTATGATATTATTGCTGACTGTTATTCTGATTTAGCACCAGCTAAAAATTGCAATGATTCAAAGAAGTTTAGTGCAGATTTATCAGATGACGGAAGAGTCGATCAAGATGACTACAGTCTATTCCTACGTGAGCTATCAGTCCAATCAGGCCAATAAACCTATCTAGGATTGTATTGATCTTGCTAACTGAAGTGCATTATTCACGGCAGAAGGGGTATTGGGTGCATGAGGCAATCTAAAGCCTCCCCCCAAACCTTTAGCCTCCACAATAAGGTGTTCTATTACAGGCTGCCGATCAGATCCAGACCCCGGCTCCACTAATCTAATCATTTCACCAATATCTATTCCCTTTTCTACCTGACTTCTCCTGACTGTTCTTGCCTTCCTAATAACCTGAAGCTCTCTTTCCTGAGCACCCTGTAAAATATCCCCACTAACAATTCTCGTACCAATAAAATCCTGCTTTAAGGATCTAAAAGTAACATCTTGAACTGGGACTTGGGGAATTGGTTCGGTAAATAATTCCGCTAGTGGTGTATGCCTAAAATGCCTAGATAAGAGTTCTTTTATCTCGGCTTGTGCTAAAACAATATCTTCTCTATCAAGGGGTTGCTCAACTTCCAGGTCTTGTCCACCAGGTTCACTCATAACGAGATTATAACAAATTTATATTAGAGGAAAAGTAGCGCTAATCCACCTAGCAAGAACAGAAATCCTCCGATTAATCCAGTTATTACGACTGGATTTCCAGTTGGAGGCAGGGTAGGAATCGGTGTGGAAACTGCGATCTCAGTTGTAGGAGTTGGAGTAAAAGTAGGAGTTTCTACCCCGCCTTGAGGCGTAGTGGGCGTGGGAGAATTAATAACCACTTGTGGTGTTGTAGGCGTAGGTGTTTTAGATGGGGTTGGTGTGCCAGTTTTTGTTGGAGTAGGAGTACCTGTCTTTGTTGGTGTTGGAGTGCCTGTTTTAGATGGGGTTGGTGTGCCAGTTTTTGTTGGAGTAGGAGTACCTGTCTTTGTTGGTGTTGGAGTGCCTGTTTTAGATGGGGTTGGAGTAACTAAAGGAATTTCACATGTACTTTCCCCTTCAGATGGACCTGATTCTCCACACTCATTTTTTGCTACAACTTCGCACCTATAGGTTTTACCATCTTCTGTAGGGAAATCAATTTGTGTTGTTTCACTGTCTACATCACCCTCTTCAATTACAGTACCATCGCTTGTCTCAGTTACTATGTAATGATAACTTGTAGCGTTTCCTGAAGGATCCCATGAACAATATCCTACATTTGGAACACAAATTCCTCCTGTAATGGAAATCGTTGCATTCTGTACATTCGCTAACACATTTTCATTAAACGCGTCATTAGATTGAATTGAGCGAACCTGAGTCTGATTCGTATCAATCGTAATACTTTGTCCCCCTGCCTGAGCATCACTATTTACAGGTAATGTAATCGTTCCGATTCTCTGCGTTGTTCTAATTACTTTCGTAGGATCACTTCCTACGTCTACTGTAATTACCATGAGCCCTGGAGTTGGTATTTCTAATGGTTTTGCTAATCTAAATCCGCTTGCGGGATCCAGTTCAAAATAGTTATCACCATCTAATGAAAATACACTTGAATCATATTTAATGTGGAGTTTTACAAAATTTACCTGATTTGTTCCCGGATTTAAAACAACATCAAGTGTGGCATTTTCTCCAGGAGCCACTTCTTGAGTTGGAGGATTTAAGGAAATCGTAGTAGCTTTTTCAGCACGCCCTCTTAAATCTTGCACCCGATCAACCAAGAAAACAGTAACCACTAATCCCACAACCGCGAACAACCCTCCTAAAATCGCTAATACTTTTTTCTTCCCGTTCCAATTTCTAAAATCCATAATTAATTAACCGTATACTTAATAGTTACAGGATTGCTCGTACCTGCGGCATCATTCACTCCGTACCAGGCCTTTACGCTTACCGATAGGGATTCTCCTGTATTCAATCCTCTTGATGAATTTATATTTACAAATGTACCCTGAGAACTTTCGCCGGGAGCTAGCTGATATCCCGTGCTTGCTGTGTTACCCTGAACGAACCAATTTGGTAAGCTATTGTCATAGTCGTGAGTAAAAATAAATCCGCGCTCGCCACACGAATCGCTATCTCTATTTGTAACTTTAAAATCGTAATTAATATTATCCCCAGCATTTCCTGATTTCTCTGATCCGCCAATTAACTCAAGCAATGGTGATCTTCTAATACATCCATTTCCTTCATTAACTTCACCAATCACACCATTATTCGTATTACCAGTTGAGCCTTGAGATGAAGGAGTACAATTTTTACATGTAACCTCTACGTTCGTTACCCGGTCCGGATCTACGCAAATTGCGGTAGTCGGAGTTGGAGTACTCGTAAACCTAGGCGTTGGCGTAGGCGTATGAGACGGATTTCTCGTTGGTGTGGGTGTATTCGTAGTTCTTCGGGTTGGTGTAGGCGGAGCCTCACATATAATTTTTATGTTTTTATCTAAAAGCTTAGCCCCATTTGCAGCACAATAATTTCCTATCTGCGTTGAATTAAGCGTACAACTGTTATTTTTAAATGCAGCTGTATCCTGAATTCTTTTTACGACAGTTATTGTCTTTCTATTATTACTATTAAGCGGATTTAAAGTTAAATCCTTTCCAACCTTTAAACAACCTTTATTACTTCCCCAGCAAGAACATTTTGTAAGCCTGAATTCTTTATTCGGCTCAACCACTTGAACCTCTCCCGTACATCTCTGGTCTGCTTGATTCGTTGCGCCGCCGTCATCTCCGACGCATCCAACCTCAATAGGACCCCCTTTCCAGTTTTTAGCTACAAATTTTCCCTGAATTCCCACACAAAGAGGTCTCCATGGAGCAAATGCTGCTTCAGCAGATTTAATAGCACCAAACAAAAATGATGCGACAAATAAGAAGAAAATGAATGATTTTAAAATTTTCATAATAAATTAAGATTTTGGACTAGGGATGATTTCTGCTGTGCATACCACTCATCATAAGTTGAGGCTCCAGTATCATTTACTGAAATAACTTTAAAAGCTATTCCCCCTCTATTAGTTGACGTGTCTGCTACTATTTCTACGTCGTTAACCTGCATGCCAAAAAGAGCATCCTGAGTCTCCTGGTCAAGCCCTGAATCTCCAAATTGGTAGACTTGTGGATGACTCGCAGCATCTCTTTCAGAAGTACTTAATCCATCAACTATAACTCCATTTACTGCAAGAACTGGCTTAAGAGACTCATACTTGGCGATTAGCGAATCCCCAATTTCCAATGGATCATCTCCTCTTACTAAAGCGGTTTCTGCTTCAGAAAGCGCAGCGGTTCCATCTGAAAGTTGTTTTCTAGTTGTGTCTTTCTCCGCATCAGTTAAATTTGCAAGACCCGCTTCTGGCGTATTCCAGAATTGAACGGTCAATGCCGCTCGAGACTTTACAGCCTTAAGTACTACTTGGTTTTTAAGAACCTGATATTTTGCTTCGTTTTCTGAATATCCTTCTGCTGTTAACTCGCTAACCCATGAAGAGTCAAGCTCAATTCCCAGCGTATTCACTGCGTTATCTAAAATCTCTCTTTCTTCGATAACTAATAATGCGCTCTTTAAATGATCAGACGTTACATCTTCAGGTCTATTTGTTTCTTCTGCGACCGCTCTAACTTGAGCCTTTGTAATTTGTTTTCCATTAACTACGGCTACAACTGTATCATCCGAAACTACATTCGCCCTGGTTCGCGTATCCTGTTGGCGTTGTGCCACATAAACTGTTATTGGAATTGCAAACAATGCCAATCCCAAAAGAAGAAAAACCGCTACTTTTTTGAGCGTAAATTCACTATTCACTTGCTATATTAATAGTGGTAGAAATAGGCTTAAAAGTCAAGCTATAAAAGGCATACAATGAGGATCAAAATAATGTGGATCGGGATGGAGTCGGACCATCTACTTCTTCATTATCAGTGAAGCGTTCTACCGGTGAACTACCGATCCAAATTTATCCTGTAATTATATCTAAAACTGAACCGTGGGACAAGCGTGTGAAATCCTAGGAGATGTCATTAAGAAAGGCATTTCTAATTCTCTTCATTATCAATCTGATGCTTCCGGGAGATTTTTCGCGCTCTTTTGCGTCTACTACCTTAACTTTAGGATCATCTAATTTATAAGTTGCTTCAAGTGCTGTTCTAATTAATGGATCGGTGAGATAATGTGCGGCTAGTGCCATGACTTCATAGCCCTCTCTTTCCTCTGCGCTTAAGTTCTCTTTGGCAAGATCTAGGTCTATTTTTCCTAGAATTTCACCATGTCTTGGCTTGCTTATACCCGCAGGGAAACGAACAGTCCTTATTATTCTAACTTTTCTATTTACACCTTCTCCTTCATCTAAAACTTCATAATCTATTAACGGCTTATCTGGATCTTTAGCTTCGGCTCTTACTAAATCGTCTACAATTTTCCCGGTATCATCTCTATATCTTCTTCCAGCATCTGAACTATTTTGAACAAATTGATAATTCTTCTCTTCTTTTGTTCCCTGAGAACGTCCGCCTTTAAACAAGGCACTGCTAAAACCCAGTGCCGTGTCTAATTCGTGAAGAAGTCTTATATCCTCAATTCTTTGATGCTCTTGATTTGGGCCGCTAATTTTTCCTTGTCTTAATATTTGAAGAATTCTTTCAGCGCGCGCCTCGCCTCCAGGAAAATTTCTTACTCTCTTTAAAAACGCAACTCCTTCACCTGCTTTAACTTTTACCGCTAGTCTTGGGTCTTCAATGAGTCTGCCTTCAAAATCTACTGTACCCAATAAATCTGCCTCTCTCCCAGTAGGCCTATCACTATTGGTAACGACAAGGTATGGGTTATTAACTCTACCTGCAACCATCCATCTAAGAAAAGGTTTAATTATGTCCCGCTCATTATCTAGCCTATGAACACTTCCTGTTAAAAATTCCGCTGCCTGAGGTGAAGCAGAAAACGGAGGATTAAAAACGCCTCCCAAAAGTTCATCTCTAAATACAATTTCTCTGGGTTTTTCGACACTTGATTCAGGCCTCTGAGGAAGACCGGCAAATCTATCCGCTGGTGATACTAAATCTGCAGCCGGATTTGGCCGCCTTTCTGCAATATCTTCAGTCATAATTGTTCTCTTTTCAGAATTAATATAATTCCAATCCAATTTTCCTGCCAGATTTTTTAAATGTCAATTGTCCCAGTTTTACTCATGCTTTTAACATTTGACAAAAGGGCGTAAAATATATGGTTATGCTATTTAGTATTTTTACCTTCATTTACAAAAATTTTACAAAAAGAATATTCTTCCTGATTGATCCGGAACTATTCCACAATCTTATAACTTCCTTAGGTGAACTATTTGGAAAATCAAAAATCTTTAGGGATATATCTGAAAAATTAATGGCAAAAAAATATCCCATATTAAAACAGGAAATTACAGGAATTAAATTTGATGCGCCTCTTGGTCTTGCTGCCGGATATGACTACGAAGCAAAAGTTGTAAAAGTCTTGCCAAGCTTCGGATTTGGATTTAATACAGTTGGAACAATCACTAACCTTCCATATTCTGGAAATCCCAAACCAAGACTAGGACGTCTTCCGAAAAGTAAATCACTTATGGTAAATAAAGGATTTAAAAACAAGGGCGCTCGCTGGACTGCGGAAAAATTAGCTAATCAAACCTTCCAGATACCACTAGGGATAAGTATTGGAAAAACTAACACTAAGATTAAGGAAACTCAAAAAGATGCAATTGCGGATATACTACAAGCCTTTACTGTTTTTGAAGATTCGAACATTAAAAATGCTTATTACGAACTTAACATTTCATGCCCTAATTTGTATGGAAAAATCAGTTTTTATCCACCAAAAAACCTAGATGAACTTTTATCGGCTGTTGATAATTTAAAACTAAGTAAACCTGTATTTATAAAAATGCCAATTAACGAAACAGATTCATCAACATTAAAAATGCTTGATGTTATTGTGCGACATAAAATTACAGGAGTTATAATCGGAAACTTACAAAAAGATAGAAAAAATCCTGAAATTATTAAATCAGAAATTAAATGGAAGGTTGGAAATTTTTCAGGTCTCCCTACTCAAAAAAGAAGCGATGAGCTTATCGCTCTAGCTTATAAACATTATAAAAATAAGCTTATAATAATTGGGTGCGGTGGCATCTTTTCGACAGAAGATGCATATAGAAAAATTAAACTTGGCGCAACGCTTGTTCAGCTAATAACAGGGCTTATTTTTGAAGGACCAATGCTGGTAGCTAAAATAAACAAAGAGCTTTCTGAAAATCTAAAAAAAGACGGTTATAAAAATATCTCCGAAGCTATTGGGACGTCGAATCGAGGATAACTTTTTCTTTCACAATCTTTTTCTTAGGATCAAAAACATTCCCTGCTTTTACTTGATTAAAATTTCGTGTTTTATCTACTTGCTGATCTAGCTGTTTTTCTGAAAATCCAGATTCAAATATTGGTTCTCTTTCTTTATCCATTAGTGTTTTTTAAACTTTTTCTCTACGTAGTCCCCAGTTAGATATCCAATTATGCCATAAAATACTACTGGAGCACTAGCTATTAAAATTCCAAATCCGACTGTAACTGCATCAATCTTCTTACTAAGATTCGCTAGCTTTTCAATATTGCCTCGCTCTGGGCTTCCCATAGCTTTCAAGATTATACCATTTTTGGTATACTTTACGCACGGGGCGCGGTGGCGAAGCGGTAACGCAGCTGTTTGCAGAACAGATATACAGGGGTTCGATTCCCCTCCGCGCCTCAATAAACCTTAAAGCAAATCTACATCAACGCCATTATTCATTCCTGCAACTCTTAATGCTTTAAATAATTCATTCATTAAATAATCCACAGCTTCTGGATATGATTGCCTAGCGAATTCAAAAATCGGGACATAATTGTCTATAGTAGAAAGTATAGTTGCGACTTGTTTTTCCGGTGGCATAGAATCAAGTGTTCTAATATTATGAAGTCTATCAGCCATTTTAATAAGCAATACTTGATGGTATTTCGTGAGATTCAGTCTATACAATATATTTGCTTGCTCTTTGCTAAATAGTGTTATTCCATCCGGCTTTGGTCTTGAAAGGGCCATTGCGTATGTGGCCGCAACCGGTCCTATTAGAGGAGCCAGGATGTCCCATGTCTCCTGTCTCCAATCCTGATAGGAAATGGCTGCTACTCCAGTTTCCGGATCTATTCCTGGCTGCCTCATCGTCGGTGAATCTTCCGGAGCGTCATGAACCAAAGAGGCTTTTAAAACATCAGGTTCTGTAATCCCTGCCTTAATAAGCTCCTGAAACACAGCCCATGGATGAGAAATATAAAGCTCTCCGCTCTCTCTTCTTTGCGGACGCATTTTTCCATCTGCACCTCTTACCCTATGATGCAACTCTGCAATCATTAAAGAATTTTGAATTTCTCTTACATCTTTTTCACTCCAGTTATTTTCTTTGACATAATTTTCAAGCTCAGCCTGAAGCTCCATAATGTCTCTATCTGCAGGATGAGATCCTTCAATTAGTTGTCTGACTGTTGCATCAAACTCTGATGAGTAGGGCTTTTTGGTATTTGTAAAATCGTGAGTAAATGTAATTTCCGGATTAGCTTCAGTGAAATCAACCCTAAATGTTTCTACCCTCGCTGGACTGTGAGGAGGAAAACCAGCAAAAACAGCAAGCCTTAGGGCATTATAATTATCTCCGCTTATCAAAGTTAACTTAGCTTCAGCTTCCCCATCGATATCTTCCGGCAATTTACCATCAAAAAATTCTGACATCCCATCAGCTTTTCTTATAATCTCAGCTGGAACCTCTAAAAAAACGGTGCTAATGCCGTTTTTATTTTCTAATATTTTTGGGGTTGTTGATATTTTAGCCTTAATAGCATCCCCAATTCCGCTATATCTGCTTTCAATTGAACCTTGCGCCATATTTAACTTGTAATTTTAACATATTTTAGGCTTATAGTCACTCTTAATAGGCCTTTTCACCAAAAAACCACCCATAAGGGTGGCTTTTATGCACATTTCATCAACTAAAAAGTGGTAGGACAACATAGAATTCTTTATCCCTAAGTATAACGGGATAAAATAGGCTCTAACGCTTGAATAAATTCAAACTGAAACCTAGTGCCTTTATACAGTCTTACATCAAACTAATAATCAACAAGCCTTTAAAGGGCATTGGAAACTAAAAGCTCTTGTCCTCGATTAAATCGGGACTAGATTTATCTGTCTTCTCCACATCTAAATTTGGTTGACTCTTGCGAGTTTATGTCCTAAAAAAATTTAGAAAGGAGGTGATCCATCCCCACCTTCGGGTAGGGATACCTTGTTACGACTTAAGCTTCATCGCCGAATTTGGCCTCCACCTCTTACGAAGTGTTCGGCCACTCCCGACTTTGCTGCCTTGACGGGCGGTGTGTACAAGACCCGAGAACGTATTCACCGCGGCTTGCTGATCCGCGATTACTACCTATTCCGGCTTCATGGAGTCGAATTTCAGACTCCAATCTGAACTGAGGCGAAATTTTAGTGATTAGCTTGCCATCGCTGGCTTGCAACACGTTGTTATTCGCCATTGTAGTGTGTGTGTGGCCCAGGGTATAAGGGCCGTGCTGACTTGACGTCTTCCCCTCCTTCCCCCCTGTAAAAAATACAGGATAGTCCCAAATGAATATTTAACATTTGGCGGGGGTTGCGCTCGTTTCCCCACTTAAGGGAACACCTCACGGCACGAGCTGACGA